>JAAXXY010000021.1 GCA_013334225.1 Chlorobiaceae bacterium
CAGCTTCCGCCTTGAGCTTTATTTTCCGTTCGTGGCTTTTCTCGAGCCATATCCTCACCAGGTACTGTATAGCATTGATGATATAGCTTGAATAGGCGACCGATGACCAGAATACAAGGCTTTCGTCAGAGTATCCTTTCCATGCGAGAAAGAAGTAAAGGAAATGGAAAAAGGTTGCGACCGAGCTTCCGACGTCTTCCCAGAAGAACTCTTTCGAAAAAACCCAGTGCCCGAACAGGTCTTTTTCGAAGAACATGCCGGTGACGAAAAGGATGACGAAAAATATGGTCTTGAACAGAATGGCGACGCTTATCCAGAAGAAATCTATCGACGCGAGATGGTTTGCATAGAGGACATTCAGGGCGATCCCGCTGAGAAAAATGATGAACTGAACCGGCGCAAGCAGGATCTGGATTTCAGTCCAGACGGAAGCGTTGCGTTTGGCAAGCTGCTCGGGAGTGTAACGTGGCATGAGATTTTTATCTTACAAACGAAGTTAAGAAAGACTCGGCCAAAAGCGCATTGCTTTAGTGGGCAATCGTTGCATGTGCAGATTATCACGCAATATAAAACAAGATATTGTGATTTTCAGCGTTATTGTTTCCGTTCTTTGCGTTCCATTGATATTCCGGAGTTTGAGGAAAAATGGATGACATTGACGAAAAGACAACGGTGATGTCGCTATCTTTCACCGCCTGAAATTCTTTAATCAAACGGTTGAACCCATGTCCCTGTTGCAGGAATTGTTCGAAGAGTATACGGAGTGGTACAGTCGACTTGCCCATGACAATGGAGTACTGCCGAGGTCTCTCTCTGGAGTTGACGATAGCGGCTTCCAGTTTATTTATCCACTTGACACACTCGAGTTGCATCATATGGCCCGGAACAAATATATCCGGTACATCCTTGACGAACATAAGGCTGTCGCTTACGCATATGGGGGAGTGGCCCTGAGGGGTGACAGTGATATCGGTGAGGTCAGAGAGATTCTTGACATAGTGGCTGCGGATGCCAGACACTATATCCTGGGGCATTGGCGGGTTTACCGCAGCGATGAAGGCGGGATCGAAGGTCTGGAATATCTGGGAACCAGCGAAGGAGATGATCCTGAACAGCATCCTGCAGCATGGTACCTTGCGGGAGCGATCCGCTTCAATGAATCAGAAAAATTAAAATACGGTGCTATCTGGAATGACTCCAAATCCAGTGTCACTTATTCCGGACGTAATAGAGAAACCTGATCCGGACCAGCGTAACCGTTATGTCTCTCTGACTGCAACCAGTGCCGTGCCGAGCGTTTTTTCCAGTTCGCGTACTTTTTCAAGTTCATGAGCGGCAAGATCATCCGCCACGACATCGTAGCCGGAATAGGAGAGCAGCGTTTTTCCAATTTCCTTTTCCAGCGCCCGGACTGCTTCGAGTTGGGCTGGGGTGAGCTTTGAAAGGCTTGAGAGCATGACCGGACCTCCATGGTTAAAATGTTAGAACGGATCGAAATCTCATGGTATCAAACAAACTTGTGCCGGAGATGGTTGCATGGCAGCGTAACGCTTTCGGACGCTGACATGCGGACGCTCAGTTTTTTCTCCCGAACCGACGGAAAAGAGCTGTTGTCCAAAAGGCGCAGAATATCAGATAGACGGCTATACTTGTCCAGACGTGGTTCAATCCGGAAGCTTGTCCAAGGGAAACCCGGAATGACTGGTGAATGATATCGAGAAGGAACAGGAGGGTTCCCGAGCCGAAAAGCAGTGATCCCCTGCCGATATAAGCCAGGGTTTCATTTTTGCGTTCGGGGGCAAGCCAGTAATCCTTGTTGGGAAGGTTGATCAGGGACGTGGGAATTTTAGAAAGAAAGCGGGGAGTCCAGAGAAGAACGGCGGCAAGAATTATCGTGGTAATAAAATACCAGAGGAAAAACGTCGGTTTCGCGCCCCATGCGTCCGGTGTTCCTGAGACGCCGAAATGGGTGGCGACCTTGTCCGGCAGCAGGGAGTAGAGGTATAGTGCATGTCCCGCCATGATGGCGCAGACCAGGGAGAAGAGCCAAAGGGCCAGGGAGCTTCTGTTTGTTTTCGGCATGTGTCATGTTCCCGGTTTTAACCAACTTTTACAAGAGTTATATCCCGGTTTCTCCACAGTATGGGGTTCCGGGGATGCCAATGTGTTCTCGATGCATTCGTTACGGTTTGATTATGGCTTAACGCATGACGCAACTTGACCGGAGAATTATTTTTTTACAGCCAGCGATATTTTGTGAGAAGCTTGAAAAAGAATACGCGTTATGTGTATTATAAGCTTTGGGTGTAATGTGTGTAAGCTCTGTATTTACCTCCTCATTTCCATTCTTTATCTCCTTTTTTATTCATATATCCAGGTGCTGCATTTTTTTCAGTAGCACCTGATAAAATCCGTTCTGCCCCTGTTCGCTCCATTTTCGTTCAAATCTTGTATTGAATTGCGCTGGCACCCTACTGTGCTCTATCGTGAACCCGGTGCCAAGGGCCTGTTTCACGATCCATTTTCCGTAATCTTCGCTGTCGGTGACAATCAGGCCTTCACCGTCGGGTATAAGCCTGTTGTTGAGCATGCGAAGGTAATCGGTTGAAAACAGCCTGTATTTGATATGTTTCCGTTTTGGCCAGGGGTCGGGAAAGAGCGCATATACCCGCGAAAGGGATTGTGGCGTGAAGAGATCACAGAACGCGTCTTTCGCGCATGACTGGAGAAACCGGATGTTATCTACCTGCAGTGCGGCAACTTTTTTTGAAACACCGACGATCAGGGAAGGTTTCTGTTCGATACCGATGAAGGTTGTTCCGGGGTTCTCCCTGGCCCTTCTGATCAGATAATCGCCGTCCCCGAAGCCGATTTCGACCTCGATCGGTCCGTCAGGGCATATGCCCGAAAGGTGCGGCCTTTCCGGACCGCCCAAAACGATAAGGCTATTGTACAAAGCGATCGAGGAATCCATAAACTCAAGGATCATTGAATGTAGTGCTATACAGGAAAATATACGGCATTTGGAGAAGAGCTGGTCCTGAAAGCGAATTTTCCTGCGGCGGCAATGGCGAAGGGAACCTGTAAGCTGCATGCAACTGCCGTGAATGTCTGAATATGGCGTGTATGAAGGTTTCTGGCCATAACAAGATGGAGCTATTCTTTTTTGTGTTTGCCTCGAATAAAATTGTAAATTTATCGCTCCAAAAAAGAAATGCGCTGCCGCGGCGGTTTTTTCGTCACGCTCCCCGATTTTTTCTGAGAATCCTGCAAAGGAGGAAAGGGGAGATGTTGTGCCTGTGGTGCATATGTTCAATATTCAATCTTGAAACGGAGTCAGCAGTACATGGAAAACTCATCCCGCGTTCTCTGTAAAGCATTGCAGGGCAGGATTATGTCCGCAGAACAAGCCGCAGCGCTCATCCCTTCAGGGGTCAATGTCGGCATGAGCGGATTTACCGGTTCAGGTTACCCGAAATCGGTGCCGGCTGCGCTGGCCAGGCGCATTGCGGAAGCGAACGGGGAAGGGCAGAAGTTTCGTATCGGCGTCTGGACCGGAGCATCGACCGCCCCGGAGCTCGACGGTGTGCTTGCTGAAGCCGACGGGGTGGAAATGAGGCTCCCGTACCAGTCGGACCCTACCTGCCGTCGCCGTATCAACGAAGGGCGGATGGAGTATATCGATATTCACCTTTCCCATGTTGCGCAGTTTGTCTGGTTCGGATTTCTCGGTAAGCTTGATATCGCACTTGTCGAAGTGGCAGGAATTCTCGAAGACGGTCGATTGATACCATCTTCATCGGTCGGCAACAACAAGACCTGGCTCGACCAGGCCGACAAGGTCATCCTCGAGGTGAACTCCTGGCAAAGCCCATTGCTTGAGGGTATGCACGATGTCTACTACGGTACCCAGCTGCCGCCCCATCGGATGCCGATTCCTCTGGTGAGACCGCAGGACAGGATAGGCGAGCAGTACCTCCGCTGCGATCCGGAGAAAATCATCGCCATCGTCGAAACCAACTCTCCTGACAGGAACTCACCGTTTTCGCCTCCGGATGAAAATTCGATGCTCATTGCCGGGCATATCCTCGATTTTTTCGAGCACGAGGTCCGAAAAGGTCGACTTCCGAAAAACCTCCTTCCGCTACAGTCTGGCGTCGGCAACATCGCCAATGCCGTCATGGCGGGGCTCAACAACGGGCCGTTCGACAATCTGACTGCTTATACCGAGGTGCTCCAGGACGGCATGCTCGACATGCTCCGTTCAGGCAAGCTCTCGATGGCGTCCGCAACGGCGTTTTCGCTCAGCGATTCGGCGCTCGAAGAACTGAACAGGAACCTTGATTTCTATCGCGAGAAAATCATTCTCCGTCCGCAGGAGATCAGCAATCATCCCGAAGTGATCCGCCGTCTCGGTGTCATTGCGATGAACGGCATGATCGAGGCGGACATCTACGGCCATGTCAATTCTACGCATGTAATGGGCAGTTCGATCATGAACGGTATCGGCGGATCGGGCGATTTTGCAAGAAACGCCTATATCTCAATCTTCATGACGCCATCCCAGGCCAAGAACGGCAAGATTTCCTGCATTGTCCCGATGGCCTCTCATGTCGACCATACCGAACATGACGTCCAGGTTATCGTGACCGAGCAGGGGCTTGCCGACCTGCGCGGCCTTTCCCCGAACCAGAGGGCGAAGGTGATCATTGACAACTGTGCGCATCCCGATTTCAGGCCAGCCTTGCATGACTATCACGATCGCGCGCTCCAGTGCTCGCTCGGACGGCATACCCCGCACCTTCTCGACGAAGCGCTGAGCTGGCACCAGCGCTTCCTGGCCGAAGGCTGTATGCTGCCGAAGTTGCAGGAAGCCATGCCGATGTGACAGGGATATTGATGGAAATACGGTCCGTAATTGGTGACCGTATTTCCATCTTTTAGCGCCCTTTTTTTGCCGGACGTTCGTATTTGAAGATACAGACAGGACTTCCGAACGCCTGCCTGCAGAGTATTTCGCCTTTCATTTCGGGAAAAGCCCTGTGCGAGGCTTCCATGTCCAGTTCGCAGATCACGTGGCATGGGGTTTCGTACCCGAATTCTCTGCAGACATCCAGATAAGGGCAGACCTTCTGTATTTCCAGCGCCGCGTCGATTCCTCTGTTCGAGATATCAACAGCCACCATATCCATGCCGATCGAATTGAAGATCGGGATGGACTGCATGAATCCTTCTATGAGGGTTGGCAGGGCAAGGAGTGGTCCCATGCGCTGTTTCTGCAGTTCAGGGAACCCCTCCAGCATGGTTTCCCATGCTTTTTCCTCTCCGAATCGATCGGTGAGCTCGCGGAATCTTGCAAACTTTTTTCTGGCGGCATCGATCAAAACAACATTCGCGTTATCCATTGCACCCTCCCGGATAATATTTCATTTCGACCTCGAACCAACTCGTTGGAGAAAGATACACGGCTTGCCGCGTTTGTTCAAGCCCCCATGACGGGGTTGCTGCGGTCAAAGGGTTAATCCTTTCGGATAGTCCGGGAATTTGATGATCTTTGTAAAAGAGCAACTTTTTAGCATGCAGAATCATGAGGAGCTGAAAATGAGCGAACAGGAAAAAAACGCAGTTCCTGAAATCTTCACGAAAAGGGTATCGGCGCATCTGTCGCAGGAAGAGCTTGAAGCGCGTATCCTCAAGTTCCTCGGTGGACGCCGTATCTGCGTCCTTTCGACCTCGAGGGACAATGTGCCGCGTTCGACACCGATCCTTTACAGAAATGTCGGGTTTACGATCTACATGGCAGGCGAGCCGGGCCTGAAACTGGGCAATATCAAGCTCAACCCCAGGGTGAGCATTGGCCTGTTCGATCCGAAAGCGGAGTATTCGGATAACATGAACGATATTTCGGGACTTCAGATCAGCGGCCATGCAAAACTCATGAGCAAACAGGACTCCGGATTTTTCGAAGCATTCAGGCTTTTCGGACGGCCCGAAACCTGGGCCGAACACTGGTTCGGCATGATGATCGAAGTCGTGCCCGACAAAATCGAGATGCTCGACATGAGCCTTAAAGGCGAGGGTTACGCGGCCCGGCAGATATGGACAACCCAGGGAGCGTGAAATGGTTTCAGGACCCGGAAGACGAAAAGAATCAGTGGACGGTATTTATTTTAAAGTCTTATAATAAATTCAGTTGCGGTTCGGTATAAGGATGAGCTTCTGTGTTTTTCGTTATTTAAAATTTCTTCTCAAGCATTTCAGCTATGCCTAAAATAACGGTAAGACCGCCGAAGGCTGCTGCAGTCATCATCGTTGTTCTGATAGTCGGAATGATAGCTGCCGCAGCAAGTTCCGGGATTTTCGAGGAGGCAGGACCGGTCGGGGTGATATGGATAGCCATGTGCGTCGCAATCATGGTTTTCACCCTCGTGATCTCTTTCGGAAAGAACACGGTCAACATCGAGATCGAGGATATGCCGGGTTTGCCGACTGCCCGCGAATCGGCCGAACAGCGGTTAAAGACGCTCGAGAGCCTGAAGAAACAAGGGCTTGTCACCGACGCCGAGTACAGGAGTCAGCGCGAAAGGATCCTGGGAAGCCTCTGAAAGTTTCAGATTGTGCTGTTTTCCGGGTCCTTTCCCATGGTCGCCGAAAGACCGGATAGCTCCTGTGAAACCGTTTTAACCATTTTTTCGAGGTTTTCCTTCCTTTCCGCCCTGCATTCTATCTCAAGTTCCTCAGCCACCTGCCTGATGGTTTCGAGACCGATAAGGGCAGCACTTCCCTTGAGTTTGTGCGATAGTGAGCGAAGGGTTGCAATGTCATTATTTTTCAGTGAGTTCCGCATGCGGCCTGGCATGTCCGAGAACTCTTCGAGGAACATCCTGATGAACTCGGCACTTTCGGAAGCAGTAAAACCGTATGTCGATATGGTGTCGGCGACAGCCTGTTTTTTTTTATCGTATTTTTCTGAAGCGGGATGCTCCGTCTTTACAGCAAGCAGTCTGCAGATTGAATTGAGGAGCAGTCCGGGGCTGTCCGTCTTGATACGGAAATCATTCATGCCCGCATGTTTTGCAGCCTCTTCCTCCTCGATGGCGCCACTCATGCCTATAACGGGAAGGCTGCGCAATTTGGCATCGCTGCTTGCACGCAGCTTCCGTACCAGTTCGAGACCATCCATTCCCGGCATGCGGATATCGGTGATGAGCAGGTCAAACGGCTGCCGGTGCAGGAGTTCCAGGCTTTCATTGCCGTCGTAGGCTACGGAAACGTCGAGCCCGGCATCCTTCAGGTTCATGGCGATCAGGTCGCAGTTCAAAGCGGAATCATCGACAACAAGCACTTTGAGTCCCCCAAGAGCACTTTTTGCAGGATGTCCTGCAGGGATGGTGTGTAATGCGGCCCGCAGAGTGTTGATAAGCTCAGTCCGGCTGCAGGGTTTCGAGATGAATGCCTGCATGCCGGCATTTTCGGCCATGCTCCTCGCAATTGCCGCCGGTTCCGAGCTGTGAGCCACGACCGGTGTCATTGCGGCTTCCGGGCCGGCTTCACCATTTCGAATCCTTTCGACGGTTTCGTACCCGTTCATCATCGGCATGCTCAGATCCATGATCACCATGTCATAACGGAAACCTCCGAGAAGCTCGAGCGCTTCGAGTCCGTTTGCCGCTTCGTCCGTTTCCGCTTCGAGCGATTCGAGGTACTTTTTAAGCGTGATGCGGTAAATCGGGTCGTCATCGACGATCAGGAGGCGTTTACCCCTGAAATCAGCAATACCCATGGCAACGACACGAGCGGTATATTCGTCGAGTTCTTTCTGGGAAACAACGGGAAAACTCATGATGAATTCCGTGAATTTCCCTTCCTCCGATTCACATTGAATATCTCCGCCGAAAGCTTTCATCACTCGTTTGCAGTAAGCGAGACCGAGGCCTGTTCCTCCTGATTTTCCGCTGGTGTAATAGCTTTCGAAAACATTCTGGAGCGCATCTTTCGGAATGCCCGGGCCGGTATCACGGAAAAAGATGTAGTTATTTCCTTCACCTTTTTCCATCCGGATGGTAACGTCGCTCTGAGGAAAGGATTTGAAATAGTAAATCGCATTTTTCAGCAGATTGAAAAGCACGAAGACGAAGAGCGTTTCGTTGATTCGGAAAATGAACCGGTCGTCTTTAGTGATTTTCACCCGGTTCTTTTCGTTTTCAGTTTCATAACTGTATTCGTCGAGGGCATTTAGCAGAATGCGTGAGGCAGAAAGGTAGGTGAAGCTTTCCTGGCTGATCGGCTTTTCGCGGATTTCCCCGAGTACCATGTCGATGATCTGCACGCCGCGTTTGACAGCCATCTGGCCATGGGCAACACGTTCGTAGAGGTTTTCGAGGATCGGTGTATTGAACGGATGGTTGGAAGATTCCTGGTGACGTTTCGGCAGGAGGGTGTGGATGCCGTTGAGGCAATTGCGTATCTGTCCTAGAGGATTGCGCATTTCATGTGCTATGGTGCCTGCAAGGGATTGCAGGACGCGGTTCCTTTCCTGTGCGATTTCACCCTTTTTTATGGTGAATCCAGACAGGAGTCCCAGCAGCATTGCCATCGGCATTGGCAGTATGTAGGTGATGATTTCCGTACTGAGGATCACCTGTTTCCCGGTTGCTGCCACGAATCCGCCATATGCCGCGGCAATCCCGCCGACGAGCAGGACCGTCAGCATGTAATAGTTCGGGATGAAGATGATGAAAACAAGGATGCTCATGGTTTCACAGATCAGCCACATGCCCGAGAAATTGTTCATGAGCATCAGGTAGGTGAAAATCACCGGAAGTGTGAGCGTGAGCCAGAAGTACCAGTAGAGGTTAAGCCAGGGCCTGAAGCTGACGGGATATCGTTTAAAGAAAAAAAACGGAGTGAAAAGGATGCACGAGGAATAGCGCAGCCAGAACGATTCGTAGGGTTGCGGCAGGATCGCCGTCCAGATGAGGTAGTAGAGGGGATGGCACCAGAAACCGACATACCGTGCAATGCCGATAGTAAACTCGTTCCGCTCGTAATCTTTGCGAAGAAATTCCTTGAATTTTTTCAGCAGAGAGGCTTTCGATGTATATCCCGCAGCCATGGTTATTATTCCTTCATAATGCAGAACCCATAATGATTGTAAATCTCTTCCTCAAAAGAAAGCACCTTGCCCGAAGCGGTGTTTTCTTCAACATGGAGGCCGTGTTTCGAAGCGAGAACGGACGGGTCCCGGTAGCCGTTGATGAACGGTTCCCCCATCTTCCGCATGTTACGCATGAAATCTTCAGCTTCTTTTTTGCCCGTGGCATCGTTGACAAGCTCTTCCGATACGAAATCGAACCAAAATACAGACTCGGGCGTCATGAGGTTTACCATAGAGGCGAGGATGAAATCGATCTCTTCTGGACGAAAGTACATTGACCCTCCTTCCCATATGAACATTGTCGGCAGTTCTTTTACAAAACCGGCCTTGTTGAGGGTCTCATCAAGGGGTTGGGTTGTAATGTCGATTTCGACATTGCGGATCGAATGTTTTTTGCTGTAATCAAATATACGCTTTCTTTCATTGAGCATAATAGGCAGATCGAGCTCGTATACATAGACATTATCGAAATGCAGCCGCCAGAACCTGCTGTCGTAACCGGCTCCGATATTGACGACGTTGAATGCCGCCTCTTTTCCGTTTGCTTTCCTTCTTTCAGCAAAGCGTTTGACCGTTTCGTCGAGGTGAATGGTCCTCGCGGCTACCATGTTCTGCAGGTAGGGGGTGTCATTGCTGAAACGCCTGGCAAGGGTCAATCCCTGTTTCCCGGCAAGCATGAAGGCGTAAGGATCGTCGAAACGCCTTTGGCTGAGAGGCTTCTCCTGTTCCATGGCCCGCAGGCCGACGATGAGCTTAGCGGTCGTTTTCGTTTTATGCTCGTAAAGCACGTTGATTCTTTCCACATCGAACGCGTTTTTTTTCAAACCTCTGAGATCCTGTGCCCAGTAGGTGAAATCGGCCTGCGCTACCAGCTTTTTTCCATTGTACATCATGATGGGGATGGTGGTGATGACCCGCTGGCTTTCCGCATACCTTCGAGCAAGCATTTCCCATTTGCTTTTGTCGATCGATGCCTTGCAGGTCAGGCTGTGGCAACTCGGGGAGAACCACTGGATGGATGCCTTCGCTCCCCACATGTATGCAGCGTTGTCGTCGATCGATGGGACGAAACCGACGATCGGGACCATATGGAAGAGGGATGCAAGAGCTATGCCGCCCGTGTAATCAGCGGCAAGCAGCATCAGTGCCGCCTGGTGGGTTATGTACTGGTTGGAGGCGTTCGGGTTGAGCGGGAGCACGGTTTCTGTATAGCCCCTATCGACCGATGTGATTTTCCAGTCGATAAAATCGAGTACCGGCACGGACTCGTGAAAAGACTCTGTAAGCGAGTCGAGGTTGAACCGTTCCTGACGGTCCAGTTCCCAGGCATCGATGGAATTAAGGAGAAACGATGTACTGAAGGACAGATTCATGGTCTGATATTGTGTGCTGATACTGCTTGTTGGGCCAGCTGCGTTCATCAAAACCTGCTGTTACAGCAACGATACTGTCAGGGGGATACAGGATTTCACTGTCAAACCGGCTTGAAATCTCATTCCATTAAAGGGATCTGATGCAGGGAAATATGCATCGGCGTTCCTTAAGCTTCCTTTGATTGCTAACCCTTTCTAAAGCTTTCTGATAGGAAACAAACAACCCTTGCCGGTCAGGCAAAGAGAATTTAAGCATCTTTTATTTAATAAAGAGGACAACTTGTTTTTTTTTATACAATTATTGATGGTATTGACGTGGTTTTCCGCACGGATTTGAAGGGTTGTTACAATATTGAAGTTTTTTCAGGCTACGCTCCTTTTTACCTCGTAAAAAATA
Organism: Chlorobiaceae bacterium; assembly: GCA_013334225.1. Lineage (GTDB taxonomy): Bacteria > Bacteroidota > Chlorobiia > Chlorobiales > Chlorobiaceae > Chlorobium. The sequence goes on from JAAXXY010000021.1 coordinate 10,928, forward strand.
TATTCCGAGTGTTGTGTCGTTCAGTGGTTTGATGGTTCGGTAATATTTTTTCAACGCTCCTCGATTTTTTGCACAGGCGTAAAAATAAAGCAGAGGTGGGGGGCAGAATGGTATATTAAAACGAAGGCTCCATTTTTTCCGTTAATCAATAATTTCAAGCAGTTGAACCATGGGCAAGACACTCCAGAGAATTGCAATCGTTACCGGTGCCACGTCAGGTATCGGGGAGGCTACCGTCAGGCTTTTCGTGTCATCCGGTTATGGCGTCGTGGGCTGCGGGCGCAGGACCGAAAAGATCGCTTCACTCCAGCGGGAGCTGGGAGAGTCTTTCGCGGGGGTGATCGGGGATGCATCGGAAGAGTCTGTCATAGACAGGCTGTTCACCAAGGCTGAAGAACGTTTCGGTCGTGAAGCCGATCTCGTGGTTGTCAATGCGGGCCGGGGGCTTAAGGGTTCAGTCAGTACGACAGATCTTTCAGAGCTTCAGGAAGTGTTCGATATCAACGTGAAAGGAGCGCTCATGTTCATGCAGAAAGCCTCTCAACAGCTTGTCGCTCTTCAGGAAGGGCGCTTTCCCGAAAAAGCTGCAGATGTTGTCGTGGTAGGTTCTGTTGTCGGAAGGCATGTCTTTCCGCTGAGCACGGTATATGGTTCGACGAAATTCGCACTCCACGCTCTCGCCGAGGGTTTACGCCGTGAAATCGGGCCGAAAGGGGTGAGGGTTTCGCTTGTCGAGCCCGGTATCGTCGTGAGCGGCTTCCAGGATGCTGCGGGTTATGGTCAGGAAGTTCTGCGGACGTTCAGAGAGCGGTTCGGGCCGCTGCTTGATGGCGAAGATGTCGCCCGTGCCATACTCACACTGGTTTCACAGCCTCCCCATGTGCATTTCAGCGATATCGTGGTTCGGCCGGTCAGGCAGGACTATCCCTGAACGATTTTGCTTCCATGGCACTCAAAGCCCCATCTTCCGTGCTCAGGACGATGGGGCTTTTATATTTTTACGATACACGGTTATTTTTTGAGGCTGATATTTCCATTCAGTGCGAAGAATAATTGCCAGCGCTTTGAACTTTGCAACGCGGAGGTTATTTTCAAGCTTTCCCATAGATCACTTATTCTCAGGGCGGGGTGGAAATCCCCACCGGCGGTATTCCGGCCAGATGCCGGTGAGCCCGCGAGCGTCCTCTTCATTTCTGGGAGAGGGATGCTGATTTGGTGAAAAGCCAAAGCCGACGGTCAGAGTCCGGATGAAAGAGGATAAGAATGCCTGCCGCATTCCTGCGCCCTGATTCATTTTTTTCAATATCCAGACTCTTCACCCATGAATCAGATTCTTGTCGAAAAGTACGGCGATACGTTCCGCCGGGTCGAAAACGCCCTTGAAGCCTTGCGCAGCGGCAGGGGAGTGCTCATTGCCGATTCTCCCGAACGCGAGAATGAAGCCGACCTTGTTTTTGCCGCCGAAACCCTGACCGTTCCCCAGATGGCGATGCTTATCCGCGAATGCAGCGGCATCGTCTGCCTTTGCATGACTGAAGAGAAAATCCGCTCCCTCGAGCTTCCCATGATGGTGGAGAACAATACCAGCGGGTTCCAGACCGCATTCACGGTGTCCATCGAAGCGGCAGAAGGAGTGACGACGGGCGTATCTGCCGCTGACCGGGTACAGACTGTCAGGACGGCGGCATCAATTCACGCCAAACCTTCCGATCTCCGGAGTCCGGGACATATTTTCCCTCTCAGGGCGAGATCGGGCGGGGTCCTTGTTCGTCCCGGCCATACGGAGGCGACTGTTGACCTTATGTCCCTTGCCGGGCTTGAACCATGCGGCGTTCTGTGCGAACTGACCAATCCGGACGGTACGATGGCCGATATGGCGAGGACCGTCGCCTTTGCGGAGGAACAGGGCTTCCCGGTTCTCACGATCGAAGATATCGTAGCTTGCCGGGAGAGGCTGCTTTCCGCTGAAATGGTTGCATGAGCATTGCGTCGGAATTCTTTCACTGCCCTGATTCGAGAAACGTGTTTCCTGACAGGATGGCGGCAGGCAAAGCCTGATCATCCTTTTGCCGCAAGAGCGCTGTAGAAATCGGCAAGTCCCTTTGACCCGGTTGGCGGTGCGACGTTGTCGAAGCGGCTTACGGAAATTGCGAAAGTCATGACGCTTGCCAGAGGTTTGTTGAACAGGCCTGTCAGGAAAAGCCCCGCATCGGCGATCCACATGGGAACATGGGTTATCGAGGGTTTTAAGCCAAGGGTTTTGAAGGCCATGATATTGGTTTCGTTGTAGGTGAAGGTTTCCGGCCCTCCCACGTCAATCTCCGTTTCGTTCCTTTCAGCTGCATCGGCGCAGACCTTCGCGAGGTCTGCCCCGTGTATAGGGTTGAACCTGTTGGAACCATCACCGAAAAGATAGATATGGCCGGACCGTGCCATGTTGAAGAACATGCCCATGTCCGAGAAATAAGCAGTCGGGCGTATGACGGTATAAGGCATCCCGGAAGCTTTGAGGTCCCTGACGAAGAGCTCGTGGGCTTTGACGATGTCTGATTCCATCATTTTTTCCGCATTGAAAACCGAAATGTAGATGAATTTCCTGACGCCGCAGGCAATGGCGTCCTCGAGGAGCGCCCTGTTGCCCAGGTGGTCTACCTGCTCACTCGATATATGGTCCTGGGGCTTGGTCAGGCCCATGCAGGAAAAAACCAGGTCCATGCCTTTGCATGCTCCTTTCATGGTCCGGGTATCGAGTGCGTCTGCAGTGAAATATTCGGTGACAAATTCGCTTATGGGCGGTTCGAGGTTCGGTCCTTCCGTGGAAAGTTTTTCCCGGTCCCTCACCAGTGCGCGTACGCTGTACCCGCGGGTGGCGAATTCCCTGACGGCATGCCTGCCGAGATATCCAGATGCCCCTGCTACCAGTACTTTCTGTTTTTCCATCGCTGAATTCGTTTGGCGTTGACGTTGAGCGTATTTTTCATTCCCCGAGGAACTGAACGAAAATCTCACGGTTTCGGGGGCGGTTGTCATGATCGATGAAGACGATCTGCTGCCATGTTCCGAGCACAAGGGCCGTTTCGCTGAACGGTATGGTCAGAGATGGCCCTATCAGTGATGCCCGCATATGTGAGAAGCCGTTGTCGTCGCCCCAGGTTTCGGAATGTCTGCTTTTTTCTGATACGGAAACAAGTTGTTCGAGTTTCTGCCTGAAATCTTCGACAAGCGCCGGCTCATATTCAATGGTTGTTACCGATGCGGTTGATCCGATTGCCGAAATAGTGACAATGCCGTTCCGGAGCCCGGATGAACAGAGCATGGTTTTTATCCGGGAAGTGATATCGACGATATCGGATAACCCTTTCGTGACGAGCCGGAGAGTTGCGCTGTAAACCATGAATCGATATTGTTTGCCGGTCGTGCCGGTTTTCACTGCTGTTTATGTTGAAATTAAGGATAAAAGTCAGTATTTCCCTGATTGGCGGGATGATGCTTCGGAGTAGCCGGTTAGCATCATGAAGGAGGCGCTTGCGTGAGTTATCATTGAAACGGTGTGCCGTTATGTATCCGTATAATCAGCCTGGCCGATTGTTGGTATGTTAAGTTGAGGTTTGAGATGAAATAAACTGAAATTAATTGCATCGGGAAATGGTCCGAACATCTTCAGATATCAGGGGTTTTGCTTTCGTCACCGCACAGGTGGTCCTTCTGGCGGCATTTATTGTCCTTCTGGAGTGGAGGCCTGTATTATCGGGTAATTTTTTTGATGCAGGCAAGCCATTCCGTCAGATTATCCTGGCGCTGTTCGAATTTGCTGCGCTTGTCAATGGCATTCGAATATTTTTCACCCCTTTTCCCAAACCGGTCGAACACATTGAACTGGTGACGACCGGCTTGTATGCCCTTGTGCGGCATCCGCTCTACGGCAGCATGCTTTCAGCTGGAACTGGATGGGAGCTTTAAACCTGCAGTGCCCCGCATGTGCTTATGAGCGCCTCTATTTATCTGTTCCGACGCCCTATTGCAACGTTGGTCAGTGCTCGAAATCCTCATCCCGACTTGTCGGGACTCCGGTTTTAAAGTTTATCCCGATAACATCGGGACTTCGTCCGCCTTGCACTCGTGCCTCTCAAAACAATATATAGATGAGCCCTTGTAGTGAGATCGGTGCAATGGCCTTTTTTCCCTTCAAGGCCGGTTATGAGGAAACGCTGCTTCAGGAAAGGCATCCGGAATATTCGGAATACAGGAAACACACCAGAAAATTCTTGCCAATCATTTATTGACCGTGATTTATTGCATTTTGAACATCCGGGGCAAGACCTTTCCCGCTTCACCGCAGATACTGAGGTCATAGCAGGATGCTCCGGAAGGCTCCGGATTGATTTCGATGCAGTAAGATCCGGAATCATGGGCAAGCATGGGGAAACCTGCGGCAGGCCATACGCTTCCCGAGGTGCCGATGCTGATGAACAGGTCACATGCGGCGATAACTGCAGAAGCTTCGCGCATCACGGCCTCGTCGAGCATGTCCCCGAACCAGACGATATCTGGCCTGAGCCAGCATCCGCATTCGCAGTGAAGTGAACGGTAGTCACTTCCGATATCTTCACATACGGTTCCGCATCGGGAGCATCGAAGGCGCCAGAGGCTCCCGTGCAGCTCGATGACGACGCGCGACCCGGCACGCTGGTGCATACCGTCGATATTCTGGGTGACGATGGATGCGCGAGGCATAGCGGCGATGGTCGTGTGCCCTTCGTGGGGGTGGCAGTCAAGCACCGCACGTCTGCGGATTTCGTGGAACCGAAGCACTTTTTCGGGGTCTCTTTCGAAAGCCTTACTGCAGGCGTATTCCCCGTAATCATAAGATTTCCACAATCCTCCTTTTCCCCGATAGGTAGGAACTCCGCTTTCCGCTGACATTCCTGCCCCGGTGAAGAACACGATTCTGCTGTATCTCGACGGATCGAGGGGTTTCATAGCGGTACAGGTTTACTTCATCAATGAATATCATTTTTACGGGGCATTACGGTGCCTGATTTCCTGAAAACGGGCGTCAAAAGCAGTGTAATGATTTTTCAACGAACAGTGACAATACCGATACGATGAAGAAGATGATCAACTTGCGGATTTTTACAGGCCTCGCTCTTGCCGTTTCTTTGCTGACACTCCTGATTTCCGGGACAATACTCTGGATTTTTCCTGTTTTCGGTACTTCCGGAGCTTCAGGCGGTATCGCCGGTATCCAGAGGAAGGTATGGATGGGGCAGCACATCATATTCGGCATTCTTTTCACGGCCCTTTCACTCTACCATCTTTTCTATCTCAACCGCGAACCGTTTTTTTCGTACTTCAGGAAAAAAGGCGCTTCAGTAAATTCAAGGCGCACAGAGCTTATCACCACTCTCGCGGTGGTTCTCTGCATCACCATGGTGACGTGGCAGGGAGGTCTTTCCCTATCCGTTATCCAGGGGCCTTTTCATGCCGGTCCATTGTTGCCTTCCCAGCCTCTTCCTGATCAGCCGGTTACCCCTGATGATCGGATGGCATGGCTTGAAACAGAGGGTATATGGCGGCAGAACGGCGAAGAAAGGCATTTCGGGCACCATGGTCCCAAGACTGTCTGGCGCAGGAGCGTAACCGATATTTCGGCGAACAGTGATACGGATAGGGGTGACTGGAGAGCCCAGGCTCCAGACGATGAACTGCACCGGAATGCAAAAACGGGCTGTGCATCATGCCATTGAATACAAATAATCCTTGGGTCCGGTGATGATTTTTTGCAGGTTCAATTCTCTTGCCCTGCGTCATTTCCGGTCCGTTCAGACTTTCATAATCAGAAAATGAGCCGTTGAGATGTAAAGCCATATTTATTTCGCCATAGAGGCTTGCTATTGTATGGGAGAAGCAATAAAGAAGTAATAGCTGCCGTGGCAACATAATTTTTTCTTCCATTAACTCATTTACGGGAAATAGTATACAGTATTATGCAGTAGTTTTAAGTTTTGTAATTACTTCCATCATGTCGGAAATGCCCTGCACTTTGCTTACATTTCTGTAAATCTTCTGTTCAAACCGGCATTTATTCTTTACCCGTTGCTGATTTTATTTCAGCATCGTTTTATCCCGTTTTTCGAGGGAACTTACAACGATAGCCAGGGATAAAATGACAAAACTGCAATTTGTCGTGAAAACCGGCCTCTGTTCGGAAGTCGGCTTGCGTGCCGATATCTGGTTGAAGCTGATTGAATGGAGCGGCAGGGAGTCTCAGGAAATGCTTATCCATGAAGCCGGGGGCAATGGCTTTTTCCCGGGTGCTGTGGATACGGTTAATTTCGATCTTCCGGATGTTTTCGGTCCGATAGCTGAAATCGAGGTGAGAAAGGAGGATGTTTCGGGATCGCCTTCATGGTTTCTTGAAAGCATCAGGGCAATTGATCTCGATACCGGAACTGATTGTCTGGTCACTTTCGGTGACGGTTTATCTCCCGGAGAATGGTTTTCCCCACAGAACGGACTTCAGCACAGGCGGCATGTCCCTTCGGCCGAGGTTTTCTGGTGTGCACGAGATCTTTCGGTATATCCTGCGGACAATCACCATTTTCTCGCCGTCATGTTCCGATCTCGCGATGCCGCATCATGGACTTCTGCTCGATATCTGACCGGAAACTTCCGAGGTGACGAATACTATTTCGTGACCCTTGGGGGATATGCCGAAGGAACCGGCAAGATGATTTCCTGCAAATTCAATCAGGATGATGATGCCGATACCTTCAGGGCGTATCTGAATGCCGGTAAATTCCTTGGTTCATGGAATGATATGGATTATGAAAAACACCTGATCGAGCCGCTCGACGGTGAAAGCGAGCAGGCGCTTGCCGAGGCGGTAATCCTGGCAGGCAGGAATTTCATGTTGCATGAACATCGCCCGACAGCTTGCCTGACTGCCGGAAACTGTGCCGTTTTCGTGAATTCTCTGCTTGCGTCGATCGGATATCCGGCAGATTACAGAATGGAAAAAGGGGCATTCTGGGTAGACCCGAATCAGGGAATCCTTTTCGACCAGTCATTTTTTTCCCCTCCCCGGTGACAGGTACAGGAATCAGCGAAGCTGTGTCTGTTCCGCAAAACATGAAACCCATTCTTGTTCCATTCAATAAAGCATCCCCGCAGCAGAACTACGGGGTATTAGAAAGAGGCGCTACTGCTGTGAATGCGGTTTTTTGTACTCTGTCTCACGACCTTGGTCCTGAACATAGGCTTTGATAGTGTTTTCATCACCATGCTTTCCAACAGTATTCACATTGATATTCTTTATCGAAGCAAGTTTCGGGGAATTGACCCTTGGAGATTAAAAAAATCCGAAAGTACACGTTCGAAACCGTATGCAAGGTTCAAGTCCCGGATTTCGTCTGAGCGGAACCAATGGAGGCATTGGCCTTCGTGCAGCGTGATGGCCGCAGCATCGGCATCCATCTCCAGAAGGAAGATATACTCGATACGGTCCGGGAAGTCGTAAACGGCATACAGACGGCAAAAGGAGACATCGGTTTCGATTTCCTCGAGCATCTCCCTGACGATGCAGGCTTCGGGGGTTTCTTCGTATTCAACGTGACCGCCCGGCAGGTCCCACATATTCGGGCAGGGAATATCCGGCTTGTCATCTCTCAGGAAGAGCAGCACCTCGTTTTGGCTGTTCAAAAAAATGATGCTGGCGCCGGAGCGTTTCATGGGAACCCGGGATCTGATGGAATTGCAGGAAGGAAAATTGATACCCGCCTGGATTTTTCCAGGCGGATATCGGGGAAGTACGCGATGTTACTGTTTCGGGGTAATTGCCGATGCAACTCCTGAAACAACACTCTGGACAAACTGCAATCCTGCGGTAGCCGTGCTGGAAAGGATATTCGTCAGGATGCCTGCGCCGTTCTGGGCAACGTCTATGACCGAATTGACGCCGTTTCCTACGACATCTGCCACGTTCTGGACCGGTGCGCCTACGGCCTGGAAAAGATCGGAAAAAACGCCATTGTTGTCTGCCATGATGGATAATGTCTGAAGGTTTACAAGGAAGGGGATCGTTATTACTGATAAAATATAATACAGCCGATAAAATTCCATGCATCAAAAAATACGGGAAAGAACTGATGATGGTTTCCGTTTCTTGTCAGGGCACCTCTATCTGTCCGTCCCGAAGCCCTGTTGCCCATGTTGGTCCTAATGAACCGGGATCGAAATCCTCATCCTCCGACTTGTCGGGACTCCGCTTTCTTTGCGCAATACGGGGCCTCTCTTTTCACGGTTTTTCCGAATGGTTCGGCAAGGAAACCCTTATTTCGAAATCGTTCAAGGTTTCGTTTGCTTTGCGGGTGTGGATTTCGCGACAATAAAGGTCTCCCTTAAAAATGGATCCCGGCACGGGAACCAAGCAGGTATTTTCCAGCATTTCCCGGCACAAGAATTCGTACGGGACAATTCCTGATATCGATGACTCCGTAACTGCCGAAAAGATGGCGCTGTTCCGAAATTCCTTCTATTTCGTTCCATGGAATGAGGAGCGGAGGACTGAGAACACGGAACAGGAACAGTAAGGAAAATTGTATTCCGTTTGCTCCGACCGTGATAAAAAGGTTTCCACGGTATGTGACCGGCGGCATCGGCTTTTTTTTGAACAGTGCTGTGGCGAACCGGAACTCACGGCCTTTTTCAGAATGCTCCGACCTGAAACGTTTCGCAAGGAGCGACCACCCTCCGGCGTAAGAGAGAAAGCCGTTAACCCCGATCCACAATGCGGGAAATGCGACCGTGAAGATCACGATGGGTGTTATGACGATAAAGAACGTTTCTGGCATCAGCTCATGTTTTGTTGCCGGGGATGTACGTTCTGCTGCTCATCCCGATTACTCGGAATTGTAGACCATGTTGAGCGTGTTGTAGACCTTGTCGATCTCGGAAGCGTATTTCGTGGTTATTGCTTTCCGTTTGAGCTTGAGTGTCGGGGTCATGTGCCCATTCTCGATAGTGAATGCTTCGTCGATAAGCAGGAATTTACGAACCTTCTCATGCGTGGCGAGCTGTCGGGATACGGTACGGATCAGTTTTTCGAAGATCTGCTGGATGCTTTTGTTTTCAATAAGCTCCCTGTTTGTCGATGCGGTGATGTTTTCAGTCGCTGCAAATTCCCTGAGTTTGTTGAAATCGGGTACGATAAGGGCGATGAGGAACGGACGTTTTTCGCCGATGACAACGACCTGGTCGACATATGAGCTTTCGGCTATCAGGTTCTCAATCGGCATGGGAGCGATGTTTTTCCCTCCTGACGTGACGATGATATGTTTTTTCCTGTCGGTTATTTTCAGGTAACCGTCTTTGTCCACTTCACCGATGTCTCCGGTGTGGAACCAGCCGTTCTGTATGACCTCCCTGGTTGCTTCTTCGTCTTTCCAGTACCCTTTCATGATGTTGGGGCCCTTGAGCAGGATCTCCCCGTCTTCGGCGATTTTCACCTCGACGTTGTTGACCGCAGGGCCGACGGTACCGTATTTGATTTTTTCCGGACGGTTGACGTGAGTGACGGGAGCCGTTTCGGTCAGGCCGAACCCTTCAAGAATAGGGATGTCGAGGGCCTGGAAAAATTCTCCGATCTTCTGGGGCAGCGCAGCTCCTCCGGAAACGAAATAACGCAGCCTTCCTCCGAATTTCGACTTGATTTTATGGTAGACCAGTTTGTCAGCCAGAGAATGCTGCATTTCGAGGACCTTCTGCACGCGGCCTTTTTCACTGAGCTGCCGGTGATATTTTTCACCGGTACTGAGGGCCCAGTTGAAAACTTTCTGCTTGACAGGTTTTTCGGATGAAATCTGCTTCAGGATGCCCATCTTGATACGGTCGAACAAACGGGGCACGGTAAAAATGATGGTCGGCCGTGCTTCTGACATGTTCAGGGAGATGGTTTCGATACTTTCTGCCAGATAGATGCTTGCACCGCAGGAAAAGAGGAGATAGTATCCTCCTGTTCGTTCGTAGGCATGGGAGAGGGGCAGGAAAGACAGTCCGCAGTCGGTTTCGTCGAGACGGATGACCGTTGAACATGATTTAACGTTTTCACAGATATTCCTGTGGGTAAGCATGACGCCTTTGGGTAATCCTGTCGTGCCGGACGTATAGATGATGGTCGCGATATCTTCGGGCGACACCGGAGCTTTTTCCAGCAGCCACGGTTTTTCTTCGAGAAGTTCTGCCCCCTGTTCCTTCGCGGTGTTCAGATCGATCACATCCTCCATGCTTTCCTCGAGACGGTTCATGATTATGACGAGCGTCAGTTCGGGGAGGTTCTGCCAGATCGAGAGGATTTTACCGAGCTGCAGGGTATTTGAAACAATGATTGCCTTGGCTCCGCAGTTGTTCAGGATATATTCTATCTGGTTGGGAGGAAGGGAGGGATAAAGCGGTACATTGACAGCACCGAGGTTCAGGATTGCCATGTCGGAAAGGTACCATCCCGGCCTGTTTTCCGAAAGGATGGCCACCCTGTCCTGCGCAACGATGCCGTTATGTTTCAGAAAAGCTGAAAGATGCTGGACATCTTCTTCAAGTTCCCGGTATGGTATCGGCTCATATTTTCCGTTGACTTTTCTCGAGATTGGAAATTTGTCCTCCTGTTCACGGTAATGAGTGAAAACCGAAGAGAAAAGTTCAGTCAGAGTTGAAAAATCAGGATTGATCAGTCCCATCGGCAAGATTCGTTTTCGGGAACCCCGCTACGGCAACGACCTGACCGACAGGGCAGGTATGGCCGAAAAAGCGAACAGCAGGAGTATCGCCAGTTTGTGGAAAAAAGTGCTGATAAAGGATAACAACGTACGGGACACCGTCAGAAATGCTTCCGGCGGAATATGGTAGAAACAGCAAGCATGAAATACAGCGACATCGGGCCTTTCTTCAATAAACAAATATTTAACAATACATTGTTATCTTTGCAAATCATGAAAAAGACTTTTTTGCAGTTTTTTCCCTTTCCATTCTGATTTTTCCTGCAGATGAAACAAAAATCCGTATCGTCCTGGCTCGGGTATGCCGGTATGTTGCTCGGTGTCGTCCTGATCGGTTACCTTGTCAGCAAGTTCGATATACTGGGAGCATGGTCCCGGATATGTTCAATCGGGTATGCCTCGGTTTTCATCCTGCTTCCATTTCTTGCACTGCACCTGGTTGAATCCTTCGCATGGTTGCAGCTGTTTCCGGGTACGACAAAAAAACTCCCTTTTTTCCAGCTTTTCAAGATACAGCTAATCGCCGAAACCGTTTCCATGACGCTGCCGGCCGGGATGCCTATCGGCGAATCCCTGCGCCCGGTCCTCTGCCGGAGCAGGCTTGGCGTGCCTGTACCCGCCGGGGTTGCGAGCGTGGCAGTCAGGAAACTCATGCTCGGAGCGATACAGGGCCTTTATACCCTTTTAGGTGCACTCGCGGGTTTTTCTTTTCTTCAGAACGCATCGCTGAACATGATCGGTTTCGAAGGCCTCGGGTTCATCATGGCGGGGAGCGGCCTCCTTGTTTTCTTCATTTTCCTGGTTTTCATTCTTCTTCTCCTCAACGGTGAAGCTGCCCGAAAGGTGCACTCACTGCTGATGCTCATTCCTTTCAGGAAAGTCAAAAACTGGCTTCTCGAAAAGGAATCGGATTTCCACGAGACGGATGAAGAACTGAAATTCTTCAAGGGGATGCCCTTAGGTAAACTGACCGTTGTGATGTTCTATTATCTGGTCGCATGGTTCATGCTTGCAGTTGAAAGCTATATCATCCTGCGGCTGCTGGGGGTGGAAATTACCTTTTTCCAGGTACTGGCAATAGACACGACCCTTTCGATGCTGAGGGCGGTTTTCTTTTTCATCCCATCAGGCCTGGGAGTTCAGGAGATCGGTTATCTCGCGTTTTTCAACGTGCTCGGCATCAGTGATGCCGTCGTAATCGGGGAAGCGTTCGTCCTGCTCAGGCGTTTCAAGGAAATTCTGTGGTATGCTGCCGGTTATGCGATCATGTTCATTTCTGGGGTCCATCTGCATGATGCGCAACGCCTTGGAAGCCTTGAAACGTAAGGCGGCAGTTCCGCTCGCGCGATCAGTCGAGCTGTTGCACCTGTGTTCTGGGGCTTTTCACCAGGAATCCCCGGACCAGTTATGAACCCTCCCCGAAATACGGGTGTTTTTCTGAAAAAATGATATTATGGCCTGAAAAGTACAAGAGCCCCCTTTGTAACGGCAAACCGCTTTTCTCCCGGGATAAAGTATTTTCCTTTTTGCTATTCCTGCTGCTCATTTATTCCATGCCCGGAATGATTGTAAAGCGTAACCCGGACCATGAAGCTTCTTCGAGAAGTTATTATTTACGTTTTTGTTATTTTTAATGCCATGCGGTTTCGCATTCTGGCACCTGTTTGCAGAATTTGACCGTTCAACCTGTGATTGTCAGAGATTTCGATGAGGAAGAAAATTTTGTTTATTTGCGGTTCAATGAACCAGACCACCCAGATGCATCAGATTGCCGGGTGGCTCGGTGACTACGATCAGTATTTCACTCCTTTTTTCAGTGACGGGCTTCTGGGTAAAGCAAGCAGCATGGGGCTCCTCGAATTCACGATCATGGGTCACAAGCGTTCCCACCGTTCTGTCGAATATCTCGATTCCCACAACCTCAGGCTCGATATCGGCGGAATGGCTCACGAGTACGATCTTGTCGTTACCTGTACCGACCTCATCGTTCCAAAACATATCAAGAGACGGAAAATTGTGCTTGTTCAGGAGGGAATGACCGAACCCGAAACGATCCTGTTTCATCTTGCCAGGAATTTTCAGTGGGTCCCCCGCTGGATAGCCGGGACCTCGACAACCGGTCTTTCCGACGCGTATGAAAAATTCTGTGTCGCCAGTGAAGGGTATCGCGATCTTTTCATCAGGAAAGGTGTCAACCCGGAAAAAATAGTGGTCACGAGCATTCCGAACTTCGATAATTGCGAGCAGTATCTGCAGAACGATTTCGAGTACCGTGATTTTGTTCTTGTCTGCACTTCCGACAACAGGGAAACCTTCGTTTATGAAAACCGGCAGAAAAATATCATGAAGTATCGCGAAATGGCCGGACATTCACTCCTTGTCTTCAAGCTTCATCCAAATGAAAACGCCCCGAGGGCAATCAGGGAAATCGAGCGGTATGCCCCTGACAGCATGGTTTTTTCAGAAGGGAAGACGGAAGAAATGATTGCGAATTCAAGAATGCTCATCGCCCAGTTTTCTTCTACCATATTTGTCGGTTCTGCATTGAACAAGGTTGTCCATTGCGGTCTGGATCCAAAAGAGCTCAAGGCGCTCACCCCTATTCAGAACAAATCAGCTTCAAAAAATATCGCCGATGTCTGCCGGCAGGTCATCGACGGTTGAATTTCCCGGTACCACTATGCACACGGTAGCAATCATTCCGGCAAGAGGCGGCTCGAAAGGCCTGAAAGACAAGAATATTTACCCTGTCGCAGGCAGGCCTCTTCTCTCGTGGACGATCGGCCAGGCACTCGAATCCCGTCTGGTGGACAGGGTTTTCGTTTCGACGGATGATCCCGGAATCGCCGAAGTGGCCCGTGCATTCGGCGCCGAAGTCATCGATCGCCCAGAAGAGATCGCCGGAGACAAGGCGACTTCCGAATCAGCCCTTCTTCATGCCATTTCAGTTATCGATAAAGAGTTCGGTATGCCGGTCGGTACCGTTGTTTTCCTGCAGGCCACGTCACCATTGAGAAAACCGGGGGATATAGACGCTGCAATCGAACATTTCAGGAAAGAAGGTGCGGATTCGCTGATATCCGTAACAAAGGCTGACGATCTGACTATCTGGGAATGCCGTGAAACGGAATGGAGAAGCGTGAATTTCGATTACCGCAATCGCGGCATGCGACAGGACCGCCCATCACAGTTCATCGAAAATGGTTCGATCTATATTTTCAAGAGCGAAGTGCTTTCAACTTTCCAGAACCGGATCGGAGGAAAAATGGCAGTATATGAAATGGAGTTCTGGCAGACCTGGGAGATTGACACTCTTGAAGAAATAGATTTAATTGAGTATTACCTTTTGAGGAAAGACCTGGCAATCCAGGAAACAGGCGGAAAAAACCCTTAGCATATCCAGTTTTATGAATTTCTTTTTATCGACCGATCTGATTGTCGGCGTTAACGAGGCGCTGAAGCTTAACGATTATCTTGCGGGGCTCTCCATCAGGCAGCCCGGGATCGTCTATGACGCCAATCTGGCGGATAACCGTTATTTCCAGGAAGTTTTGAGAAACCTGACTTCGGCTTACCCCAATTCCGTCGTCTACTGCAATGATTTCAAAGGGGAACCCACCTATGCCCATCTTGAAAACGTCGCCGAATTTTTCCGTCAAAATCCTCCCGACGGTATCGTAGCAATCGGTGGCGGCAGCACGCTCGATCTGGGAAAAGGGGTTGCGCTCCTGATGACGAACAACGTCCCCGCGTTGTCCCTGAAAGGATTTCCCGGGGATGTGGAAGACCCATTGCCGCTCATTACCGTTCCTTCGCTTCTCGGGAGCGGAGCCGAAGTCAGCTACAATGCGGTATTTATCGATGAGAAGGAGGGCCGCAAGCTCGGCATAAACAGCAGGAAAAATTTCCCCAGGAAAGCCGTTGTCGATCCGCAACTTTCGATGACCGCACCGATGGAGAGCGTCATTTCATCAGCAATGGACAGCCTGGTTCATTGTGTTGACAGTTTCGCTTCTGTCAAGCATACTCCTCTGAGCAGGATTTTTTCAGTCGAAGGCTTCCAGAAGACCTTCTATGCGCTGCAGCAGGGACAGCTCGACAGGGCGGAATCGAGGATTGACCTTGCTATCGGAAGCATCTGCGGAACGGTTGCGCTCATGAATTCAGGGGACGGCCCTACGAACGGCTTTGCCTATTACCTTGGAGTGAAGCACCGCGTGCCGCATGGACTTGCCGGCGCGATTTTCCTCAAGGAAGTGATGCGCTACAATCATAACCACGGTTATGAAAAATATGCCCTGCTGAACCCCATGCGGACATCTCCTTCTGCAAAGGAAGCGACGATAGAGCTTCTCGAGGAAATGGACGCACTCTACAAGCAGCTCGGCATACCAAATCTTGTGCCATACGGTTATGGAAAGGGTAACGCGGAAGAGCTGGCACATAATGCATCGGAAGCATTGAAAGGGTCTTTTTCCGGCAATCCCGTTGAATTTACCGAGGAGTCGGCACGGGAAGTCATTATACAGTTAACATAAACGAATAGAGCATATCATGGCAGGAGCAGAACTGATCGGCCGGGAAGAGCTGGCCGAAATACTGGAGTTGTTCAACAGGGAAAAAGTTAATCTCTACCGCTATGGCGGCGGCAATTACAAGACAAGGGAGTTCGAGGAGAAATTTGCATCCTGGATGGGCGTGAAATACGCGCATGCAGTTTCTTCAGGCACTGCAGCCATTCATTGCGCCCTCGCTGGTGCAGGCATCGGGCCTGGCGACGAGGTCATCACGACGGCATGGACATTCATTGCTCCGGTCGAGGCGATCAGTGCGCTTGGGGCAATCCCGGTACCCGTGGAAATTGACGAAACCTACCACCTCGATCCGCGTGAAATAGAAAAAGCGATCACTCCTGCAACCAGAGCAGTTGTCGCGATCCCCATGTGGGCGCCCCCGAAAATGGATGAAATTGCCGAAATCTGCAGCCGGAACGGGCTTATGCTTATCGAAGATGCGGCCCAGGCGCTCGGTGCTTCCTACAAGGGCAGCAAACTCGGGACCATCGGCAGTGTCGGCTCATTTTCCTTCGATGCAGGCAAAACGCTCCATACCGGTGAAGGCGGGATGATCGTCACCAATGACAAGGAGATCTATGACCGTGCCGCCGAATTTTCGGACCATGGCCATATGCATATTCCCGGCCTTCCTCGCGGAAAAGACCCGAGACGCGCAAAAGGCCTCAATCTTCGCATCAGTGAAGTTACGTCCGCTATCGGCATAGCACAGCTTGCGAAAATCGACATGATCCTCTCGAAATCGAAAGAGAACAAGCGCAGGATCAAAGACGGGATCAGACATCTCGACAATATCGTTTTGAGGCCATTCAGCGATGAGGCAGGTTCGCAGGGCGATACCCTTATTTTCCGTGTCAGGGACAGAGAAGCCGCACTTGCCTTCGAAGCGCACCTCATGGAACACGGTTTCGGCACCAAGATTCTTCCCGAAGCGCTCGACTGGCATTATGCAGGGGTCTGGGGACATCTTCTCGGCGAATTCGACCGGTATCGCGATCAGAACCTTGAATCCCTCTGGCCTGCAACGGGGAAAATGCTTCGCAGCAGCATCTGTCTCAACATCCCTGTCCTTATCGATGATGCGACCATCGACAAGCTCATCAGTGCCATCGTTTCCGGGGCCGACAAGATTGGATAAGAAAAGGACTCCCCGGTAAAACCTTCACCGAGGATCAATCCGCCCTGTATTGAAAAATCATGCGGGGCGGCTTTTTTCAGTTATGCTCCGTTCAGGGCGCATGTTCTTCTCTTTCACAATTCCTTTCCATTCGCCCGGCAATGAATACTTTTCCGCTGTTTTACCACAAATTATCATGTATAAAGTCCAGAAAGATCATGGCAATCCTGAGCCTGATGGTGGTTGTGTTTTTGCATGGTAATCCCGTTCATGCAGAAAACAAAGGAGGCGTGCAGGTTCATCTCGATCTTGCCAGCGCTTATGTCACCAAGGGCTCTAATTACGGTGATTCACCGGCAATCCAGCCGGAGATCACCTATACCTTTCCCGGCTCCGGGATTGTGGTGGGAGTCTGGAACTCGTTCGCACTGCTGCCCCAGGATGGAGTGCGTTACCAAGAGATCGATCCCTACATTCTCATTCCTGCAGGCAACCTGAGTCTCATCCTTACTGATTACTACCTGCCGCAGCTCGGAGGTTTTTTCGATTTCCGCAATACACCTGACGGCCCGAATACCGTCGAAATCAGCGCGCTCTATACCGTCGGAAAGATATGCTTCTATGGAGCATGGGAAGTCGGCGGGTATGATTTCGACAAGGCGAGGTATCTTGAAGCGAAGTATACTTTCCTTGAAAAAGGTGGATATAGCGCCAGGGCATATGTTGGGGCCGGTGATGAAATGGCGTATGCTCCCGGAAAGGGGGATGATTTCGCCCTTGTCAACCTCGGCGTTACCATTTCAAAGGACCGGTTGACCGTTTCTCTGGTCCGGAACCCGGACAGTGAAAAGACCTATTTCGTGGTGAAAGCCTCTTTCTGAAGGGATTGCTTCTCTCGGCGCTTTTCCTGAAGGTATACTCGCATTGTCAGCAATGAAAAAGGCCCGTTCACAGGGCCTTTATTCGTTGTGCAGGCAATTTCAGGCTTGCTTCATTTTGGAGGCGAAGAGCGGATTCGAACCGCTGTACAAGGTTTTGCAGACCTCTGCCTAGCCACTCGGCCACTTCGCCCTGAATTGAACTGTCAAGGTAAGAAAAAGTTGCGGTTTTACAAACGGAAGTGATAATAATGCAAGGTTTTGTTTGTCCCCGAAGAGATTCTTTCACCCTGTTTGGTCATTGACCCTTTCGATGCAATCTTTCCTGATATATCGGGGGTTGTTGATTTTCGTCGATACTGGATACAGGTCGAGGATTCCGTCTTCGGGAGTGACAAGCAGCGACCTGTTATCCTGATTTGCGGATTCAAGCCAGGTTCTCCATGTATCGGGTTCGAGGATAACCGGCATTCTCTTATGGATGGCGCTCATTTCCCTGTTTGCGGTGGTTGTGATGATAGTGCAGGTGAGCAGCGTTTCACTGGCGTTTTCCGCAAGTGTCCAGGACTCCCATAATCCTGCAAACGCCATCGGCTCGTTGTCAGCCCTGTGGACATACCAGGGCAGCTTTTTCCCTCCGGGCGATTCTTTCCACTCATAGAAGCCGCTGGCGGGGACAAGACAATGGTTCCGGTTCAGCGCGTGCCGGAAATATGGTTTAACGGCTATGCTTTCCGCCCTGGCATTGATCGGGCGCACTTTCGGGAGGTGTTCAGACCAGTGCGGGACAAGCCCCCAGCTTGCATTTGCAAAAACATTGCTGTTGTTGTTGCCTTTCAGGATTGCAATCCGGCTTGCGGGAGCGATGTTGTAACCGGGAGTAAAGTGAAAATCCGCATCTTCTTCAAATGGAAGATCGAGCTGCCGGAGCTGCTCGATGAAATATTTCAGTTCGAAAAAACCGAACCTGCCGCACATGGAAATGGAAGGTAAAAGATATAAAATCCAAATAGAGAGAGGAACCGCCATCCTTCTCGCTCTGCACGAAAGATGTTTGCAATACCTCTCGTTTGTTCTCTCAATATTCAACAACCTTTCCCATGACAGAATTCCTTTTTTTTCTTGTGCTTGCCGTTCTGCTGGTTTTCATAGCCTATCGGGTCGTTCGCGATGCTCCCCTGAAAACTGAACTTGCAAGGTTGCGCTCGGACGAAGAGGATTTGCGGGTTGCCCTGCAGAAACAGGATTTCTTTGCAAGTGAGAACGAAGCGTTAAAGGTCCGGAACGCCGTGCTGGAAAATGAGCTTGAGAACGAACGGCGCAGGCACGTTCAGGGCGACGAGTTCCTGCGGGTCACGGAAGAACGTCTGAAAATCGAATTTGAAAACCTTTCCCGCCGAATTCTCGAAGAGCGGGGAAAATCACTTGGCGAGGAGAACCGGCAGCGCCTGGATGCTTTGCTTCTGCCCTTGCGGGACCAGCTCGATTCATTCCGCAGAAGGGTAGACGAGGTCCATAAAAACGATACTGAACATTCCGCCCGACTGATTGAACAGGTTCGACAGCTTCAGGAAATGAGCGGACGGGTGAGTCATGAAGCGAACATGCTTGCCAGGGCAATCAAAGGGGATGCCAAAAAGCAGGGAGAGTGGGGTGAGCTGATTGTCGAGAGGATTTTTGAGGCATCCGGACTTGAAAAGGGACGCGAGTATTTTTCGCAGGAAACATACCGCTCGGAAGGCGGTCAACTGAAAAGGCCTGATTTCCTTGTTGTCCTCCCCGGAAACAAGGCTGTGATCGTCGATGCGAAAATATCCCTGACGGCCTATGAACGCTACTGCAACGAAGATGATGACGCCAGGCGGCAGCAGGCGCTCAAAGAACATGTCCAGTCTGTCAGGCGGCACATCACTGCCATGCAGGAAAAGGATTACAGCGAAATAGAAGGGAACAGGACGCTTGATTTCATCATTCTTTGCATACCCCTGGAGCCTGCATGGCAGATCGCCATGCAGGCCGATCCAGAGCTGCTTTATGAGCTCTCCGGTAAAAACGTAGTGCTCTGCGGTCCGTCCACCCTGATGATCACCCTGAAAGTCATCGCCCAGATCTGGCGCCGGGAAAATGAAAACAGGAATGCGGAGCTTATTGCCGAGAAGGCAGGGAAAATCTATGACCAGGTGTTTCTTGTTTACGAAGCCCTGGACGAAGCGCGAAAGAAACTTTCAGGCCTGACCGATTCATTGGAGCTCGCATCGAAAAGGCTCAGGGAAGGGAAAGGCAATCTTGTCGGCCGGGTTGAGGAAATTAGAAAACTCGGCGCCAAGGTCAGCCGACAGATACCCGGGATCGTATCGGGAGAAAGCGAAGGAGGGAATTAGGCTGTTTGCTTTTACAGGTTGTGGGTTTGGCCCGAATAAACATAAAAGGGAAGCATCGATGGAGTGGGTTCGATGCTTCCCTTTGTTTTAGCGCAAACCGTTGAGTTCAACCAACATGTTTGCCTGCCATGACCAGGGTCGGTGGTGCACCAAGGTGCCTGCCGGCCAGAAGAACGTTCCAGTAAAGCGGCTCGAAGCCAAGCTTTCCGTACCAGTTCATTTTCGTTTCGTGCAGCAGCGTGAATGGTCCGAGCTTCGGCATCGGGTACTTTCCGGGAAGCGGCTCGATCCTGTAGTTGAAGTCGATGAGGGAAGACGTGCCTTTGGAATAGACGATAAAGCAGGTCGAGTGGCCGTCGTAGATTTCTTCAGGCTTGACACCGTGGATTTCAGCCATGATGTTGAAAACCACGACGTCAGCTTCATAGTGGGCAACGGAACCGGCTTTGGACGTCGGAACATTCGTTGCGTCGCCGATCACATAAATCCGTTCATGCTTGAGGGCTTTCAGGGTGTTGTGGTGTGTGGGTACGTAACCGATCCCGTCATCGATGCCGGAATCGCTGATAACCTTGTCGCCGATGGTTGTCGGAACGATAACCAGCAGGTCGTAGTTGACCTTGTCGCCCTGTACGGATTCAATGTACTTTTCCTTGCCGTTGACCATATTCAGCTCGAAGCTTGTTCTGATCTTGACATTTTTCTCTTTTGCCGATTCGGTGAACACGGCTGAAGCTTTCGGTTTGGTGAACGCGCCGGGAAGAGGTGTCACATATTCAATTTCGCATTTGTTCCTGATGCCGCGGCTTTTCAGGTACCAGTCGGCAAGGAAGACGAATTCGATAGGTGCTACCGGACATTTGAACGGAAGTTCGGCAACATTCATGACGATTTTTCCGCCGTCGAATTCCTTGAGTTTCTTGCGAAGCTGTTCTGCCGCATCGAGGTAATAGAAAGAAAATGCAGTCTTGTTCCACGTATCCAGAAGGCCGTCGTTTTCTTCCGGAGCGATTCGGCAGCCGGTGCTGATGACGAGGAAGTCGTAGCTGAATGTATGGTTCTTGGTTGTGACCTGCTGTTTTTCAGGATCGATGCGGGTGATTTCATCGATAACGAAATTGATGCCGGGAATGATGTACTTTTTTCTCGACTTCACCAGTTTTTTCGTGCTTGTAAGGCCGAAAGGCACGAAAAGAAGGCCGGGCTGGTAAAGATGGTCGTCATCACGGTCGATAATCGTGATTTCCCAGTCTGAAGGCAGGTGCCTTCTGAGGTTGTTCGCGACAATCGTGCCACCAGTTCCTGCTCCTAAAACAACGATTTTTTTTGACATAGAAACGGCCTCCATTTAACATTAATGTATTAAAATATAATAGCTTATCGATAAGCTGCGCGGAAAGGCCGGAACTTGCGGGTGAAGCTGCCGGTTTTCCGTTCCGATGTCCTGAAAGACACCGATAATGAAATCAAGGGAAGAATACTTTTCCCGTCAGATACAGGCTGACTTGTCAAATCTTCCGGGAAATAATGCGCCTTTTCCTGATAAATCAACTCGAAAAGATCACGCTCGGAGAAAACATGGATTTAAGGCGAAGGAGAGCACGGATTTCAAGGTTTAATAAAGCAAAATGGTTCGAATCACAACCATCCGGGTTGTATGGAAACTTTTACTGGAAAATAACCCGGAAGCAACTTTTGTATTCCTTTATGCCTGTATTCCTTTTCAGTACTCAAGTTATATAATAAAAGACTTAAATGCAAAAAATTACATTACAGGGTTCTTTGAAAATCTGAACTGCAAATCAGGGCGTTTTTAGCTGAAATCCGGTATCATCAAGAATTTTCGGACCCGTGTATACAAACGAGGCCAGACAATGCCGGTCATTACCCTTGCGGAATGGCGAAAGATATGCCATCACTTTCTCAGATTTCCGCTTTTCTATAAATTCATAACATGAAGAAAACAAGGGTAAAAAAACGGAAAAGATACGCCGGATTTCATCTCATGAAAAGCCTGGCAACAAAGCTGATCATCCGATATTTCCTGCTGGCAGGAGCCTCTTTGCTTCTTCTGTTATCCTCGCTGCATGTCCGGGGAGTAATGAATTTTCCGGGAAATATGACGGTGCAAGGGAATGCGATAGCAGCAGAACGCGAACATCAGGGCAAATACAGGACACTCGATGATCTGAAGAAAAAAAGGTTTGCCATATTTACCGGGACAGTCTATGACGGCTATGTTACAAGGACCTTTCCGGAAGCACAGGTCCTGAGATTCGAATCGACCCCGGACATGATCCTGGCCCTGAAAAGCGGAAAAGCCGATGTCATGCTGATAGACCTGGTGACCGCAGAAATTATCATGAAGCAGAATACCCAGCTTGGAATTCTTGAAAAAGATTTTTTCGATACTGACGCCGGAATAGGGTTCAGCAAAAATGAGCCGGGACTGCGGGCCCGCTTCAACGACTATCTTGCTAAAATCCGCTCGAACGGAACATATGATGAAATCTACAGGCGGTGGTTTGTGGAGAATCCGGACATGGTTAAAATGCCGGACATTCCCGCAAGCACTTCAAGCCTGAGGTATATCATGGGGGTAGCTGTCGATGATCTGCCTTTTATCGCATTCATCAATGGTCGGTATGTCGGTTTCGATATCGAGATCATGAAACGGTTCGCGCTGGATCAGAATATCAGGATAGATATCATGACTATGGAATTTTCCGCATTAGTTCCCGCGCTTGCATCCGGAAAAGTATCAATCATTACCGATGGTATAGCCATTACCGAAGAACGCAGTAAACTTGTCGATTTTTCAAATCCTTACGTTGTTTCGAAGACAGCCGCTGTCGTGCTTAAATCGAAAATGGCCGCATATGCAGGGAAAGTTCCCGAGAGCGTTACCGGTTCAGGCGCAGGCGTGGAGGGATTTATAGCAAGTACAACTGACAGCTTCTATCGAAACATCATTCTTGAAGATCGCTGGAAAATCATCCTGGGCGGGTTGAGGGTAACCGTCATCATATCCGCTTTTTCAGCATTCCTCGGAACATTGCTCGGCGCTGTAATCTGTACGATGAGAATGTCCGGATTTTCATTGCTGAACATTCCGGCGAAGATTTTCATCGTCATCATGCGCGGCATGCCTGTACTCATCGTGCTTATGCTGATTTATTATGTCGTGTTCGCATCGATCGATATCGATCCCGTCATTGTCTCCGTCATCGCGTTCGGACTGAATTTTGCCGCTTATGTTGCGGAAATATTCAGGGCGGGAATACAGAGTATCGACAAGGGGCAGTCTGAAGCCGGGATTTCCATTGGTTTCAGCAGTTTCAAGACCTTTCTTTTCATCACTATTCCCCAGACAGTTCAAAGGATACTGCCGGTCTACAAAGGTGAATTCATCTCCCTTGTAAAAATGACCTCGATAGTGGGTTACATTGCTGTTCAGGACCTTGCGAAAGTCAGCGACATCATCAGGAGTCGTACCTTCGACGCTTTTTTCCCTCTGGTGATGGTAGCCTTACTGTATTTTGTAATTTCATGGATGCTGCTTTTCGCCATCGAATATCTCGAACATAAAACAGATCCTAAATACAAAAGAAAACGTGCGCTTCCCTGAGTGGCTGGTTTGAGAAAGTGCCTGAACGGCTGCCTTGAAATCCGAAATATTGAGTTAGATCAAATTCTTCCTGAATACTGAACATACCTCCACAGAAACCTGCCTTCAAATACACATTAATCACAATATTTTTTGCTGATGCATTGATACGGAACGATATTGCTTCGATTATATATGCACATGCAGGATGGTATTATTTACCGGGAATGCGTTTTTAAGCATTTTTCAGAATAATGGAAATAATAAACCTGATCTTGTTATGACGTCCTTCAATTGGATAAAAACGTGTTAACAGGTTCAATAACCGGTTCAACCATGAAAGGAACAACGGACATAGGAATGGATATTGTCAATGTTGACAGAATAAGAAAATCAATCGAGCGATATGGCGACAAGTTTCTGGGAAAAATCCTTACCGAGAGAGAAATAGAACTCTGCCGCCGGAAAGCCGATATGCTGCAGAGTGTCGCATCGAGATTCGCAGCTAAGGAAGCGATATCGAAAGCCCTTGGATGCGGTATCTGCAGGGATTTTACATGGCACAGCGTGGAAATCCTCAATGACAGTGCAGGAAAGCCGTTTGCGAACCTTGCGGGACCTTTGCCGAAATATCCGGATGTTGCAATAAAAATATCGTTGTCCCATGACAGGCAATACGCTGCCGCTGTTGCACTTGTTTTATATCAGGGAATATTTTAAAGAACTTGTATTCGATGAATTACGTAATAAATTCAGCGCACAGCGGATTTATACCTTCTTTTCTGGAATATGTCTGTTTTTCAATTTAAACCATCTATATATAGCGACGAATTCGTACATTAATACCCTCATTTGAATTTCTTTTGACGGTTATTGTGGGTTAAAGACCAGTCACGGATCTTTAATTTTTTTTCCAATCATATGAGATGGTTGTTAATAGACAAAGTTCTTGAAATGGAGCCTGGAAAGAGAGCGGTCGGCATCAGGTGTTTTTCCCGTTCTGAACTTTTCTTTATGGATCATTTTCCAGCCTATCCAATTGTTCCCGGAGTTCTTCAGATAGAGATGATTGCTCAGCTTGGCGGCAAATGCATTGTTGCTGCGCAAAATGGCGTCAGCCCCGTGCTGACCGCTGTAAATAACGCAAAATTCCGTAAAGAAATATTCCCCGGCGACACGGCGATCATCCAGATAGATGTTTCAATGCGCAAATCCTACAGTACTGCAAAAGGATGGGTCGAAGTAGAGGGAACTCATGTTTCCTCAGCAGAGCTTATGTTCGGCCATATAACAAAATCAGAGGAAAAAAGGCGTAAGGATGAATACGCCAAATCATTTTCGGCAGATATAACAACTCTTTATGGCATATGAGCCACGTTCTCGGCAGTCATGTTTTAATCCCCGGTAACGATAGTCCGGTTCAGCCATTCATAAGCCCGTATTACAAAGAGTCTCTTTCCGTCCCAAGAACGAGAGCTCTTAAGATAGAGAACATGATTGAATCACTTCCCGATAAAAGGGCTTTTCGCTCCATGAGCAGAGCAGGGACCCTGTTATCACTTGCCTGTCTTGAACTTCAGTCTCAAGTCAAATCATTTCTGGATGTTTCACCATTTTCCGTTGGCATTTATTGTGCTATTGAAAATGGCCCGGTCGATCTGAAAACAGCGATGCATATGCTTGATGTTCCAGATGGAGAATTTGCCGATCAATACAGAAAAGCGCACAATCCAAAAATGTTTCTGATGCAATTGCCGAACCTTGCTGCTGCGCAAATGGGTATATTCCTGGGAATCATGGGCCCGATGAATGTCTTCAACAGTTCTGGATTTGGCAGTATTCACGCACTTGAACAGGCGGAAATGGATTTGAATTCCGGTCGAGTTTCCGCGGCACTTGTCTGCAGCGCCTTCAGTTTCGAAAATCCGCTGGTAGTTGAGCGAATACGAAGGCAAAAACTGAATAACAGGATTTTATGCGAATGTGCAGCTTCAATACTGTTGACAGCTGACGGCAATACAACAGACTGGAGCAGAGCGGATTTCGACATTACAGATTCCTATTACGGCATAAGCCATCAGCTTATCGTTCAAATTACCAAAAAGGAGGATATATGTTGACCGAGCAGGAGTTGTTTGAAAAAGTAGCAGAAGCTGTCCGGACAGTTCTGAATACTTCTGAGGATGAAATTAGCCGGAAAAGCATGTTCAAAGCAGACCTGAAAGCAGAAAGTATCGATTACCTCGATATCAGTTACGAGATTGAACAACGAACTGGCATTGAGCTGGATTTCACTGAAGCGCTCGAGTATCTCACGGATAAAAAAGGTGAGGATGTAACTGATATTTCCCTTCAGGATATTATTGATTTCATTATGTTTGCTGCACGTAAAAAAGAAGACGGAAAGTGACAGGAAAAGCTTTAGTCACTGGATATGGCATTGTCAGTCCCATAGGCAACTCAATACAGGAATTTGAAAAACGGATGTTTGCCGGAATGTCCGGGGTCAGAGATATAAGGGGTACCTTTGTTCCTGAAAATTATCCAGTTCATTTCGGCGCTGTCGTTGATGATTCCGATATCCCTTCTGCTGAAAAAATGGGGCTTTCTTCCGGTTTGCATTCTAACGGAGGAAGATATCTTCTTTTTGCCCTTAAGCAGCTTTATGACACCTTGCCTGAGGGTATCGGGATCGATGCGGTTATTCACGCTACTCCGGCAGGTATATTTTTTGAAATTGTCCGTGATTCCCTGAAAAATTTTAATCCGGATACATTCATCTGGGATGAACTGAGGGCGGAATGGATAGTCGAGATCATAGCTGACCGATTGAAATCGAGAGGGCATGGAAGCATCAGACCTGAAAATATCATCAGCATCAATACAGCCTGTGCTGCTGGAAGCAATGCGATTGGAATGGCTTATCATCTGCTTCAATCGGGCCGTATAAGAAGATGTCTTGTCTGTGCTGTCGATGCTGGAGCATGGCAGAGCCAGATCATGAATTTTCATCTTTTACATGCTCTTTCTTCAGATGAAGTCCCTGCTGCGAAAGCGAGCCGACCTTTTTCCAGCAAACGGTCGGGTTTTGTGAAAGGCGAGGCTGCCGCAGTCTTGCTCCTGGAAACAGAAGAAGCTGCTGAAGAAAGGAAAGCAAATATACTTGGAAGCGTTTGCGGTTATGCATTCAATGCAGATGCTTACAGGATGACCGATGGAAGGGAAGATAACCGCTGTGTTGTCAAGGCGATGGAAGATGCGATCGCCGACGCAGGAATTGAAAAAGAGCAAATCAGTTATATCAATGCTCACGGGACATCCACACAGCTCAACGATAGACTGGAAACACAAGCGATCAAGAAGGTTTTCGGCGATAAAGCATATCGTATTCCCGTCAGTTCGCTGAAATCACAGATCGGACATTCTACAGTTGCTGCCGGAGCGGTTGAAGCAATTGCCTGTCTTCTCATGCTTCAGCGGCAGAAAATCGCTCCTACCATCAATCTTGATGATCAGGACCCTGAATGTGATCTCGATTATGTTGCTGAAGGCAGCCGCGACGTGTCCCTTGAATATGTTATGAGCAACAGTTTTGGTTTTGGCGGGCAGAATGCCTGCCTTGTTTTCAAAAAAGCTTGACATATGGAAAAACGTCTTGCGCTTATAACCGGCGGTACTTCGGGGATTGGTCTGGCTGCCGCCGAGGCTCTTGCCGGGACCTGCGAACTGGCGCTGGCTTACGCAAACAACCATGAAAAAGCTGAGGAAGCAGCAGCCTTACTAAAGGATAAGGGAAGCACTGTAAAAATATTTCCCCGCAATCTCGACGGGTATGCATCTGCCGGGGATCTCTATACAACGGTGGTTTCTGAATTCGGAAGGCAACCGGAAATTCTGGTAAATTCGGCAGGGAGAATAAAAGACGGCATGTTTTTCCAGACCGATTTTTCCTTTCATGAGCAACTTCTCCGGGAACACCTGCTTGTTACCATGGCACTTTGCCACCTTTCGCTCAAATCGATGTACGGCAAGCGATACGGCAGGATTGTCAATCTCAGTTCGATCAGCGGTTTCTATGCCAAAAGGGGACAGGTCAACTATGCGGCGGCAAAGTCAGGGATTATAGGTTTTACAAGAACCCTTGCGCTTGAAGTTGCGCACCGGGGCATCACCGCCAACGTGGTGGCACCCGGTCTTATCAGAACTCCCATGACCGCAGGCATTGTCAATTATCTCGAAAAAACATCCTCTCGTGAAACAGGCAAGCATATACCTGCCGGATTCATTGGCGAACCGGAAGATGTCGGACCGCTTGTTGCCTTCCTGTGTTCGGATCAGGCCCGCTACATAACAGGAGCCGTCATTCCCGTCGACGGCGGTCGCTCACTTGGAGATACAGGAATATGAAACACCTTCTCAATAAAACTGCTGTTGTCACCGGTGGGACAAGAGGCATCGGAAGAGCCATATCGCTTGAACTTGCTGAATGCGGAGCAAATGTTTATGCCCTCTATGCGAGAAGCCGGAAAAATGCTGAAATGATTGAAAAGGAAGCAGAAGATAGAGGATTGAACATCAGGACGATACGTGGCGACCTCACTCATGAAGACAGTTATAACGAAGTCTTGGGGCAGCTTCAGGAAGCATGCGGTCATATCGACGTTCTTGTTCATTCCGCCGCGAGCGGTGTTCACAGAAAGGCGATGGAGCTTTCAGACCGGCAGTTGAAATGGACATTCGAGATCAATTTTTTCGCAGTGCATCGGTTGACGCGGGA
This sequence comes from Chlorobiaceae bacterium, assembly GCA_013334225.1. Taxonomy (GTDB): domain Bacteria; phylum Bacteroidota; class Chlorobiia; order Chlorobiales; family Chlorobiaceae; genus Chlorobium. The sequence goes on from JAAXXY010000021.1 coordinate 39,034, forward strand.
TCTTGTCGGAAAGATGGGAAAAGGTGGCCGGATTATCGGGATAACCTCTCCGGGAGGAACCAGGGTTATTCCGGACTATGCGGCAGTCGGATCAACAAAGGGGGCCATGGAGGCGCTTTTCCGTCATTATGCTTTTGAACTTGCCTCTCAGGGTATTGCAGTCAATCTTGTATGCCCCGGACTGGTTATGACAGAAGCACTGAATTTCTTGCCACAGGTGCGCAATCTGCTCGACCAGACGCTTCAATACACTCCTACCCAAAAATTGACAATACCGGATCAGGTGGCGGCGATTGTTCTTTTTCTAACTACCGAAGCTGGATCACAGATTATTGGACAGAATATAATTATTGATGGCGGAAAAAGTCTGCTTGCTTAAATAAAACAGTAATAATGATGAGTACTATCGATAAAAAAAATTATTCCAGTATCATTCTATCTGATTTTTTCCCTGTCAAACCTTCACCTCCTATACCTCAAGATGTTTCCTGCGATCTTTTGGCAATGGCAATTACAAAAGCTAAATGTGTTCGTGAAAATATTGTGGATCAAAAAGAGATAGATGCGAAATTAAAAAAAGCAAGAATAAAAGTTGCTCAATATGGAGTTTCTTCAAAGTATATCAAGCAGCGTTATATGGTTTTAGCTGCATCTGATTATTCCGATACGTTGAAAATAGGTCAAAAAATAGCAGAAAACGGGAGGTTTATTGAAACCGCATTGAAGTCAAAATTATTCAGGGATATTATTATAAATCACAGGAATCCCCAAGGTCTTGACCTTGAAGAAAGAATGGCGCTTTACGATAAATATGCAGGGAAGTGTATACGATTAATGTATAAAGATGTAAACTTACCTCCGGATGATGTTATTCATGTCACTTGTTCCGGATATATTTCTCCAAGCCCTGTTGAACAATATTTTTCAGAGAAACAATGGTTGAATTCCACAATAACACATAGTTATCACATGGGTTGTTATGGTTCTCTACCTGGTATTAGGATGGCTCATGGTTTTCTCAGCTCTTCAATGGCCGGAATTACTCCTTTGAAAAAAAGAGTTGATATCGTGCACACAGAAATACTCAGTACTCATAGTAAAATTGTGGAAGATTCAGCTGAACAGATCATAACGATGACACTTTTTGGTGATGGTTTTATAAAATATTCAGCTTATCCGGAAGAATATTTCGATAAAACGAAGAAAAATGGATTAAAAATACTTGCAATTAAAGAACATCTTATAAAAGACTCTCTCGATGGGATGACCTGGAAACTCGGTTCCAATAATTTTAATATGACACTGGCGTTAAGTGTGCCATATTCAATCCGGGATATAGTCAAGCCTTATGCTTGTGAGATTTTTTCTGACGCAGATCTAGATTTTGAATATGAAAAGAAAAAAGGAAATATTGTTTATGCAATACATCCAGGAGGCCCTCTTATTGTTAAAAAGATATGTGAGAAACTTGAATTAAGTGAAGACGACGTCGCTATAAGCAATAAAATACTATACGAAAATGGAAACATGTCTTCCGCAACAATTCCTTATATCCTCGATGAAATAACAAGGGATAACAGAATCACTTCAGGCAAAAAAGTATTAAGCATGGCTTTCGGACCAGGATTGACAATCGCAGGAATGCTGCTGGAAAAAGTCTAATAAAATAGTGTGTTGCAACATTTTAAATATGAGCAGATATTATTGTTATCACACCTAAAACAGGTTTTTATTTGTCATAGATGATGAACATGTGTGCTATTGCAGAAATGGTCAATGTCTGTAAGTATTATGGTAAAGGTGCCGGAAGGGTAGACGCACTGGTAGATATCAACCTTACTTTTAGTAAAGGAGAAATATGTGTTTTGGCTGGACCTTCAGGTAGCGGCAAATCAACTCTTCTCCACCTGTTAGGCTGTATAGACAAACCAGATCAGGGGAAAATAATCATCAACGGGATAGATACTACAAACAAAACACTGGAAAAACTATCCTCTCTACGTATTGAAAAAATCGGCTTTGTTTTTCAGACATTCAATCTTTTGCCTGTTCTTACTGCTTACGAAAATATCGAACTACCTCTACTTTTCAAGGGTGAAGATGGTAAGGGTGTTTTAAAAAATCGCATTGATGAAGTGCTTGAAAAGGTTGGGCTTCAGGATAGAAAACATCACTATCCTCGAGAAATGTCCGGCGGTCAGCAGCAAAGAGTAGCAATTGCTCGTGCTTTGGTGACTGAGCCAGCCATGATACTTGCTGATGAGCCAACTGCAAATCTTGACAGCAAAACAGGTGAAAGTATTATTGACTTGCTACTGAAGCTTAATATAAATGATAAAGTTACCGTGGTGATATCATCGCATGATTCAGTTGTTCTCGACCGTATTGAAAAGGTTATTCACATTTTCGATGGCAGGATTTTGCAGACCCGGGACAGGTGATCAATAAAATGGATGTTAAATTAACACTAAAGGTATCCAAAGTAATCTTTTGATGGTATTTAGGTCCAGTATGTCAGAGAAAAAAGAATGAACACCATAAAAATCGTTAAAATTGCTTTTAGAAACCTGTTGAGAAACTCAAGAAGAACTCTGATAACCATTCTTGTTTCCTCCTCGGGCTTTGCTGCTCTTGCCATTGTTGCTGGATATATGGATTTCACTTTCTATGGCCTCAAAGAGATGACAATCTGTTCCGGGTTTACTGCAAGTGGAGGAACAGGACATATTCAGGTATTCAAACACGATGCGCTTGTTAAAGAAGAGCAATATACCCTTCAATACGGTATAGATGGCTATAAAGACCTTCAGTCACAGATTGAGTCAGTTCCCGGTGTTTCCTTCAGCATGCCTCGGATAGAATTCAACGGACTGATATCAAATGGAGATAAATCCGTTTCATTTCTTGGACTAGGTGTTGATCCTGTAAAAGAAGCGGCATTGACCAATTATTGGAATTCCCTTGAAAGAATACAAGCAAAAATGGATGATACTGCTTATAAAAACCTCCAAAAGAATGGTTCCTCGGGAGTGCTGCTCGGACAGAATATGGCCAAGGCGTTAAATGCCGTGCCTGGTTCAAACCTCATGCTTATGAGCACAACAATCGACGGAGCGGTGAATGTGGTTGATGTTACAGTTGCCGGGATTATGAAAAGTTCGATGAAATCAATTGACGAGCATTACCTTGTTACGCAAATCGAAACAGTCCAAAATTTACTCCAAACCGAAAAAATTTCAAAAATCGTTGTTGTTGTAGATAAAACAGACCATACGTCTACCATTCTGCCCATGATTTTAAAAAAAATCAACAATGATAGAAGATATACAATTACACCATGGGAAAAGCTAGCTGAATATTATCATTCTATAAGAGATGTATATAATATTATTTTCAGTTTTACAGGTATCATTGTTGTCGCAATTGTGTTTCTAAGTTGTACAAACACGATGTTAATGGCTACAATGGAAAGGATAAGGGAAATCGGTACATTGAAGGCTGTTGGAGTTTCAGATAAATGGATCTCTCTTATGTTTCTTCTGGAAGGATTTTTCATTGGTTGTGCAAGTATTGTGTTGGGCATACTGTTGAAGTTTCTGTTTGCAGGGATAATCAATAATATCAATATCAAAATGCCGCCTCCTCCCGGTATGTCAGCAACATATTTTCTTAAGATATATTCCGCTTATGATTACCTGCCTTGGATTGCATTATTGATACTTGTATCAACTACATTTTCAGGGATGTTGACACTATTTAAAATAAGGAAACTTTCAATAGTCAATTCGTTAACCCATGTTTAAACATCATACCAGAATTAAACGGATATATCTTGTTCTCAGCCTATGCATCATCGGGCTTGTTTTTTGTTTCTGCAATTCTTTTGCTGCTGTTCCTGCAACTAATCTGCAACCAGACCTGGACATACCTTCAGCATCCGAGATTTTGAAAAGAGCCGATGAGTTCAGGTCCCCCTGGCCGGATTTTACAATGCAGGCAACACTTACTTTCAAAAACAGGAATTTCGAGGAAGAAAAAGATCTGTTCAGGGTATTTGTCAAGAATCACGTCAAAAGCCTTGTTGCATATGTCGAACCGCAGAAACAAAGAGGAAACATGCTCCTCATGGTTGATGACAATCTCTGGTATTATGTCAACAAAACACAGCGACCCATGAGGATCACTCCCATACAGAGGTTATCCGGCGGCGCATCATACGGTGATATCACCAAGCTTGATTGGTCAAGGGATTATGCGGCTGTTCTTGATGGCACAATAACTGTTGAAGTCAAAGAGCGCTCTTTTGAAACATGGTTATTAAAGCTGACAGCAAAATCAAAAAGCGCCACTTATCACAACGTCGATCTCTATATCGAAAAAGAGACCGGATATCCTCGCAAAGCAGTCGTATACCTCCAGTCCGGAAAAAAGATGAAAACAATGTATTTTACCGGATATGCCGTTAATGCGGGAAAAATGATGAATACGCGGATCGATTTCATCGATCATCTTGAAAGAGATAAGGAAACAGCATTGATTTTCAGCAAAGTCAGTGTCAAAAAATCGCCTGATTCTTATTTTCTGAATACCAGTCTCCCTACAATTTACAGTGAAGTTGTTTTTTAAACTCTTAAAAATCACGAAACGCATGTCACATTCCATTTTCTGTTTGCGAGAGCCAAAAATGGCGACTGTCCGGTCCTTAAGGTGCACAGCTTTTCTGATTACCCTTTTAACTTCCTGTTTTTGCAGGACGGGTATTGCTGAAGAAACCCTCTGTTTAAACAGAAGCATTGCCGCTGAAGATAATACAGAGTCAAATGCTTCTTCAGCATTATCGTATTCACTGCGTGTCGCTGGCGAGGCGGAACATATATCGCTGAGCGATTCCTGGCTGAATCCCTCAAATATTCTTGACCGGCCGGAAACGCGTTTCGAGGCATTTACGGTCGGAAATGTTCTTTTCAAAACCATGGGAGGAGTGTTCGAGACAGAAATCCGTTTTGGACATGAGTACACAGAGGACGGTTCTTCAAATTCCAAGACCAATCTGGATGTTAATCAGTTCTATTACCAGAAGAAATTTGACGGGATTTCGGTAATTGCCGGCCGGAAAAAAGTTCGCTGGGGTGTCGGTTATTCTTACAGTCCGACTGATCTCGTTTCTCAGCTGAGGACCCCTGAAGATCCAGAAGACCGGCTGGGAAAAGTCAAAGGTGCTGATATACTTGAAATGTCATTCAATCGAGAAAACAGCCAGCTTGACGTCGCCTATGTCCCGCAGCTTGACTGGAACTTCGATGGAGCATTTGTGAGGAACAACAGATTGGCCATAAGATGGTACAGGTTTATGGACCCATACGATATCTCTCTTGTCGGATCGATCGACGAACATGGCAAATGGTCCGCGGGTTTCAATACGTCCTCGACATATGGCAAGGCTCTCGAACTGCACGCAGAGTACCTTTATACCTCATCCACCGGAAGGTTCTACCCGGATACATCCCTGGATCCTGAAAGCTTTTCGATACCGTATTTCGGTGAACGTTCGGGCGGTTATCATGAAATTCTTCTGGGAGGCCAGTATACGTTTAATAACAACCTGAACCTGACCCTTGAATATCTCTTCACGAGCAATGGATTTTCCGACAGCGAGTTCAAGTCATATGCCGATCACGCCCGATACCTGAATACTCAATACCCGATGGGATCAGATCCGGACCCCTCCCTTGCAGGGCTCTATGAATCTGCGTCAAACTATGTGCTGCCTCTTCGGAAACACTACCTTTTTTCCCGTCTCTATCACCCGGAAGTCATCAAGTCGATCTCGCTCGAGATGTACAGTTACCTGAGCCTTTCTGACGGCAGCGGTTTCTTCGTTATTCAGCCGAAATTCGAAAAGGCCAAGAATTACGACCTTTATCTTCGCATGAAGAAATTCTGGGGAAAGAGCGATTCAGAATTCGGTCTCGTTCCCGACGAATTCAGTGCTCTCATAGGTGTTTCTCTATATCTCGGCTCCTGATGATCCCGCTGCTGCTGAAAACCCGCCGGTGCCGATTACCACTGCGGGTTTTCAGGTTGTTTGTTATCTTCCCCTTGTTCAGCTCCAGCTGAGACTAATCCCTGCCCGGGAAAAAATAGTCAGCAACCATAATTTTATCTTTTTGTGATTGAAGGATCGTTTCACAACGGCAAGGCCGAAGCGGTTAACCGGAAGCCCGGAACAGGAAAAAACATCCGGGTCTTTGTTGCCGGCGCCACAGGTTATATCGGCAAATATGTTGTCCGGGAACTGGTTTCCAGGGGTTACGATGTCGTGAGTTTCGCCCGTGAGCGTTCCGGCGTAGGCGGGTCTTCGGGCGAAGAAGAAACACGCAGGCAGCTTCAGGGTTCCGAAGTGAGGTTCGGGGATATCTGCAGTCTCGAGTCCGTCAATCGCAACGGTATCAGGGGTGAGCATTTCGACGTGGTCGTTTCCTGCCTGACGTCCCGGAACGGGGGAATGAAGGACTCATGGAAGATCGATTACCAGGCATCACGCAACGCGCTCGATGCCGGCAAGGCGGCTGGCGCGAAACAGTTCGTCCTGCTCTCGGCCATCTGTGTCCAGAAACCGAAACTGGAGTTCCAGCGGGCAAAACTGCAGTTCGAGAAAGAGCTGAAAGAATCCGGTCTTATATATTCTATCGTGAGGCCTACGGCATTTTTCAAATCACTTGCGGGACAGGTTGAACCGGTAAAAAAAGGAAAACCTTACGTGATGTTCGGCAATGGCCGGCTTACCGCCTGCAAGCCCATCAGCGAAAGGGACCTTGCCCGTTTTATAGCGGATTGCCTTGAAAATCCCGGGATGCAGAACAGGACACTTCCTGTCGGAGGTCCGGGAAAGGCAATTTCCGCAAGGGAGCAGGGGGAGATGCTCTTTGAACTGCTCGGCAGGGAGCCGAAATTCAAAAATATGCCGGTTGGTATGTTCGATGTCATCATCCCGGTGCTATCCTTCCTTTCGAAAATATTCCCAGCACTTGCCGACAAGGCTGAATTTGCCCGGATAGGTAAATATTATTGCACGGAATCAATGCTGGTCCTGAATCCCGAAACCGGACAATACGATGAAGAGATGACCCCTTCCTACGGTACGGACACCCTGCGCGATTTTTACCGGAGGGTACTGAAAGAAGGTCTTTCCGGGCAGGAACTTGGCGATCACGCTGTCTTCTGAAAGGAGGGAACTGCCCCGGAGGGGTATCAGTTGAGTTCCGAAAAACGCAGAAATTCCCTTGTCCTCGGGTCTTTCGGGTTTGCCATCAGCGTATCCGCCGTATCCATTTCGATCAGCTCCGATTTCCCCATAAATGCCAGATAATCGGCCATGCCCCGAAGAAACCTGACGGAATGGGAAACGATGACGACCGTATGTCCCGAGTTTGCGAATTCCCTGATGAGGTTGCGCACATCGCCACTCCTGATGGGATCGAGCGCGCTCGTGGGCTCGTCAAGCAGAAGCACTTCCGGGTTCATCGCGATCGCCCGAAGAATGGCGACCCGCTGCTGTTCGCCTCCGGACAGTTCCTCGGGGTACTTGTTCATATGCTGCTCTATTTCCAGCTGTTTCAGCAGTCTCCTTGCCTCACGTTCCGCATCTGCTTTCGGTATTTTATTGACATGGACCGGAGCTTCGATGATATTTCCAAGAACAGTAAGATGGGGAAAGAGGTGCAGGTGCTGAAAAACGATGCCTGATTTTTTCCTGAACGCCCAGAGCGATTCCTTGTCCGTATTGCTCTCTTCGGCGGTAATGCTCCTGTCGCCGATGGTGATCCTGCCTTTTTCAAAGGGAAGGAGGCCTGCCAGGCAGAGCAGCAGGGTAGTCTTGCCGTTGCCGGAAGGGCCGATGATGCCGAGGATTTTTCCCGGTTCAAGATCGAGGTTGATGTTTTCGATGAGCGTCGTGCTCTGTACCGCTTTGCTCAGGCCTTTGATGGTGATCATTTTTCAGCTCCCGAAGAAAGAATCCCTGTAGATTTTCTCTGCAGTTTCCGCTCGAGCCTGTGCGCATAATGGGCTAACGGCAGGCTCATGGCAAGGTAGTAGCAGCAGACGACGATACCGATGCCGAGGTAGCTCTGGGTGGCGTTTGCGAGCTCACGGTACGCAGTGGCGAGTTCCCAGACCGCGATCGCAAATGCCGTCGACGTATCTTTGAAAAGGGCTACGAAATCGTTGGTCATGGGGGGAAGGGCAATTCTGAAAGCCTGGGGGAAAATGATGCGCCTGAATGCAAGGATCGGGCGCATGCCAAGAGAGTACGCGACCTGCCATTGCCTCTCGGGGATTGCCTGGAACGCCGTGCGGTAAATCTGCGATTCATATGCGGCATAGTTGAGACCGAGGCCGACAATCGCGGTAAGCCATCCCGGAAGGGTAATTCCTATGACCGGAAGGCCGAAATAGAGGAACAGCAGCTGGACAAGCACCGGAGTGCCCCGGAAAAACTCGATATAGGTTGTACAGAGCGCCCTGATCAGCGGTCCTCCGTTCGATTGTCCTACAGCGAGGGGAATACCGAGAATGACGGCAATGAACATTGCCCCGAATGCCAGCAGGACCGTTATCATTGCGGCCTTGAACAACTTGATGAGCCCTTCGCTCCAGTTGAGTTTCGTTGATGTTATCTCGATCGTCGGCGGTTTGGCTGTCCGCAGCTTGATCTGCTCATCATCCCAGAGGTTCCACTTCCTGAAAATTTTTTCAATGGTGCCGTCGTTTATCAGCACATCGATCGCCTTGTCGATCTCAACCTTGAGCGAAGCATCGGCTTTCCGGATACCGACCACATAGGCGCCGGTCTGGAAAGGCTTCCCTGCCGGCTTGAGCTTCGGGTTCGACCGGGCATAGAACATCTCTCCGGCAACATCCATCAGGACGGCGTCAATTCGGCCAAGTTCCAGGTCCTGATATGCTCCTACGGGGTCCTGGTATCCTTTCAGATTGTATTTTCCCTCTTCAAGCAGTCTTGATGCCGCGCAATTTACCAGAGTTCCGACCGACTTCCCGTACTTTCTGCAGTCTTCAAGGGAGGTAATGGTCCCGTCGCTTTTCCGGACCGTGAGCTGGAGCCTGAACAGGTAGTAGGGTTTACTGAAGAGCACTTCGCGGGCCCTGTCGCCGGTAGGTTCGAAGCCATCGATGATGACATTGAATTCCTTCCTCTTCAGGGACGAAACGATACTTTCCCAGTCCGTCGGAACAAACTGGGCCTTCATGCCCATTTTGTCCGCGAGGGCTTCGGCAAATTCGTAATCGAAGCCGGTATAGGTTTGTGGGTTGGAAGGATCGGCATAAACATAAGGAGCGCCTCCGCTCGGGTCTCCGCCCCAGCGCAGGATCGGCCGGGCGAACGCTGTCAGTGAGCTCATCACGAACAGCATGGCAAGAAGGATACGTTTTTTCGTGGTCGTAACGGGTTATCGGGTTGAATACGGTAACCGGGCAATGACCGGGATCAATTCGGTGAAATTAAAAAATAAAAAGGCTTTATCAACGAAATATATTCGATGCAGTTACCATGCCCGTACGGTTGAAACGGTTTGGAAATCACACGGATGCCGGAAGAGCGTCAAGAAGCCCCAGAACCTCGTCCGCCGAGCTGCAAACCGTATAATGTTTTGCGTAATCGGGCGACGCCATCTTCTGGCTTGCGATTTCACGGAAAAAGCCGGTGAGCGGGTCCCAGAATCCATTGATGTTCAGCAGCAGTATCGGCTTTTTATGGTGGCCGAGATGCTTCCAGGTAATCGCTTCCATCAGTTCGTCGATGGTGCCGAAACCTCCCGGGAGGACAAGGAAAGCGTCACCCCATTCGGCCAACATCATTTTTCGTTCATGCATGGTCTCGACGATGTGCAATTCGCTCAATCCGTGGTGGGCGAGTTCACGCTGTTCGAGAAAACGGGGTATGATCCCCCTTGCCGTTCCGCCGTTCCGCATGACGGCATCGGCGATACAGCCCATAAGACCGACCTTGCCTCCACCGTATACGAGGCCGATATTCCTGCGGGCAAGTCCCTGGCCGATATGTTCGGCAGCGGAAAAATATTCCCCGGGGGCATTGTTGCTCGAACTGCAATAGACGGTTACGTTTGCTGTCATCGTTGATCAGTAGTTCAGGGTAATGCTGTCCGGTGCGCGGCGGTAGCAGTAGGTTCTTGGTGTATCCAGCTTCATGATCGTGAAATGTTCCGATGCCCGGTCCCAGAGATCGGCGTCTTCGGCATAATCGAGTGCACTGAAGCCTTCGAGGGCATGGAAAAGTTCCCGCTTGCCGAACAGTGTCCCGGCAAGGATGCATTCGGTGATATGAACGAGTTTTTTCGGATCATTACGGTCTTTTACCATGATATCCCCGTCGAACAGGAACCCTCCGGAGAGCAGGGAAGTGCCGGGATTCTTTTCCATGATGGCGATCCTTGATTCAAGATGTTCCGGAAGGTAGATGTCGTCACTGTCGAGGAAGGTGATATATCGCCCGAAAGATGCCTGGATTCCGGCATTTCTCGAGAGCGCAGGTTTCCTGTTGCTGTGCTTCATGTACCTGATCCCTTGAAATTTCATCAGATAGGGATCGATCGCCGAAAAGGTCATGTCCGAGCTTCCGTCGTCGACGATGATGAGTTCCCAGTTGCTGTAACTCTGGCCGAGGACGCTTTCTATCGCGTTGCCGACGTGCCCCTCACGGTTGAAGGTGGGCAGGATGACCGAAATTTCCGGAGAACCGCTGAACCTCATGGCCGGAGCGCTCTGATGGCAAAAGCTGAAACAAGCATGCCCGCCACGAGGAAATTCTGGGCCACGGCATTGTAGCGGACATCCATCGTGCGCGGCGAGCGAACGAGCGGAAACTGAAGCAGAAACTGCGGGATGACGAGAATACCGGTCACGACGGCATACATCGTCTGGCCGAGTGCAAAGAGGTAGCATGCTGCGAAAAGCTGGCCGATATCGATAAGCACCGAGGCGATGAATGCCGCTTTTGTTTCCCCGAAAACGGCAGGCAGCGTCCTGATGCCGACCTGTCTGTCGCCGTTGATCGACTTGAAGTCGTTGATGGTCATGGTCCCGGTACTGGACAGGGTGTAGAATCCGGCTATGAAAAGTGAGGGCTTGAGGATTTCGGGCAGCACTTCCGGACTGTAGGCGATAAGGCCCGCAATCCAGGGAATGATCAGATAGGATACAGCGACAATGATGTTGCCGGCCCAGAGGCGTTTCTTGAGTTTTATCGGGTTGGCACTGTAGAGATGGGCGTTGACGATGCCGATGACGACGTAAAAACCGATAAGCGGATGGATAAGGTATCCGGTGATAACCGAAACAATTGACCAGACGGCGATAAGGATGGTCGCATTTTTCAGTGATATCGCGCCTCCCGGGATAGGCCGGTCCGGTTCGTTTATGACATCGAGGTCCCGGTCGAAATAATCGTTCAGCATCTGGCATGTCCCGGTGGCGAACGGTCCGGTCAGCAGCATGCCGAGTATGAATTTCCAGCCGATGATATCATTCCAGCCGAATGAGCCGCTCGCAACTGCGCCGCAGAGGTAGCTCCACATGACCGGTATCCAGGTGACCGGTTTCAGGAAACGGAAAAAAAGGGCGAGCCTTGAAAGTTTTTCGGCGGGACGGGGAAACCAGCTGACCGATTTACGGACATGCAGCGGCATTTTCATATTTCTGTTTTCCGGCTGCCGGTCATTCCCGCTGGAAAGAAAATCGCTCACCATTGTTCCTGTTTGATCTTGAAATCCACAAAAAATAAAAATAACAT
>JAAXXY010000091.1 GCA_013334225.1 Chlorobiaceae bacterium
CGGACATACAAGCGTATTGATGTTTTTCATTGGTGCGTTTTCCTCTTCAGGCTGACATTCAAGCTCGAGGGGGGTGTTACGCGGCTTTATCGCGTTGCGTCCCCTGGAGCGCAGTGTCAGGATTGTTGGACTAAGGATGATGGGCTGTTTCGGCTATCGCTTTGCGACGTTCTATTTCTTCAACCACTGCAATGCGTACACATATCTTGTTGACCGGGTTCAGATAGGTACCGAGTGACTTGGCAATAACAAGTGCAACCGGAATATTGATAATGGTCACGAACTGCGCAGCTACCTGAAAAACTGCGATGACCGCAAGAATGAGGCCAAGGGGAAGGTAGAGAATCATCACAATGGCTGAGTATGCCTTCCATACCGGATTTTGTCTGACGTTGAGTTCCGATTTGCTGACCATCGCATGCCCGAATGGGACGAACAGAAATTTACCGTACTCCATCAACCCCAGACCAATTGGAGCCGCAACAACCGTCACGGTAAGGACAAGCCCCAGCAGGTAGACAAGAATGGCACTGACGAAACCGAAAAACGGGAAGTGCCAAAGAATATTGCCAAGCGTTTTCATAGAACCGCCTTCAAAGTTTGAACAGTAATATTGGATGCGGAACGACCGGCCCTGCCATCGCAACGAAAAGCCTGATGCAGCAGCGGATCACAGCCCGACCTTCATTTTCTGCCTTCGGTTATAGCAAAACCTTCGCGCTCATGTGCATCAAGTATAACGATAATGGGCTCTTCCGGTCTTTCAATAGCTCACGGGTATCTTTTGCCTCGATGTACTATCCATCCTCCGGGATGCGATCCGACGGGGTCGTGGTGTGTCCAGTGCAGCGTCCCGCCTTTCGGGCTCCATTCATACTCGCCGCTGAAGCTGACCGTATCGCCTTCCCTGAGGCCGCTCACCCTCGGTGCGAGATCGATATTGTGCGCGACCAGCAGGGTCTGCCCGTTCGACAGTTTCAGGAGGAACTTCTGATGACGGCTGCCGCGGGTATCGTCGGGCAGCATCTTGATCACAACCCCTTCTCCCGAAACCTGCAGGTTGCTCTGCCTGTTTGCAAATGCCTTCGCAATGACCGCATCGGAATTCTCCGCGCTCCGGTCCTGATTCCGGCTTTGTACGTCAGTAGTCGTCGGCTTGACGGGCAGAGCGGCATGCTGTGTGCCGAACCAGGAATATCCATACCCCCCAAGCAGGATAGCCGCGGCGATCAGGATTTGTTTCATTCTTGTACTATCAGGCATTGTTTATTAATCCATCAATGAAAGTATTAATACACATGCGCCTGATGTCATTCTGAAGCCGGTGAAGCCGGTTGAAGAATCCTTATCCTGTTTATACAAATAAATATACAAAAACAATCACTCGCTTTGTCAGGCCGCCTTGTGCCTTACGGCCAGAACTGACATGCCGACCCCAAGTAGTTGTTGACACCGATTACACAGTTATTGTTCCGGCAACAATAAATCGCAAGGAAATCCATGCAACGGGGCTGTTATTCCGCAATGAAACGTAGCGGAATGAAGAATCCATTTTATTACTATAAATTAAGTTATGGCGTCGGCAAGCATGGCAGGGAGCCGAATGAATCTCGCTTTCGGAAAAAAAAATAATATGGGAGCGCTCTCTCAGCGGCATGGTGAGAGGCGTCAGCACTACTCCTCAAACCAGTCATGAGGAGGTATATTCAAAAACGTAGTCACAGGTACCTGAATCGAAAGAAAGGGGGCCAACCGATTTCCTCCTCTGGTACGGACTTCGGGAAGGTTGACGGGACGAAAGATGCGCTATCGCTCAGTTCGCGGTTTGCGTGGGCGGTTTGGCTTTTTCTTTACGTTGAACCGGGAGAATACATCATGCTGATGGAGAAACACGACCTGAGAGCCATTTTTTGAATGATGTTTGACTTTCGCCTGAAGGTTTACCAAGTAATAAACCCTCAACACTGATATCCTCATCAAGCTCTTCCCAATGAATACCATACCCTTTGCCAATAAGCCGCCAGTTCTGACGCTCTGATTCTGTTGCATTCATAAGTCGTGGATACCATGCAAGCGGAACAGTGATGGATCGTCCATCACTCAAATCAACAGCTAAAGCATCAGAAGTAACTGTTACATGCTCTACTGCTGAAACATTGAGTTCAATTGTTGAAGTAACCATGCCAAGCCTCCAGTAACTGCTGTTGATGTTCAATAATGATTATTTGAATCCTGGCAATTTCATGCCTTGAGAAACCTCCGCTACTTTTTAAGCGAATCGGATCAAGCCAAAATTTAGCCAGATTATCATCACGTTCAACATGAATATGCGAGGGTTCGCTTTTATCACTCGCAAAAAAGAAGAACCGATAAGCTCCAATACGCAAAACAGTTGGCATAAGTTCAATTCGCTATGTTGAAGCAGAGATGAATTTTGAGCGCTGCAGCCAGAATCAGCTCGTTTGTATGCGTCAATTGTCAAGTATTAATAAGCCTTTCTGAAGAATAACAAACAAATTCAGGGCATCAAACATATCCGGTCAAAACAACCGACAGTGCTACAGTGAGAGATTATGGTAAATGAAAGGATGATCATGACTCTATCCTGAAGTCAGCCTGAATTCGCCCTGCCTCTCCCCCAGTTCATGGATGAACACCTGGCCCGCGAAGACCTTCTCGCCTGCTGTTTCCACGATCTTCCGGTGGTGCGTGAAAAGGATCACCTGGTTCTTTTTTCCCAGTTCGCT
>JAAXXY010000062.1 GCA_013334225.1 Chlorobiaceae bacterium
TGCGTGAGCACCGGGGAAGGGAGAGTGTTGAGAATTGAGCCCCGACAGGGGTGGAATATCGGTAGCCGGATGCGTGAGCACCGGGGAAGGGTGAGGGTTGAGAATTGAGCCCCGACAGGGGCGGAATATCGGTAGCCGGATGCGTGAGCACCGGGGAAGGGTGAGGGTTGAGAATTGAGCCCCGACAGGGGCGGAATATCGGTAGCCGGATGCGTGAGCACCGGGGAAGGGAGAAAAAGGACTGAGGACTGGGGACTGAGGGTTGTGGCACCTGGTTCCGAAAGTGCTGGAAAATCAGAGGATGAGCATACTGTCGCCATAGCTGAGAAAACGGTACCCCTCAGCAAGGGCTTTTCCATAGGCTTCATGGAGATTGTCGAGACCTGCAAATGCCGCAGTAAGCATAAGAACCGTCGAGCGGGGAGCATGGAAATTGGTGAGCAGGGTATCGACAACCCGGAACCGGTAACCCGGATAGATAAAGATGTCCGCTTCCCCGGAAAGAGAACCGGTCCCTGAATGACTCATGATATGGTTTGCAGCGTGTTCGAGCGCTCTTGTAACGGTAGTACCGACCGCAACGACCCGTCCACCGGAATTTTTGACCCGAAGGATCTGCCTGACGGTGTCCTCAGGTATGGTATAGAACTCACGGTGCATGACATGTTCACTGAGCTCCTCCACCCTGACAGGCAGAAAAGTGCCGAGCCCGACATGCAGAACAAGAGCGGCAACATCGACACCCTTGCTGGCAAGTTTTTCAAGCAAAGCAGGAGTGATGTTCAGCGATGCCGTCGGTGCGGCAACCGAACCGGGCAGTTCGGCAAAAACGGTCTGATAGCGTTCCGTATCAAAATCTTTTGCCTCCCGTTTCAGATAGGGTGGAATCGGCATGGCCGCGAACTGTCCGAAAAATTCCCGGACCGAGCCCTCTCCTGCAATTGTTAGACGGGCAATTCCCTGACCGGTAATTTCAGCCACCTGCAGTTCCCTTCCGTGGGCAAGCAGTATATCACCTTTTTTCAATTTACCACGGTACAGCACCAGATCCTGTTCATACTCATGCTTTTCAAGAAGCACAAGCTCGATTCCTGCCCCTGTAGGCTTTTTTGCAAAAAGCCTTGCCCGTACAACCTTCGTCTTGTTCAGCAGAAGAAGATCGCCGGGCTGAAGAAAGTGGTCGAGATCTGCATACCGCTCATGCCTGACCTGACCAGTCTCCCTCCGAAGGACCAGTAGACGGGTAGATCCGCGTTCCTCGGGCGGATAGATGGCTATATGCTCTTCAGGAAGCTCGTAATCGAAATCTACTGCTCTCATAATGTCCTCAATCTTGACCGCACAGCCTCGGCATGTGCCTGAAGCCCCTCATGATCGGCAAACGAAGCGATCTTTTCGCCGCACCTTTTGAGCTCACTCTTCGAGTAGGAGATGATTGACGTGTGCTTGATGAAATCACGGACCGACAGCGGCGAAAAAAACCGGGCGGTCCCGTTTGTCGGCAGAGTGTGGTTCGGACCTGCGAAATAGTCTCCCACTGTTTCGCAGGAGTAACCTCCCATGAAAATAGCCCCGGCATGGTGTAAAAGCGGCAGGATATCCCATGGATTTTCAACATGCAGTTCGAGATGCTCCGGAGCGATCATGTCGGAAACCTCGCAGGCTTCCTTTATCGACCCGACAAGCACTATAGCCCCGTTATCCCGTAGCGACGAGGCGATGATGTCGCGGCGGTCCATGGCGGGCAGGCGCTCTTCGACGCATGACCTGACAGCCGATGCAAGCGTTTCGGAAGGTGTGATCAGCACGGCTGAAGCATCGGGATCGTGTTCCGCCTGGGCGAAAAGATCGTAAACAATGAATTCGGGATTTGCCGAGCCGTCAGCGATAACGGCGACCTCGGATGGACCAGCGATACTGTCGATGGAAACATGTCCGAATACCTGTTTCTTCGCAAGTGCGACATACTTGTTTCCGGGCCCGGTTATAATATCGACCTTCGGTATCGTTTCAGTTCCGAATGCAAAAGCGGCAACGGCCTGGGCACCGCCGAGTCTGTATACAGATGTGACGCCTGCAACGGCAGCTGCGGCAAGAATAACAGGATTAACCTGACCGGACACATCGCAAGGTGTTGTAAGAAAAATCTCCTTTACACCTGCAACGATAGCCGGGGCCGCATTCATCAGCACCGATGACGGGTACGATGCCTTGCCGCCGGGGACATAAAGCAGGGCCCTTTCCATCGGAGTTACCCGCTGGCCGAGGATAACGCCCCCACGGGATTCGTAAAAAAAGCTCTTCTCGATTTCATGCTGGTGGAACCGGACGATGTTGCCGAAAGCCTCTTCAAGGAGTTCGATAAACATCTTGTCGGAACGGTTGTAGGCTTCAGCTATCTCATCGGCGGAAACCCTCATCTCCTCGAGCCTGACACCCTGAAACCGTTCGGTGTAGTCGAGCACGGCAGAATCCCCGCGGGATTGGACATTCGACAGAATATCGTCGACAGCCACCTGAACACCGGCATCATAGAAAACGCTCCTGCTCAAATGTTTTTTCAAAGCTGAACGGTCTTCAGCAAAACGGTATATTTGCAACACTTCTTTTCTGGTTTATGATTACCCCTGAAAAAGGAATTTTCTTTTTTGATAATGTACTCAATAGCTATAATTATAGAAACCCTGCAGGCTCAACTTGAAAACCGGAAAAATTTTACAAAAAAGTGACCTTCGGACCACTCTTTTCATTTGTTATAATTCATCCATTAACTACCTTTACAGTTTAGTTGAAACCTTGGAATACAAGCCTGAAAACGCTCCTTTCCAAGCCACTATGACACCACACAAAGAACTATGACAACATGAGCTTTTTCAACAACCTGTTCAGGGATATCGCCATTGATCTCGGAACAGCGAACACTTTGATCTCCATCCGGGACAAAGGCGTCGTATTAAATGAACCTTCAATCGTAGCACGCGAACGTAACACAGGAAAGGTTGTAGCTATCGGGCACGAAGCCCTTCTCATGCATGAAAAAACCCATCCAGGCATAACCACCATACGCCCCCTTGCCAATGGAGTCATAGCCGACTATGAAGCAACGGAAGAACTTATCAAGGGACTTATCAATAAAACAAAAACCAATTTCTCCTTCGGCATCCGCCGGATGGTCATAGGCATTCCCTCAGGTATCACGGAAGTTGAAAAAAGAGCCGTCCGGGACTCGGCTGAACATGTCGGGGCCAAGGAAGTATACCTTGTCACGGAACCGATGGCTGCGGCAATCGGTATCGGGCTCGATGTCAAGGAACCGATGGGCAACATGGTTGTCGATATCGGGGGAGGAACGACTGAAATCGCGGTTATTTCCCTCGGCGGTATAGCTTCCGGCGAATCCCTGCGCGTAGCCGGGACCGACATCACCAACGCTATTGTCCGCCATTTCCGTAAAGCATACAATCTTGCCATAGGCGAACGTACCGCTGAGGATGTCAAGATAAAAATCGCATCGGCTTACAGGCTCGAAAAGGAACTGACCATGATGGTGAGGGGCAGAAACCTTGTCACGGCACTCCCTGAAGAGCGCGAGGTAAATTCGGCGACAATACGCGAAGCAATTGCTACCCCGATCAGCCAGATCATCACTTCCATCAAAAAGAGCCTTGAAGCTACCAAACCTGAACTTTCCGCCGATATCCTCGACAGAGGTCTTTTCCTGGCAGGCGGCGGAGCACTGATCAAAGGGCTCGACAAAAAAATCAACGAAGAGACCAAGTTGTCCGTGCATATCAGCGAAGATCCTCTTACCGCTGTTGCAAGGGGTACATCGGAAGTGCTTGAAAACCTTGAAAAATACCGGGCAGTCCTCCTTTCGACGAAAAGGTACTGAAAAGGGCATGAAGCTCTCCGGCTCAAGTTTCCCGAAGAAGCTTCATATAAAACGTCTCATACTGTTCGACAAGCAGAGCGGTTTCATACCGCTTTGCCTGCCGGACACATGCCTCTGAAACTCTTGACCATCGCTCCTGGTCTGAAAGCAGAAACATCGCTTTCTCCGTCATCCCCTCAACATCGCCGGGAGCGAGCAGGAATCCATGCTCACCGGAAACGATGAATTCCGGAAATCCGCCGGCCTTCGTAGCAACGACCGGAACGCCGCAAGCCATGGCTTCAAGCGCGGCAAGCCCGAACGATTCGACATTGCTCGGCATCAGCATGAGATCGGAAATCGACAGCAGCGGCACGATATCGTCCAGTTTGCCGAGAAATCTCACCCTGCACTCAATGCCGAGCTTTCGCGCAAGCACTTCCGCTTCGCTGCGGTCAGGCCCGTCGCCAACGAGAAGCAGCGTGGCTTCCATTCTCTGGCTCAGGCTGTAAAAGACCCGGATAATATCACTGATGCATTTCACGGGTCTGAAATTCGAAATATGGATCAGAATCTTCTCGTCCCCTAAACCAAGCTGCTCGAGAATGTCCGGTCTGGGAACACGATGGAAAAGCGATGTATCGACAAAGTTCGGGATAACCTTCACCTCTTTTTTCGGGCTGAACATCCTGACGGTTTCTTCCTTCAGGTACTCCGAAACCGCCGTAACCCCGTCAGACTTATTGATGGCAAGGCGAACGACGTCCTGCATCCCCCGGTCTGCACCGACCACCGTGATATCGGTGCCATGCAGGGTAGTCACCAGTCTGAAACACTGCTGACCGGAACATTTGTCCTCGAGGATCTGGCGGGCAAGCATTGCGCTTAAGGCATGAGGAATGGCATAATGCGCATGGACAATGTCAAACTGTTCGTAATAAGCCACATCGGCAACTTTCGATGCCAGCGCAAGGGAATACAACGGGCATTCGAACAGCGGGTAATGCTGTACTTCAACCTCATGGTAATGGATGTTCCGCGAATAGGTATTGAGCCTGAATGGGGCCGCCTGACTGAAAAAATGAATGATGTGGCCTTTGGACGCCAGCGCCTTGCCAAGCTCTGCTGCTATTGCACCGCTTCCGCCGTAGGTGTGATGACATAAAATCCCGATTTTCATATAAGACCTTTTATTTACTGCATTTTCAAGACCTTGTAGTATAAATTTATCACAAATCCTGTCAAATACAGTTTAACTTGATAGAAAATCAGAGACACTTCCGCCAAGCCACATCATCTGCAAATAAAAAAAGGGAACTGAATATGAATCCAGCTCCCTTAAGGACACACAACAACAAATTTTATATCCAGGCAGACAACAGAAAGTCTGCCTGCAGGAAAATCATCATGATGATCCGGCAGAATGCACTTCTTATCTTATCGCAAAATCCGAAAGATAGGTTTTGATTGACTGATGTTTTTCGAGTCCCAGTTTTTTGTGAAGTTTGTAGCGAACGCTTTCCATTCCTCTCTTCGTAATACCGAGGGATAGAGCGATATCCTTCGTATCATAGTTGAGCTTGACAAGAAGAGCTATCTGCATCTCGCGCTGATTGAGAGCCGGATGTTTTTTCTGCAGTTTCGAAAGAAACACTGAATCCATTTCGGTCATTTCGACATCGAGGCGTTTTTCGATAGTTTCAGTTTCGATCAGACTGAGACACGAATCGGTCATTTTGTTTTTTAGAACGGGATCAATATCAAGAGCCGTTATCTGATCAAAAAGCTTTCTCAGTTTGCCTGTTTTTTCAGCAATAGCTGTTGATACCCTTGTCAATTCCATATCCCTGTAAGCAACTTTTTCCTGCAGTTCCGATAGTTCCTTTTTCAGACTATGAACTGACTTGCCGCCATTTTCCGACTTTACTTTCATAGCTTTCAATGTTGGGGGTTTGAGAAGTGATCGAATATGATTGGGGGACAATCACCATTCAACGTCTGTTTAATATACGTACTTTTCAGCACATTATCATTTTTTTCCCAAATATTTTACAGCTGTATATCCGCATAATCCATCTTTTATTGCAATTTCGACCCTGTCCACCTTTGTTTTTTTAACTAATGACTGCTTTTGAAGAAAAAACAAAAAAGATGTCCATAGTTTTCAGATCAATTACGCAAGATTTGCATGCTCACTGCCAGGTCGTTACATTTATGAAGTGATCGGTATCCCCCAAAACGAAGAACATCATGAATACCTCAAGGAACATCAGTATAGAGGAAGCAGGCACCAGGCCTGTCGCTTTGCAGCAAGTCGAACTGATCGAACGCAAAGGTACCGGACATCCTGACACGATTTGCGACTCGGTTATGGAAGCTGTCTGCCTGAGCCTCTGCAGAGAATACATGAACCGGGTCGGACGTATTCTGCATCACAATATCGACAAAGGAATGCTTGTTGCGGGAAGGACCCTTGTCAAACCTGGAGGCGGCATAATCATGGAACCCATGAAAATCATTTTCGGCGACCGGGCAACCCATACATTCAAAGATATGGATATTCCCGTTGGTGAAATCGCCGAAGCTGCCGCGAAAAAATGGTTGAAAGAAAATCTCCGTTTCGTGGACCCGGATCAGCACGTCTGTTTCCAGAATGAAATCAAACCAGGCTCTGCAGAACTGAGCGACATTTTTGCGCGCGGGATCCTCTGCGCCAACGATACATCGGTTGGAGCAGGATATGCACCTTTAAGCGCAACTGAAACACTTGTTCTCGAAACAGAACATTTTCTCAACTCTCCGGAATTCAAACATACCTTACCGGAAACAGGAGAGGATGTCAAGGTCATGGGATACAGAAACCGCAATACCCTCACCCTGACCATCGCCATGGCGTTCGTCGACCGTTTTGTTTCCAGCCCGTCTGATTACTTCGAACGCAAGCAGAACGTGCTCGATGCCATTCATGCATACATTTCATCGAAAAGCCATTCCTTTGAAAAGGTTGATATAGCACTCAATACGCTCGACGATCCATCCCGAGGAGAGAACGGCATCTACCTCACCGTGCTCGGAACATCAGCTGAAGGCGCTGACGGAGGCGAAGTAGGTCGGGGAAACAGGGTGAACGGACTCATCGCATTCGGAAGGCCGGTAAGTCTCGAAGCCGCTGCAGGAAAAAACCCGGTCAGCCATATCGGAAAAATATACAATGTGCTGGCGAGGGAAATGGCATCCCGCATCTACAGGGAAGTTTACGGTATAGCGGAAATTTCCATCTTCCTTTGCAGCCAGATCGGCAAACCTCTCGACCAGCCCCTTTCAGCTTCGGCAAGGGTAATTCCGGAAAATGATGTCAATCTGAGAGATATCGAAAACGATATCATTGCCATTATCGACGAAGAACTCGCAAATATCGGCAATTTCACCTCCCGCCTCTCCCGCGGCGAATTCACGGTCTGCTGAAGAATGGAGAATCAGTGGCAGAGGCAATTTCTGATTTTTCCCTTGACTGAAGCTCATCCAGCCAATATGTGACATATCGGGAACGAAGAATGACAGTATCATATTGCAGGAAAATCAGACAGGGCTGGAGATACTATCTGAGCTTTCCGGTTTTTTGGGCTCATATCCGGTTCTACTGATATAATTTCAAGTAAACGATAATGTATTCTACCTGAAATAATGCGAATGATTTGAAGATAATTTCTGCGATTTGCAGGCCTCACGTCTGGGTTATGTTCAAATATCAGTTTATAAAGCACTTCTGACATAGCCTCTTCATCCCCCATGTTCAAACTGTTTTGTTAAAACTTTGCAAACAATTCCATATCTGCTTTACAACTCTAAAATGTTCGTAAAAAAACAATTATTATTTTGTGTAACAAAATTATAAGATACTATCATTCAAACACTTAAAAGTTTTTTTCTCTTTCTATTACAATTGCTTCTATTTTACACAACAAGCAGTTAAAAGAATTGTTTATCAGACAGAATCACCCCTTACGGCAATATTATATTTAACACCTGTAATTATTGAGATAGGGATTAAAATCAGCCATTATGTCACTACCAATGATACTCGTTGTTGAAGATGACCTGAATCTGGCAAATCTCCTTGGTTATAACCTTGAACGTGCCGGTTTTAACTGTATTATTTCAATTACAGGAGAAGATGCTCTTAATCAACTCCCCCGAAAAAGTTTCGATCTTGTTCTCCTCGATATCATGCTTCCTGGAATTGATGGATTCGAAGTTTGTCGGCAAATCCGACAGCATCAGATATACAGGGAGATCCCGATTATTATGCTTACAGCTAAAGGAGAAGAAATCGATCGTATCCTCGGGTTTGAACTCGGCATTGATGACTATGTTGTCAAACCATACAGCCCTCGTGAACTCATACTCAGAATAAGAGCAGTTTTAAAACGCAACCGGCGTTCGGGTGGCAAAATGCCAAACACACTCAAGAGTAATGGTCTTGATATCGATTTGAAATGCCATAAAGTAACTCTTGAAGGCAAAGAGCTTGTATTGACTATGATGGAATTCAAGCTTCTTGTAACGCTCATGAAAAGAAAGGATCAGGCCATTTCTCGGGAAATACTTCTCAGCGATGTTTGGGAAACAGATAAAAACATCAATACCAGAACCATCGATACGCATATCACAAGGCTTCGTGAAAAACTCGGTGAAAAAGGAGATATGATAAAAACAATACGAGGAATCGGCTACAAACTTGAAGGATCTATCGAGTAACATTCATGCTAAATTTTCTAATATCCATCATCCCCTTAAATGACAATGAAATGAGCTTTTAAAATATCCTTTGAGCTGAATATCAAAAAGAATTATTACGACGGAAATTTATAGCTTAATTTTGATATTATAAGCAGATCTTTTCCAACATCTATTCTCAGGAAAAGATTTTTTTACATAAATAGCCTATTTTCTTTTCTATATTTTTTAATTTCGAAAACTCCGTTTTTCTTCATGATATATTAACGCAAATAAATACAATTTCACACTTTACTGAATCTGTCATTTCTATGGCATATCCTTGAAAACACTATCATATTCTTCAACAAGTGCGGCATGTTTGCTGACATATTCGGCAATTAACTTATTAATAAGGCCGTTTATACTTAAATGGCGCATATATGCTATTTTTTTAAAATCATTCATCAGGCTTGGCCTTATAAGAAGATTCAGTCTTTTGCTTTTCGGCTCACTGCCATCTAATTGTGACGCATTGTTTTTATCATGAGACTTATAAAAACTCATATCCTTTTCTTATCAACTGTTTAAAGTATAAATTGTTTGCAAAAAACGGAAAAACAAACCAACTGATACCATATGTAAAAAAGACAAGAAAAAGTGAAATAAAAAACCATAACCACATATTTTTCAATGCAAACCACATTACTCCAAAAATAAGACATGGCCAAGAAAAACCTTCATATACGATTTCTTCACGCCCAAGTCCATCTGGATGATATAATTTACCAAGTAATTTACCCATTATAAAACTGATTCCGGAAGGAATATGACAGACCCATATTCATTTTATAAAAATAATTACTTGAGAGAAGCACACTATACAAATCTGAACTATGATAAAATAATTGCTATTTCCATTACTCACTTAAATTTTTATCTGAATTATCCAAACCACATTTTTGAAAAATATAAATATCCATTATAACAATGAACCTCAAAACAGCAAATAGCGGCGTATCTTTTCATATCAACTTTAAAATAATTTTGCAGCAAGTTGTTGGAAACTCAACTCAAAAAGGTTAAAACATTATTAATTTTTTTATATCGGATCTATTTTATGATGATTCAAAGCAGAAGCAAATTTATTTTCTTCTTAAATTTCATTCAGAATCATTTTAAAAACATCTCGATTCTGACCAATATTATCCTCATCACAGATCACTTTATCGTATTCATTGGAAATTTATAACGCTATAATTCTCTGTTCCGGCAGTTTGTTTTGTCCGGAAATATCAAAATAAAAACTATATATATGGCCACCTCTAATAACTGTGTTTTGCAATATTGCATGAACTGATAAGTCAGCAAGGATCAGGCTCTTTCCCGATAAATCGCCGTTCTTTGACAAATTTTGGGCAATAATGCCCCATAAAGGTTATTA
>JAAXXY010000063.1 GCA_013334225.1 Chlorobiaceae bacterium
ATCGGCGTTGCCATGAATTCCGGAACACAGGCGGCAAAAGAGGCCGGAAACATGGTAGACCTCGACAGTGACCCGACAAAACTTGTCGAAGTTATCGAAATCGGCAAACAGCTGCTGATGACAAGAGGAGCTTTGACCACGTTTTCCATTGCCAACGATATCTCGAAGTATTTTGCCATCATCCCCGCCATGTTCATCATGGCGCTTCCGGGGCTCGATATTCTCAATATCATGCACCTGAGCACACCGCAGAGCGCCATTCTTTCGGCACTCATTTTCAATGCCGTCATTATTCCGGCGCTCATTCCGATCGCCATCAAGGGAGTCAAATACCGGCCGTTCGGCGCAGATGTCATCCTGAGAAAGAATCTGCTTGTCTATGGGGTTGGAGGCATCCTCATGCCATTCGCGGGGATCAAGCTGATTGACATGGTTCTCGCCTTGACAGAATTGTTTTAACTTTAAAAATTTACCGAAATGAATGAAAATCCGACATACTCTGTAACTGGGCTGATCGATCAACTGTCGGCCGCTGTTCGCATTCTTGCAGTGACGATGTTTATCTGCAGCGGCTTGTACACGGCGATTCTGCTTTTTGTCGGCAAAACCATTTTCCCTGCTGGCGCTTCAGGTTCACTGATCAGTTCTGACGGAAGAATTGCTGGCAGTGAACTGATCGCCCAGAAATTTTCACGACCTGAATATTTCTGGGCACGGCCGTCCGCAGTTGACTATAACGCTGCTTCTGCGGGAGGAAGCAATCTTTCACCCGCCTCAGCCGAGTTGCGCAAACGGGCTGCAGCAACACTGAAAACTTACGGCGCGACGGTAATCAACCCGGTGCCAGCAGATCTCGTTGCAGCTTCCGGAAGCGGTCTCGATCCGCATATCACAGCAGCAGCCGCAAGATACCAGGCCGGACGCGTGGCCAATACCCGTCATCTGCCGGTTGAAAAAGTACTTTCAGTTATCGATGACCAATTATCGGCCAAAACACTATCAGGCAAAAACAATCAATTGGTCAATGTGCTCAAACTGAACCTCATACTCGACCATCAGCAGTATTGACCGTGCTTCCCGCAATATTTTCATACTGTAAACCATGGAACAAGACCGTGCACAAAGCTTTCTGAAACTGATACGGCAGTCCCGGAGGGGAAAGCTTAAAATATACCTTGGCTATTGTGCCGGGGTCGGTAAAACATACCTGATGCTTCAGGAGGCAAGGCGTCTCAGATCAAGCAGTATCGATGTTGTGGCCGGCATCGTTGAAACCCATGGCAGAAAAGAAACGGAAGCGTTACTTGAAGGTATTGAGCTGATCCCAAGAAAAGCTGTCGAATACCGGGGCATCGAGATAACTGAAATGGACCTCGATGCCGTTCTTGAAAGGAAACCGGATGTCGTGCTTGTCGATGAACTTGCCCATACCAATATGCCCGGAAGCAGAAACGCCAAACGGTATGAAGATGTGGAAACAATTCTGGCCGCAGGGATCCATGTCATATCGACCCTGAATGTCCAGCATCTCGAAAGCCTTTACGAAACTGTCGAAAAAGCTACGAGTGTCAAAGTGAAGGAACGGGTACCGGACAGGATCATTTCACTTGCCGACGAACTGGTCAATGTCGATATCACGACGGATGACCTGAGACAGCGTTTGCAGGAAGGTAAAGTGTACGTTCCCGGAAAAATAGAAACCGCACTTGATAATTTTTTCAGACAGGATAATCTCGAACAATTACGGGAACTCACGCTCAGGGAGCTTGCAGCGCAGATCGACTCGAAAAGACGGATTCCATCGCTCGATGAAACCACTTCAATTCCGGATCAGTTGATGGTCTGTCTCAGTTCGAAAACTACAAACAGCGAAACGATTCTCCGATACGCTTCAAGAATCGCCGGCCGTCTGAACAGGAACTGGTATGCCGTTTATGTTCAGAGATTATCGGAACATCCGGTCAAGGTAGATGCCGGAGTGCAGAGAGCGATGTCAAAAACGCTGGCCCTCGCACAGGATCTCGGAGCCGCAGTTTTTACCTACAAAGGTAACGACCTGGTAAAAACAATCCTGCAGTTTGCCCGAGAATATAGGGTAGGAAACATCATAATCGGCAACTCCGGCCGGAAATTGTCGTTCCTTGAGAGGCTCACCGGCAAAAAAACCGTTATCGAACGATTGCTCGACGAAAGCCGGAACATTCGTATTACCGTTCTCGATGTCAGAGATTCAGGTCATGAAAGCACATCCAGAACTCACGTGCAATACCTCTCGGATATCAAAGACAATCTCTTCGCCGGAAACAGATTACAGAACGAATGGAAGCAGCCGCTCAGAAATGCAGGTGTTATCGTCTGGGAAAGCGTTATGGAAAAAGAGAAAGCTATTGCGCAACTTGTACATGAATGTTCCGGTTCAAATCCTGAAATCAATGAAAATGATGCATTTCATGCCGTATTCGAACGCGAAAAGCAAGGAACCACATTCATCGGTCAAGATATCGCCATCCCCCATGCAAAGCTTCAAAACATGAAAATGCCTGTTGTTGCTGTAGGTGTCAGCAAAATAGGCATTTATGACAACGATTCCGGCAATTCGGCAAGGATCATGTTCCTGCTCCTTTCACCGGGTTCAGAACCAAATATCCACATCAAACTCATCGGCGCTTTCAGCAAAATTGTTTCGGACAGTCACCGGCGCAATTCGATACTCAGGGCCGAGGGTAAAAATGATCTTACGAGACTGTTCAGGCAATATGTCGACCAGATCTGACGTGAAGCTGTTACTGTCAAATAATGGAAATACTGGAAGCTGTCAATAAAAAAACATTCGTATCCGAAAGGATATCCGGCATCACTATCTCCGGATTTCTCTCAGCCTTTCTCTCCGGATATTGATGAATAATCAGGAAAAATAATTTGGTTATTTTTGATGATCAGAAATTTCCGGACATCATTCCTGTCGAAAAAAACGACCTTCTCTCACGAAAAACTTGCCACACAAACCCTGACTCCGGTATATCAGATTGGTCTCGGTATTGAAAGCCCCAACCCGAGAACCCTCGAGCTGATGAACAAAAAAAACATGCTCGGTGATGTAGAGCGAGCTATAGAACTTGCGAAGAAATACAGAATCATAACGGAAGGTTATTTCATCATCGGGCACCATGCCGAAACGGTCGAAGATACAATGGCTTATCCGGAATACGCAAAAAGCCTGGGTATCGACAAAGCTCTCTTCATGGTCATGACACCCTATCCCGGCACAAAAATTTTCGATGAGTACAAAAATGCCGGAAACATCGTTTCATTCGACTGGGACCTTTACAACAATTACTCTCCGGTAATCAGAACAGCATCGATGGATGTGCATAGCATCGTGAAAATGATGGCATACTGCCACTTCGCCTTCAGCAGCTATCATTCGGTTATCAGGAAAAATGGAGCCAGAAGCATCCTGATCGACCTGATGAGCCGTTTCCTCACGCTGAGCCTGCTTATGAAAACCAACAAGATGCTTTCTGAAGAGGAGTTCATCGATGCCTTTTACGGTGCACTCGCGATGTATTCGGCAGAAAAACCGGTAATCGAGCTTGAAAGAGATGACTTTATGAAAAAGATATGGAAAAGCCCGATGATCATAAGCATCGAACATTCTGCGGGAAAAACAGTGGATATAACGCTCAGGCAGAAGGGGACAAAGCGCACGATGATGTTTGCCGAAAGGGAACGACGAACGCACTGCTCCGAATGCCGTCATCAGGCTGAAAGAGCTTGTCACCTATGCGAAGTCAGTTTCTGTCGACAGGATCAACAGCATCCTGTGTTCCGGTGAAATCATCAAGAACAATCCCGACCTGCTGCTGAGGAGTATGAAATTCATCAGGCAGCACCTTCTGACATTGAGTGACCTTGAACCCTGGCGCTTCTTCGGTTTGGTATTTTCTCTCTATTCGAGCTTTCTCAGGCCTGAGCGTTAGAATATCCTGACACTTTCCCCGAAAACAGTCAGACGGAATAGCTGAAAAGCTATCCTTTCCGGAAGCTGAAACATCAAACTTCCGCAGGAATAATGATGGAACGGAAAACTGACAGAAGATAAGGGAAAAGTTCTCGAAGTAATTACAAGGGACCTTAGATTGGATGGAGCTTCATCTCCCTTATACGGATTTCCATATACTCCCGCTTCTCTGCACAGAAAAAATCATCGGTAATACCTGCAAGATTGATTTCGACATTTGCCTGTGCCGAATAGAGCGCGGCAAGCAGCAGGTATCTTCCGACAACGACGTCACTTTTCACTGCCGGATTGCAGATCTGTTCGAGCCGGTCAGCCAGAGGCAGCAGGGAGACGCAGGTTTTGAAGAGTTCTAACGGCACTTCCGAGCAGGTTTTCAGGGCATACTGGATCTTCCCCGCTCTCGCCTCAGCCTCGAACTCTGTTTCCTTTGGGAGTTTGTATGCTGCAATAACGGTCTGAAAAACCCGGATATCACTGTCAGCCAGTTCCTGAGTAATTTTCAGATCGTTATCGAGAGTGACAAGGATCGACCGAACCTCATCCTCTACATCAGCGAATTTTTTCTTCCCGATGCTCAACCGGCAGACCATGGCAAGAAGTGCCGCACCCTGCGCAGCGGTCAGGGCTGCCGCAGAACCACCTCCCGGTGTGGAGCTCGCACTGGCGAGGTCCCGGAGGTAATCGGAAATTTTTGTTTCTCCCAGTGTCATTATGTCTGCTGATGATAATTGCGATAGAGCTGAAGGGCATTACGCATGCAGATAGCTACGGTCATGGGCCCTACCCGCGGGATATAAAGGCCGGCCGCTTCCTGTGCTTCGGGGGTGAAGTTCTGTATGGATGAAAAATTCAGGCAGATCGCTTCTTCTTTCAGCTCCTCCGCCTTTATTTTGTCGAAATGCCTTGACGGAACACCTGTAATGACGATATCCGATTCTTTCAAGGCCTGCTCCCGGGTCACGAAAACATCCTCTTTCTGAGAAGCGGCGAGATCGATAACCACGCCGCCGTTTATATCGAACGAATAAACTCGGGCACCGTCGTTTGAAAGCATGTATGCCAGAGGTTTCCCTACAACTTCCGAACGGTTGAACACGGTAATGGTCTGACCTTTGAACGGCAGTCCATAGGGAATGTATGCTTCGGTCTGTGCCAGAATCTTGATGATCGCAAGCGGAGTACAGGGAAGGATCGCCTTGAACTGCTTATGGTCACCGTCAAACCGGTCGTTCGCATAGAGCTTTTTTATCCAGAAGGAAGTCAGCCCCTCGAGATCCTTCTGCGGCGACATCAGGTCGCGAAACTCGGCATCCCTTTCATCATTCCAGATAGGGTAATAAATAAAGATGCCATGAATAGTGCTGTCACGGTTGATCTCCGCAATGAGCTGCTTGACGGTTTCCGGTTCGACCGAGATCAGATTGAAACCGATGCCGACTTCTTCACATGAACTGCGCGTGTAGTTCGCATAGGTTATCGAAGCGGGATCGGACGTGGCAAGAATACCCGCAACTTTGATTTTCAATCCATCCCTGATGATTTCGTCTTTGACCGTATCCCGTAAAACGGAGGCTATGGCATTGGGATTGAGAACATTCATGATTTCTGTACCGATGAAGCTGTATGTGATGTAAAGATAACTTCCCTCCGCTTCCGGCAGTCTGTTTACACCGTCAGACCTTCACGGAATACTTTATAATGATGAAGCCGAATTTCCTGTAATGAGTTTCTTTGTCTGGAACTTAACCTCTTCATCCGTTAAAAAAAAGCCATTTCTGAAATGCCGATTGTCGATCCCGTGCTGGCGTAGTTTGGCGGATGGTTAAATTAAAGATAAAGCACCCTCCAGACAAATCCCTCCTCTCCTCAAGAAGTTACGCCCTCTTCCATTTTCAATCCACGCGCCATCGCGGGGCGCGACAGCTACACGGATATTGCTCGCATTTAAAGCGGAAGCCTGATTGCAATCCTTTCTGTAACATGAGGTTAATATGTTTTTTCACGTACTGAAAGATGTTACGGAATCTTCGATCGTCTGGAAAATCCAAATCCTTTATTACATTATTTAATACGCCTGTTTTTCTGATATTATTTCACTTTTATACATGAACAGAAAGCCGTATAAAAAATGCACACAGCTCTGGATTAGCATAACAAAGCCTTTTTTTACGCATGTTCACGATTGTGGAAACGCATGAAAACAGCAAATGCTCGACAGAAACCTCCACGTCAAAACTTGTCGAATGCTGCCGACATTTAACAACGTCGCGCTCACAAAGAAAATGAAGAATCTCAATTAAATGAGTAAAGAAGACGTCAGAAAGGAAGTCAATCGGACTGCAAAAAAGAAACGCTCCCAACAAAGTTGAGAGCGTCGGACCAGAGATGCTATCTCCGGTGATGTTATTCAATTAATGTAAACATCTGGAATGAATAAAGAAAATTCCCAACTCATAAAAGAAAGAGTTCAAGTCTATATTGACGGATTTAACCTCTACTTTGGCATGCTCGAAGCCGGGTACGACCACTGTAAATGGTTAAACCTCAACCTGTTGGCAAAAAACCTGCTCAAGCCGAATCAGGAGCTGGTCTGCGTAAAATATTTTACCAGCAGGGTCAGCGACAACCCGGACAAACAAAAACGGCAGACAACTTATATTGAAGCACTTGAGTCGGAAGGTGTGCACATTCTGTATGGTCAATACCAGAGAAACACCATAGAATGCAAACGTTGTGGAAATATCTGGGCCTCCTATAACGAAAAAATGACCGATGTCAATATTGCCACACAACTGCTCATAGGGGCATATCAGGATCTGTACGACATGGCCATGCTCATCTCCGGCGACAGCGATCTTGTTCCACCTATACGTCACGTTCATGCACTATTTCCCTTGAAAAGAGTATTTGTGGCATTTCCTCCAAAAAGGCACAATCAATCAGTTGCACTGGCAGCAAAAGGCTCTCTGACGATAGGCCGAAAAAAACTGGTAGAAAGCCAGTTCAGCGAAACAGTCATAAAACGTGACGGCTTTATCTTGAAAAAGCCAGCCGATTGGCAATAAGCGAAGTGATTCATCTGCATGATCAACCATTGAATAGCTGTAAGAACACTATGAAACTCACCGGCACGATTGACATTCCCTTGCAAGTGATATAGCATCTCGATGAACTCCGCGCTGAAAAGCCCGAAGACACCTGCACTCAGTTCGGTCATTTCGACTTTCGTGATCAAAAGAAAACGGTAAGAACAAACAAGCTTATCCGGGATAACAACGTGTAGAATGTTTCCTCGTTGAAAAACTGCCCGGTCCGGGAGGAAATCGAAAACAAGCTCATCTCTATTGATCCACCGTTTGAAGTCGGAGCTGATTTTTCTATGGACATCAAAATCGCTGACGACACCTTCACCAAAAGACCGGGAGTGTTGGAAAAGGAACCTGCCGTCTGTTTGCCGGACAGTTCTTTTCACCCTTCAATGATTTGGTTGCTCCGGAACAGATACGAGCCACATTTTATAGCGGAAGCCGAATCGCAAGCCTTTCTATAACATGATGTCAAGCTTCTTTTTGACTTATTGGAGGACATTCCGGCAGCCATGCATTATGAATCAATACTGAACAAGCGTGATACATAACGTAAAACGTAAGCCGGGTCGTAAATTCTTTTAAAATAGCTCTTACGCTTCTTTTTGATTTGCTGCGGTACGTCCCCAAGTATTCCTCCTGATGGTTGGCTATACCTTGCATGTGAGTAACTTTCATACTCTGCTTTCTACCGGTTTTCATCGGCGCTTACGTCGCGGTAGGGATGCCGGTTACCCGGCACCCCCCGCACAGATCCGTACGTGCGGCACTACCGCATACGGCTCCTGCCTTGAGTCATGGCGAATCGTACATCCGGAAAATCATGGCATATCCGGAGGCGCGGGAGATAAGCATCTACGATGGGCGTAAATCGTTGCCAGGTCATGGCTGTTCCTTTCTGACTTCGGCGCCTCAGGCTCCGGTACCACGCTTTCGCAACAAGGTCTCTGAAGCTTTTCAGTGCCTTGATGTTTCCCGGTACGCCAAAGTATAACCCGTAACCCTGCACGACACTTTTCAGCCAGTCGCCTGTCTGTTTTATGGGTGCGTGCATCCTTATTCTCAGGGCATCTTTGATTTCCCTTATCGTTTCGCGCAGTCGTTTGCTTATAGTTTTCCGTTTCAGAAAGTAGTCGCCTTTACGGTTCTTGCTGCACAGGTGGGTAAACCCGAGAAAATCAAATCCTTCAGGTTTCCCCTCTCCCCGCTTCTTCCGTCTTTCTGCGGCATACCGGCCGAACTCTTTCAGACGGGTTTTCTCGGGGTGCAGGGTCAAGCCGAACCCGGACAACTGTTCTTTCAGGGCTTTCTGGTATCGTTCTGCCTCTTCCTTATACTGAAATCCCAGCACCATGTCATCGGCATACCTTACTATGATGACCTCCCCGTTTGGGCGGGTTCGTCTCTCATTTTCAACCCATTCGTCCAGTACGTAGTGAAGATAGATGTTGGCCAGCAGCGGCGAAATCACCGACCCCTGTGGTGTGCCTGCTGTTTGCCGGTAAATGCGGCCATCTTCGCTGTATCCCGTCTTCAGCCATTTGCTGATCAGACGCACTACCCGTTTGTCTCCTACTCGTTTTCTGATGAATTCAAGCAAGGGTTCATGGGGTATACTGTCAAAGAATCCTTGCAGGTCTGCATCCAGTATCCAGTTGATGCGGCGCTTCAGGATGGCTGTTACCAGTGCATCCAATGCTCCGTGCTGGCTTCGTCCTGGCCGGTATCCGTAGGAGAATCCATAGAATTCTGTTTCATATATCGGCGTCAGCACGTTGACTACCGCTTGCTGGACAAGCTTGTCTTCTATGGCCGTAATGCCCAGTGGGCGTTTTAGACCATCGGCTTTCGGGATATATGTCCTCAATACCGGTTTTGCCCGATAGCTGCCTTTGTGGATTTCTGCATGCAGGATTGGCAGGCGTTCTTCAAGCTGCTTTTCGTAGTCCTGCCACGTCACACCATCAATACCCGGTTTTGCTTTGCGGTTCAACTCGTAAAAGCTTTGTCGCAGCAGTTCCGGTGTTACGTGGTGCAACAGGGCAGTAAAGCAGCACGTCTTGTCAGTCTTGGCTCGTGTTCGCACGCCTTCGAGTCCGAACGACACCTTCTCCCGGCTCTGTATCCGGTTGGTGGCATCCTCTCCGGCGTTTCTCTTGGCCGGTGTCCTTCCCTCCACAACCTCCGTCAAAACAGGGGTTTCTCTGTTCGGCTGCTTCTCTGGTACTACCACACCGTCCGACTCCCGGTTCGCATCTGTATCAATCCTTCGGGTTCTCTCCTTCATTGATACTACCCTTCTACCTTTTGCCATTGGCAAGGGAGCTTGCCGGGTCTCCCGATTCCCG
>JAAXXY010000064.1 GCA_013334225.1 Chlorobiaceae bacterium
TCCAAGACAGTGAATTGGTATACCAAGATTATACCCAAAGTAAGTAGATTCAGCAAACTTTCACGGTTCTTCCGCGAACAACCAGAAACGCGAAAACCCTTGATTTACAAGGGTTTTCGGATTACTTGATATGTTAGCTTACAGCTTACTGGTGGACAGAGAGGGAATCGAACCCCCGACACAAGGATTTTCAGTCCTTTGCTCTACCAACTGAGCTATCTGTCCATCAAAACAGAGGCGAAATATAGGAATTATGTTTTTTCCGTCAAAAGAAAAATTTAAAGAAAAAGAATACGGGGAATAACCGGCATGGAATCCAGACTCAAACCGGTACCGTGATTTTTTCAATACCATGCAGAACCCTTCTGATTACCGTTTCCTTTCCAAGCACTTCGAGCATATGGTAAAGGCTCGGCCCGAAACTCACCCCCGAAGTGAGAAGCCTGAGGGGATGGATGAGCGCCGCGGCCTTGAGCCCTTTCGGGGCGACAAATTCCTTGAGTGCAGCTTCGATATTTTCCGCACTGAAAACGTCGAGCGATTCCATCTGCGGGACGAACTCCCTGAGCAGATCGTTCGTTTCGGCAGCCCACCTTTTTTTCAACCCCTCTTCATCGTAGGATTCAGGTTCGAAAAAGAAGTATGAAGAGAATGTCACGAATTCATGTTCAAATCCCACACGCTCACGCATGAGCTCGATGACTTTTGTCAGATATTCGTCGCTGGTGATTGTCTCCACAGAGAGCAGGGTCTGTCGGTTTTCAAGCTCTGCAAGAAGTATTGGCTTGATGGATCGGACCAGTTTTTCTGCAGGACGCTCCTTGATGTACTGCTTTTCAAGCCAGTTGAGCTTGTCGACATTGAAAACGGCACCGGCTTTGCCTACCCTTTCGAGCGAGAAGCGGTCGATCAGTTCCTGCATGCTGAACACTTCCTTTTCGCTTCCCTCGCCCTCATTCCATCCAAGCAGGGCGACGAAGTTGACGATGGCTTCGCTGCTGTACCCTTTGCGGATGTAATCCTCTACGGCCACGTCACCCTGTCGTTTACTGAGCTTCGACCGGTCGGGGTTCAGCAGCAGGGGCAGGTGTGCGAACTTCGGAGGTTCCCAGCCGAAAAATTCATAGAGCAGGAGATGTTTCGGCATGGATGAAAGCCACTCTTCGCCCCTGATGATATGGGTGAACTCCATGAGATGGTCGTCGATCACGCTCGCGAAATGGTAGGTCGGAAATCCGTCGGATTTCATCAGCACCTGGTCGTCGATCGTCGAGGAATCGAACTCGATAGGGCCCCTGATGATATCCTCGAACCATACCGAGACATAATCGGGCACCTTCATCCTTATGACGTAAGGTTCTCCCGATTCCATTTTTTTTCTGATCTCGCTTGATGGCATGCTTCCGCCCATTTCCTCAGGAAGCCATTTCCTGTTGTATTTCGGCTGAAGGCCCTGTTTCAGCTGAAGCTGGCGGTTCTCCTCGAGCTCTTCGGGGGTCGAAAAACAGTAGTAGGCATTGCGGTCCTCGAGCAGCTGCCGGCAGTAACCGGCATAGATCGAGAGCCTTTCCGACTGGACATAGGGACCGAAGTTGCCTCCGTGCTCGGGGCTTTCGTCCGGTATGATCCCCGCCCATTCGAGGGTCCTGATCAGGTTGCGCTGTGCCCCTTCGACTTTCCTGCTCTGATCGGTGTCTTCGATCCTGATGATGAAGTCCCCGTTCATCCGTTTTGCGAACAGGTAGTTATAAAGCGCGGTCCTCAAGCCGCCTACATGCAGGTACCCTGTCGGTGAAGGTGCAAACCTGGTTCTTACCCTTTGACCAGCCATAATAGAGTGTTGTACTGATTGTTTATTGCGTCAGGAAATGGAAGCAAGAGCTGGGAATTTAAAAAAAACTCACTGCTTTTCAGACATAAGAATATAAAGTTTATGGGGAAAATCATCACAAAGCCTGAAAAACCCGGCCTTATGGATGACCGTAAGTAAAAAAAGCGAATGGGGCCTGACAAGCGGATATTTCCAACAGAAATGCATGTTGCTGCTGCTACTGGAGATAAACTTTTTGTTTCCGCTTATGGTTTGTACTTATTAATTGTTTGAAAATCAGTAACTTACATTTATTCATCGCGTCTCCACCTCATTATGTCTGAAAATCCTGTGAAAAATTCAGGAAAAGAAAGCCCCCGGAACAGGTTCAGGCCGGTAAAATCGGAAGAAAACGAGCAGGGATGGTTCAAGGGAAATGGAGATGGCCCACAGGGCAGATTCCCGGGGTTCATCTTTTTTCTTATGGCTGCGCTTTTACTCCTTTTTGTATTCCAGCGGTTTACCTCGTCGTCCGACAGCCCCGAAATTTCCTATAACGAATACAAAACCGTGCTTGCTTCCGGGCAGGTTTCGGAAGTCTCCGTCAAAAACCTCGAGGACAGGTCGGTGATCCTGAGCGGCAGGCTGAAAGCTCCCTCTACGCTTCAGCTGGCAAACAGAACGACGCAGCAATCCGATCGTTTCATGGTGAGGATCCCCTCTTTCGGCGTAGATGAGGCGGATCTCCTGGCGGCAAAGGGGATCCTGGTCAAGGTCGAGAACAATTCTGGCAACCTGAACAACTTTTTATTCCTTGTTGCACCATGGATTATCTTCGGTTTTGTATATTTCTTCATGTTCAGGCGCATGAACCTCCAGAACGGTGCCCAGACGAAAAATATTTTCAGTTTCAGTAAAAGCCGGGCCAAGCTTGTCAGCGAGTTTGACGTCAAGACCACGTTCAAGGATGTTGCAGGTGTAGATGAGGCGATCGAAGAACTGCAGGAAACCGTCGAGTTCCTGACAAATCCGGAAAGGTTCCATAAAACAGGCGGAAAAATTCCGAAAGGCGTCCTCCTGCTCGGTCCTCCCGGTACCGGCAAAACCTTGCTTGCCAAGGCGATCGCGGGAGAAGCAAAAGTTCCGTTTTTTTCCATTTCCGGCGCGGATTTCGTTGAAATGTTCGTCGGTGTGGGTGCAGCAAGGGTGCGGGACCTGTTCGAGCAGGCAAAGAAAAATTCCCCCTGCATTGTCTTCATAGATGAAATCGATGCCGTAGGACGAAGCCGCGGAGCCGGTCTCGGCGGCGGCCACGATGAACGGGAACAGACACTGAACCAGCTTCTTGTAGAAATGGACGGATTCACGACAAGCGAAAATGTTATCCTCATCGCGGCGACGAACCGCCCTGATGTGCTCGATACCGCTCTGCTCCGTCCGGGACGCTTCGACCGTCAGATCACGA
Organism: Chlorobiaceae bacterium; assembly: GCA_013334225.1. Taxonomy (GTDB): domain Bacteria; phylum Bacteroidota; class Chlorobiia; order Chlorobiales; family Chlorobiaceae; genus Chlorobium. The sequence continues at coordinate 3,276 of JAAXXY010000064.1, forward strand.
TCGACAAACCCGATATACGCGGCCGCGAAGCAATCATTAAAATTCACACAAGGAATACCCCGCTCGACGGCAGCGTGGATATAGCCGTACTGGCAAAAAGCACTCCCGGTTTTTCAGGCGCCGACCTGGCCAATCTCGTCAACGAAGCTGCCCTGCTTGCCGCGCGCACCGATCAGGATCATATCACCGAAGCCAATTTCGAGCAGGCACGCGACAAAATCATCATGGGGCCGGAAAGGAAAAGCATGTTCATTTCCGATGAGCAGAAAAAGCTCACCGCCTACCACGAAGCAGGCCATGTGCTCGTGGCGTCCTGCACCAAAGGGTCGGATCCCATCCACAAGGTTTCCATCATTCCGAGGGGAAGGAGCCTTGGGGTTACAGCCTACCTGCCGCTTGAAGACCGATACACCCACAACAGGGAATACCTGATCGCCATGATCACCTATGCTCTCGGTGGCAGGGTGGCTGAAGAGGTCATTTTCAGCGAATCGAGCACCGGTGCGGCCAACGACATCGAAAAAGCGACAGATATCGCGCGCAGGATGGTCCGTCAATGGGGAATGAGCGACAAACTTGGACCGATCAACTACGGCGATACCAGCAAAGAGGTCTTTCTCGGCAAGGATTATTCCCACATCCGTGAATACAGCGAAGAAACCGCCCTGCAGATCGACGTCGAGGTACGCAACATCATCATGTCGTGTATGGAAAACGCGAAAACCATCATCACATCGAAACTCGATATCCTGCACCGGCTCGCAGGAACACTGATCGAAAAAGAGTCGCTCAATGCGGATGAGATTACAGAGATCATAGGCAACGGGCATACGGCAGCTGCCCTGGCCACTACCTGACAACAACCGGTCGGATGAACATGCATATCGTCCCACTGCTCCTCACCGGCATCATTGCCGGTATCCTTTCCGGCATGTTCGGTGTCGGAGGAGGAATAATCATCGTGCCGATACTGATGATCGTCTTCGGCATGCCCCAGCTCAACGCGACTGCGACATCCCTTGTGGCACTGCTGCTGCCCGTTGGCCTCTTCGGCGTCATCGAATACTACCGTTCGGGTAAAATTCCCATGGAAAATATCTGGCTGGGCCTGCTGATCGCTGCGGGACTTTTCGTGGGCGCTTTTTTCGGTGCAAAAATAGCATTGCATCTTCCCGGCAAAACGCTCCAGAAATCATTTGCGGTTTTTTTAGGAATTGTTGCTCTTCGTTTATGGTTTAAATAAAGACATACACTACAACAACCTAAGCCTGAACCACCATGGGAAACACAACCACCAAAGCTGATCTGGTCAACGTAATTGCCCACAGAACCGGTCTCACAAAAAATGAAACGGAGTCTGTGGTTGATTGCCTGTTCGAAAGTATCATCGACTCCCTGAAAACCGGAAAAAGGATCGAAATCAGGGGGTTCGGATCATTCAACATCAGGTACAAGAACCTGCGCCAGGCCAGAAACCCCAGGACCGGGGAAAAAGTGACCGTCGATCCGAAAAACGTGCCGACATTCAAGATCTCGAAAGAATTCAAACATGCCGTCAGCGAAAGCCTGAAAAGCACCGAAAGCTGAACACTGCACCGGCAAAATTCAGAACAGGCACTGATTACAGTTCGAATGGATTGTCTATAAGCTCGAATTGCAATTCTTTACGGTCATCCCTGAAAGATATCCGGATGTAGTGCAGGTTTGCTTTATCAAAAAGATCAGCCCCCTTTTCGGCAGCGTGGATAACGATGTGCCCTTTATGGTGCCCAAGCTCATGCTGAATGTTTTTCCATTTCCTGAAAACAAGGTTTGTATAAGATCTTCCTTCCCTGACCCCGATATCCGGAGCGTCACAGAAATCGACCATGAGTTCAGGAGCGGCAAGCAGTGACATCTCCTTGCCTGCCCAGATACTGATCAATTCGAAATGAAAAGGTAGGAAAACGGAGTTTTTAACGACAAATCCCCTCTCCCCCTTGCCGACAGCATCGACAAAGCTTTTCGATCCTTCACCTGCGCTCATCTCCGCCCCTCATTGTCAATAGTTGAAAAACAGCAGCCATAACAGAAAAAACACCGGTATCAGGACCGGCAGAGAGTATTTATAGATATACTCGAGAAAGTCCGGAACATCCGCTTCCGCCTGCGCTGCAATATTCCTGACCATGAAGTTGGGTGCGTTCCCGATATAGGTAAGGGCCCCGAAAAAGACCGAGGCGATGGAAATCGCCATAAGATAGACATCGGATGTCACGTCACCGGCAACAGGTGATACCGCGCCTCCGGCGAACCGCCGGACATCTGCAATCTGTCCGATATCGATACCGAACTTTCCGGCAGCTCCTGCAAAAAAATTGAGGTAGGTAGGCGCATTGTCCAGAACACCCGACAGGAACCCGGTCATCCAGTAGAAGCGCGTTACGGAAAAATCCCCGGCATGCAGTGACGCATAACTGGCTATGAGCTGAAGCGCAGGGATCATGGTTGCGAAAATACCAATAAAAAGCAGCGCGACTTCCCTGATGGGTTCAAAGTTGAACTCGTTTCCTTTCAACGCTTCCCTGTCGGAGGTGAAATATGCGGCAACGGCAATAACGGACAAGAGCACTTCACGGATACCGAAAGGAAGATGGAACATCTTCTGCAGGCTAGGGATTTCCCTGATAACCGCCGGATCGAGGAACACGGCGGCAATGATGGCCCCAATGAATAAAAAGTTCTTCGTTCCCGTTATCTGCAGCCGGCCTTTTTTGCGGTCTTCCGGAAATCCGCTTTTTGCCAGCCTCGCATCAAACAGCATAAAAATACCGATCAGCACGGCTATCGTCACGATCCATGCAAACCACACCTTCGACAAGACCCAGAAAAAAGGAACACCTTTGAGAAATCCGAGAAAAAGTGGAGGGTCACCGATGGGAGTAAGGGCTCCGCCGATATTGCTGACGATGAAAATGAAAAAGACGATGTGAAATGCCTTCAAACGACCGGCATTCATGCGCAGAAAGGGCCGGATAAGCAGCATGGATGCTCCGGTCGTACCGATGAGATTTGAAAGCACCGCCCCCGATAAAAGCAGGAGTGCATTGGTGAACGGTGAGCCACGCTTTTCTATCCTGATCAGAATGCCTCCGGAAACGACAAAGAGCGATGCAATCAGGGTGATGAAGGAGAGGTATTCCTGCAGGGTATGGCTCAACACCTCGATACCGCCTTCCATCATGAACCCGTAAAAGGCAGCCACAAAGGCACCGAGCCCGATCGATACTTTCGGGTAGTGGCGTTCCCAGAACCGGTGAAAAAACAGGGGGCCTGTCGCTATCATGAGCAGCAGCAGAACAAAGGGAAGAACAAGCCAGGATGGAGGAACTTGAGCGATGTGCTGAAAAGAAGGTACGGCAGATGAAGCTGCCGTACCCTGAAAACCGCCCTGAATCGCGGCGGAACCGATAACGTCCTGATGCATTTCCTGAATCCTCATGGCGCCAGAACGGTTTACTCGCCCTCGAATTCGGTGAGCGAGTAAACACTGTAGCCTTTCTCCCTGATTTTCCTTTCGCCGCCGATATCGGGAAGGTTGACGATGAAGGCCATCTCGGAAACGATCCCTCCGACCTTTTCAACCAGGGCTGCAGCTGCGAGTGCAGTCCCACCGGTAGCGAGAAGGTCATCGACAAGAAGCACTTTCTTGCCGGGTTCGAGTGCATCGAGATGGATTTCGATCTTGTCTGTTCCGTATTCGAGCTCGTATTCCTGGGAAACGACATCAGCAGGCAGCTTTCCGGGTTTCCTCACCGGGACGAACCCTTTGCCCAGTGTGTATGCCAGTGCCCCGCCTATAATGAACCCGCGGGCCTCGATACCGACAATGACATCAAAATCGACACCGTTGAGCAGATAGTGCTGCGTAAGGCTGTCAATGACCAATCTGAACCCTACCGGGTCCTTGATGAGGGTTGTGATGTCACGAAACAGGATCCCTTTTTTGGGATAGTCTGGAATCGAACGGATGCGGGATTTAATCGGCATGGAAGGAAAGAATTAAATTGAACGGAACGGTCTGCCATCAAATTGAAAGTCAAGATAACAGTCTGCCCTGTAAAATCAAATCCTCTCCGGAGCTCTCGATTACGATCGCCCGCTCCTCTCCCGCAAGGTCGGTCGGGCTCTCGACCGAAACCCTGAGGTAGTTCCTGGAATACCCGGTGCACAGGAACCTGCCCCGTCCGGCCTTCCTGCTTTCCTCGAAAAGCACCACACACTCCGAACCGATATACCGCGCATTGAAAGCTTCTTCCTTACGTTTACCAAGCTCTGCGAGCGCTTTCTGCCGTCTTGAGATTTCACCCGGATGGACCGGTATCCGTTCCCTGTTTCGTACCTGAAGTTCAAGAGCGGTGCCCGGCCTGACGGAGCAGCTGAAAACATGAAGATAGGCCAGTTGCAACCCTTCGATGAAACGGCAGAGGTCATTGAAATCCCCTTCGGTCTCTCCGGGGTATCCCACCATGACATCCGCTCCGACGGCGCAATCGGGAATTCGCCCGACAGCCCTGAGGATGCTCTCACGGTAACGGGCAGTATCATATCGGCGCCGCATGGCTTTGAGTATGGCATCAGAACCGCTCTGGAGCGGCACATGGAAATGCGGAACGATCTTTTCGGACGCCGCAACGACCGATATGAGCTCCTCGTCAAGGAAATCCGGTTCGACGGAACTGATCCGAATCCTGCTCACCCCGACCTTTTCAAGCATACGGAGCAGGCCCGCAAAAGTCAGGCCATCATGACGGTAATCACCCGTATTGACCCCTGTAAGCACGATCTCCCGATAGCCTGAAGCAGCAAGATCCATAGCCCTGTCGAGTATCACCCCGGACGGAAGGGACCTCGATCTTCCCCTTGCAGCCGGAATCGTACAGTATGCACATCCGTAGTCGCAACCATCCTGTATCTTCAGGAAAGCCCTTGTCCTTTTCCTTCCTTCCCCGGAACTCAAGGAGTACCCCTGATAGACCTTTTGAAATGAAGAGGCTGGGGTTATCATGACTTTCCTGCTGTTTACCGGAGCATCCAGAAGATCGTCATAAATGGCCGGATCGAATTTTTCCTCGTTCCCCAGAACTGCATCGATTCCCACCATGCCTTCGAGCACGCTTGATTTCAGCTGGGCATAACAACCGATAACCGCGACACGGCTGGAAGGGTTCTCACGTATGATTTTCCGTATCCTCTGACGGCATTTCTGTTCAGCCTGGTTTGTTACCGCACAGGTATGGATAATAATCAGATCGGGGTTTTTTCCGATCTCTGAAATGCACCATCCGTTATTGCTCAAATTGTCAATAATCGATGATGTTTCGGCATAGTTCAGCTTGCAGCCGAGAGTTACCGAAGCGACACTTTTTATAGTACTGTTCATATCGCTAATTACCCGTCCCCCATACTGTCAAAACACTTGTTAATATACTTGGAAACAAAATTCAGTTGTAAATATTCTTGCATTATTATTTTATTTGCAGAGCTAATGACATTATGATATATTTTAAGTGACATATTAAATTTATAGCACAATTAAAATAAAACGAAAAGAACTATGAGCGCGATAAAAAAAGATATCGGTTCCCCTGACAAGTATGACATTTTTATTCAAAAAATCGATCACTTCCAGTCTCTCGTCGAAGAAAAAAAACAGCTCCAGACAAAAATAGCTGAAACTCAGAAAGAGTTCCAGGAAAAAATCAAGCCGCTTGAAGACGAGCTCAACGCAATCATCAAGAAGCTCGAAACAAACCTTGCAAAACTCGAAGGGGCGGCCCCGCAGGAGAAGGCGCCGTCAAAATTCGGCAGGGGACAGCTGGGAACGGCCATCAAGAACCTGCTCCGCACTCATCCCAGCAAGACCTTCAAACCGCGCGATATCGGTGATGCGCTGAACATCAAGGGAACGACGGTCAGCCTCTGGTTCAACAAATACGGCGCAACCGATCCTGAAATCGAGCGTGTGCCATCAGGCAAGGACGGCAAACGCTTTGTCTATAAAATAAAGTAAAAAAGCCACCAGCCATACCCGGAAACAAGGAGAACGTCCGGGAAAACAAAAAGCGCACAACCGTGCGCT
>JAAXXY010000022.1 GCA_013334225.1 Chlorobiaceae bacterium
GCACCTCGAACAGCAGGTACCCGATAAAGAAGATACCCGCGCCGGTACCGTAAACGGTTTCGCTGAACCCGAGATCGCTGCACATCTGCAGCTTCGCGAATCCCACATTGACACGATCGAGGTAGGCAAGAATGTAGCAGAGGAAAAGAAACGGGAGCAGCCTGCGTGCCGCTTTACCGAAAGCTGCGGTTTCCGGATTGTTGGATGGAGGTGCAATATTCGTGTTCATATAGGAAAAGTAATCCGTGTTCTCATGCCGCTGGACATGACCGGCAATGAGTGCCCGGGGCTGACGCCCCTATAAACAAATTTGCCTCACCCCGACAAGTCGGGGCTGTTTTGGGAAACTGGGATCCGGAGAGTGCGATCCGGGAATTCCCACTTACCACTTTCCACTTTCCAATCTTCCCTCAGTCCTGAGTCCTCAGCACTGAGAAAGCGCCCTGTTGACAAACCCGACAAGCGGCCGGGCTGTCCGGAAAACCTCGAGAAGCTCATCGGCAAATCCTGCAGAGACAACCTCCTTGTCTGAAAAAAACCGCTGGGTGTAGTAACCCTTGTACTTCAGGTATTCAAGGGCCGGGCTCGATGCATCGAACCCTTTCGGAGGCCTCGACAGTTTTCCGGAAGGAAGCACTCCCTCGGGAAACTGTGATGAAAACGTTTTTTCCGAAACGATAGCCAGCCACTCATTGAAATGCATATCTATCTGCCGCCTGACCTGATCGAGGACTGCCGGTTCCGGCATGTAGATCCCTCCGCCTCCGAATGATGCGCCGGGTTCGAGATGGAAATAATATCCTCCGAACGGGCTCTTCTTCCCCTCCCTGCTGATGAAAACGAAAAAGTTGGTTTTATAGGGCGACTTGTCCTTTGAAAACCTGATATCGCGGTTGATGCGCATGATGCAGGATTTCGGATCGAGCCCTGACGAAGCGATTTCATCGTCGAATGCCGAAACACCGGCAAGAAGCTGTACAACCGTATCGAAAAAATCGGCGTAGGCTGCCTGATACTCTTTGCGGTTTGCTTCGAACCAGTTCCTGTCATTATGGGACTTAAGCTCAGTGAGAAACCCAAGCGTCGCTTTGGTGATCATATCCGCTCCTTTTTCCTTACGTTGTTTTCAATACAAGAAAATCCGTCCGGCAATCGTTATGACATGCCGGTCACTGTTCATCCCCGATGATCATGCGGGAAATTTCAAAAACAGGATTGCTGCATGAGGCGCAAATCAGCCGGTAAAGCGGCATATTACCTGAACTGCGCAACATCAGCGGAATATCGGTGACATAGGTCCAGTTCTTTTTCAGCAGCCGGACATAGAGATATGCGAGCTGATCGATGGAGTTATCGATCTTTTCCATAACTGTTTCTTCGCCAAACAGAGAGAAATTTCTTTCTTCACAGAGAAATTCCGCCCTGATCGCTTCCTCCGGAAGTGCGAAGAACGGTTCAAGCCGGGCGATATCACCAAGCTGTCCATCGTGGTCAAGCAATTTGTTGACAATAACTCCTGTTGGAAGAAGAAGCCAGAGGTCCGACCTTCTGCAAGGAATCCGTTCGATCGACCTCCACTCGATATTGAAACCGAGAGGATCAAGCAGGATCAAAGCTGAAAATTCATCGGACCGCAATGCATCAGCAAACCTCTCGAGCTCCAGATTGCAGTCTTCCGGCCTGAAAATCATTTTTTTCCGGTTTGACCCGGGCACTGCCTCGAGCCGCTCCTTAAGCTTGACAAGGCTTTGATGATCGTCAACAAAATAGTAGTAATCGAATCCTTTCTCCAGGTTCAAAACCCTTTCGGCTGACCCTTTATAACCTTTCTCTTCTGCCGTTGTGAATTTCAGTTGCTGCAGCAGAGGACTTTTCGGATCCCGTCTTGAGCCGCTGCCGGCAAATGCGTCAAAATACACGGTTTTCAGAAAAGGATTCGTACCGGCAACCGACAGATAGGAATCTATATACCGCTCAAAGTAATCGAGTCTCTTTTCAGAGGATGGCCCTTCATATTCCGGATAGAGCTCCATTAAACCATTCAGACTTTCATCATTCATAATACCGCTGTTTCGTGTTGTTCATCCATTATTTCCCTGGTTAGCCTACAGCAGCAGCCCTTTTCTTTTTAAAAAAAATGCTGCGTATCGAATCGAGATACGATAAAGCATGCTTGATTTTCGAAAAGTAAAATATAAAAAACGTAATACCGAAGGGAATTCAGCTGTTAATCGATAGAAATTGCTTCTGAAAAGCAGTATCCTGAGCCATGTGAGGTTTTGACGGGAATCCGGCGCCCGATGCCCTTGTTTTTAAGGCGAAGCCGGTGAACCAGTGCATCAAGAGAACGATTGCCATAATCGTTGTTGTCATAATCAAGCGCACTGAGAAGGTCCTGTCGAGCAACGACTTCATTATATGACAAAGCAAGCCGTTCTATCAGATCGAATTCCTTTGCTGTAAGATTAATTTCATTTCCGTCCGGAGAGCGCAATATCTGACCGTTCCTTAACAGTTTCCATCTCGATTCCTGTTTTTGGAACCTTGTCGGCTCATTTTTCTTTGCTTCCTCCTTTGTCGAGTGATTATTGTCGAGACGTCCGAGAATACTTAAAATGGAGGCTGACAATTCGGAAAAATCGACAGGCTTTACCAGATAGATATCCGCTCCGGCTTTGTAGGCGTTTATTTTGCTTTCCAGCGACGACTGCGCGGTGAGCATGATGATGCGCATGTCGGTATTGTTGCGGATATATTCTGCAAGAACAATACCGTTCTGGTCGGGAAGACCGATATCGAGCACAACGACATCGAACCCTGCTTCAGCGATATTTCTATAAAACTCAAGAGCCGAATCAACTCCGGTTACATCGAGACCTGAAAGCCTGAGGTACTCGACCATGCTGTCGCAGAAATCCTTATCATCTTCAACAATGATTACACGTCTGTTATTGTCCATAAATTCCGAAGGATATGTTGTATCTGCTTTCAACAGAACAGTATAGTGAAAAAGTCCCTATTTTTTACAGAAGATGGCGTCATTGCCGCCTTTCCGGAAATTCAGTGAGCTTTCTCATATAATGGAACGCGTACCATCGCTTCGACACCTGCGGGTATGCCTTTCAGGCTTACCGTTCCCTTATGCTGTTCGATAATGTTCTTTACAAGCCACAAACCCAGTCCTGCTCCGCTGGTGTTCATCGAGTTGCTGCCCCGGCGGTATTTCTCGAAGAACGATTCGGCCTGCTCTTCCGTAATCGTTTTCCCCTGGTTCCTGATCCTGATAACCGCTTCCTTACCTTCATGCCGGCAGTCAACTTCTATTGGTTTGTCGGCAGGAGAGTATTTCCTGGCATTGTCGAGCAGGTTGTAAATCGCCAGACCGAACTGGATTGAATCGCCGGAAATCCTGCAATCATCGAGGTTATGGGAATACATGACCGTGATGTCGGACCAGAGGGATTTAAACGACTCGAGCTGTGCCGAGACGACCTGGGATATATAGAATACCTTGAATGTCATCTGAATCCGGGACTCGAACACACGACTTTCATGGATCGATTCTTCCATCAAGTCCACAAGACGGTCTATGGCACGGTGGATTTTGCCGGTTTCGACCGGATTTACGCAGTTGCAGCGCTTGTTTTTAAGCTCGATAAGATCAAGGTTGCCGCGAATGATTGCAAGAGGGGTACGGTATTCATGGGTTATCATGCTCAAAAAGCTGTTCAGGCGGTTCACTTCCTCGTTCAGTTGAACAGTCCGTTCGGCAACAGCCTGCTCGAGCCGTTCGATGCTCATCTGCTGCACTTCCTGCAGGGTGATATCGGTAATCATGACCAGTAAAGCCTGCCTGTCGTTGATCGTGATATATTCGGCTGAAAACAGGATATTCAGAGGTTCTCCCGTTTTTTTCCTGAAATGGAAAGGGGTATTGATGATTTTACGGCAACCGTAGAGTTCCCTCCTGATCTGTTCCTCATCTTCATGGTTCATCACAATCCCGATTTCGAAAATATTCCGTCCGATAACCTCTTCCCGATCGAACCCGAAGAGTTCGAGCATGGCAAAGTTCACATCGTACATGATGCCTTTTTCGACTTCACCGATGGCTATCGCAACAGGAGAGTGATCGAAGATGTTCCGAAATTTGCTTTCGTTTGCCCTGACAGCCGCTTCGGCCTTCTTCTGTTCGGTGATGTCCTGAACAATACCGAGTACATGCATGTCGTTGTCATTGACATCCGTCAGGCTGGAACCGGTAACCCATATCCATCGAAGTTCGCCGTTCTGACGATGAATACGGCACTCGAACGTATAATTTTCTTTTCTGTTGATCGAATCAACAATCAAAGCCTGGATCCGGGCACGATCTTCCGGAACAATATGGCTGATAAACTTTTCAAGGGACCATTCCGGCTCTATCGAATCGTAACCGAAAATATGGGCATGCTCGAGAGAACGCTCCACATGGTAATTCAGCAGGTTCATGTCCCAGACGCCTACATGGCTTTTCTTGAGGATAAAATCAAGTTTCTCACGGCTTTTCTGGAGCTCGTCCTCGATTTTTTTTCGGTTTGTAATATCGATAACAGTGCCGATATAACGATCGACCTTGCCATGGTTGTTGTAAAGTGGCCTGCCTCGCGACATCAGCCAATGGATTGAACCGTCCGGATGTTCGACACGGTATTCAGTATTAAGCTCGATTTTTGTTTTTGATGCCGAGATTACAGCCTGAACAGTTTTTTCTCTGTCCTCGGGGTATATGGCGCTTTTCCAGAGATCGAATGTCGGTTTTTCTCCATTGCGCCAGTCCAGACCGTATAAAGGCCATGTTTCTGTCGACCAGATATTTTCGCCGGTTTTCATGTTCCATTCCCAGACGCCAGCCCGCGCTGCTTCCAGGGCCTGGCTGAGCCTCATCTTGCTGTCCATCAGGTCATTCAGAAGCTCCTTGCGATTGGTAACATCGGATACGGTCCCGATGTAACTTTTTATCTTTCCGTCGGGGAAGTAGAACGGCACACCTCGGCACATGAGCCAGTGCACCGAACCATCCTTGTGACAGACCCTGTATTCGATATTGATATCCTTCTCGTTGTTGGCCGCAGACATCACCTTCTCGAATGTTATATCCTTGTCGAGAGGGTGGATATTGGTTTCACAAAGTTTATGCGTAGTCTTCTTGCTGTCAGGCTCCAGATCATACAATCTCCAGATACTGTCGGTCCAGGTTACATTGTCTTCCACGACATTCCATTCCCAGACACCGGAATTGGTGGCGTCGAGGGCAAATGTCATTCTCTTTCTGCTCTCTTCAAGCGCAATCTCTATTGTTTTGCGTTCCGTAATATCGATAATCATTCCGATATAGCGTATCGTCTTACCTTTAGCATTCAATTGCGGCTTGCCCCGTGACATGAGCCAGTGGACAGATCCGTCGGGATGCAGTGTCCGGTACTCTACAGCGAGTTCGCTCCCGTTGTTTGCCGCATCACTGACCACTCTGACAGCCATTTCCCTGTCATCCGGATGAATCATGTTTGCCCAAAAATCGAAAGTGGGTTTGGCATCCTGTTTTTCGAGCCCGTACAGCTGCCACATTTCTTCTGTCCACGTATTTTCATTGGTTTTCAAATCCCACTCCCATACACCGGCCTGTGCGGCTTCCAATGCAAGATTGAGTCTCTCCTTGCTTTCGACGAGTTCAAGCTCGATATTTTTGCGTTCGGTTATATCGATGATCGCCCCGATGTACCGGACAAGGTTTCCATTGGCATCCTTGACCGGCATTCCACGGGAAGTCAGCCAGCGGACCGAACCGTCCGGGTGAACGGTGCGATACTCAAGAGAAGCAGCCTCACCCCTGCTCACGGCAGACTTGATGATCCAAGAGACCATCGCCCGATCGTCCGGATGAACGGTATCGACACAGAGCTGATTGTTCAGGGGAACGCTTCCCGGTTCAAGGCCGTACAATCGCCATACCTGTTCGGACCAGCTCAGCGTATCGGTCGAAACATCCCACTCCCATACTCCTGACAGGGATGCATCCAGAGCGTAATTGAAGCGGACCTTGCTCTGCAGCAGCTCGATCTCTATCTGTTTCCGATCGGTGATATCGATGATTGTACCAATAAAGCTCTGTTTATTGGTCAAATCATTATGCATGGGCTTACCACGGGATAAAACCCAGCGAGCCGTTCCATCAGAAAGACAGACACGATATTCCACATTCAATTCACTTTTACTGGCGGCAGCTCCGTTGACCTTCTTCTTGACGATATCGATATCATCAGGATGTACCACATTTTCCCAGAGTTCAATCGAAGCTTTTTCCTTTCCGGGTTCCATGCCGTAGAGCTTCCATGTTTCATCCGACCAGTCAACCTCACCAGTTTCCTGGTCCCATTCCCATATACCCGCATGCGCTGCCGAAAGCGCCTGATCGAGCCTTGTTTTGCTTTTATTCAGCTCCTCTTCGAACCCTTTTCGGTCGCTGATGTCGATTCCGATGGAGAGCGCACACGCTTTGCCGTCAATGAATATCCTGCTTGTCCGTGTCAGCATCCACAAATGCCCGCTACAGCCATGCGGATGGATTTTTAAAACTCTTGAATCATCAACCCCCTTGTTGATAACCTCCATGATTCTCTTGCTGAGCATGGGCATATCGGCAGGGCTGAAAAATTCTGCGGGCTTGGGAATCTTTTTGTCAGACCGGCCTTTACTGTATAGCATCTCTTCGGCATATCTGTTCCAGACGATCATGCGAAGATCAGCATCGAGGATCACGGCTGAACAAGGCATGGTATCGAGCAGGGCTGTCTTCAATGACCGTTCCGTATTGAGATCCCTGCTGGTTTTACGAAAACCTGAAATATCCTGGATGGAAACAAGAAGGCTGTTTATGTTATCTTTGCCGGAATTGACAGGATTTATAGTTACCCGCCAGGTATCCCTTTCATCCTCGAATACTTTCCGTTTCCCGGTTATCAATACTTCGTCTATAAGCTTTTTCTGATGGTCGGCAAGTTCCGGCTGATGCAGGACATCGGCAAGAAGGTTATAGATATTTTCACCGATGCATTCACTGGTTGTCAAACCGAACCAGGATGAAAAAACGCTGTTGGCATTCAGAATTACACCTTCGCTGTCGATGAGGTACACTAAATCAGGAAGGGCTTCCAGGATTGCGGAAATTTCAGACAACTGCTTGCTGTTTTGAGCGATTGTTTTCATGTGTATCAAAAATGATGGAAAGCAGGCTTGTCACTTCGACATATGAGATTTATCAGCAAAAAAAATATCAGATTTACAAGATATTTTCTCACTTTGCTTATAATTCATACATAAAAAGCCGCACTTTTCAATGTACAATCTGTTCAAAGTATAGTTATCCCAGGGAAGCCACCCGCCAAATAAAGCACTTTGATAGTATTATCGTTTCTGATGAAACGAAAAAATGCGAACCGGGCGTCAAAATCGTGTAGCCCGACCCGCACTGTTGATGGAGAAGTGAAAGAAGCATGTTCAACCGAGGTACTTGATACCGATCAGTCCGGCAGCGATAAACTGGTTTATGAGAAAAAGAAAATTGTTCACGACCTGGAAACGCAGAAAAGCATTGTGGGCATGGACTTCGCTCTTTCCGATGGCGTTTCCGAACCCGTCATCGACTGCGTGCTGCATGAATGATGCGCCGGTTTCAGGATTCCGGTAAATACCTGCCTGAATGTATATGCTGAATGTCATCGACGCGAGAATGATATACATGAGTATCTGGAAACCCCAGCTCCAGGCAAGAACTGCAAAGACAGCGAACACGAGATCGATGATCCCGAATGCTACAAGAAAGGTCTTGCGGGTCCCGATCATGACGGTAAGCGATTTCATCCCGCTTTTTGCGTCCCCTTCTGTAGACTTGAAATCATTCATGATGATAAGAGAAACGGCCATAAAGAAGTTAAGGATGCCGAGCCAGATCACTTCAGGCCTTATGTCACTGAACAGCGCATTTGCGGACAGGTACGTAATGAATCCATAGGAGAGGCCAACTGCCGGTGCGGAAAGGAAGATGTTTTTTTTCAGTTTCAACGGGGGGGCCGAATAGATATACCCTATAACAAGACCGGATAACAGGGAGACAGCAAAAACGATACCTCTCACTCCCCCGATATCGGATCCGATCCAGATTGCAAGCAGAATAGCTGTTACCAGCACAATACCCCAGTTCCATGCCGCTTCCCTTTCTGATATCCTGCCTGAAGGGATCGGGCGGGTAGGCTCATTGAGCCTGTCAAGCTCGAGATCGTAGAAATCGTTTATTGACTGGCTGAAACCAGTACCAAGAGGTCCGTACATTATGAAAAGCGCCAGCAACAGGAGATAATCGTGTAACGTTGGTTTCATGCCTCCGGAAGCCATTACCCCTGCAGCAAGGCAGGGAAAAACGCTTATCCAGGTAACAGGGTCAAGCAGTTCTATATGTGCCTTGACCTTGTCGATAAAGAGCGCACGAGTATTTACTGACATGGAATTTTTTTCTGAGGTGGCTGGAAACTGATTTATCATTTGCTGATTGTTTGCCTGGCTCATTTATAGATAGATTTCAGGTTTAAGCTTCGTCGTGAACCGGTTCATCATGATGTTGGCCAACCAGACCCAGTTCAATGGTTTTCCGCTCATCCTCTGCATGATGGCGCGTCCCCGGTATACCTCTTTTTGGAGCTTGATAAAGTTTTCAAGGAGTTTTTCGCCGGAAATTTTTCGTGGTTCGAACATGTAGTGATAGGTGTCATACCTGCTCCAGTCAAAATGCCTCAGCCTTGGCTTCATCTCTTCGAAATACGGTGTCCCGGGAAAAGGAGTCACAAGGGAAAAGACCGGAAACTCGATCCGGTTCTGCATAATGAAGTCGTAAGTGGCCTGAAAGCTTTTTTCATTGTCGTCATCGAAACCGAACATAAAATATCCCTGGATAGCAACACCGTTTTTGTGAAGGTTATGGACAACGGTAGAATAGTTCTGCAGACGATTGGCCCCCTTGTTCACTGTTTTCAGTACTTCGGGGTTGAGAGATTCGAAGCCGATGCTCATCAGGTCGCACCCTGACCTTCCCGCTATTTCGGCCACTTCCGGTTTATGAAGAAAATTCATTGAGATATTCGCATTCCACCGGACACCCATTTTCTCCATCGCACCGAGAAGTTCAGTGAAGTACTGGGGCCTGAAACTGATGTTGTCATCCATGAAAGAAAAATTCACATTCTTCCGGTTCAGACGCTCCTGATGAGAACGCATTTCATCGAGCACCAGTCCTATCTCGCGATAACGGTAACTTTTTCCGTAAACTGTAGGTGTTGTGCAGAAATTGCACCCGACGGGGCATCCTTTCGTTGCAAGGATCGGAATTCTGGAACTGTACTTTCTGGCATTTTTCGATTGAAGGGCATAGCCGAAATCCGGTGAGCGCATAGCGGTCATGGAACGGAGTTCTTTTGCCCTGTAGACAGGTTTTATTGTTCCATTGATAATATCGGTTTCCAGTTCATCCCATATCGATTCAACTTCTCCGTAAACGACACTCGTACAATGATGAATCGCTTCGTCATGCATCATTGTCGGGTGGACTCCGCCGAGCAACACAATCTTTTTCTGGGCGAGAGCCCTGTCACCAATGTTGTAGGCATTACGTGCATTGAGCGTACGCGAAGTAATCGCCACAACATCGAAATCCGAAAAATCTTCTGGTACCCGGTCTCCTATCCTCTCATCGATCAGTGTGACGTCAAAAAGTCTGCCGGCGAGAGTCGCAACCATGATAAGGTTCAAAGGCATACTGACGCTTCCAGAATCAACCATCATACTCGTCGAGCTTTTCGGCTGGACAAGAAGCCATTTATTTTTAGAATAGTTAGCCGAATCTCTTTTATTCGGATAACCAAACGTATGATGGTTGATTGTCGAATTGGGATTGTGTGTATCTGCTGACAGCATGCTGTTCACTCTCTGCGGGTAAAATTACTTCTGAATAAAACGCTCAAGAACAACTTTTCAGGCGTCAAATCTTTTCCTGATCTCTTTCGTAGCCGTCGCATATCCTGAAAATTCCGGAGAACTTCCTTTGTAACCGCCAATCGCTGAAGAACCGCCATAAAGATAGGGATAGGCGTTTGCACCAAGCCTTTTGGTACATTTACCGACATTTTCGAGATAATCGCCGACAACCCACCAGTGCCCATCGATAAACACTTCAAGGAGGCGGCCATATGCTTCGGCTCCCTGTACAAAAGCTCCGTTGATACTGCTCATTTGTCTATCCATTTAAATTTTGATCTGATAAATCATGTAAATTCATTTCTTTATGCAGGAGATTCGATTACCCCACAAAGAAAAAAGAGAAGCTTCATCAGACAGAATATTCTCCTTCCTGAATTTGTCAATTTCCGACGCGGCTTCGCCCCGGGTACACGGCAAACCGTATGCTTCAATGATCTCCATGCACTCATCCATGTCTGAGGATGCCAATATTTGCTGACGAAACAATTCATCTTCATCGAGTCGCTCAAAAAGTGTTTTTGACTCAGATACTGACATATCCCGGATATTTGAATGTTTTTTGATATAATCCACTCCTGTTGCAAATCCACACATTCCACCATATTCATTCAGGTAATTTTCGGCAGACCCTTCATTGCTCTGTTCTTTCAGTGCTGAAGAAACGTCGTACTCATTCCTCCTGATATGCTCATGACTGACTTCTCGCTTCTCACTTGTTCTGTCCTTTAATTCTCCCCAATGAATTCCGACTCTATATGACTGGTTCTTTTCGGCTTTTTTTAACCGGATTAAAGACATAAGCACCTCTTTTTGTTTTTAAGACAATCAGTTAAAGCCGGAATTCCATGCGAATTTCATACTGTCCCTTTCAAAAAGTCTTTGTAAAAACCTTTCAATTTCTGAAAAATATATTACATTTATTACAAATATCATAAATATCTAAAAATAACGCAAGAATAATAATCTGCGCCATTATAATATTATAATATAACCACTTAATCGATTTCTTGCGGGAAGCTGCGTGTTCACGGAGCCTTAATCAACGCTCAATTCTGACAAGCTGTACTCATGATATTTATTAGATGTAAAGCGGCGAACTATTCTTTCCGTGGCATTAATGAGCAGGATAAACACAAGGAGGATTTGAGCTGAACAAAATGCTCATTCCGGAAAATCTGGTATAGGAAAAGATTGAGTAAACCGCCAACGAAAGAAATAAACAGAACGAAACGGCGCCTGTTCTTGACGGTACGTCCAGGTGGTGTCTCAAAATCAAGTGTTTTGGCTTTTTCCATCATTCATCAACCATAAAACATAACAGCAATGGCAAACGAAACACCAAACCCTCTGAACAACCTCGTTGAATCGATCGGAAAAATCGGTCAAATGCAGGTCGACATGATCACCAACGGCATTAAATCAGCTACATCTGCATTCGAGCCATTAAGCAAAACCTCCGTTGAGATTGCAGGTAATGTTTTAAATGCCTTCAACCAGGCACTCCAGAACATTTCCTCAGCTATCGCTCCAAAAAAATAAGATGTACTGTTTTGCGGAAAGCACCTCTCGTAAATCGCGAGGTACTTTCCGCATCTGTTTCACAATAAACAAAAACTATCCATGTCCGAAACAATATCCTTACCCAAAAACACATCTTCCGATGGAATTAAAGGTTTGGCAATGATGGCTCCTGTCGTTGGTTTTCCTCTATTTATTCATGCCATGGGTGGAGTATTTCTTACGGGAATTGGATTTATTGCTCTTTCACCTATATTCGCCCCTTTTAAAGAAAACATTCTGAAAGCAACAAAAAACATGCTTGCTGATACATATTCAAATCTCGAGAAAAAAGTGATAGAGCCTGTTGAAATCAAATAAGAAAAAAGGGATAAGAGTAATGGATAATAATGCCATATCAAGAATTCTCTGGATGCAGGCAATAAAGGGAGCCTGGAACGCTTACATACAGCGGATGAACAGGATATTGATGAAAAACGAGATGGATTCGTATCTCAGTCAGAAAATTGATATGGGAATGACTCTTGAGGAATTCGCTGAAAGCATCTTTATAGCCGGATTTGTCGCCGGTGAAAAATATAATAAAAACCACATGCTCGGTAACCAGAAATGCGAACCGAACCTGAATTGATCATAAATATCAAAAAATCATATTTTATTACTTTATGAGCTTCAATCATATTTTTGCTCAAAATATTTTGTTTGACTGGTAAAGTGTGCAATGTTTCACGAGAAATAAAGAGTCTGTCATTTATTATCTTCAGGAAAAAAAAGACTTTTCATTATTCAGAACATTTATCCCATGAATCAAATTGACACTGCAAATTTAATAAAAAATGCCGTTGGCGTCGCAGGAGGAGCTGCCCTGATTGCACCTGTTGCGCCTATTGCCCCTCCTCTCCTGCATGGGCTTGCAGGAATTGCCGTCGTTGGTCTCGGAGTTTTTGCCGTCGGGTCCCTTGCCTTCAAAGCTGTTGAAACTATTACAGGAGCAGCTAATCCCTTTAAACCAAAAGAAAGCAGAAAAAACATGCAGCCAGAAAAAATCCATTTTAGTTCACATAAGTGATTTTTCTGAAGCTGCAATCCATTTCTTTCAGCCTCATATCATCAGATTTTTGTTCACTTTAAAAGAGTCTGATATTTTACCATCTCACTGTGATTATCTTTCAGACAGATATCTTTGTATCTGGAATCCTTTCCCGAAACGGCTGTTGAGATAGTAAAAATGAGTTGATGATTTATGGAGGAACTTCTCCCTTTAAGCTGGACAAGAATTGAGGGTATAAAGGCTGTTTACCGGGATATTCTTCTTCCGGTATCCCGCATCCACTGGGTTACCTTTGCAGACATACCTCATGATTTCTCTTTTCAGATACTGTATGAGGATCTTTGCCGGACTTATCCGGATGGATATCTGATTCGTGGTTGCACTCCCATGATGGCAGCTTTTTTTCACCGTGAAAAGTGCCATCTGGTAAGATCAGGAGCTGAGGCAGTTCTCGATCTTTGCAAACCTCACATGAACAGAAAAACGGTAACGGCATCTCTGAACAGAGGCAATAAACATGGACATGTAGAAGAAATTACCGTAAACGACTTGACGATTCGTCGCTTCGAAGCATTCAGAAGTAAAACAACACATGCTGACAAACCGCAGCTGTCCCATGTATTCAGACAACATCTTTCTCTGGACAATCGAATATTCGTGTTCCGTTCGTATTCCGGCAAATGGCTTGCCGTGATCACCATTTCAAGACGTGCCCGGTTTGCTTTTCATACCGAGCTTATGCTCAGGCATCGCAATGCACCCGGCGATATCATGGAATGTCTGGTGGCAGGAATATTTGACGTCCTGAAAAATGAAGGAATTCAGGAGTGGAGCCTGGGAGAAGTACCTTTCGTGTACCCGGACCAGGCAACATCAGAACCGCTGAACCCTGTCGAAAAACTCATAAAAAATTTGGCTTCTTCCAGCAAATACGCTTATGATTATGAAACCCTCTATCGTTTCAAAAACAAGTTCACTCCCGTCTGGCGTCCCGTTATGCTCTGCACCTTCAATCCACCAACAACAGTTTTACTTGCCGAGCTTGCCTTCGCAATGGGATTCACAAATCTTCTTGCATACGAGTCCATGATGATAGTAAAAAAACTGCTGAACCTTCGTTGAGACATCGGTTCAACGTGTTGTCGGGCAGCTGCCGTTTCCCGCAGATAAATTATAATCGGCGAACACTGAGAATACAGTAAATCACGTTTTTAAAATATTTCAGCCATAAATGCCTTTAAAATCAGATCATCTTCCGGTTATAACAAATCTCCCCGAGAGGAATCCGTTTTTCACCGGCCGGGAAGAGCTGCTTGAAAGTCTTAGAGACACATTGCTTGCAGAAAAAAGGCAATAATAATTCAGGCAAAAGAGCACAAAAACCGGGGTATCGGAAAATCACAAATCGCTCTCGAATATTCTTTTCGGTATCACTCTGCCTCGCTGTAACATCCCGATTGTCCATATCCACACAGCTCGACTTTATGAAACAACGCTGTCAGGATTTCCTACCTTGTTCCATACCTCGTCACGCAGCAGAACAGCCCTTTCGGCATCAATCAGGCCTGGTTTGATGAACTCTTTCCAGACAGGCTTATAGACTGCTTCATGAAGATATTGCCACCATGACTGGATCACCGAACCTGCTTTTAAAGCAACATCTTCAGTCATATCTTTATGGAAAAAGCCAAGGGCCAGGTCCATATACCCATAAGTGTCTGCAGAGTCAACAGAGGTGCTGACGACATAAATATCATAACCGGGAAGATATGTTGCATAATAGGTTTCCGGCCATGATAATCCCGGTTGTGAATCATCCCAGTTTATTTCGAACAGATGAGCCGGAAATATCACGTCATTTCTCATGTGCACGGCACAATCCCATCTTTTGCGTCCGACAATTGCCGAACCATCCTCGCGAATCGATAAACCTTGAGGAAGACGTCGCTGTACAGAAAAAAGAGAAATCTGCGCAACCTTGTTTGAATCGACAAGCAGATCTTTCTGCAAATAATCAGGGGCTTTCTGGACCCAGCGCTCCAGGAGCGCCTGCTCTTCCCTTGAATACAGGGAGGGAATTACCATACTCTCATGAAAAAACATGTTATCTCCTGTTTTGTCTGATTGATACCCGATGGGCGATGTAATAGAAAAGCCCGATTAAATGCTTCAGAAGAGCAGAGCGTTTATTTCACTCACCTGTCCAAACGATTTCAGCACCTTTCTGCCGACAAACCATCTTGCAAACGCCTGATTTATTATTAAAATTACATAATATTTGTAATTTATATCATTTTTATTTCATTAATGTTGGCTTTTTAATAAAAAACCTGAGTAAGGCTACTGCCCTCCGGTTTTGAACCTATTAATACAAACAGACTGGATTAAACCAGCTAATTTATTCAATAGCAACAAATTAAAGGAATAATAACAACAATTGATGAAATGCTTCAGGACGCATCGGCTGCTTTTACAGAAAACATAAAAGATGATACTGCATCCTTTGCAGAGGAAATGGAGATTGACGGGTTTGATGAAAAACTTGAGACCTTTGTCACCTGCATGATGCAATATATGCTCGAAAAAATACGGAAAGCTCGATTGCTGCTTGACTGTGAAGATCAAGCTGCCGGAATTTCCTGCAATTCTCCTTCTGAAAATACCTTGAAAGCCCCTTCAGGATTTTCATCAATGGAAGGAGAGCGCCCGTATTCTGAAAAAGAGGTAATCAAACGTTTCGGGGATTAGAATGAAGAGGAGTACTGCCTGAAAGAAAAACGGCAAGGATAAAAAATCGCATAACAGGAACAGAGAATTTCATCGTAACATCAGAGGATCATCTCAGCATATTGCGCTCCCTGTACCATTCATAGGCACTGCGGATACTTTTTTCGTAAGGTTCATGCCTCATGCCAAGCTCCCGCAAAGCCTTTGATGAATCGAAATACAGAGATTCGGATGCGACTCTGAACATCGAAAGATTGAACAGTTTCGATATGCCGTTCCTGATTTTGTAACGGTCGAGCATTGTTTTAAGGATTTTTGCCAACCAGTATGGAAGCGGCAAAAGTACTTTCGGGGCACCGGTAATCTTTGAAATGGTGTCGACAAGCTGCTTGTAAGAAACATTTTCTCCCCCGATAATATAACGCTCCCCTTTTCTTCCCTTTTCCATGGCCGTTATGATCGTTTCCGCAACGATATCGACATCGATGACACAGATACCGCCAAGTGGATAAAAAGGAATAAGCCGGTTATTGACATCCTTGATCAGTCTTCCTGCATTGAAATTCATGTCTCCGGCACCAAAAACGAATGCCGGATTGACAATTACAGTGTCGAGTCCCTTGTTGAGCGCGTCGGCTACTTCGAGCTCGGCAAGATGCTTGGTCCTTGCATATTCAAGCTTAACAGCATCAAAATTCCATTTTACACTCTCATCGACCGGTTTTTTTCCCGATGCAATTCCCACTGCTGTTATAGAGCTGACATGAAGCACTCGCTTAACACCTGATTCCAAAGCTGAATGGAGAACATTCTTCGTACCTGTGACATTGATCCTGTAAAGCAGCTCCGTTTTTTTATCCCCCATATACGTCAGTCCGGCGACATGATAAACATAATCAATGCCAGCCATGGCATTTGCGACTGAATCACCGTCGGTTACATCACCATAAACGAGTTGTATTTTGTCAAGTTTGCCGGAAAGGGCTGACAGATCTGAATTTTTTCGCACAAGAACGGAAATCCTGTCAGGAGTGGCAACAAGTTTTTCAACAAGACGGGAACCGATAAAGCCGGTTGCGCCGGTAACAAGAATATTATTCACAACAAACAAACTTCATTTTTCAGGAAAGCGAATAATCATGGGGCCTTTCAATGCATCCCTGATGAAAAACGGATTCTACAGTGCGATTGCCACATGCTTGCAATGTACTAACAATCCCCTTCTAAACATCCGGAACAATGATCCTTCATTTACCGGGAAAAAGAATAAACCGGTAAATAAGTTTTATCAGATATATAATATTTTTAAGGGGTTTTGTAAATTTATTTTTAACATAGTTCTCGCTTCAAGTCTGATATCAGCGAGTAAACAGGCACAGGGGGCCCTCTATAAAGTGGTGGCGGGGCCAAGTTCTGTCAATTGCTGAATATGCTTGATACACCCATACTTAATCAGTAAAATCTCATGTCATGCTGCAAGAAATGATCCCTGAAATCATTTTCAAGCTGGATAACCAGAAATACCTTGAAGCTTTTGTGAACCTCGAAGGACTCATTTTTTTTATGCATGAGAACCTTAGAGAATTTACTTCGGATGAGATATTCTGTGTAGTCCTGGCTCATGATGCCATTTCGGATCTCCTGAATGAGCTGAATACAGTTAAAACGTCAAATGGTTTCAATGGCAAAATCGAGTTCTGTGCACATCTTGCTGCATTGAGATTGAAAGAGGCTCTCGGGGACAATGTCTCGGGAAGGGCTGCCAGGGCCTTATCCTTGTTTCTCGAAGTGCTCATGAACAAACAGTAATGACGAAACACCATCAGTGAACAGGTTCAGAGGAATCGTTCTCGTAGCTGGCGCAACCGGCAGGACCGGCAAGTGGATAGTAATGCGTCTTCAGGATGGAACCCCTTTCCGGCATCAGTTGCAGTTCGGCACAGGGGACAAACTCATGGGCGTTATAGACCGGAGCGATGTTGCTGAATGCGCCGTTGTCTCACTCTGGCATCCAAAAGCCAGGAACATGACATTTGAATTGATCAGGGGTGCAGAAGTTCCGCAAACCTCTCTCGAAACTTATTTTGATCGGCTTTCATAAACAGCATTCGCTGTGTTTCGCTCTTGTCTTGATCCGATGCCATGAAATTGAGCTGTTTGCGGTATCTGGAAAAAGCATCTTCCTGCCGGAGAAGCGTAATCATGGCTACTTCGATAAAAACCACGACATGGAAAACGCCGGTCTGGACATAGTTGATTTCAGCGGCAATGAGGCTGGAGAGGGTCCAGACGATAAAGAGCGTGCCCAGGGCCTGCAGGGTTGTTATGCTCAATGGCCTGAAATACGGCAACGGAGAATTCCCAGATGACCATGATGCTTGCAAGTACGAGGGCAATGGCAAGAAGGGCGTGAAGAATGTGGTTGAAAGCCCTCAGGGCGCTCAACAGGCGATCTTCGAATGTTGCTATCATAAGTATTACTGAATATATTTAGGAATTCTTTATGCGGCACCCGTTGAATTCCTTATCGTCTGGGGAAATCCCCATTATTCATTGTAATGATAAGCTTTCTTGTTTGCAAAAACACTCAATTGAAATACACGGGAAATGACGTTTTAAGGTATTGAATATTCCAAAAGCTTGTTGCAGAGCCCTATGAAATCCGAAAGGTTTGAAATAAGTATTGATGTACAGCCGGAAGATATAGACATGCTCGGGCACGTCAGCAACATCGTTTATGTGAGATGGATCCAGGAAGCGGCTATTGAGCACTGGAGCAAACTTGCTCCTGATCACGCCCAGAAAAAACTGGTCTGGGTTGTCCGCCGTCATGAAATAGACTATAAAAAGTCTGCCATGGAAGGCGACACCGTTCTTGTTCAAACCTGGATAGGTACCGCTTCACGCATAGCATTCGACCGCCATACCGAAATACTGCGGGCCTCCGATCAGCGACTGCTTGCACAGGCAAGGACCGTCTGGTGCCCTCTCGACAGGGAAACAGGCAAACCGACCGATGTAAGCCCGGAAATCCGTTCGCTTTTTTCTGTTGCCAAATAAGCGGATCGTAAAACCATTGCAGAGTCATTCAGCTTGATGTATATTTGAATCAGGGCATTCCCTCAAGCAGCTCGACCGAAACGTTCCCTGACAATTGACATCGCTCTTTTTCTAAAAGAATGCCCTAATGGACAAAGAAATAAAAAAACGGCTGCAGCAAGGCGAGGCTCCGATCACTCTTTCCTTTCTGCCCGATGATGTTATCGGCGTCAGCGGCATGATCCATATAAACGCCTCTCCAGAAAAGGTATGGACAGCGATTACCGATTATGACAATTTGAGCAGCAATCTGCCGAAAGTCATATCGAGCAGAATAATTTCAAGGGACGGCAACGAAATTGTTCTGGAACAGACGGGAAAAACCGGTATTTTGATTTTTGAAAAAACAGTGCATTTCCGGCTTAAAGCCCGGGAAGAATACCTGAAAAAAGTCAGCTTCGAACAATTGGATGGAGATTTCAGGATTTACCGGGGTGAATGGAACATTGAAACATATCCGGAAATTCAGGGAACGGTGCTGTTCTATAAAGCTGAAATCAAACCGGTTTTTTTCGCACCGCCTATTCTTGTAAGTTTCGTTCAGTACCAGGACTTGCCGGGTATACTTAAAGCACATAAAAAAAGAGCTGAAACGCTTTGACAACAAAGCCGGATAATATTCGGAACGGGAGTTTCAGCGGTCCGCCGTTTTTCATGATCAACCATTTCGTACTTTTTTAACCATGATTACTGATAATCCAGTCTGTGTTACAGGGGCATCCGGGTTCATTGCCGCACACATCGTCCGCGAACTGCTCTCCCGGGGTTATAAAGTGAAAGGTACCGTCAGAAAAAATCCCTGGGAGTATCCGTTCCTTCTCAACCTCCCCGGTGCTCATGAGCGTCTCAAACTTGAAAAAGCGGATCTGCTCGAGAAAGGGGCGTTCGACAAGGTTATATCAGGCTGCGAATATGTCCTGCATACTGCAAGCCCTTTCGAGATCAACGTGACTGATCCACAGACCGATCTTGTCGATCCCGCGGTTAACGGTACTGAAAATGTCCTGGAAAGCTGTTTGAAGGCAGGAAGCGTCAGAAGAGTCGTCCTGACATCATCGATCGCAGCTATCACCGACGAACCTGAAAATTCCAAAGTTTATACGGAAAAAGACTGGAATACCATGTCTTCGCTCGATAGAAATCCCTATTACTATTCAAAAACTCTTGCCGAAAGAGCCGCCTGGGATTTCATCATGCATAAAAAACCGGGTTTCGACCTTGTCGCTATCAATCCTCCTCTTGTCATAGGACCTTCGCTTGGTTCCTCGCTCAATACAAGCAAGCTCATGATCAGAGATATCATGACCGGTCTCTATCCGGCAATCATGGATATGTACTGGGGTTTTACCGACGTGAGGGATGTAGCGAAAATTCACCGTCTCGCCATGGAAACAGAAACGGCAAGCGGCAGGTATCTATGCACAGCCGGCACCATGCACATGCGAGAACTCGTGGAGCTTATCAAATCATCAGGTTATACGAAGTACCCTCTACCGAAGATCAGTCTTACCGGAAAAGCGGGAACAGCTGTTATTAAAATGCTCTCTTTCACGAAACCAAGGAATATAGGCAAATATATCCGTACGCAGGTTGGCCGTATCATGAACTGTGATGTCACCAAACTTAAAAATGATTTTGGAATCAGTTTCATTCCTTTGAATACAAGCGTCATTGAAACTGTTGAAGATCTCCGGAAATGGGGACATCTGAAAACCGTCTGATTTTATGAAAATCAAACATATCAGTTCACTCCCCCACCAATGTTATGTTAACCCAATATCAAGCTCTGCACAATGAAAACAGGTTTCAGAACGATCGATCGAGTACTGCTGATGCTCACAACCCTCGTGATGTTATTTGTCACATCCCCCGTTCATGCATTGCCTCTGTCTGCAAATCCGGCCGATACCCCGGTTGCAGAGAAAGCAAAGCTGCTCGGAGGTGAGGTTATCGTTTTACTCACGAGCCTGGACGAAGGGGTCACGGGAGTTACGGGATACATCTACATCGCGGCTCCTCCCGAAAAAGTATGGGAAGTCATAACCGATTACGACAACCACAAGAATTTCGTACCGAAT
This sequence comes from Chlorobiaceae bacterium, assembly GCA_013334225.1. Taxonomy (GTDB): domain Bacteria; phylum Bacteroidota; class Chlorobiia; order Chlorobiales; family Chlorobiaceae; genus Chlorobium. Next base: position 20,539 of record JAAXXY010000022.1, read on the forward strand.
GTACTCGACAGCGGCATTCTTGCCGACAATGGCGATGAAAAAATCATGTTCGAAAAGGGAAAAAGTGGATTGTTCCTCTTTTCGAAAAAGGTATACACAAAAATGAGGGTATGGGGTGAACGGTCCAGGCACCTCTATTTCCAGCAGATTGAAGGCGATTTCAAGGTATACAGAGGTGAATGGATCCTGAGCGAGCACCAGCAGGGCAAGGGAACGTTCCTTACCTACATGGCGGAAGTTAAACCTGATTTCTTTGCGCCCGGGTTCGCAGTAAAAAATGTCCAGCAACGCGATTGCCCCCTGATGATGATCGCCATGAAAAAACAGGCTGAAACATCCCTGCTCCAGGACCAGAAGAGAGCTTCAATGCTGCTTGAAGAGAAAAAATCCCTGCCCGTCACCGGTTCGGAAAAAGTACGTACGCGTACCAGTCAGACCTGATGAATATAGCCAGGTTTACGGCGGAAGATGCACATGAACGGAAGCCGGCGAAATATCTCACGGTCTCCGACAACCCTTGTCGACTGTACCAGCCGGCGCTTCTTCATCGTTTCTGAAAAATCTTTCAGTGAGTCAATGACTGCCCGCATCACAGCACGCGATTTCGCCGGCGCCTCGGGATATTGCGTGAGGTAAAACAGTGCCGCTGCAATTTCAAGGCACAGCCTGACCGGCATTATCCACAAAAGCCCTGCCATACCCCGGTTTTTCAGGAGCATGGCTAAGTTGTTACGGTGATTGAAATACACTTTTTCAGCCGAACCCTTGGATAGAGAAGCACCTCCCTCATGGATCACGACCGATGAAGGCACGGAACGGACATGGTAACCTCTGAGTTTCATCCGCCAGGCAAGATCGATCTCCTCCATATGCATGAAAAAATCTTCGTCGAAACCGCCAAGCTCTTCAACCACGCTCCGTTTCGCAAACATGGCGACACCGGATGCCCAGAAAATTTCCTGTTCGGCATCATACTGGCCAATGTCTTCCTCTACGGCAGAAAATACCCGGCCAAGGCAATAGGGATACCCAAGTTTGTCTGACATTCCTCCGGCTCCTCCTGCATAATCAAACACCTTCTTTCCCCTGCGATATGTCTTCATCGAAAGAATCTTGGGCTGCAGGGCGGCGGTTAGCCCATCATCGAGGGCAGCATCGACAAGGCGTTCGAGCCAGAGGGGATCATGGGTGGTATCGTCGTTCATGAAAACAACATAGTCTGCTGAAGAGCTTTTCAGACCTTCATTGCATCCACCGGCGTATCCTCTGTTTTCAGTAAGCTTTACGAGGCGGGCATTCCTGTAGCGCTTTACGAGGAAAACAAGGCCAGCCTGCTTTCCCCCGTTATCGACAACGATGATGTTCATCGACGGATAAAGAGTTTCCGCAAGGGAATCAAGGCAGCGCTCGAGCATGTCATGCCTCCGGAAATGAGGAATGATGACATCGACGTCAGGCCAATGTTCTCTTTCCGGACTCATGGTGACCGGAATTACCGCAGTGTTTTCCAGAACCCGGCAGCCTCACGGGCGCACTCTTCGGGTGTCGTACAGCCGGCGATGTGCTGCAGGAGGGCAGTACCGACCACAGCACCGTCCGCGTGCTGCCACATATGCTCGACACGGGCTTTATCCTTTATACCGAAACCGACAACAATTTTTTTCCGGACATGCTGACGGACTCGTTCCAGATAGACGTCAACTGCAGCTTCGGTAGCGGCATCTGAAAGCTTTGCCGTTCCGGTCGTGGCATTGACGGCAATACAGTAGGAGAAATCGGTTGAAAGACTGTCGATCATCTCGATGCGTTCCGGAGGAGTGACCGGCGAAATAAGGAACACCACCGAAAGACCCGCCCCTTTTGCCATTGCAAGGTAATCCGTGGCTTCCTCCGGCGGGAGGTCTGGAATGAGGATACCGTCAACACCGGCCTGGACGGCGTCGGTCAGGAAACAATCCCCGCCGTAGGCAAAAAGCGGATTACTGTATCCCATAAGGAGGATAGGAGCCGTGATTTTCCTGCACCCCTCCCCCTTTCGGGCTTTTCTTACCAGTGCAAGCAGGTTCCTGAGCGTGACTCCATTCCGGATAGCCGTATAGGCTGCCGCCTGTATCACAGGGCCGTCACCTATGGGATCGGAAAAAGGAATGCCCAGTTCGATAATATCCGCACCGCTCTCCTCGAGAGCCTCGAGGACCGGCAGAGTAGCTCCCGCTACCGGAAATTCCGGCATGTAGTAAGCGATCAGCAGCTTTTTATCCTGCTGAAGAAGTGTTGAAATCCTGTTTTGAGACATAATTTGCGGTCAATCAGAACAACATTTTAGGAATGACAAAAACATCGATCATCATGGAGAGCATGGTAATCATATGTACCAGAACGCTTCCCCATACATTGCGGGTTTTAAGGACCAGGTAGCCGCCGAAGATACCGATCGGAAATGCCATCATGGCCATCAGTGCTCGTTCCTTCATACCTACCGGAGCGACTGCGAAATGGTTGACGACATAGAAGATGGTCGTGAGAAAGACCGTCAGGTGCTTGTTGAAGCCCCGCTCGATCATGGAGGAGAACATGATGCCGCGCCAGAGAAACTCTTCGGCAAGCACAAGCAAGGGGAAGAGATAGAGCAGCGACATGTTGACCAGGAGAAATTCCATGCCGACCATTGGTGCGCCGCCGTTCTTGTAATACATGATGGTATTCATGACATCCATGAGAAACAGGATCACACCGGCAATACCGCCCCAGAGCAGCGATTTCCGGAGATCTCCTCCCGCAATGTACATCTGTTCCCATTCACCGCTTGTTTTACCTCTGTAGATCACGAGAGCGATGGAGCCGATAAGGTAGAGGAAAAGCGCAGGCCACTCGTGAAGGGGTGTGAAATGGCCGATTAATCCAAGTATCCAGATCATCGCCATAAGGCCGAACGAGAGATTGAACCTCGCTGAAAGGGAATCGGATCCGGATGATTGTGCTTTGACAGGTTTCATGACTGATAGATGTTTGGTATTGTTTCAAATATACCGGGGACGCTGTTCATATTCAATGGGATCTTTTACACCGGCAAGCTCGAACGCCCTGAGCCGCCTCGCGCAGCTGTCGCAAACCCCGCAGGCTTTGCCCTCGCTTTTGTAACACGACCAGCTGTATCCGAAAGGCACATCGAGCTCCAGCCCTTTCTGCACGATCTGCGATTTCTGCATCTCGATAAGCGGCGTCACGATCTCGATATGCGTTTCAGGTTTCGTACCAAGTGAAATTACGGTATTGAACGCATTGTAAAAAACCTTGCGGCAGTCCGGATAGCCCGATGAATCCTCCTCGACAGCCCCGATGAAAATCCGTTCCGCGCCGATCACTTCGGACCAGCTCACGGCCATCGAAAGAAATTGCGCGTTTCTGAAAGGCACATAGCTTGTTGGAATGGTCGTACCCTGGAGATCGGGCCCGCTTACCGGCATGGAATAGTCGGTCAGTGATGAGCCCCCGATACTGGAGAGATATGCGGCATCGACTTCAAGACGCCGGGTAATACCGTAGTGGGAACAGATCGACTGGAACGATTCGAGTTCCTTTTTCCATGTCCTTTGCCCGTAATTGATGTGCATGGCGGCTGGCTCGAACTCCTGTGCAATGGCTATCGCCGTTGTAACAAGGCTGTCCATCCCTCCACTGATGAGAATGACGGCTTTCATGGTTTGCCTGCCGGTTTTGTTAATCCCTGAACGAAAAAATTTCCTGAAAGGTATGAAATTCTTTTGTCTTAAATGGGAAGCGGCAAAAAAAAAGCCACCCCGGAGCTGTTCCGGGATGGCTGTTCCATAAAAAACGGAAAGGACTATCAGTACATGCCGCCCATACCGCCCATGCCACCCGGAGGCATTGCCGGCATCTCGGGTTTGTCTTCCTTGACGTCAGTGATTGCAGCTTCGGTGGTGAGCAGGATGCTGGCTACCGATGCAGCGTTCTCGAGAGCGCTTCTGGTAACCTTGGTCGGATCGACGACACCGGCTTCAACCAGGTTCTCGTACTGCTCGGTTCTGGCGTTGAATCCGAAATCACCGTTGCCGGCCTTCACTTTCTCGAGCACGACAGCGCCGTCGGTGGTGCCGGTATTGGCAACGATCTGGCGGAGCGGCTCTTCGAGCGCGCGTCGGATAATTTCGATACCGGTCTTCTGGTCTTCATTGTCCGCGACAGCATTGTCGAGGCCTTTGATTGCACGGATAAGCGCGACGCCGCCACCGACAACGATGCCTTCCTGTACGGCAGCGCGGGTTGCATGCAGCGCATCCTCGACACGTGCTTTCTTCTCTTTCATCTCGACTTCGGTCGATGCGCCGATGTTGAGAACGGCAACGCCGCCGGAAAGTTTTGCAAGGCGTTCCTGCAGTTTTTCGGTGTCGTAATCGGAAGTCGATTTTTCAACCTGGCCCTTGATCTCGTTGATACGGGCCTTGATCTCTTCCTGCTTGCCTTTTCCTTCGACGATGGTTGAGTTATCCTTGTCGACGGTAACACGACCAGCCTGACCGAGGTAGGCGAGAGTGGCATTTTCGAGTTTGTAGCCTTTCTCTTCAGAAATAACGGTACCGCCTGTAAGAATGGCGATATCCTCGAGCATGGCCTTGCGGCGGTCGCCGAAGCCCGGAGCCTTGACGGCGCAGACTTTCAGGGTGCCTCTGAGTTTGTTTACGACAAGCGTGGCGAGAGCTTCACCTTCGATATCCTCGGAGATGATGAGCAAAGGACGGCCGGTCTGTGCGGATTTCTCGAGGATCGGAAGAAGCTCCTTCATGTTGCTGATCTTCTTGTCGTGGATCAGGATCAGGGGCTCGTCAAGCTCGGCTTCCATGGTTTCAGGATTGGTGACGAAGTACGGTGAAAGGTAACCGCGGTCGAACTGCATGCCTTCGACGACTTTCAGTTCGGTATCCATGCCTTTTGCCTCCTCGACGGTGATAACGCCGTCTTTGCCGACTTTGTCCATGGCTTCGGCGATCAGTTCACCGATTTCAGGATCGTTGTTGGCAGAGATGGTGCCGACCTGTGCGATCTCTTTTTTGCCGGAGATGCTGCGGCTGATGTTGCGCAGTTCAGCGACAACTTCTTTCACGGCGCGGTCGATACCTCTTTTCAGGTCGATCGGGCGTGCGCCTGCGGTAACGTTCTTCAGGCCTTCGCGGTAGATGGCCTGTGCGAGAACGGTTGCGGTGGTGGTACCGTCACCGGCGACATCGCTGGTCTTGGAAGCAACTTCGCGGACCATCTGAGCGCCCATGTTCTCGAAAGCATCGGAAAGTTCGATCTCTTTTGCAACGGTGACGCCGTCCTTGGTCGAGGTAGGTGCACCGAATTTTTTGTCGATGAGCACGTTGCGGCCGGCAGGTCCGAGGGTTACTTTCACCGCATTGGCGAGTTTGTCGACGCCAACCTTGAGTTTGGCACGGGCGTCGGTATCAAAAAGAATATCTTTAGCAGTCATTGTAGAGATTTCCTCCTGTAAAATTGTTTAATGTGTTTTGTAAGGGGTTCAGCCAAGGATAGCGAAAATGTCCGACTCCCTCATGATGAGGTAATCGTCGCCTTCAACGCTGACTTCAGTGCCGGAATATTTACCGTAAAGAACTTTGTCACCTGCCTTTACCTGCATTTCAATCACCTGGCCGCTATCAGCAACTTTTCCTGTTCCTACAGCAACGACTTCACCATACTGTGGTTTTTCCTTCCCGGTATCGGGGATGTAAAGACCACCTTTGGTTTTTTCCTCTGCCGGTGCTGGCTTAACAATAACTCGATCAGCTAAGGGTTTCAAGTTCATTGTCTTCTCGTGTTTGGGTTTAAGATTATATTTATTGATACTACATAGTGTCCGGGACACAGTGAATGTCCCTTTTATTAGCACTCACAAACATCGAGTGCTAATAAAAACATCTAATAATATGAAAATTTCCATCTCCGCCAAATTTTTTTCGAAGCAAAAAAGCAGCTTCGCGCTCTTTTCGGTATGATTCTGACAGAGGAAAGCAGTGATCACTACCACCGATTTCTGTCCCCGCCTGTTGGTTTATTTACCATTTTTCTGCTTTTTATTACCAGAAGCGAAAACACGATGGCCGGAAAGGACTACGCATATGAACAGCGACAGACAGAGGGAATTCTACTATACCATCGGCAAGGTAGCCATGGAAAAACTCGAGAGCATCAGGTCGAAGATGCTCGATGATACGATGACGCAGGAGGACAGGCTGCTGGGCGATCTGTTGGGGGAAATCGTCGGGCTTGCAGCAAACAGAGTGTCGGTATCCTGCAATGAAAAAGCTCTCAAAGAAGGAAAGCCGGTCTGGGTCGAACGCACCTCGCAATCGCATTTTCCGCATGTCAGGCTGCATGGCGGTGCGCTCGAAGACGACCCGATAGCCTGAATTTCACTCTCCCATCAGCGACCTGAGACAGCGGCCGGTCAAGGAGTGCTCCATGGCTGCGACCTCTTCAGGCGTGCCCTCTGCAACAATTTCCCCTCCCTTGTCACCCGCACCGGGACCGAGATCGATTATCCAGTCGGCCTGCATGATGATGTCCGGGTTATGCTCGATAATGACGAGCGTGTTGTTCTGCTCGAGCAGTTTCCGGAAGCAGCTGATCAGCTTGTTTATATCATCGAAATGAAGTCCCGTTGTCGGTTCGTCGAAGATGAAAAGGGTATGCTCGACATCAGCCCTCGCGATGAAACTCGCCAGTTTGAGCCGCTGGGCCTCGCCTCCGGATAACGTGCTTGACGACTGCCCGAGCCTGATATAGCCGAGACCGACTTCATCGAGCACCAGGAGTTTTTTCGTGATGGCTTTTTCACCCTCGAAAAATTCCAGCGCTTCCTCGATACTCATGTCGAGCACTTCCGCAATTGAGCGACCGCGATATTTCACATCAAGCGTATCCTGCTTGTAACGAAGACCGTTGCAATCTTCGCACACCGCTTCGATATCGGCAAGGAACTGCATCTCGATTCGCACGCTTCCCTCTCCGGCACATGCTTCACAACGACCACCGGGGATGTTGAATGAAAAATATCCGGCTTTCCAGCCTCTCATCTTTGCATCTTTCGTCTGAGCGAAGAGCTGGCGGATGTCATCGAAAATCTTAAGGTAGGTCGCAGGATTGCTGCGGCTCGATTTACCGATCGGCGACTGGTCAACATGCTCAACCTTGTCGACAAGCCAGGTACCGCTCAGGGACCGGTGTGTACCGACCTTCTCCTTCAGACCTGTTTTTTCCTTCAGGATCCCCCGGTTCAGGACATCGTTCACGAGGGTGGACTTTCCCGATCCGCTCACACCGGTCACGCAGGTCATAATCCCGATCGGAAAACGGACATCGATATTTTTCAGGTTGTTCTGCAGAGCTCCTTTTATTTCGATACAGGAACTGAAATCGGGCTTCCTGCGCAATTCAGGCAGGGCGATCCGTTTCAGGCCGCTGAGGTACTGAGCCGTAAGCGAGGTTCCGGAAGATTTCAGAGCTTCCACGGAACCATGGAAAACCAGTTCACCACCAAGACGGCCCGCAAATGGTCCGAGATCGATAACCTCGTCGGCTGCCTCGATGATCTCACGGTCATGCTCGACAACAATAACCGTATTACCGAGGTCTCTCAGCTTCCGGAGCAGTGTGATCAGTCTTTCCGAATCGCTCTGGTGCAGACCTATGCTTGGTTCGTCGAGAATATAAATGGCACCGACAAGCGGTGACCCGAGAGAGGTCGAGAGATTGATACGTTGAAACTCACCACCACTGAGCGAATGAGTGAGACGGTCGAGGGTCAGGTAGTTCAGACCGACATCGAGCAGGTATCCCAGACGCTTGATGATTTCCTGCAGCACCGTTTCGGCAACTTTTCGGTCGAACGGTGAAATATCGAGGTTCCTGAAAAAATCGTGAGCCTCGTCGATGTTCATGCGGGTAACATCGCCGATCGTGCGTCCCGATACCCTTACGAGCCTCGCATCAGGGTTAAGGCGGCTCCCATCACATTCCGGACAGGTCGCATAACCGCGGTACCGGCTCAGGAAAACCCGGTAATGCATTTTATATCCAGCATCCTTTTCGATCTCTGCAAAAAAAGGCCTGACCCCCTTGTAACGCTCTTCACCCAGCCCTTTCCAGATGATATCCTTCTGGGCATGGGAAAGTTTTTCATAGGGAACATCAACCGGAATACCGATTGAGGAGGCGACCGAGATGAGCTGACGGAGGTTCCAGCGGTACTTTTCCGAATTCCAGCAGGCTATCGCCCCCTCGGAAATCGAAAGGGACTTGTCTGGTACGACAGCATCCTCATCGATACCGGCGATCCTCCCGAATCCCTGGCATGCCGTACAGGCCCCGATCGGTGAGTTGAAAGCGAAAAGCTGCGGCGAAGGCTCCTGATATTCAATGCCGTTCAACTCGAGCCGGTCGCTGAACAGGTAGGTTTTCCCTCCCACGACCTTCAGAACCGCATGGCCGCCGGACTCGTTGAAACAGGTTTCGGCAGCTTGTGAAACTCTGCTGTATACCTTTTCATCAGGTTTTGCAACGAACCGGTCGACCAGTACCAGAAGGTTTGAACGTTCTCCGGCAGGCATGTCGAGCAGCTTTCTGCAGACCTTTTCATCGTTGAGGTCAAGTACCTTATCGTCCTCGACAATCCTGAAAAATCCTTTTTTCAGCAGGTTGTCTATTTCATCCTGTGTGGAACAGTGCTGGCTTCCCGACTTTTCATGCGACGGGAAGAAAAAGCCTGCATAAAATTTTGTGCCCTGGTCGAAGAATGAGGTCTGCAGACTCAAATCATCCGGTGTGTGTTTGAGGACAAGCTCGTTGGTATCGCGTGAATAGATTTTACCTATCCTTGCATAGAGCAAGCGCAGGTAATCATAGATTTCCGAAACCGTTCCGACCGTGGAACGCGGGTTCTTGGGAATGGGCTTCTGCTCGATGGCAATAGCCGGTGCGATACCTTCGACGCTTTCGATATCCGGACGGGGCATCCTTTCGAGAAACTGCCTGACATAGGCGGAAAGGGATTCCACATAGCGGCGGTGTCCTTCGGCATACAGCGTATCGAAAGCGAGGCTCGATTTGCCCGATCCGCTCACACCGGTCAGTACAACAAACCTGTTGCGCGGAATTCGTACGGTAATATTCCTGAGATTGTGGGTCGTGATGCCTTTGAGGACAATATCCGGCAAACTCGTTCCGGCAGTTGACGAATCGCCGAGCCTTTGAGTGGTCATGTTCGAAATGCGGTCTTGTATATAACTACTTTCCTGAAGATTGAACCGGGTAAGATAGCGTTTTCAGATGATATCGCTGTCTTGAACTTTATTACCGGTCATGTTGCGGTACGCTGCAGCAGGGATCTCACTGTTGTTGCCGCAAGCAGTTCCTGGATTTTCTGCTGAAGGCTGTTCATATACCCCCTGTGCTGGCATGATGAACTGATTTCGCAGCTGCTTGCCTTTACATCGCAGCGCACCATATGGGGTGCTCCCTCGATCGCGATCGCGATATCGGCGACCGTTATATCATCCGGCGTCTTAGCCAATTTGTAGCCGCCCTTCACTCCCTGCACCGAAACGACTATCCCTGCTTTTTTCAGGTTCTGCATGGCCTTGGAGAGAAATTCCTGCGAAATACCCACGTCATCTGCTATTTCCTTTACGGTGATAACCTTGTCCTGGCCTTTTGTCGCCAGATAGGTAACGGCGTGAAGACCGTACTCGAATTTCCTTGAAACCTGAAGCATGCTGATGAATTCCGGTTGAAAGGGAGTTGTATTCCCGGTTCTTTATAAGATTGGCGATTTATTTATATTAAGACGTAGAACAGGCAAGACTTCTTATAAGTTTTTAACATCTCCCGATTTTACCTGACCGCCTCATGAGCTCGCATGTCAAGGACAAATATTTTATCTGGCAGTTTTCCTCTGAAGATGAAGCGAAAATAAGATACCAGGAATATGGGCCCGACAATGTTGACAGGGCTCCACTGCTTTTCATCCATGGTTATGGTGCGATGATCGAGCACTGGAACCAGAATATCCCGGCATTCGCTCATGAACATAAGATTTACGCCATGGACCTGATCGGTTTCGGCAAATCACAGAAACCGAATGTCCGATACTGCCTGGAGCTTTTTGCCGCTCAGATCGAAGCCTTCATGCAACTGAAAAAAATCGATTCTGTGATAATCGTCGGCCACTCGATGGGTGCTGCAAGCGGAATCTATTTCGCCCATCATAAACCCGAAAAAGTCAAAGCGCTCGTCCTTGCAAATCCTTCCGGCCTCTTCGGGGATACAATGGATGGCATGACAAGCGTCTTTTTTGGCCTCGTCGGTTCTCCGATAATCGGTGAAGTCCTTTTTTCGGCTTTCGCAAACCCTGTGGGAGTAAGCCAGAGCCTTATGCCGACCTACTTTAACCAGAACAAGGTCGATATCAGACTGATCAACCAGTTCTCAACTCCCCTGAGGGACAAGGGTGCCCAGTATTCCTATCTGTCTCCGTCGAAAAGACCTCACGATTTCAGGCTTGACAATCTTCCCCGGCCGAGCAACTACAAGGGTCAGGCATTTCTTGTATGGGGAGCCGAGGATACGGCACTGCCACCAAGTAAAATCATCCCGGAATTTCAGCAGCTTCTTCCCCAGGCGGGAGCATTCATTGTTCCCAAAGCTTCGCACTGTATTCATCACGATGCCCATGAAGCCTTCAACAAGAGACTTGACTATATACTTGAATCCATTCTTTAAAAGTCAGCGAAGAAATACCTGCCCGTTGTTCAAAACCAGCCTTTCGTGCTGCCGCTTGTTCTGAAATGTACATCGCTCAACTGCGGAGCTTTGAGACCGATCTGGATGGCATAGCTTTTAAACTCTCCTACGGGCACAACCTGAACACCGATCTGCCAGCAGTGGAGATTACGGTAAATCTGAACCATGGGAAACACCAGCTCTTCATTCTGAAAATCATAACCGGTATAGAGACCAACCTGCCACTCTTTCAGGAACGAGATCCTTGCCGAAGCGTTGATCAGTGAAGAGGTCACTGCCGGTTGCACAGGATTGCTGTGGTCATTCTGCATAAACAGGGAAAACCGGAGCTCCCAGGGCAGCGAATAATCGATCGTGTTGAAATTACCGAAATTGAACCTTTCGCGGAAAAGGGCCTGCGAGGTATTGGGTAAAACCGGCGCCATGGAATCGGTCGGCGGCGGGATGGCTGATTTATCATCCCTTTTACCCTGCACACTGTAGCTCATGTTGAAAAATCCCTTGACGAAACGGAGCAATCCTCTGCCGTCTTCTCGATTGGTTCGGTTGATCCTTTCCCCGGTGACGGGATCGTAACTGTAGAAATCGTACATAGCCCCTGAACTGAAAAGAAGATTCGACGACATGGCATTGCTCGAGGCAATAACCGTCAGGGGATCGAAACGGCAGGTTTCAGCTGCGAAATTGTATGCGGTGGAAGCTGACATTGAGAGCAACTGAACCGTGTGATCGCCGTCAGCACTTCCGTCACTTGCGGAGCCGGTTCCTCTGAATTTACCGTGAAAAAGGTTTTTCAGTGTGATACCGACCGAACTCTGCCCCTCGGGCAAGCCGGGATAAAGCGCGCTGTCGAACCTGTTGAAAAAACGGTTATCGGTCCAGTCGTACAGGTTGTGATAATAATTGTAAGCATTACCGCTGAACGATGGGTTCCATCGGTAGCTCACCATCGGAATGAAGGTATGGCGCAGAGCCTTGAGGCCGAAGAGGTTTTCGAGGAATCCGGCAGTCATGGTTCCGTAAAGCCTTGTACTGGCATCAACATTGAAATTCGGTGCTGAAAAATCTTTCGTGCCGTCATAGGCATGATGGAAACTGGTAAAAGAAAGTCCGGAGTTCAGGTTGAAATGATGAAACACCGTTGACTGTATGCGAAATGGAAGCGTCACGGTGGTCCCGTTGTAAATCGAGTTATCGAGCAGAGGATTGGGATTCACTTTCTGCACAGTCATCCCCTGGGTAAAGAGCGCTTTGTTCCCTTCGCCGAACTGCCTGTACAAACCAAGCTCGACGCCGGCATTTGCCGTGTATCCATAGAAAAATTGATCACTCTGCAACGCAAGGTCGCCGACATATGACGCTCCTGATGTAATCGACACATCCGATTTCCAGTCCCCGCTCTCTTCTGAAGCTGTGGAACGGAATGGATAGACCCTGTTCTGATAATATGACACCCCGATTCTCTGATCGGATGTCTTGTCGAGCAGGTTATCGATCCTGTCGTAATATAACGCCGCTATACCGTTCTCGTTATTGAAGGTTCTGGCAAGCGAAACCCGCGCATTTGCCTGCTCTTCAACAATGGTTTCCGAATCCATGGTATTCAGGTCATAATAGCGGTTCCCGCCAAGCAGACGCATATTGATATCGAAACGGGTCGAAGAATTCAAAACCTGATTATGCCTTACTGTCGCATTCCAGTTACGGTAGGACTGTGCATCGGAATCCTTGAAATAATCGTTGTATTCACCCGAAATTTCACCCGAAAACATATCTCTTTTCGCATACCTGAAGCGCTCACCGAGGCGCCAGCTTCCATTGAGGGCAATATCAGCTTCCGGCCTGAGGTCCATGTAGTCGTTTATTGCCCAGAAATAACCGAATTTCGAGAACAGGTATCCGCGGTCATCCTTTGCTATATGTGGAATAAGAAACCCGGAAACGCGCCCTTCCCGTAACGGAAAAACCATATATGGCAAGGCAAGTAATGGAAGAGGGGGTAGTCTTTTTGAAAAAATTTCCGGTTTGACGTGCATCACCAGGTTTTTTGCACTGATCCGGCTGTCCGGAACGATCGTCATGCTTGATGCCGAAAACCAGTAATGTGGATCGATATCGTCACATGTCGTGAAGGTACCATCCTTGATACAAAGCTCACCGTTCTCCCTTCTTTCAACCTTTTCACCATTTACAATCACCCCGTTGGAAGAAGATGATATGCGCGATGTCTCCCCTCGACCGGTTTTGAAATTATAAGTCATATCCCCGGCGCTGAAACTCCCCTGCCGGTCGGTGAACTCTGCAAGACCGGATGCGGTTTTCGATGAATCAGCACTTCCGATGGCGTGAAGTTGTGAGGATTCGAGATCGACAACTATTTTTGAGGCTTTCACCGTAGTAGCCTCGTGATTGAGACGGGCTTTCCCCCATAACTCCATGGACTTGCCATCAAGATTATAGATAAGCGAGTCTTTTGCACTGAATTGTACAATCTCGTTTAGGCCGGAAGCTCCTAACTTCGAACCGGTAGAAATTTTCCTTTCCGCTGTGGAATTCAGCTTCCTTTCAGACTGTTCAGCGGCACACAGCGACCCTATGCAAGAAAAAGGTCCGGCAAGTGCAATCAGACAGACAAGAGTCAGAATCGAGGTTTCAGGATGGATGAACTTCACGCAGTAACGCTCCGCAACCGTATTGTGATGTTTCGCTGATAAAAGTTTAAATATATTATTTTATTCAGGTATTTAACCCTGATTTTCTGACGAGGAAAATACCCGGAAAACAGATTCGAATTATTTAACTATTTGTCCTTCCATGCCGACCAAAGAATACAGTGCACCCGACCGGACCGGACATTTCGGCCAGTTCGGTGGTAAATTCATCCCTGAAACCCTGATAAAAAACGCCGCCGACCTTGAAGCGGAATACATCAAGGCAAAAAACGATATAGCATTCCAGGCCGAGTTGGACAGGCTTCTGCACGATTACGTGGGAAGACCCACGCCGCTTTACCATGCTGAACGACTGAGCAGTATCCTGAAGGGTGCTCAGATATACCTGAAACGGGAAGACCTCTGCCATACCGGAGCACATAAAATCAACAATGCGCTTGGCCAGGTGTTGCTCGCAAAACGCATGGGCAAGAAAAGGGTGATCGCTGAAACAGGAGCCGGCCAGCACGGTGTCGCAACCGCAACAGTCTGCGCTCTTTTCGATCTGGAATGCATTGTTTACATGGGTGAAGAGGATATCAGAAGGCAGGCACCGAACGTCGCGAGAATGAAACTTCTCGGAGCGACGGTCCGGCCTGTAAGCAGCGGTTCGAGAACCCTTAAGGACGCTACAAGCGAAGCGATCCGGGACTGGATGAACAACCCTGAAGAAACATTCTACATTATCGGCTCAGTTGTCGGAATGCATCCATATCCCATGATCGTCCGTGATTTCCAGTCGATAATAGGACGCGAAACCCGCAGCCAGATCATGAAACAGGCGGGAAGGCTTCCTGATGTCATTACCGCATGTGTCGGCGGCGGCAGCAATGCGGTCGGCATGTTTTACGAATTTCTCAACGATTCGGCAAGGATAGAACTCGTCGGTGTTGAGGCTGCCGGAGAGGGTTTTGAAGGCCGCCATGCCGCATCCCTTACGTTTGGAAAACCAGGTGTTCTTCACGGGGCCATGACAAAACTTCTGCAGGATAACAACGGGCAGGTTCTGGAAGCCCACTCCATTTCAGCTGGCCTCGATTATCCAGGTGTCGGGCCGGAACACTGTTATCTGCAGGAACTCGGACTGGTCACCTACACTTCTGCAACCGATACTGAAGCTCTCGCTGCCCTGAAAACACTTGCCGAAACAGAAGGGATCATCTGTGCGCTTGAATCGGCACACGCCATGCACTATGCCATTTCGCGGGCACCATCGATGCCGGTCGATTCCCTGCTTGTCGTGAATCTTTCAGGCCGCGGGGACAAGGATATGGAGACGATCATCAGGGAACTCAATCTCTGAAATCCCTTCTGAAGGAACGATAAAGGATTGAAAAGAAAATGCATGGAGGAGTTGCAGAAAAAAAAAATATCCTTATATTTATGCCTCATAACGCGGGAATAGCTCAGTTGGTAGAGCACAACCTTGCCAAGGTTGGGGTCGCGAGTTCGAGTCTCGTTTCCCGCTCCAGATAAAAATAACGTGCTGAAAGCCTCTTGAAAAAAAGAGGCTTTTATTGTTTTAATCCTTTTTTACCACAAATAAGCCGCTTCAAAATTGACTTTTGAGGCGGCTTATGGTCATCTATCTACCAATCGGACGGTTCCCCGTCAAACCGGAGGGTGGCTGTAGACACATCTTCTGCTCAACATATGGTAATCCGGCAAAGTGATGACAGACTGTAATTTTTCTTTTGACTGCCCGGGTGAAACAACAGCGATCGGCGACACATCGGCCCTTGTCCTGCTTTGGTGCGGTCCCGAAATTTACAGAAGCAACGCCGTAAAAAACTATGCGGAAAAGCTCGACCTAAGAAAAGGAAAAGAACTTTTTAATCGCTGTAATGCCATCTGGCCTGACTATGGTTCAGTAATCAGGTACCGTAAACTCTTCATAGATGAAATATCAGAATCGATTCTCAAAACAGGCAATATCCGCCAGGTCATCATTCCGGGAGCCGGATTCGCAATGCAGGGAATTGAACTGGTCTCTCTCTTTCCGGATTTAACCGTGTTTGAACTCGATATGAACCATATGCAGACCAAGCAAAAACTGACAGCAGGACTCCCATTTGCAGCCGGCAGCAATCTCCATTGTCTATTAGCCGACATAGAAAATTCAGACAGATGTGAAACTGTCCTAGCCGAAGCGGGATGGAAAAAAAACGAACCTACGCTTCTGATTGCTGAAGGCATTTCCTATTACGTTTCCAGGAAATCTGTCAGACGACAATGGAAAATGCTGGCTCAAGGATCGGCAATCATTTTTGAGTACCTTGTACCGCTTTCAATGGTTTCCCCTTCAAGAAAATTCATTCCCGAAAAGGTCTTTCAGGAAATTATCTCCTATTGCCCTTCCGATACCCCGCTCACACACTGGAGCGAACAAAAGCTGAAAAACGAGCATGATGTGATCCTTGAAAGATGCTGTTCGCTGTCAGATATTGAAAGACAGTACGATCCTGAAAGGAGGCTTTTTCAGGAAAGAAAGGATGGCTGGATTGAAATCGCTTTTTTATCAAGGAAAAACTGAATATTTTCGTTATTATACCATGTATAATACGCGTACAAAACCATATAACAGTGAAATAGATATCATTTCGTGCCGAATAATTCAACAAATACGTAGTAAATAGGTGAATTTTTACGGCATATACGACGTTATTATAATAAAAGCAAGAGTAATCAAAAGGATAAAACCATGAAAGCTCCAGCGGCTAAAGGCAAAAAGACAAGCAAACTGATGCAGAAGGAAATTGCGGAACTGAAAGCCACAATCGCAACGCAGGATATGGAGTTGACCAGAATTTCCACCGCGATCTCTGAAAAAACGAGCAGGCTGAAGGACATCCTTCAACAGATAACAGCTCTTGATATGGATCCTGAAAAAAAGAAAAAAATGATGGATTCATGTCTGAGCATGATCGACAGCCAGACTATAGGAAAAATGCTCAATACGGAGTTGACGGAAATGGATTCAACCTTCCTGTCAAAGCTCCAGAAAAAATTTCCAAACCTGAATCAGCGTGAAATGAGAGTTTTACACCTCGTGAAGCTCAATCACGATACCAGGGATATTGCCGAGTCTATCGGTATTTCCACAAGAGGAATGGAAAGCATCCGGTACAGACTGCATAAGAAACTTGGGCTGGAAAAGCACCAGTCGATCAAAACCTATCTTTCAGATTTCGCGATCAGCGAGTAAGACCTTTATTATCCTTCATGCAAAGCCCGCCTTCCGGCGGGTTTTTTTAATTTGGCAAACTGATGTATCATTTTTCCGAAGAATGATCAGCTCCCTCCATGTCCTTAAAAATTATCAGTCTAATCCGTCATATAATACATCGCCGATACACCGTTTTCTGAAAATATTTGCTTTCAGACTGTGGGTTTTGTATCTATAAAATATAGTCAGTAATACAAGCTGCAGGTTTGATAATTTTCCCTCATCAAACCTTTTCATGTTATTTGTACGACCTGATTAACAGGCGTCAGGTATCATTGGTCGGGGTGTCTCTTATTCTGAAAGCATTGCTGATTCTTACTAACATTATCCCTATCCAACCATGGCTACATTTAAAGGTGATAGCAATAATAATTTGCTTAAAGGTACATCTTCGGCAGATTTGCTTGATGGTCTTGCTGGAGACGATACGCTCAACGGCGGAGCGGGTGCTGATACCCTTCTGGGGGGTAGTGGGAACGATTTTTACTATGTCGACAATACAGGCGACAAGGTATTTGAAACACAGTCGGCAACAAGCAGTACAGATGCAGGTGGAATCGACACGGTCTCCAGTTCCGTATCGTTCAGTCTGAATGCCTACAAAGGAGTACAGTTCGTTGAAAATCTGGTATTGACCGGTTCAGCCAACATTAATGGCACAGGAAATAGCCTTGACAATTTCCTGACCGGCAACAGCGGCATCAATATGCTTGACGGAGGAGCGGGAAACGACACGCTCAAGGGCATGGGCGGCAATGACAATCTTGTCGGCGGTATCGGTAATGATTACCTCGATGGCGGAGATGGCAACGACAATCTGAATGGCAGTGACGGCAATGACAGCTTTTATGGCGGCGCGGGTAATGATTACCTCGATGGCGGCGCGGGTGAAGACAAAATGTATGGCGATGCAGGAAAAGATGTATTGGACGGCGGTGACGGCAATGATTACCTCAATGGCGGCGCTGATGTTGATACTCTTTTTGGCCGCGCAGGAAACGACACACTGGATGGCAGTACCGGCGGAGACAATCTTTTAGGCGGGGAAGGAAATGACAGCCTTTATGGCAGCCTTGATAATGATTCACTTGTCGGGGGCCTCGGCATCGATACCCTGGATGGAGGGGATGGCAGCGATACTGCGTCTTACGACGATAAAACTGTAGCGGTAAGTGTCATGCTGGCAGGAGCTTTTTATGCCGATGTCAAGGTTGGAGACGTCAATGAAGACAAAATCATAAATGTTGAAAATCTGGTCGGCGGATCCGGGGCGGATTCTTTTACCGGTGATTTGCTGGATAATACCCTCTATGGAGCTTCAGGGAACGATACACTTATTGGCGGAGCAGGCAATGACAATCTCGTAGGCGGAGATGGCTATGATTCGCTCGATGGCGGAATCGGAAGCGATACTGCATATTATTCTGATAAAACATCAGCTGTCAGTGTTGCATTGGCTGGGTCAACATTTGAAGATGTGAATGTCGGAGGTGTCAATGAAGACAGAATCGCAAATGTTGAAAATCTGGTCGGTGGTTCGGGAGCCGATTCTTTTACCGGAGATGGGCTGGACAATATCTTCTATGGCGGCCTGGGAAATGATACCCTCAATGGTGGCGGCGGAAGCGATACCGCAAATTACTCCGATAAAACTTCGGCTGTCAGTGTTTCACTTAACGGACCAAATTTCGTCTCCGTCAGTGTCGGAGATATCGCTGAAGACAGTATCGCAAATATTGAAAATCTGGTTGGCGGGCCCGGCAATGACACTCTTAACGGTGACTGGCTTGACAACACACTGAATGGTGGTTCCGGTAACGACAGCCTTGCAGGAGCTGCCGGCAAGGATTATCTCATAGGTGGAGATGGTAATGATACTTTTGCAGGAGGAGACGGCACTGATACCCTTGATGGCGGAGCCGGGCTGGATACTGCAAGCTATGCCGATAAGGCATCGGCGGTGAACGTCACACTGAACGGGCCAACCCCGGTTAATGTCTTCGTCGGGGGAACACTGGAAGACTCGATCCTGAATATAGAGTTCATTATCGGCGGTTCGGGTGATGACTCTCTTACCGGCGATACGTCAAGCAATATGTTGATCGGCGGCTCTGGTAACGACAGCCTTGTCGGTGCAGCCGGAGGTGATTACCTTGCCGGAGGTGACGGCAACGACACGTTCATTGGAGGAGACGGAAGCGACAGCATTGACGGTGGAACCTGTGCAGATACAGCAAGCTATGCCGAAAAAACTTCGTCAGTTGTTCTAACACTTTCCGGCTCTGTACTTGCAGATGTCAAGGTCGGGGGCGTCAATGAAGACAAGCTTGTAAATGTTGAAAATATTATCGGTGGATCCGGTGCTGATTCCCTGACCGGAGACTCGTCGAATAATCTTTTAATGGGCGGAACTGGAAACGACACTCTTGCCGGCGGTGCTGGTGCTGACACGCTCGATGGCGGCGATGGTACCGATACCGCAAGCTATGCCGAGAAAACATCGGCAGTGAACGTTACGCTGAACGGATCAGCAGCAGCAAATGTCAGCGTTGGAGCAGCCAGTGAAGACTGGATCGTTAATATTGAAAATCTTGTTGGCGGGTCCGGTGATGATCTCCTCACCGGTGATACATTAGCCAACAAATTCAGCAGCGGATCAGGGAACGACACCCTGGCTGGGGGTGGTGACAAGGATACCCTCGATGGCGGAGCCGGTTCGGATACTGCAAGCTATACCGATAAAACTTCGGCAGTTAGCGTTACTCTGAACGGTTCAAACGCAGTTAATGTCAAGGTTGGAGGAGCAGATGAAGACTCGATTGTCAATATTGAAAATATTATCGGCGGGTCCGGTGATGACACTCTTACCGGTGACTCGTCAGCCAATATATTCACCGGTGGAAGCGGCTCAGATAGCATCAATGGCGGTGCTGGTTCAGATACAGCAAGCTATTCCGATAAATCTTCGGCAGTTAGCGTTACTCTGAACGGTTCAAACGCAGTTAATGTCAAGGTTGGAGGAGCAGATGAAGACTGGATCGCTAATATTGAAAATCTTGTCGGGGGCTCAGGTGAAGACTTTTTTACCGGAGATATATATGCTAATACGTTCAGTGGCGGTACTGGTAATGACACCCTGGACGGAGGTGCAGGCAAGGATACCCTTTTGGGAGGTGATGGCAGCGACAGCCTGATTGGAGGAAACGACAATGATGTTCTGATTGGCGGTACAGGAACAGATATACTTGCCGGAGGTTCGGGTAGCGATAAATTTATATTCGCTTCTGAATCGGACACCGGAACCACACTTGTCAATTCGGATCAAATCACTGACTTCACCTCGGGTGTTGACAAACTTGATCTTTCCGGAATCGATGCAAACACGGGTACTACCGGAGATCAGATGTTTACAAGCTTTACGAGCGGAACTTCTAATACGTTCAGTGCCGCCGGTCAGCTCTGGTTTGATACAACAAATAACATCCTGTATGGCAACACGGATTCTGACGGCGATGCCGAGTTTGCCATCAGGATTACGGGGACCGTATTAAAGACAGATATAATCTTGTAAAGGTCCCGTCAAAGCAGAAATGCATTTTAATGCCTGACTGGTCAGTAAAAGGAAAATTACGAGCTCGTTTCTTCAGCATGAAACGGGCTCGTTGTCATTACGGCAATTTTGAAACTGAAGCTGCTACACTTGTCCAACATATTTTTCAGCTGAAAATCCTGAATTCAGCCAGATGCCATTTCTGCATACGGTATGCTATCGATGTCCATACTACCCCGAACCCGTAGATCAAGCTCTGACGGATATTGATCGATGAAGCGTCTTTGAAATACTTGGTTGGACAGGTTATTTCAGCAATTTCGTAACCGGCATAAAATATCTGGGCAACCATCTGGTTATCAAACACAAAGTTGTCAGAACAGGTATTGTAATTTACCGAGTGAAGGACCTTTCCAGAAAAAGCTCTGTATCCGGTATGATATTCAGACAGCTTCTGGTTTAGTACAAAATTCTGGAACAAGGTAAGAACACGGTTGGCAATGTATTTATAAATTGGCATCCCTCCTTTCAGCGCTCCTTTGCCTAAAATGCGCGAACCGAAAACAACTTCATATGTCTCGTTGGCAATCAGATGGCACATCGGCAGGATCAACTTCGGAGTATACTGATAATCAGGATGCAACATGACTACAATATCTGAACCGAGCTCAAGAGCTTTGTTGTAGCAGGTTTTCTGGTTTCCGCCGTAGCCTTTGTTGTTGTCGTGCTTGATAACATGCTTTATGCCTATTTTGTTAGCGAGCTCAACCGTAGCGTCATAACTGCAATCATCGACAAGAATCACGTGGTCAACAATTTCAAATGGAATATCGTTATATGTTTTTTCAAGTGTCTTTTCTGCATTATAAGCCGGCAATACGACTGTTACGATTTTATTATTGACCATTTATTTTTTCAGGAATTCGGATGCAGAAAACAAATCCGTTTCGTTCGTAAATAACATTCCATTTCGGGTTTTTTGATAGCAAATCTTTTTTATCATTTGCTTTCATTACGATATATAAAGGTTTGTCAAGGTTTTCCTGCGATAACCTGTCATAGTCTTTCGGATTAGCATGTAAAACAGGTGGTTTTTGAAAATAAAAGAGATTCGCATAGCTTTTAAATCCGGCCCTTTCAACGTAACAATCCTTTCCTTTGAGGCTTTTATAAAAATCAATAACGGCGCGTTGCGAATAAGCTTCTATACGGGGAAGCAGCATCTTCATTGAAAAAAAGATAAAAAGCAAGGTAAAAAGGAACATAATGCCAAAACCATTGGTATATAACTTTTTACGCGCATAATACAGGCAACCAAACACTCCGGCAGGCAATAAAACAGAAGGAAACCACTCCCATCCGCTCCAGTTTACAACAGCCTGCAAATTTCCCTTCACGAATTCATCTTGAATCCAATTGTGCTGCAAAAGATATATTTTAATAATATCAATCTGTGAGACGGCAAAGGCAAGAATTGTATAAAAAATTGAAACCACCACTAAAGAGTAACGGGCAGATGCTTTAAAAGATATTTCCTGATTCGATATATAGTATACGGCCCATGCTGCAAGATATGTTATCGGGAAATAGCACATGGATGAATAATGTATAATTTTGGTACTCACTACAGTAAATAAAATCAGTACAATCCAGAACAATATTACCATCCATAACTTGAAATCTTTCTGTAAAGCAGTTTCACCTGAAACTTTTTGACCCGACAAAAGGGCCAGTATCGAAGCAGGAAAAACACCCAGATACAGAACGATAAAATGATAGAACAGAAAGCCGCCGTGATCGGCCCCTTGTGTGCGAAAAAGATCGATCTGGTAGGTAATGAAGTCTTTTAATACTGAATAATTTCCATTTATCAGCAGAAGAATAAACCAGATACCACCAACAAGACTCAAAACAAGAATAAAAACGGTTATGTGATACCATTTCACAGGAAATCTGAACCTGTGAATCAGCAGATAAACTCCGGCAGTAAGAGCTAAAAGAAGGATGGCAACAGGGCCTTTGGTCATCACACCCAGGCCGGATGCTGCAGCTGATAAAATAATGAACTTCCATGCCTCAGTATTATTTTTTCGATGCTGAAAACGTATCAGAAAATAAATACTTAAAAAAATAAATAAATTAAACCATGGATCGATAATACCGAACTTGAAATAGAAAAACGGCAAAATAGAGCCGATATAAGCCATCACCCATAAGAAACCGAATTTTTCATTGTATAGCTTACAACCAATTGAATAAATAATCAATAATGTTATAATTCCACATATAGCATTCGGCAACCGTGCCGCAAATTCGTTCACACCGAAAACATGCATTGAAAATGCCTGAAACCAAATAAACAATGGCGGCTTTTCCCAGAAAGGCAGGTAATTTATTCTGACAGTTGTATAATCTCCCGTTGTCAGCATTTCACGGGCAGATTCGGCAAAATTAATTTCATCCCAATCGAAGAGATGAACCTCCCCAAGAAAAGGAATAAAAGCAAGCGATCCCAGCAGGAATATCAATAAAGGATATGCGAAGCGTTTATCCATAAACAGATCAGAATATTATTAAAACCACAGGATAACGGATATATCCATTCCGTTTTCCTTATTTCATTAAATTTCATTTATTATGTCAGGCACGATACTCACTGTTTAACCTTGCACTGCAAGCACTTTAACCAAAACGTGAAAACCAGCATGTTCTATATCAGAACGTTCTCACGCAGATTTTGGCGTAATTATTGCGCAATTTGTTCAAGGACGTTTGTATCCGAATGAGCAGTTATGGTTTATACCGCATTCAACACATGAATTGCCTGCATCGTGATTTGAAAAGAATCCCCTAAGGTAATGAAAGATAAGGTAAACATTGCATCATCCTACCTGAAAAGGTACAAAAATTCGGCTTTCCTGTTTGAAAAATGCAAGACTGCCATACGGTCAGATTGCAATATTCAATACTACGGCAAGCATCAAGACCAGAATAAACTTGAATTTCCGGGACTTTCCTCATCTTGCACTTGATTTGCCGCTCTCACATGAAGATGTGGGCGACAAAATAAACTTCAGGCAGGAAGCATGTCCAGGGAAAAAATTATCATTGGGTATGATACTACAGGCAGGAACAAGTGGCATATCGAAATTGTGAGGCGCAATAACGATGGAAAATATTGCCGTATCATGGACAGTGATGACGCTGATTTCCCTTTTGATGTCAGAAATTTCGGACCGTTTGATGAAGACATCCTGATTATGCAGCTCAAGGATGCCTATCCCGTCGCCGAACTTGGCATGAAATGGTGAAAATAAAATATAGCCCGAGTATGCGTGATTAAAATATCAGGGGCGTCAAGCCAAAAATGGGGCAACAGAGATGATGATTCCACAAATTTGCAAACCGTCATCACGGAGTTGAAACCGTTGACTCTGCATGCAGCTGCCGTTTTTTCCCTGATGTTCATGAGTTTTAGTATACTGCATGAAAATCCGGATTTCCGGTAAATAACTTCGTAACCATCCCGTTACACGTCATGACTCCAGAACAGTTGTCCCGGACACTATTTCAAAGCGAAGAACTTGCCTACCATCCGATAGCGGTCAAATTTATCACTTCACTCAGCGGCATACCCGAAGGAGTAAAAAAATTCGGAGCTTCTTCGGGAGAAAGCAATCCGAAATCGTTTCTCTGCGCCATGTGGGGCGACTGTCTCAGGGGAGCCGGACCTTTCTATACGACAAAGAGTCAGCAGGTGTGCGGTGGCGGGACCATATCGGCAGGTTTCGGAAGCCTTCTGCCCCTCGAAGTCGCGGAGAAATTCATGATCGGCGACGGGAAACTCTTCGGAAACATGGATGCACTCCGATGCTCACTTGCATCGACCTTGCCATTCAGAGACGGTGAGTTCGATGCACAGATCGTCGGTCCGCTTGCTGTCATGAACGAAGACACCTTGCGTCCGGATGTGGTGCTGATCGTCTGCAAGCCTTTCCAGGGGCAGCATATCATGAGAGCGTATGGTTTCGACACCGGTGAACTGGTCCACGGCATAGCCGGAGGGTCTACCTGCGAGATGGTTTCGAGCTATGTAGTCAAAACCGGAAATCCGACCTTCACGCTTGGTGATACCGGCGGCAATGCCGGCCTCGCTCTCGCACCGGACGAACTTATTGTTGCTTTTCCTTATGAAAAACTCGAAACAGCCGTCAGAAACCTGCCCCGGATATGCCGGACATCGAGCATGCACAAGCATAAGGTCTATCATGAACACTGACGGGGTTATAGAAAATTTTACCTTTGAGGAACATATCTTGCACTGAACCGCCTTGAAACTGAACGATGTTGTTCCCTGGGGAAGATCACTCCAGGAGTACCGGAACATGTTTCTCCTCACCGGCGACGACCTGCATAAAACCATTCTCGGATGCAGCGACGGCCCGGCATCATTCAACGCTGAGCTGACGAAAATAGGCGGTAAAGTGATCTCGGCCGATCCAGTCTACCGATTCAGCACCGAAGAGATCCGCTCAAGGGTTGTGGAAGTCTGCCCGCTCATCGTTTCCGAGGTCTCGAAAAACCGCAATGATTATGTTTGGGAACAGATCCGCGATACAGATCATCTCGTTCAGAAAAGAATGGATGCCATGGAGATTTTCCTCACCGATTATGAACAAGGAAAAAGCTACGGCCGGTACGTCGAAGCATCCCTTCCTGATCTTCCCTTTGAAACCGGCGCGTTCGACCTTGCACTCTGCTCTCATTTCCTGTTCCTCTATAGCAGCCATGTAAGCCTCGAAGTGCATCTGAATTCGATGAAGGAACTCTGCCGAGTGGCAAAGGAGGTGCGGATCTATCCTGTCGTGACGCTCGAAGGAAAATGCTCCGAACATATCGGGCCGGTAGTATCGGAACTGGAAAACGATGGACTGGATGTTTCATTGCAAAAAGTGAGGTACAGGTTTCAGAAAGGAGCCGATAAGATGCTTGTCGCCAAACGTCAAGAGATGAATTCAATCGATGGCACTTCTTAGGGAAAAGGTTTACATCTTTATTAACGGGTATTGTTTCCATCCCTTCTGCGTTGATTAAGAGTCCTGGAAATTCCGGAGCATAACAAGTCCGTTTACCTATTCCCCTTTCTTAATTCGATTAAAAAACCACGATCATACTTGAATCATGTTGCATCTGCTATTGCTGTCGAAATACCTAGTGTCATGTCAGAAATATAGTGACGCATAAAATGATTATATTTTCTTCATATTCAACCCAAACCAGGATTGATCATGAAGAGATACAAAGTAACTTTGACCCAAGAAGAACGAGAAGAACTGGAGGCTATCAGCAGCAAAGGGAAACATGCGGCTCAAACGGTTCTTAATGCTCTTATTCTTCTTGCCAGTGACGAAGGTAAATACCAAAAGGAACGTTCGATCAACGAGACTATTGCCCGCGTATTGAACGTGAGCATGAAAACCATCGACAGAGTCAAAAAACGGTTTGTCGAAGAAGGCTTGGAGACTGTTTTGCAAAGGAAGCCTTCTACGAGAATATTTCAACCCAAGGTTGACGGAGATCTTGAAGCTCATCTGATTGCCCTGAGTTGCTCTGAACCTCCTGTCGGTTACAAGCGATGGTCTTTGCGGTTGCTGGCAGATAAAGCAGTTGAGCTTGAATACGTTGACCAGATTTCTTATGAAACGGTTCGGCAGGCGTTAAAAAAAACGAGCTTAAGCCCTGGAAAACGGAAGGATGGGTAATTCCTCCATCACAGGACGGCGATTTCGTCGCCCAGATGGAAATAGTACTGGACACATATAAACTGCAGTATGATCCCTTGTATCCGGTAATATGCATGGACGAATCACCGAAGCAGTTGATAGCCGAAACAAAGCTGCCGATTCCTTCAAAGCCTGGTCAATTGACACGATACGATTACGAGTACAGCCGGAAAGGAGTATGCAACATTTTCATCGCTACAGAGCCGTTGATGGGAAAACGTATCGTCAGAGTCACTGCCACCCGGAAAAAGCAAGACTGGGCAGTGTTTCTTGAAGAGATTGAACGGCATTATCGTCATGCCGAAAAAATCACACTGGTGATGGACAACTTGAA
>JAAXXY010000065.1 GCA_013334225.1 Chlorobiaceae bacterium
GCCCGACGATCAAGAAGAGGTTCGATTCTATCAAGGTAGAGTCCACTGAACAAAACCGGCGCCGATACAGGGAAATCCTTTTTACGACTGAAGGAATCGAGCGTCATATCGGTGGTGTCATACTTTTCGACGAAACGCTCCGCCAAAGAACAATTGACGGCATTCCCTTCGCCAGGCTTCTGTCAAACCGGGGGATTGTTCCCGGGATAAAGGTGGATAAAGGTGCGAAAGCGCTGGCACTATATCCAGGGGAAAAGATCACAGATGGTCTGGACAGCTTGCGTGATCGTCTCATAGAGTACAGGGAGCTCGGTGCACAGTTTGCGAAGTGGCGGGCCGTTATCGAGATCGACGAGCATAATGTTCCCTCACCCTTTGGTATTCGTGCAAATGCGCATGCATTGGCTCGTTATGCTGCGCTCTGCCAGGAAGAGGATCTCGTTCCGATCGTTGAACCGGAAGTTCTCATGGACAGTTCCCACGGTATAGAGCGCTGCGAAGATATTACCTCAAGAGTGCTCGAAACGGTTTTTACTGAGCTTGATGCCCATAGGGTCCTGTTCGAAGGCATGCTGCTTAAGCCGAACATGGTGATTGCAGGCAAGCAGTGTGCCCGTCAGAACAGCGTACAGGAGGTTGCCGAATCCACGATCCGTTGCATGGCCCGTTACGTTCCGGCTGCAGTTCCGGGTATCGTGTTTCTTTCCGGCGGTCAGAGTGCAGAGGACGCCACAGCCCATCTGAATGCCATGAACGCCATGGACCCTCATCCCTGGCAGGTCAGTTTCTCTTACGGTCGGGCCCTGCAGGCACCGGTGCTTGCAGCATGGAAAGGGCTGGAGAGCAATGTGGACGTTGCACAGCAGGTATTGATCAAACGCTGCCGGTTGAATGGCCTGGCCCGCAATGGAAAATATTCGCGCGATATGGAACCTGGCAGTTGATCACGTGAACCGGATAATGAACGTTTCAGCAATATGCCATTTTTGAAGGCGATCGTGTTGTTGAAATCAGGCAACAGGAACAGAACCGGGCCCGGCAGCTGATCGAAGAATTCATGATCGCGACCAATACCTGAAGTGAAATTGTTCTCGCAGATGTTGAACATGGGTTTATAGATTTCGAAAAAATGTAAATCCCGATAATGTTCAATCGTTTCGGGTACTCAGATGGAGTTACCATGTACTGCAATGCGATCGTTCCGTCCTTTTTCTCTGAGAGATGAATGCATTCCTGATCGAATATCGATACAGTGTATTTCCGATTCGGAAAGGTAATTTCTGTATGCGTTGATTTTGCCCTGCAATATGGATAGTATCCTGAATGCCCCGTATAACCCTTTTCTTGCCGAAACAATCTTGCTGACTATGTACATCGAATGCATGGTAAGCGCAATGAGACAAATATGACGAATTTTGTTTATATTATTCAATAATTCGTCATTTATTGCGAAAAAAGTTCAGTAGATAAACAGGAATTCCTGATGAAGATTAAGGGGTTGTTGTCGGATGAGGCAGTTCTCGTCGAGCTTGGCGAACGGTTGGCGCAGCGGCGTCTGGAACTTCAGCTTACCCAGGAGATGCTTGCAGAGCAGGCGGGCGTCTCGAAGCGGACGGTGGAGCGTCTGGAGGCCGGGGCCTCGACGCAACTGTCGACCATGGTCCGGATTCTGCGGGTGATGGAGCTGCTGGACCGGCTGGAATCCCTGCTGCCCGAAGCCGGGCTGCGTCCGATGGACCTGCTCAGACTGAAAGGAAAGGCGCGCCAGCGAGCGGGCGGCAAGAGGAAACCGCCGGATGAAACGCCCTGGACGTGGAGTGACGAAGCATGAGCACGACGGCAATGGTGAAACTGTGGGGTCGCACGATCGGTGCGGTGTCACTGGATGACAATGCTTCGACAGCGACCTTCGAGTACGATCCGGCGTTTGCCGGCAGCGGCATCGAGGTTGCACCGCTGGTGATGCCGCTATCCCGCAGCCTCTACTCCTTTCCATCGCTCAATCCGGAAACCTTCCACGGCCTTCCGGGGCTTCTGGCGGATTCACTGCCGGACCGGTTCGGCAATACGTTGATCGATGCCTGGCTGGCACGCTCCGGGTGCATTCCGGAATCGTTCAATGCTGTCGAGCGCCTCTGTTACACGGGTTCGCGCGGCATGGGTGCGCTGGAGTATGCCCCGGCAATCCGGCTGGGCATATCCGCTTCCTCCCGTATCGAAGTCCAGAGACTGGTCGAGTTGGCTTCGGAGGTGCTGATCCACCGCAGCAACCTGCAGGGCTGGTTCCACGGGGGCGGAAAGGAAACTGCACTCCGGGAGATTCTGCGGGTCGGCACTTCTGCCGGTGGCGCACGGCCCAAGGCGGTGATCGCCTGGAATCCGGAAACGAACGAGGTTCGGTCAGGGCAGGTGAAGGCCGGCAGGGGATTCGAATACTGGCTGATGAAGTTCGACGGTGTCCGCGGCAACAGGGACAAGGAGCAGGAAGACCCGACGGGGTACGGAGCGATCGAGTATGCCTATCATCGGATGGCGGTGGATGCTGGAATCACCATGAGCCCGTGCCGCCTGTTCGAGGAGAACGGCCGCAGTCATTTCATGTCGAAGCGCTTCGACCGGCTGGAAGGTGGAGGCAAGCTGCACATGCAGTCGCTTTGCAGCATGGCGCATTATGATTTCAATCAGGCGTGGGTATACGGCTACGAGCAGGCCTTGCAGGTGATCCGTCGTCTCGGGTTGCCGATGGCGACAATCGAGGAGCAGTTCAGACGGATGGTGTTCAATATTTTAGCCCGCAACCAGGACGACCATGTGAAGAACATTGCCTTTCTGATGGACAAGTCCGGAAACTGGTCGCTTTCACCCGCATTCGACATGACATACAGTTATCAGCCGGGCGGAAAATGGACATCGAGCCATCGGATGACGCTGAACGGCAAGCGTGACGGATTCATTCTCGAGGATTTCAAGTTTTGTGCAAAGAGCGCTTCCATGAAGCGCGGGCGTGCGGAAACGATCATAGCCGAAGTGAGGAAGGTTGTTGCCCGCTGGCGGGACTATGCGGACGAGTCGCGTGTACATCCGGAGCAGCGGGACAAGATAGCGGCAGCACTGGTACTGGAGCCTTTTATATGAAACCCGGCGAACATCAACCATTGCCGCCATGCCTGCCAATCGTCATTTTTGTTCAAGGTTAATGCCATGGCTTGTTATCGATACCTGAAAAACGCAGTTCGATGAACCCGCTGCTTGAAATCAGAAACCTTGTTTTCAGCTATGAAGGTTCGGCGGCACCGGTTTTCGAGAATCTCGATTTTTCGGTTTCCGCAGGGGCGTTCATCCTTGTCAAAGGTGCTTCGGGATCGGGCAAATCGACACTTCTCCGCCTCATCTGCCGGTTGAACCAGCCGCAGAACGGGTCCATTTATTTCAAGGGCCGCAGTATAACGGAATTGCCTCCTTCGGAGCTTCGATCGAGCATCAGCTATGTCGCCCAGATACCTCAGATGACCGATGCTTCGGTGAGAGAGAACCTTCTTCTTCCTTTCTCCTTTGCAGTCAACCGGAAAAAGATCCCGCCCGGTGAAGATGCACTTCGATTGATGCTCGATGATTTCTACCTCGGCGACATATCGCCTGACCAGTCGGCCATGAAACTCTCTACCGGCCAGAAGCAGCGGCTTGCCATAATGCGCAGCATTCTCCAGCAGCCGGACATGATGCTCCTCGATGAACCGACTTCGGCGCTCGACAGCGACAGCGCTTCGATGGTGTTCGCAATCATGGAAAAACTGAGCCTGGTCAAGGGAGTGACGATGGTTACAGTTACCCATACCGATTACCAGCCGGATAAGGTCAGGGCGCAGGTTTACAGACTTGAAAACCGTACTCTCAAACGTGTTGTATGAACGGGATCATCACTATATCAGCAGACCAGCTGTTCCTTGCGTTCGTTTTTATCCTGATCGCACAGGCCAGTTCTTTTTTCTATCATCTCGGCCTGAACCGGGATATCGCGGTCGGGTCGTTGAGAACCTTCGCTCAACTTTTTCTGATGGGCTATGTCCTGACCTTCATTCTGGGAGAAAAGAATCTCTATCTCACCCTTCTGGTTTTTGCCGTCATGGTCGTATCCGCCGTGTTTATCGTTAAAGGGAGGGTTAAGGAAAAGCAGGTGCCCTATATCCTGCCGACTTTTCTCACGATGCTTCTCACCTATTTCATTACCACCGTTTTTGTTTCGGGTTTGATCGTCGGCACGACGCCCTGGTGGGAGCCCCGGTATTTCATTCCGACCGGCGGCATGGTAATCGGCAACTCGATGTCGGCCATCTCCATCGCTCTCGAACGCATGTTCCGCGACTTGCGGCAGCAGAGGGATGTTGTGGAAATGAAGCTGGCCCTTGGGGCGAACTACAGGGAGGCGAGTGACGATCTGTTCAGAAATGCGGTAAAAGCCGGAATGATTCCCTCGATCAACGCCATGATGGGAGTAGGACTGGTTTTCATTCCCGGCATGATGTCGGGCCAGATACTTGCCGGAACAGACCCGCTGATCGCTATCCGGTACCAGATTGTGGTGATGTTCATGCTGGTTGGGTCAACGGCGATAACCTCCCTTGTCGTGATGCTGATCGTACGGAAAAGGTGTTTCGGCAGCGGAGAAGAGATTCTGGTAACACACCGGTAAGCCGGAGACGGTTCGATTTCGGCAATTAATGGCAGAGGGATTTTGAAAAAAACAGGATATTTTACTTCAGGAAAACCGGTAAAGAGTATTCATCGCAATGGGCGGGTTTTCCAGCATTTGTACTTTAAAATTTATATGGAAATCTGGACTTGAACATTACTGTCGGTTTTCATCGTCAGTATGCTTTCCCTGCTCGGTCTGATCGCTTTTCTGCACCTTGTTCCAGAGTCTTACAAAAATGGTGGTTCGATTGGTGTTTTCCTGTCATTTCTTGCTGGGATCCTCGCATTTTTCGTAACCCGCATCAAGAATTTTCACGGTTTTCATACTGATTTGGTTTTTTTATCGAAAAAGAACGATGAGTATTGATGACGTACCATAAAAATATTCTTCGATACACGGTGACTACTTACAGCAGGATGGATCGGCAAAGAGGCTGTAGAAGCCCGTCGGTGTTTCGTCATTCCTCCTCTTTTCGGGCACTTGAAGCTTTTCATGTCCCATATCGTTTCCGATGGCGGCCTCGATGCTCGGTCGTGTCAGAGTTCGGAAGATTTCTTCCATTTTTTCAGGGGGATAGGGCATGTTTCTGTCGAGCCACCATGTTATCAGTGAAAGCAGCGAGCTGACAAGGTGGTGAACGGTTACTTCGACGGGTACCGGATATGTTTTGCGTTTCCTGACAACATCTTCCATTATCGGTGTCAGAAGTCCGGAAAGGTAACGGTGAAGATATCTCTGGACCATCTCGCCGCTTTGTCTGCCTGCAACAGCCTTGTAAAGCCGGTGATGCTGAGCGGTATAGCGGAAAAGTTCGAGTACGATGTTGAATTCCGTATCGTTTCCGCTCTTTCTGGCTTTCAGCAGGTCCACCTGCTGCTGCTCGAAAAGGGTTTGAAGATGTCCGAACCAGGACAGCAGGAGTTCATCCTTGTCGCGATAATGAGCGTAGAAAGTCGAACGGCCGACATCGGCATTGTCGAGAATATCCTGTACGGTAATATTCTCGTATCCCCGTTCAACGATAAGGGCCATAAGCGCTTCCTGCATCAGCTTCCGGGTACGGTTGATCCGCCGGTCTTCTTTCTTTTGTGTCATAATATTTTTCCTGTTTTGCCGTACAAAACGGACTGTGACGTTCGGAAACGAACGATATGCCTGATATTGGTTGTTGACTTCATGACAAAAGGTCATTATTATATTATCGAACACAATGTTCATTAATAAACATAATATTCGATAATAACAAAAAGCTCAATACATGGAACAGAAAGAAAGGAAAGGAATCGTGGATGCAGTCAGGGAAATGTATGCGTCCACCGTGAAGAACAATTTTTCCTGCTGCAGCCCGGAGGTAGTTTCAAACAGGGATGCCAGTTGCGAATGCGGGTATTCGAAAGAGGAACTCGACAGCATTCCTGAAGAGGCAAACCTCGGTCTCGGATGCGGTAATCCGGTGGCTCTGGCAGAAATCAGGAAAGGCGATGTCGTACTTGACCTCGGTTCCGGTGCAGGGATCGATTGCTTTCTCGCTTCGGACCGGGTTGGTGAAGAAGGCCGTGTGATCGGTATCGATATGACACCAGAAATGGTAGAGCGAGCAAAGCTTAACGCCCTCAGCAACAATTACCGCAATGTCGAGTTCCGGCTCGGACGGATCGAGGAGCTTCCGGTAGCGGATTCGTCTGTCGATCTCGTCATCTCGAACTGTGTCATCAACCTTTCAACCGATAAACCGCAAGTTTTCAGGGAGACATTTCGTGTGCTGAAACCCGGCGGCAGGCTGATGGTTTCCGACATCGTTCTTCTGGAGGAACTTCCGAACTTTGTCCGAGAGTCGCTTGATGCCTATGTCATTTGCGTCGCCGGAGCAATGTTGAAAGAGCAATACCTCGAAGCTGTCAGACTGGCCGGATTCAGTGATATCAGTATTGCGGGTGAAAGCAGCTTTCCTGTCGAACTGGTAATGGCACAGCCTCAACTTAAGGAAGCAGTCGGGAAGATGAATATTCCAGTGGAAGAACTTGCCCGGATAGCAGGTTCAATAGTCAGCATCAAGGTTTCTGCTGAAAAAAACGGCGGATAACCACCGTTAACATGAACTCGTGTTGCCAGGCTTCGAATGAGCTTTGAATCTTTAATGATTCCGTATGAATGTTCCCCTCTCGTAATCATCGAAAGCCTGGCGTAGTTCCTCACGGGTATTCATGACGATCGGTCCATGCCATGCTATTGGTTCATGCAGAGGATGCCCGGAGAAAAGCAGGAACCGTACCGGGTCATTTTCAGTAGTGATCGTGATATAATCTCCATCGGTGAAAAGTATCAGCGTTTCGTTTTCCGCATAAGCATCGGCTTCCATGTCAAAATAGCTCACCCCTTCGGTTTCATAGGAAAACGGTTCGTCGTCGCGGCAGAACAATCCCTTGCCTGCAATGATATATGCGAAGGCATTTCGACTGCTTTCAACGTGATGTGTAAAGGTAGTATCCGGCGGAACGGTAATGTCGAAATATTCCGGATGTATGAAGATATCGTTGACAGGGCCTTCAATATCGCCTATCGAGCCTGCGATGATATGGATTTCAACTCCGTTGTCAAGACGTATTTTTGGAATTTGGGCTGATGAAATATCTCGATAACGGGGATGCATCATTTTCTGTGAAGCAGGGAGGTTCGCCCAGAGCTGGAACCCTGCCATGACTCCATGATGATCGCCGAAGGGCATTTCCTGATGGATAATTCCGCTTCCGGCGGTCATCCATTGTACGTCACCTGCAGCGATGACGCCTTTGTTGCCAAGGCTGTCGCCATGTTCTACGTTGCCCTGCAGCACATATGTTATGGTTTCGATTCCCCGGTGGGGATGCCAGGGAAACCCTTTAAGATAATCTTCAGGGTTCCCGGACCTGAAATCGTCAAGGAGAAGAAATGGATCGAAAAGCGGAACCTGGCTGAACCCGAAAGCACGTTTCAGGTTTACACCTGCTCCCTCCAGGACAGATTTGCTTCTGAAAATTTTTCTGATTCTTCTTGCTGCTTTCATTGCATGGCCCTTGTTTGCCTTTAAAAATAAACATCAGCAAACGATTCACTTTTTACTACTGACAGTTCAGGTATAAACAAGCTTCGATTGCATTTTCTCTTTTAAAAACGCATCACGAAGGCTAACAAGTTCATTAACGCCCTCAGTGAATAAATTAAATTCCTCAAACTCCACTCTATTGTGTAACTTCAACACAATCAAATGCAATTGAAACAAATCTGTAAAGTTTAAAAGGTATGTCCCAGAAAACCGTCAGGGTTATGTTCATCGGCGATGTTGTCGGTACCCCGGGTCTGAAGATGGTGGATCTGATGTTGAAGAATTTCATCAGGAAATACAGTATCGATTTTGTGATATGTAACGGCGAGAACGCCCATCACGGAAAGGGCATGAGCCTCGAAGCGCTGAACCAGCTTCTCGGCGCGGGGGTCAATGTCGTGACCGGCGGAAACCATACCTGGAGCAATTTCAATTTTTTCGATACCCTGAAAACCAACACACAGGTGTTGCGTCCCCTGAACTATCCCAAAGGAACCTACGGAAAAGGTTACGGCATCTACAAACTGCCGAACGGACTGGGTGATATCGCTGTCATCAATCTTCAGGGAAGAACGTTCATGTATTCCATCGACTGCCCGTTCAGGACTTCTGACTGGGTAATAAAACAGATCAGGGAACAGGAAAAGGACCGGGTTCGAATGATTTTTGTCGATATCCACGCAGAGACCACTGCTGAAAAAGTTGCTCTCGGCTGGTACCTTGACGGCAGGGTATCGGCGGTTATAGGGACTCATACCCATATCCAGACTGCGGATGAAAGGATTCTTCCGAAAGGAACCGGTTACTGTTCAGATGTCGGTATGACCGGGCCCTTCCAGTCGGTTATCGGCATGCAGATCAAATCGGCAACAGACAGAATGCTGTATCAGACTCCTCATAAATATGAATGTGCTGAAGAGGATGTGCATTTTTCAGCTGTTGTTCTCGCATTCGATGTTACTACAGGAAAAACCGTTGGTATCGAACGGATTTTTTATCCGGATTTCGAGAAAGGCAGTATATAAACACCTCTATTACCCGTTTACGCTTTATTTCCCTCAGAAGTAAAAGAAGGTTGTAGAACCTTAAGTCGCAACCCTCCGCTTCCAGTTTCTCCAATCCACCCATCAATACTTGCAAAATAATACAGATACCTTTCCGGGGTTTGTGTTATTTGTTTTTTGATTACGTATATATAGAGTATCCCGAGTTGTGCCAGTTAGTGCCAAAACTCAGAACTCAAGGAGTTGCTGAACCTCGTTTGTAAATTTGCTTGTACCCATCTGTTTGATATAAACCTCACCGGTTCGTTC
>JAAXXY010000066.1 GCA_013334225.1 Chlorobiaceae bacterium
TCGGCAAGCTTCTCGACCAGGAAGGTATAGCCGTAAGGACCGGCCACCACTGTACACAGCCCTCTCTGCGCCGTTTCGGTGTCGAAAGCACCATAAGGCCATCTCTTTCGTTTTACAACACGAAAGGAGAAATCGACCGTCTGACAGAAGTGGTCAGGCACATCCAGAGGCGTTGAATCAATGAGGCCCAGGTGCAGCCTTCCCTTCCCGTTGCGCTAAATGACGCCGGGGAAACGGCTGCACCTTCATTCACTGTTATCGAAAAAGATTCCGATATTATTCCTCCGGTAAATAAAACTATCAATCTTGATTAGCAACAATGGCTCCGTTCTGTCATTATGAGGCCGATGCAGTCGGCCGATGAATCCATAAAGGGCAAAATCAGGAAATGGATGCTTCACTTCATTTCATTACGTTCAGCATGACAGAAAGCGATGTCATTCCGAGCGAAGTGAAGAATCCATATGTATTTTTTTTTATAAGAAGATGGATTCTTCATTACGCTACGCTTCATTGCGGAATGACACCTATCTTTCAGAACAAACTCCTTGCAGATGTCATTCTGAACGAAGTGAAGAATCCAGAAATTATTGTATTGTAATAACACGAATTCTTCATTCCGATGCTCGTCATTTCGGAATGACAGACCAGAATGATTCTGTTACAGGTCTGTTCAATAAATAAAAAGTTGCAAAGCAGTACCATGCATTTTGAAACGATCGCCATACATGACGGCCAGGCCCCGGACCCGCAGACTGGATCGGTAACGGTCCCTGTTTACCAGACATCGACGTTCGAACGGGATAACCTCGACCACCGCAAAGAATTTTTCTATTCGAGGATAGGCAATCCCACACGAAAAGCGCTCGAATCGACCCTTGCCCTGCTCGAGAACGGCCGCCACGGCCTTGCCTTCGCGTCAGGGGTGGCAGCGACGCTGGCCGCGTTGCAGGTATTGAAGACCGGGGACCATATCGTCGCCGGCAACGATATCTATGGCGGAAGCTATCGGATTTTCGAGCAGCTCATGCGGCCCTGGGGGGTAAGCACCACCTATACCGAGGATGAAAGTCTCGAGAGCTATGCCGCCTGCATCCGTCCCGAAACAAGAATGATCTGGCTCGAAACGCCAAGCAACCCGCTGCTTCAGCTTACCGATATTGCGGCCCTTGCCGGGTTCGCCAGAGACAGGGGGATTCTGCTTGCCGTGGACAATACCTTCTCGAGCCCGTACTTCCAGAAACCGCTCGACCTCGGGGCCGATATCGTCGTGCACAGCACCACGAAATATCTCGGAGGGCACAGCGACGTGATAGGCGGGGCCGTGATAACAACCGATGATCAGCTGCACACGAAAATCAAAAACTATCAGGGTGCTGCCGGGGCCATTCCGGCACCCTGGGATTGCTGGCTTGTCCTGCGCGGGCTGAAAACCCTGAAGGTGCGAATGAAGGAGCATGAAGCGAACGCCCTTCACCTTGCAAGGTTCCTTGAACGACACCCTGCCGTCGAGCGGGTTCATTATCCAGGCCTGCCCTCACATCCTCAGCACGAGCTGGCAAAAAAACAGATGAGCGGGTTCGGGGGAATGCTGACTTTCGCGATGAAAGGAGGATTGCCGGAAGTTGAAAAACTTGTCTCGAAACTCAGGCTGTTCATTCTTGCCGACAGCCTCGGAGGAGTGGAATCGCTCGTGGCCTCACCCGCAAAAATGACGCTCGGCGCCCTTTCGAAGGAGGAACGCATGAAGAGGAACTGTACCGACAATCTCGTCAGGCTGTCAATCGGGCTCGAAAATCCGGAGGACCTCGAAGCAGACTTGCTGCAAGCCCTGCGGGATTAAAGAAAAAAATATTACCATCAAATCAGTTGACAAAGAAAACCTGTAAATGATTACTATTGAACTGAACGGAAAAAAGCAGGAGGTCCCTGCCGGCTCTTCGGTCAGCGACATCCTTGCCCTGATCGGTTCGAATGGAAAAAATGCAGCGGTACTGGCAAACGAAAAAATTGTCCGTCCGGAAAACCGCTCAACGGCCATCGTGCAGGAAGGGGACCGGATCGAGGTCCTTGTTTTTGCCGGGGGAGGTTAACTGACTTCAGAACAATTTCGAATTTATGGATCTTTTACGATTAGGCTCTTATACCTTTTCTTCACGACTGATACTCGGAACAGGAAAATTCAGCAATACACAGGTCATGCTCGATGCCGTCCGCGCATCCGGAGCACAGCTTGTCACGGTGGCGCTTCGCAGGTTCAACCGCGAACAGCTTTCCGACGACCTTTTCGGGCCGCTGAGTGAAATCGGGGGCATTACCCTCATGCCGAACACATCTGGCGCATCGACCGCATCCGAAGCGATACGCGCTGCGCACATTGCAAGAGAACTTTCCGGAAGCCCGTTCGTGAAAGTTGAGATTCACCCGAACCCGCAGCATCTCATGCCCGACCCGATCGAGACCTTCGAAGCATCGAAGATTCTCGCAGGCGAAGAGTTCATCGTCATGCCCTACATTTCGGCAGACCCGGTCCTCGCCAAACGTCTCGAAGAGGTCGGCTGCGCTTCCGTAATGCCTCTCGGATCGGCCATCGGAAGCGGACAGGGGCTGAAAACCTCCGGCATGATCGACATCATCATCCGTGAAAGCGCCATCCCGGTCATTGTCGATGCCGGCCTGCGCTCACCCGGAGAGGCCGCCATCGCCATGGAAATGGGCTGCAGCGCCGTCCTGGTCAACAGCGCGGTCGCCGCTGCCGGAAATCCCGCGGAAATGGCTTCCGCATTTTCAGAAGCCGTCGCGGCCGGAAGAAAAGCATTCAATGCCGGGCTCATGCCGAAAAGCGGCCATGCCATAGCTACAAGCCCGCTAACCTCTTTCCTTGGGACCGAAGCATGAACGAACTGCCCGAATGGCTGACCGACAGCCGGGAAACCGCTCTGCTTTCCGCCATGCTTGCTCCCGGTTCGTCTTACAGTCTCGAATCGCTCGCCGCCGAAGCCAGGGCGATCACCCTGCGCCGTTTCGGCCGGACCATGACACTCTATGCACCGCTCTATCTCTCCAACCACTGCCCGAGCGGCTGCGTCTACTGCGGCTTCGCTTCCGACAGGACCACCGTCCGGCGCAGGCTTGAACCGGACGAGATCGAGAGGGAACTGCTCGCACTGAAAAAGATCGGCGTGACCGACCTGCTGCTTCTCACCGGCGAACGCACCGGCGCGGCCGGGTTCGACTACCTGAAAAAAAGCGTCGAAATCGCCTCGAAGCATATGCAGCGGGTTTCCGTAGAGGCTTTTCCCATGAGCGGCGATGAATACCGGGAACTGGCTCTATCCGGCTGCACGGGCATCACGATCTACCAGGAAACTTACGATCTCCGAAGATATGAAGAACTGCACCGGTGGGGCCCGAAAAAGGATTTTTTCCATAGGCTCGAAACCCCTGCGAGAGCACTCGATGGAGGCATAAAAACCGTAGGGCTCGGCGTACTGCTCGGTCTGGCCGATCCGCTCGAAGATGCGCTGATGCTCTTCCGCCATGTCCGGCACCTGCAGCGGACCTACTGGCGTGCCGGTATTTCGGTATCCTTCCCGCGCATGAGACCGCAGACAGGAGGCTATGCACCTCCCTTCTGCGTCAGCGATCACTTTCTCGCCCGCATGATCTTCGCGTTCCGCATTGCGCTCCCGGATACGGACCTCGTGCTTTCGACAAGGGAGAGCCCTGCATTCCGCGACGGCATGGCCGGGCTCGGTATTACGCGCATGAGCATTGCGAGCCGTACGACTGTCGGCGGTTACGACGAAGAAAGCTCTGCCGCTGAAAAAGGCCAGTTTGACGTTTTCGATGACCGCAGCGCAGAGGATTTCTGCAATGCCCTGCGGGCAAAAAACATCGAACCGGTTTTCAAGAACTGGGAACCGGCGTACAACGGTCCTTCCTCAGAATATTTTGAGAATAATCCCAGGCAGGAAGCCCAGTCATGCCATTGAACGAATTGCAGAAAGAGCGGTATGCCCGGCACCTCGTCCTCGATGAGATCGGAGAAACCGGGCAGGAAAAACTGCTCCTCTCGAAAGTGCTTGTGGTCGGAGCCGGGGGGCTCGGCTCCCCCGCTGCTTTTTATCTTGCGGCGGCTGGCATCGGAACCATCGGGCTGATGGACGGCGATACCGTCGACCTGAGCAACCTGCAGCGCCAGATCCTCCACACGACCGCATCGGTCGGCTATGAGAAAGTATGCTCGGCAGTGAGCAGGCTGCATGCTCTCGATCCCGGCATCAGGATAGAAACTTTCCCCTTCAGGCTGACCGGCGGGAACTCCCGCGAAATCCTGCACGATTATGACTTCGTGATCGATGCGACGGACAATTTCGATTCGAAATTCCTGATCGCAAAAGTCTGCCATGATGCAGGAAAACCTTATTCCCACGCCGGAATCAGGCAGTTCCATGGTCAGACCATGACAGTCAGTCCGGGAAAAACCGCCTGCTACCGTTGCATCTTCCATGAAGAGGATATTCCTTCGGGTGATATTCCCAGTGGACCGGTCGGAGCTCTTCCCGGTATAATCGGTTCCATACAAGCCATGGAAGCCATCAAAGTGCTGCTTTCAATCGGTACACCTCTCTACAATGCACTTTTAACATGCGATTGCCTTTCGATGGTTATCAGAAAAATCCCGATTGAAAGAGACCCGCTTTGCCCGTTCTGCGGAAATGTGCGTACCTCCTGACAGTGTTTATTTTTGCCTGGATCAAAAAAGCCGGAAAAGACAAGTCAAATAAAACGGTTGTTGGATGAAATATTTACCGACCAGATAGTGGCTCGAAAGCTGAACGGCCGGGACTTGCCGAATGCCTGAAAGAGCTGAATAAAAGCGACACACTCTTCATCTGGAGGCTGGATCGCCCTGGCCACTGACTGCGAAACCTGATCGAAATTGTCGAGGAACTGAAAGGCAAGGAGGTGGGCTTCCGATCGATCAATCAATGCGTCATCGATACCACAGCATACAGTGAGATGATCTTCAATATCTTCGGCACTCTTGCTAAATTTGAGCGTCGCCTGGTCAGGGACGCGCCCGGACAGGCCTAACAGCATCAAGTGCGAGAGGAAGAAAAGGTGGGAGACCGAAGATTTCCAAGGATGATCCGAAAGTCCGGATGGCATAAAAAATGAATATAAACATAACCATCAGCATTGGTGAGATCTTTTCGACGCTGAAGATTTCACGGGCGAGTTATTGCCGGTATTCAGCCATATCGGCGCCAAGTGTTTTGATATATTTTCCAATATGCAAGCAGTCCCGTTAGACGGGCTCGAGTCCCTGAATATGAATCTGTTGTTTAATTGATTTGCTAACCGAATTTGCGGATTTTTTCCAATCTCGAATGGTTCCATCAGTCGTACTCGCGTCTGCGGCAACAAAGCAATATGAAACAAAGACACTTGATTCATCCGAAAAACTCGTCTGATCTATTGCAAAGGATTTATAAAAAGGCAGATTCGCCGGGGGGGGACAGCAATCGTCGTGAAATGCTGATATGTTATTTAAAATTATGAACTTGTGAAATTATGAGAAGGCTATTACTGATTATTTGTCTGAATACGCTTTTCAACGCTTCAGCAAACGCTGCTCCAAACACTGTTCTGCTCGCTGCATTTGATCATAGCCGACTTCCTGCTGCCACGCAGTGTATCAGATGTCATCAGAGTAATCAACCCGATGATGATCGGCACCGTCAAACAAAGGAAAATTGCTCAACGTGCCATTCAACTGATCGCTGGAAACCGGTAATTAATAAGTAATTTCTATCTTGAAGTCATCGGTTATCAATGAGAATGTCATCATCAAGAAGCCACGTGGAATAGCAGCGAAAACTTTATTGGGTTCCAATCTTTCGGGGTAAACCCGATTTCATCCAATTCAAGTTCATTTGGAGGAGATTTGCTGTTAACCGGCTTTAGGTAAGTCAACTTCATCAGTCGTAAGCAGACTCATTTGCTTGCGGTAATAAGAAAAAGTATCATCCTGTTTTAAAACTCCGATCAGTTTTCCATCCGTTGATGATACAACCGGTAAATAAGTATAGTCTGTTATTTCGAATATTTTCAGAGCTTCATCAAGTTTTGATGTATCATAAAGTGCCGTAAAATTTTTCTTTACGATATCTTCTGCTGTTATACCGGCAAATATCCTTTCTTTCAACAGAACATTCATTTCTTCGAGCCCGATGATACCAACCAATACCCCGTCAGTTGTGGTAATGAAAAAAATCGATTCAAGTGTTTTATGAAACGTCTCGATGATTGTTTCAGCTTTGGTTGTATTGGTGAACCGGATGAATTCTTTACGCATAATATCACTGATACTTATATTGCCGGCGATCGTTAACGCAATCCCGTATCCAACCTTAATTCCTTCTTTTTCAAGAACATAGGTTTCCATTGTATATGGATAGGCAAGCCGTGCTACCAATGATGCCGTTACAGCAGCAAACATAATAGGAAGTACGATTTCATATTGGCCTGTAACTTCAAAAAGAATAAGAATGACGGTCAGTGGAGCTCTCATAATCCCTGCTGTAAGCGCCCCCATTCCAACAAGAGCGTAAGCTCCCGATGTTGCGGTCATTTTTGGAAAAAGCTCATGGACAACCTTTCCGAACATTCCCCCGAGCATAGCGCCCATTTTCATGGATGGTGCGAACATTCCTCCCGCACCACCTGAACCAACCGTAAACGCCGCTACGACCGGTTTCAGAAAATAAACGGCAACCATTTTTTCCCATGGTTCTTTACCCATAATGGCTTTGGTTATCACTTCATAGCTGAAACCGTAAAGTTCGGGGACCCACATACTTATAAGACCACAGAGCAACCCCCCCACGGCAGGCATTGCCCACACGGGAATGCCAAACCTTTTTTCTGCTTTTTTCAAATTTTCTTCAATGAAGTAAAATGTTCTTATGAAAAGAACCGCTGAAAGGCCGGCGAGAATACCAAGCACGAAATAAAAAACAAGTTCAGTATCTGAAACAAGGCTGTACTCGTGAACCTGAAAAGTTGGAAAGTTGCCGAGGATGCTTCTTGACAGAACGGTACTTACCACAGCGGCAACGACGATAGGACTGAAAGTTTTGACACTGAAATCTCCAAGCAGTACTTCAACGGCGAACATAACACCACCAATGGGAGCATTGAATACAGCCGACAATCCGGCAGCTGCACCGCAACCAAGCAGCGTTCTTGTTCTTCCCGGGGAAAATTTGAGAAGTTGTGCGACAGTTGAGCCTATAGATGCTCCGACCTGAGCAATAGGGGCCTCTCGTCCTCCACCGCCTCCAGTACCAATGCTGACAACGGATGTGATGGTTTTATGAATCCAGTTTTTTTTAGGAATCTTTCCTTCTTTTTGAGCTACTGCCTTTATTACAGAAGCCAGGCCGTGCTCTGGCCTTGATTTAACGATATATAAGTTATATAAGCCGACAATGAGACCGCCAATAGCCGGGATAAATGGAAGTAAGAGCTGATGAAATATATCTTTAAAGGATGATCGGCTTAATGTTGCTGTTCCATCAAACAAAAAAGTACTGATCAGCTTGATTGCCTCATGAAAAATGACAGCTACATAACCTGTAACCAACCCAACGAACACAGCGACCAGAAGAAATGGAAAATCCTGGTTAAGATTGAGCTGGGCAAGAAAAGTCGCCCAATTCAGCCGGACAAATTGTTGTGAGCTGCCTTTATAAGTTCTTGTTTTTCGAAGTATTAAGTATATCCAAACGTTAAATCGATGTTTAAACCGGTTAAAGTTCGAGGGAGATTTCATGGGGCGACGGTTAGTAGCATGCTGAACGTATCCTTACAATGTATTTTTTTTCCAATTCGTTTAAGAAATGTAATACCCTTCAAAAACAGAAAGCTTTTCAGTAAATAATGGTTCAGTATGTTCAGTGGCAGGGATATCAGCCGATGCAACGGTGAAAAAAGATAGCGAAGTTCAGGTTTTGTATCCAACCTGCCAGATGCTGTTTGTTGATTTGTAGTTCAGCGTTGCCATCCTCGATCAACACGAGGCAGAAACGAGCATCCTCGAGCTGTAAAAGAGTCCGATTACCCTTGTTGACGGAAATTTTGCCGCAATACCCTTTTTTGTAACGGTTAAAAAACAGTCTGTAATAACGTATTCAGAACTATCGGTAAAAAATCGGTATTTTAATTCTTGGAATAAACCTATGAACGTAATAAGAATGAGTTGAGTTTTATAATCGGTGATAATGCGGGCCAGATAAACTTAACAGTTGAGATATGAAAAAAAATATGGGAAAAGCAGACAGGATCATTCGTGGTATCATAGGTCTGATTCTTTTAACGATTGCTCTTGTTTATCACACCTGGTGGGGAGCCATTGGCATAATTCCTCTTGTTACAGCCCTTATTGGCTTTTGCCCGATGTATGTGATTTTTGGTATAAAATCATGCCGCGAATGTTAATTATCAAACCTTTCGGCAGGTGAGCTTGCAACGGTCGGATTATCTCCGGGCTCTTTGACAGAGAACCATATACGTTGTGTTTAATAGAAAAGCGAAGGAGAGAGTTTCTTCTTCGCTTTTTTGATGAGCAATTTAAGGCCATCTCTAAAAAGTCTGTTATTCTATAACTTATTATATAAAAGCACTTTATAGTGCATATTAAAGTATAAAAAATCGTATTTTAAGGCAGTTATTATCATCTTGCCTATACTGCCATGAAAAA
>JAAXXY010000067.1 GCA_013334225.1 Chlorobiaceae bacterium
GAACACC
The DNA here is from genome assembly GCA_013334225.1 of Chlorobiaceae bacterium. GTDB lineage: Bacteria > Bacteroidota > Chlorobiia > Chlorobiales > Chlorobiaceae > Chlorobium. The sequence goes on from JAAXXY010000067.1 coordinate 8, forward strand.
TTATCCGCTCTGGGACAAAAAAGTGTTCGATGTTCAACCGGATTTCCTGTTCGACCTTTTGCGGACGACCTGTTCGAAGTTCAGCGGATTTTGTGTTCGAGGTTCAACGGATTATGCACTGTATCACCGGGAAGCAAGATATTCGGCCCATGTCCGGGCTGAACCGTCAAGGAAATTCGTTGAAAATTTATAATGAATTCCAGATGGTAAAAGCCCGCCGCTTCCCGCGATTACATTTGCTGAACAAGAGCCTCCGTCAGTCAGGCTGTCACCGAATGTTATCAGACTGTTAAATGATGTTTTCGCATGTGCAAAATTATTTGCCGAAGTTGCCAATGCGAAAGCAGCAACTGATAATATTTTACGCTTTAATTTCATTACACCATCAATAATACATGAACCTGGACAGCTATGAGAGTCAATTATAAAAAACATGCAAGCACTCCCCTGACTGCTTTTTCACACTGATAATACTTAAATATTTATTTAACACCAATAAAGGAAAAGTTACTCATAGAAAATAAGCGGCATGCAAACCTTATATCTAATTCCTGGTGGTTAAGTTTTCAGATGCAATCTCAATGCCTGCACGATCCAATCAGTATGGGATGCAGGAGGCATCATCGATCCTTCGGTATGTTATTTACGGCATGCGCGGTCACGCCAAGCCGTTGGCCGAATCGGCCAGCGGGAGAGGCCCTGGTCGTACAACGCTTTCCTGGCAAGCCGTTTCCGCAGTTGCGGGAGCTTCCCAATCCTGCTGTTGCAAACTCCTTTCTTACTTAAAATATTTTTTGATTTATTTCGGTACCTCCCTTGCTCTCCTTTCCCCGGAGCCACCCTGTGTATAATGCAACCAGCTTTCGTCCCATATTCCGCACTTCCCTGTCGCCGAGAAGAGAAAAAAGCTGATCTGCCGTCCTCACTGGATTGTTACTGAAAATCTCAACCCGGTAAAGCAAATGCATCAGGGCATCCATGGGCACAGAGCAGACAGCTGCAACCAGTTCATCCAGCCGTATGACAGGTCCGGCCGATGGTTTTCCATCAAACCGCTTGACCATGGATAGGGTTCGCTTTCCATCCTTCTCTTCGATCAGATAATCTATCGCCCGTGAGGGTGAATCCTGAAGGCGAACAACAATCGCACGCCGCAGCTTCTTTGCAGAATCCGCAATTTCGCACTCTAATACAGGACTTGAGCCGAGATATACGAGATAAGCATCGAAAACCGCTTCCCTGATCTCCTCTTCACCAAGGCTCAGATTGACCCGCATGAGAAATGCCGTCTGAAAAAGCTCGTAAAGAAAAGAAACAAGTATCCCCGGCTCATGTTCTTTTTTGAGAATTGACTTGTAGCTGCAGAATGCCACATTGCAGTATGCCATCATTTTGACAAGTGCAGCAGGATCCATATGCTCGGTCTTTATGACAGGAGAAAAATTATTGTAGAGATCCCAGTCGAATGAGGTGATATTTCCTTCCTGCCGGTACTCATCGAAAATTTTCGTGCCCGGATAAGGCGTTATAACCATAAAAAGCGCCAAAGGCAATCCCAGGGCTTTTGCAAATTCAGGATATGCCATTGTCTCTGTCATATTTTCCGTATGATGACCTATGATAAAATATCCTTCGGGATCGATTGCATGCTGGTTCATAAGGCAAATTGCCCGGGATACATCGCCCATTGCATTGCTTTTGTTCATCAGTTCAAGTGTCCGTGAGTTCGGACTTTCAATTCCAAGACCTGCTGTTTTCAGTCCGATCTTTCTTAGTTTTCCAAGGATTCGCTCTGACCTGACAATATCTTTAGCCCTTGTTTCCATCATAATTTTGAAATTCGTGAGCCCTCTTTCGATCATCAGATCACAAATAGCTTCAACCCTTTTGATATTTGTCAGAAAATTGGCATCCCAGATCTTGAGAAGTTTTTTCTTTTTCGGATTGTGAAGAAGTGCTATTTCCTCTACAACGTTTTCAGGGCTTCGGCTTCTCCAGTATTGATGCATATGGCTGTTTGCACAAAAGGAACAGGACCAGGGACACCCTCGTGATGTGTAAATGGTGTCAATGGAGTAATCACTCCCTTTTTCCCCTAATCGTGAAGGCCTCAGACTTCTCAGAGGAAAAGCGATGGAATCGATATCTTCAATAAGTGGCCGCTCTCCGGTATAAGTAATACCGCCATTTTCTTTCCATGCAATACCCCGGACTTCTCGTGATGGCCCCTTCAGTACAAGTTCCCGAAACGTTGCCTCCCCTTCGCCGAGCACGACAAGATCAACACAATCAAGTTTCAGCACTTCATCTGGAAGTGCGGTCGGATGAAATCCCCCAAGCACAACAGATGAGCCATGACTTTTTGCAATTTCAGCAAGTCTTACAGCGTTATTGAATCCCCCCGTCATGCAAGAAATCGCCACAAGATCACACTTTCGTTTTTTCAACAGCGAGCGAAAACTATCGAACAAACGATCATTGTAATAGTTATCCGGAATAACAAGGCTTTCAGCAATATCCTTTACCGCTGCGGCAAGGTACAGAATGCCGATACAGTCGGTAACATATCTGGGAAATGGAGTTATGACCGCCTGGGGGGCTTCGACAAAACAGATATGTTTAAAATATGCCATAATATTGAAGTATTAAATGGTTGGCACATAAAAAAACCGGAGAACTTGATTGCTCCAACTGATACTTCTTTCATTCTGTTTGAAAAAAATACTAAAAAATAAGTGTTTCGGTTTTTGATAATACACCGGTGAACTTGTAAAAAAACACCTTCAGAGGCTGATCGATAAAGGCAGTGCATTCATCTCGAATGAAATTGATATTTGAGCTTATGAAAACCATGTTGTTTCAGACTTGATCATTTCCTGTCCGTATCGTCCCTGACGATACTGCCCTGCCCGATTCCCCGCATGATCGCATGATGCAGGGTTCCCGGTTAGTCAAGTCGCGGACTTCTCGGCATGGTGCATTACCGTTGATGATGTATTCAGACAACCTCTTTCAGCAATACAACAAACTGAAATAATTTTGAGCGATCCCAAGCCAAAAGAAATAGAATCACCGGATATCCTCCGAAATCAAACAAGATCGAAGCGATCGAGGTTCATCACCTTGTTCCATACCGCAATAAAGTCACGCACGAATATTACCAGTTTACGAGGATGAGCGAGTCCGACCGCAACGATGAAAGACATGAAACAAGCGCCGGGAATGTATAACAGAACTGCCAGTTCATGTGAGCCGAATCTGAACATATACTCTCCGTCCGTTAAACTGCAACGAGTCTCCAATCGAGAATCCCGGTCACTTTCAATGGATATTGTTCTCCTGATCAAATATTTATTGAAGAATCTAAACAATATTTTATTAAATTACTTTATAAAACAAAGCCATTGACTGGCAGCGAAGGTTTATCCTCTGGAAGTCAAGGCTGTACCCTCTTCAGCAGAGTTTTGTTTGACAATCGAGTCGATGTTCCTGTTTTCAATATACCTGAGCAACCTTTTACGAGAGGAAAAGCTATGGCGATGAAAAAAACCGCGGCGGAGTTGCTGGATGATATTTACAACATTGCGTACTGGATGAGTGGATCTAAAGAGGGAGCCTCTCATCTCGTTTACAGAACCTATCTGAAAGTCAGCTTGAAGACACCCGAAATTGAAGTATTCAAAACATTCAGGGACTCTTATTTCGATAGTTTCATACATGACAAAATCGCCTGCATTCCTAAGCCATCCTGCAATCCAATGGCACATTTGGGGGAGGTAATAATTCAACAGGAAGCGGATGTCAAATTATCAGTGCTCCTGTCAGAGATTTCCGGTTTAAAGCCTTGCACGATATCAAAAGTGATTGGTGTGCCGCTGGATAACATCCGATTATGGTTGACGTCAGGGCGCAGGTGGCTTGCGGAAAAATCAGTTTCTATGGATGCCCTTTATCGGGTCGGAGTCTCCTATAACTGGGGCAACTGAAAATAACCGATCACAAGGGATCGAAACATGCCTCTTCATCGCAGATGATCGATATTTAGCGGTTCCGGAAAAGATGCCCCGCCCGATCAAATTATGCAGGGTTCCCGGTGTGTCCCCGATATTCGCAGATCCTCCTGGACGACTCAACGGTATGCTTCTTTTCGATGTCCCACACGGACAACAAGAACCGAAATCCTGTCATCGTAAATTTCGCAGATAACTCGATAATCGCCGAAGCGATATCTCCACAGCCCGGAATGGTCTCCACGCAACGCTTTGCCTGAAGCCCTCGGCTCGATTGCGACTCGATCCCGCAGATATTTTATAATCCTTCCGGCTGCACTCTTATCGAGTTTGGCAAGCTCTTTTTCGGCTGATGCTGTAAGCTCAATCTTCCAGGCCAAGACGACGCTCCACTTCATCTAAACTTGAAACTGTTTCCTCTCCACGCCTTACGTGTTCAAGTACTTGTTCAGCCAGATAGATATCTTCAAGATCATCGATATGCGTCATGATAGCTTCACGTATGTAATAGGTCTTGCTTCGGCCTGTTCTTTTGGCAAGGTTTTCAAGCCTTTCACCAACACTCTTCGGAATTCGGATTCCGATCATCTGATCAGCTTTTTCTTTTTCCATAATTCTTTGCAATACATGTTATTCAATGCAATACATGTTATACAAAAACAAGGGCAATCCCAAAACAAATCCCTGGACTTATCGGTAACCGATATATCCGGAGCATATTCAGTTAGGCAGCCAATTACATAAACGGGAAACAGTCAGAAGCTGGGTTTGATGCAAGTCTCCCTTACAGCTCAATTCAAGCAGAAAAGGACATCCGGACGAATTATCGGTCCTTCAAGTTGTCCATCATCCCGCGTTTTTCAGTTTAATTTTTTTCGCTCTTTTCTTTTTATATTAACACTATTATTATCCTATACTTATCAATCACAGCTTTAAGCTAGTGGTTTGGTCAGTCCGGTTGATGCCAGCCCTTTTTTTGGCAAAAAGTTCCCAAAGGAGACAGTTTCTACGACTCCATCGGCAACATAAAATAAAATAAGGGGGGGACCAATATGAAACCGTTTGCTAAGTCATTGAGCATCGTGACAGTCTGCGTATTGTTGATGGCTGTCCGTACATCCTCTGCAGAACCGGAAAATTCACTCCCGCCATCAATCACGACGCCCGACAAGGTCGAAACCCGCATCGGCACGCTCAATTTCAAATACGGAATGCCGAGCCAGGACACTCTCGACAAGGTCTATGAAAACCTTGACTTCACGCACGCATTCGAGACATTCGTAAACACGATGCAGGGCGTCAACACGCATGGCCTCCACCGTGGTTTTCTCGATGCCGGTGTTAAGGATAACGAACTCATTCTTTTCCCGGAACTCATAGACACAAAGTCACTTTTCCTGACGGCCAACGAGGACACGGTTTATGTAGGCGGTTTCCTGGATCTCACCCATGGCCCCATGGTTCTGGAAGTCCCCCCCAAGTTGCTCGGTGCCATCAACGATTATTGGGGCCGTTGGGTGATTGACATCGGCGGACCCGGTCCCGATCGCGGTCAGGGCGGTAAGTACCTGATCCTGCCACCCGGATACGATGGACCGCTTCCGGAAGGAGGTTTCTTCGTCGCGCAAGCCAGAACCAGGCATCTTTTGCTGTTCAGCCGCATGTTCATGCAGAACAACGATCCGAAACCTGCATCCGAGGATATACGCAGGTCCATGAAGGTTTACCCGTATAAGGCTGGCGGTATCGGAACATCCTTCGCTGCATTCCTGCATGGCGATGCGCACCTATCACCAATCACGCCTCCTCCAGAGACAGTCTTCCATAATTGCAGCGGTAAGGTCATGAACACCATCGCACCGAACGATTTCAGTTATTTTGAATGGCTTAACGAAGTAGTGCAAATGGAGCCAGCCAACTCATTGGACCCTGAGTTGATGGGCGCGATTGCGGCAATCGGCATCGTCAAGGGAAAACCGTTTGCACCCGATGCCCGGATGAAGAAGATTCTCAATCAAGCGGTCGAGGTTGCCAACGCAACATCTCGCAGCCTCTTCATGAATCCTCGCGACCCCAGCTGGTACTATTACCCCGGTTCAACATGGATGCCGCTGACCCTATTCGTAAGCGGATACGATTTCGATGCTCCTCCTTCGATCGTGCTGGGCCCGGTTCATAACGGCATGCGTACACCCGAGGGGGTCACTGTCATCCCGTCCACCGGATACCGCAACCTTGATACGCGAACCTGTTTCTTTTACGGTGTCATGTGCGTCAGTCCGGCAGAGGCAATGCGTATGACTGGAATCGGTTCGCAATACCTCACGGCTACACGTGATTCGAACAAACAGTATTTCGAAGGTGCCAAAACCTACAAGTTGACGCTGCCCAAGGGTATTCCTGCCTCGATGTTCTGGTCCCTGACCCTTTACGACAGTCAGACCCGTTCTATGCTCGAAACACCGCAACGCTATCCCCGTGCCGGCAGCCAGGGATTTCCAACGCCCGCCTCCTTGCCCGGCACCAATGGCTCCACGACAGTGTATTTCTCTCCCGAACAACCGGCTGGAGTGCCGCGCGGAAACTGGATCCAGACCGTCCCGGGAAAAGGCTGGTTCGTGATGTTGCGTCTGTATGGACCACTTGAACCGTTCTTCGACAAAACCTGGCGACCGAGCGAGATCGAACCAGTAAAATGAAACGGTTTTGTCCGGATGATAGGACATCAAGCATTCGATGGACGTTTTGAATGCAGGTCACTCCAATATCGCATCCCTTTAAACGTGCGATTGTCTCCCGACTCCTTCCTGAAAGAAACGTTCAGGAAGGAGTTTACAATTATCGATCCTTCAGCATGTAATTAACGGCATTCGCGCTCACTCCCAGCCGCTTTGCCGCTTCGACGAGCGGGAGGCCATACTCGAACGCAGCTTTCCTGGCAAGCTGTTTCCGCAATTTCGGTAGCTTTCCTGCCCTGCTGCCGGACCGCAGGAACGCGAGGGTCACTCCTTCAGCTTCGCATAGCCGCACGATATCCTCATCAAGCATCCGCAGTCGATCGTTCACTGGCAATGCGGCATCCTCCCGCTCATCGACCTCTTTCAGTATGCCCTTCACGAAATCGTCTCCACCGAGAATCCGTTCATCACCGAGAGCTTTCTCGCCTCTTTTCCGCATGGACTGCACGTTCGTCCATCCGCCCCGGGAACGCACAAGCCCTCCGCCTGACAACTCCTGCTCACGGTCGATTCCCATTTCTGATTCGAGAAAAACGAGATAAGCCTTTCTTGCCGAGCCCTCTGTTCTTCCGAAAAACTTCAGAACGTAATCACGGTCCATCCAGTCACACCTGACCTTGTTCATCAGCGCCGCATGCCCGCTCCAGGGATAGTCTGCAAGCTGTTGCAGGTTTTCGACCAGTCCCGCCCGCAAGGGATTGAGATGAATGTATACCACAAGCTTATCGAAATACAACTCTTCCTCGCAGATGATCGATTTGTAGCGGTTCTGGAAAAGATGCCCCGCCCGCATGTGCCGGCGATTGAAGTACTGCGCATAGCCTGTCAGCAGGCACCGCATATATTTTGAAATGCCGTCCGGGCCGCTTTTCAGCAGGATATGCGCATGGTTCGTCATAAGGGCGAAGGCGTAGATGCCAGTCCCCGATCCTTTAGCCAACAGGCCCATTCGGTCGACAAACGTTTTCCTGTCCGTATCGTCCCTGACGATACTTCCCTGCTCGATTCCCCGCACGATCACATGATGCAGGGTTCCTGGTGCGTCAAGTCGCGGACCTCTCGGCATAGTGCATTATCGTTGATGATGTTATCAAACAAGCTCTTTTTGGAATATAAGAAATAAAATACTTTTTGCTTTATTTATGGACGTCCCTAAGTATTTTAAATATCTTTACCAACTTTTGCATTTCGTATTCATGCTGTTTCCCGATGAGGTATCTCCTGATAAGAGAACTCCCATAAACCCGCATTTTCCTTGGCATGCTCTATTGTCATACTGACAAGATTCCCCTTCTCGTCAACATCGATCAGGATGTTTTCAGTGATCTCCCGAGTTTCAAACACAGGTTTGTCAAGTAATTCAATATAAGCGGTATCAGTATCCTCAAAATATTTCACTTTCATCGTTTAGCTCTCCTTGTATGATCTGTCGAAAAAAGCATTATGAACGGTTTCGCCATCTTCAAGCAGAATGACCCGTAAAACTTTCCCTGCTTCTGGAATATGTGCCCATTTCTTGATTCGTCCATCAGACTGGATAACAGTTTTCTCAGAATGTTCTATAACGAAACAAATCCATTCATCGTTTATCCCTATACGGTCAGACCTGTGTCTTGTTAATTTAAAATAAGATGTTGTTTTCATACAACTATACCTGCTAACACTTACCCATAGATTCCGGTAACCGATCCTTTGGGTTCAAATCTCTCTACAAATGTACGAAAGAGATAGAAATATTAGAGGCCATCTCTAAAAAGTCTGTTATTCTATAACTTATTATATAAAAGCACTTTATAGTGCATATTAAAGTATAAAAAATCGTATTTTAAGGCAGTTATT
>JAAXXY010000068.1 GCA_013334225.1 Chlorobiaceae bacterium
TACTCCAGTCAGGCATGATGCCCAAGGAGGTATACAAGAATCTCTGGAATACCATCCTTTCAGGAAAGGTCTGGTATGGCGAATTCCACAACAAAAAGAAAAACGGCGAGCTTTACTGGGAGGAAGCCGTTGTTTCCGCCATCAGGGACGAAGCGGGAACCATCACGAATTACGTAGCCGTCAAGGAAGACATCACCGAAAAGAAAAAGCTCTGGAACGAGCTCGTCGAAGCAAAAGAAAAGGCCGAGGAGAGCGACAGGCTCAAGAGCGCGTTCCTTGCCAATATCAGCCATGAGATCCGCACTCCGATGAATGGCATTCTCGGTTTCTCGGAACTGCTGAAGGAGCCGCATCTTTCCGGAGAGGAGCAGCAGGAATATATCGAGCTGATCCAGCAGAGTGGTGAAAGGATGCTCAGCCTCATCAACGATCTCATCGACATTTCCCGTATCGAAGCGGGAGAAACCATGCTTCAGATCGGTGAAACTCCGGTCGACAAACTGCTCCAGGAACTGTATGCCTTTTTCAAACCGCAGGCGGAAAGCCGTGGTCTGGAGCTGAAGTGTTTCCACGGTCTGAAACAACATGAAAGTATCATAGAAACCGACCGGACAAGGCTGAACCAGGTGCTGACGAACCTTGTCCAGAACGCACTGAAATTCACAGCGAAAGGACATATCGAGTTCGGTTACCGGAAAAAGGGTCCCTATCTGGAGTTCTATGTGGAAGATACAGGAATCGGTATCCCGCCGGAGATGGCGAACAGGATATTCGACCGTTTCCGGCAACTCGACAACTCCCTCACCCGCAATCATGAGGGTTCCGGTCTTGGCCTCTGTATTTCCAAGGCATACGTGGAGATGCTCGGAGGTACCATTTCGGTCGATTCGGTAAGCGGCTCCGGAAGCAGGTTTATTTTTACGCTCCCTTACAATCCCCCGGCAGCTTCCGTGTCCGGTAAAAATGAACTGACAGAATACACAGGAGTGAACACAGCTCCCGCTCCCGGGATCACTATCCTGATAGCGGAAGATGACGAAGTCAGCAAGCTGCTTCTGATAAAGACGCTCAAAGGGGAAAACATCGTGATTTATTGTGCCGGTACGGGAACCGAAGCCGTTGAAACTGTTCGACTGCATCCAGAAATCGACATTGTCCTCATGGATATTAAAATGCCGCTGATGAACGGCTACGATGCAACCAGGAAAATCAAGAAGATACGGCCTGAACTGCCGGTCATCGCGCAGACAGCATTTTCAATGCCCGAAGACAGGAAAAAGGCAAGAAAAGCCGGCTGCAACGGCTTTCTGACAAAGCCCGTAAAGAAAAATGAGCTGCTCGAACTGATCGGAGAACTGCTTGATCGCTGAAAAACAGGCGTTTATGCCGGCTCGGCATGGTTTCCGCAAACAACGGGGAGTATTTCAGGGTCCGCGGATATGACGACCCGTCCGCAAATGTTTTCATAGACCTCTCCATCCATATGCATCACCTCCGGCCCCGGCAGTGTAACCTCCACCGACTTCGCCTTGCAGTAGAGGACCTTGGGATCGTGAATCTGGGTCCCTTTAAGATACTTCAGGACAAACAGGAAAAATTCGAGCCTGGAAATGGACTTGAGAATACAGACATCCAGCAGACCATCCGTAAGTTCTGCATGAGGAGCGATCCGGAATTTGCCGCCCTCTACCTTTCCATTGGAAACAGAAAACGCAAAAATCGGCTCGTTCAGCTCGATAATCGTATCGCTGCCCGTAATCCTGATATGCATCGGCACAGGACAATAACCTGAAAGAACGCTCAGGAGGGCATGCACGTAACTCATTTCGCCTTTCAGCCACAATGTTTCCTTGACCTTTCTTGCGATCCTGCCGGTAAAACCTATTCCAAGAGAATTGATGAAATATCGCTGACCGGAACCGCCGAACGTCACTTTTCCGAGATCGACAAAAATTCTTGAAGATCCGAATAAATGGTCTATCCCTCCTTCGGACAAATTCGGCGGGTTCAGGTTTTTTATGAAATCGTTGGCAGAACCTATCGGAAGCACTCCTATGGAAACATCCTCCCCCGCCACGGCATTGATGACTTCATGCAATGTACCGTCCCCGCCGCATGCAATAAGACAGGAGGATTCCTGCAAACCTGAACGCGCAATTTCACCGGCATGACCTGGATAAGCGGTCGAACGCATCACGGCATTTCCCTTTTCTGCAACTTGCGATGCAAGCCAGCCCGCCTTCAGCCGGGCACGCCCTTTATCGGCTGCCGGATTGAAAATAAATATGTAACGAGTGTTCTTGCCCATTATTTCATGTATTCAACTCGCGCTGCTCAAGAAAAGGGTAAAGGGTGATCATTTTATTCAGGATCGTCTCCGATGCAAGAAGAAGATCATCCCTGACCTGAATGAAATCTTCCGGAGATCCGTAGTAAGGGTCCCGAACCTCCTCATGGCGCCGCTCTTCGACAAATTCCATCATACGGTGGATTTTCGGTGATTCAGAAACGGGCAAAAGGCTTACGACATCCTCGTAGTTTTCGTAATCCATAACAAAAATCCAGTCGAAATTGTCCAATTCAAGGGTATCGATTCCGCTCGCCTGTATGGATGATATATCGATTCCAAGAACATGCAGGGCATCTACAGCCCTCTGATCGGGAGATGATCCGCTCTGGTATGAAACCGTTCCTGCGGAACATACAGAAAAATAATGGTGAAGCCCCCGGCTGAGAAGAAGATTGGTAAAAATCCCCTCGGCCATAGGCGAACGGCATATGTTTTCATAACAGATGAAAATGATACGAACAGGTTGGAACATATCGACAGATTCCTGACCGACGGAAAGCATTCTGATAAAAAAAGTTCGAGTAAAATCAAACACACTGAAAAGCAAGGCTTGCTCAGACAAAAAAACGCAACACGTCACTGATGTACTTTACGAAGAACGGCCGTATTATTTTCACAAAAAAACAAATATTTTATTGATAATACCAAATATATTACGATATTACATCCGATAACACGTCAGATAACAAGGTGATATTCGGCATAAAAAAAGAAAGAGAAATATTTATATCTTATTTCATAGCCATAAGTAACGTAATATCATGAGATTTGTTTCGAATATGGTACGAATTACCATAGAGGAGCGAGAAAAGATCATCACGAGAAGTGTGTTTCACTCCCAGCAATGTTTTTTTCAGCTCAAGTGAAGATGATCAAATGGTTATTTAATACAATCAAGGATTTGTTTTTTTACCCCCATCGAATCACTGATTAACCAACAGGAACGAAAATGAACATTCAGAAGGAAACAGGTAAAAAATCCACCGCGGAACTTGAAAAAGAGGTTGCATCGCTGAAAGGACGCGTTGCCAGCCAGGATATGGAATTGACGAGGGTTTCCACTGCAATTGCTGAAAAAACCTCAACCTTGCGTAATCTTCTCGACCAGATTTACGCCCTTGAAATTGATCCGGGTGTAAAAAGGCAGATGACAGACTCCTGCCTTAACCTGATTGAAACGGAAACCATAGAAAAACGCCTCAATATGGAGTTGACCGAATCTGATTCGGCTTTCCTTTCAAAGCTCCAGAAAAAACACGCAAACCTCAATCAGCGTGAGCTCAGGATCAGCCTTCTGGTTAAACTGAATTACGATACCAGGGAAATCGGACGTTCGATCGGCATTTCGACAAGAGGTATGGAAAGTATCCGGTACAGGATGCACAAGAAGCTCGGGCTTGGAAAACATCAGTCGATCAAGACATATCTTTCCGAACTTGCCGTTACCCCCGTCAAATAATTCCACGCACAAGCATTTCGTATACCGGAAACCTCTGTTCACCATTGGACAGAGGTTTCTTTTTTTCTTGTCCCCGAAGTGTTCCGTGTGACTGCAAACACAGCAGTTTACCGGCAATGCACAAACAAATACAGCAATCTTGCCGTATTGTTGTATGTAAAAAATTCTTCCCGTTTTTTATAATTAAATTTTGATTGTAACTTGAAGCCAAGGACGAAGCATTTTATTGGTGTTTTGAATGATTTCCGTAAAAGTACAGGGCAAGGACGGCTTGCCGGAGATAAATTCAAGTGATGGCACGGATAGTATTCATTCAGCTATGACGAAACCCTGAAGGGCGAAGGAAGCCCATGCCAGGGATTTCAATCCACTACTGCATATCCGGTTTTAAAGAGAACCCCGGCATTGGCTTTAAGAGTTGGAATCGAAAAGAATGGCTTCTTGTCGGCACATTGTATACATCGTACCCCCGAAATCTTGAGACAAAATGCAGTTCCAGTAAAGGGCATACCCCCCGGACAGAGGTGCTGAAAAATTCATCGAACCCCTGTGATTCCGGTGTCCTGTTCATGATTTGCAAGCGAATATCCTCTTGAGCAGGAACAACTGCTCAAAGGAACATTCCCTGGAAATTCCCGAACCCCTTCAAAATCGAAACGTAATGGCTGCCAATCAATATGTAGGAATCGGTTTCAGTTCCCTGAGCGATTCGTATTCCGCAGGAAAAGAAGCGGCCCGGACTGCAATCAGCAAAACCGGCGGAAGGACCAGGGCTCTCATTGTTTTCGCCGCTATGTCTTTTGACCACAGGGAACTGCTTGCAGGCATAACATCGGTGACAGGAGAGATTCCGCTTGTCGGAGGAACAACGGCAGGCGAAATTTCTCACGAAGGATTCTCGACCGGAACGGTTGTCATCATGGCATTCGGTCATGAAGATCTCGAATTCGTCACGGGTATCGGACATAACATGAGCGAAGATGAATCCGCCTGCAGCGTACAGATGGTTAATGATATTCTCGGCAAAACCCCGTTCGACCCTGATGCATCTCTGATGGTATTTCCAAACGGCATGGGCGGTGATGGCCTTAAGGTGCTCGAAGGTCTGCAACTGCTGCTCGGCAGGGATTTTGAAATTACCGGCGGCTATCTCGGGGATGACGAAAGGTTTGAAAACACCTTCCAGTACTATAACGGCAAAGTTTATCGGGACACGATTGTCGGGCTGATGGTTATCGATCCGCAAAAAAAATACCGACGGGGAATCGGGGTCCGCAGCGGCTTTACATCGATAGGCAACAGCCTTGTCTGCACCTCTTCGGAAGGCAATGTGCTCAAGGAATTCGAGCATACAAGCGCTCTCGAACTATACAAGGAATTTCTCGGTGAAGAAAGGGCCTCACGACTTCCAGGAATCTGTCTCGAATACCCGTTCGGCATCATCGACCACTCCCCTTCGGATAGAGGCGACAACCTGTTTCAGTTACGTTGCGGACTTTCCGTCGATCATGAACATGGTACCATCACCCTTGCTGCCTCGATCCCTGAAGGAAGCGAAGTCACCCTGACGACAGCCTCGAGGGGAGATATCATCAACGGGGCCCGCGAAGCGGCGGAACAGGCCAAAAAGAGCCTTGGAGGCGCCGAACCGGAAGCGATCGTCATGTTCAGCTGTGTCGGAAGAAAACTTGTACTCGGAAGAAGGATACAGGAAGAGGTAGGGGCTGTACGCGAGTGTTTCGGAACACAGGCCCCTATCATAGGGTTCTATACCTACGGGGAAATAGGTCCTGTCGACAAAACAAGAAAAGAATGGCTACCCGCTAAATTCCATAACGAAACCGTTGTCCTCTGGGTGCTTGGCAAACGGTAAACCTGACGGCAGCTTCAACAATTTCCTTTGTTCTCAGTTATGATCGAAACGGATATCCATATACTTCAGAAGCGTATCCGGGAACTTGAGAAAAATGCGGCAAATAACCAGCGCATCGAACAGGAATTTCTGGAAAAACAGAACACCCTGCTCGAACAGAATATCAAACTGATAAAAAAGTCGATCGAACTCTCCGATGTCAAACGCGAGCTCGAGGACAAGAACTATGAGCTCAGCCTCTCGCAATCGAAACTGGAAAAAGTTCTCAATACCCTTAGGGAAAGCGAAAACACGCTCAGCGATATTCTGGTCAACAGCCCTGATACCATTGCCTCGGTAAACAGGGATCACAGGACAATCTATATCAATCGACCCCTCCCCGGCCAGACCGATGCGATCCCGACGGGTGACCATCTTTGCGATCACGTTATTCTGGCTGACCATGATCAGTTCCATAATGCGATCGAAGCCGTTTTCATGACAGGTAAACCCGCAGTCATGGAATTCACCATTTCGACGGCTCAGGGCAAGAAAATCGAAATCGAATCCCGTTTCAATCCCTCGTTTTTCAATGGCAGGGTAACCGCTGTCATCATGCTGCTTTCCGACATCACGGAGCGAAAAAAAATGGACAGGGACCTGAAAAAAATGCTGAGCGACCTTGAACGCTTCAACCGGATTATGGTCGGAAGGGAGATGCGTAACATAGAACTGAAAAGACAGAATGCCCAGCTCAGTGATCAGCTCAGGAAAAAATCAAGGAAAAAAAATGACCGCCCCGTTTCGGAAGCGGAAGATATTCTGGCGGAACTGGCGTCGATCGATGACCGTTTCGGACCGGATCCAAATAGTCCAAGGAAGGGATTTACCATAGCGGATATGGACCTCGAAGACAATGATGACGAATTCAAGGAAATTTTTTATGCCAAACATCAGCGGGATGCCCTTCTGAACCTCATCGAAGATGCAAACAATGCACATAACGAGCTGATAGAAACCAACCGGAAGCTCGAAGAATCGGTACGGCACACACAGGAAATGGCAAGGGAGGCTGAAAGGGCAAACGCCGCAAAAAGCCAGTTCCTCGCCAATATGAGCCACGAGATCAGAACACCGATGGTCGGGGTTATCGGCATGTCCGATTTACTGATCGATACCGGACTCGACACGGAACAACGGATGTATGTCGATACCATCATCAACAGCGGGCACAATCTTCTGGAGATCATCAACGATATTCTCGACTTTTCAAAGATCGAAGCAAACTGCCTGGAACTCGATGTTGTCGATTTCGACATGCTGTCTCTGATTGAGGATGTCTGCAGTATGCTCGGCCTTGAAGCTCAGACAAAAGGTATCGAACTCACCATTTTCATCGGCAGGAACTTCCCGTCGGCGCTCAGGGGTGATCCGGTCAGGATCCGACAGATCCTCGTCAATCTCATCGGCAATGCCGTCAAATTCACCCATCATGGCGACATCGTTGTCAGCGCCATTCCGGAAAAGGAAACGGCCAACCATATCATGATCCATTTTACGGTCAGCGATACCGGTATCGGCCTCAGACCGGAAAACCTCAAATCGATCTTCGAGCCTTTCGTTCAGGCTGACGGCACCACTTCAAGGAAATACGGCGGCACAGGCCTCGGCCTCTCCATATCCAATTACCTGGTCAAAAAAATGGGCGGCCGCATCAATGTGGAAAGCAAAGCGGGAAAGGGCTCGGTTTTCAGTTTCGACATTATCCTCGAAAAACAGGATATTCCGGCGGACGAACACAGCCTGAAAGGAAAAGATGTTGAACTGCCGAGAATTCATATCATCAACAGGAACCCCAATGCGAGAGAGATGCTCACCGATCTTCTCGAATCGTGGCAATGCCATTGCTCCACTTCACCGGATATCGAAACATGCATCTCAACCATATACGGCAACAAAAAACAGGCGGGACCTGCTGAACCCTGGGATGCCGTAATTCTCGATATGAACGTTGAATGTACAAACGGTGAAGACATATTCAGTTTCTTCGACCTTGTACAGGAAAAGCAACAGTGTCCTGTAATACTGCTGGCATCAGCAGTAAAATTCGCCGAAATAAAAAAACGTGTCGGTGAACAGGTCTCAAGAATCCTTCAGAAACCAGTAAGAAGAGCGGAACTTTACCGTTCGATTTCCGATGTCATGCAATCTTCCGGAAAATTGCATAAATTGTCCGGTAATCTATGTAACACAATGGAACTACAGTCGATTCCAGCCGCTCCCCGCTCGTCGGATATTCTTCTTGTCGAAGACAATCTGGTCAACCAGAAAGTAGCAATGTCTATGCTGCAGAAACTCGGCTACTCACCCGATGTGGCTTCAAGCGGCAAGGAAGCTCTGCTCGCGCTCAGGAAAAAAGCATACGATCTCGTTTTCATGGATTGCCAGATGCCGGAACTGGACGGTTATGAAACGACAAAAATAATCAGGACCGACCGCACGGCATGCATTACACCCGACATCCCGATTGTTGCGATGACCGCCCACGCGATGAAAGGTGACAGGGAAAAATGTATCGGTGCCGGCATGGATGATTACATTTCGAAACCTATCAGGAAAGCCGATCTCGAAGACATTCTCAGAAAATTCCTCGGCAAGTCCCCTTCTGTCCTCTGATTTGCAGTCAACAGATTTTTTAATTCATGGGTTGACCTTTCCGGAACGGAAAATTTTACGGTTTTCCACCCCAATCGTCGTGGAGCAAAACGAGATAACGGCTATCCTGTTTTCCATTTCTTCGAAAACCTCTTTTTTATCTGCCATTTTACACCTC
>JAAXXY010000023.1 GCA_013334225.1 Chlorobiaceae bacterium
AAAGTGTATCTGACCATTGAGGAGCTCACTCGTCTTATGAAGACGCCTACGAAATACCCTGGCATTCGGAACGTTATTTTCTTTGCTGCATTGACCGGGTTGAGAACATCGGAAATCCGGGATATGGAATGGTCGGGAATCAAGGATATGCCGGACGGATCAGCGGTGACGACCTATTATCAGCGTAAAACCGGCAAAACGAAAACTCGGCCGATGCCTTCTCAGGCCAGGGTAATTATTGGCAAAAGAGGGGATGGCAAGGTGTTTCCGCATATCATTGCACAATGCCATCTGAACACACAGCTCCGAAGCTGGGCTGCTGATGCTGAAATTGAAAAGCACATCTCACTGCACTGCATGAGACATACCTTTGCGACACTGCAGCTGTCCGCCGACACCCCATTATACGTAGTTTCTGACATGCTGGACCACAGTTCTATCCAAATGACTGCAGTGTATGCGAAGATACTCGATTCTGCAGTATCAGAGGCTGCAGAGCGTATCCATATTGATGCACCAATAATTCAAAATTCACTATTGCGGGTGGTCAAAGGTGGAGCGGTGTCCGGTTAAGTTCCTTATTGACCGCAACTGATTTCTTTTTACTGTTTTTTAACCAGAGAAAAAGATATGAAATTAATACCAGACTAATCCAGCAAGCTATTATCTGAATTTTTTGGATTTCTACTAGTTCTATTATGTACATCAAGTTTTATGGGGGAGTGGGAAACTATAGTACTCAATCATTAAGTTCTTTAATGTATTTACACTTGAAAGATTGAGGATTTATTTAATGTGTAATATGTTAAAACAGGTATAAATTATACCGCAATAACACAGTATTTGTGTATTATGGATAATCAAAAATATTAAAAAACAGTTAACAATTATTAGGCATTAAAAGTTTGCTGAAAGTAGAATTTATAATAATTATTTTTTGATTGTTTTGATTTGGCTCTTAAGATAACATATTTAATGCGCTTATAAAGAATGAATTATTTATTTTCGTTTTTTTAATATTTTAAATTTGAAAATCTGCGCCAAATAAAATGCTTTTGAAATATATTTTTTTATTATTAAAGTGTTATAATATAATGGGATGCGAGCTTTTCTGTTTTTATTTATAGTGAGATTAGAAATATTTTCTTGTTTGTTGAGTTGTTGGGGTTATATTGAATAACAGAAACATGAAAAACGCACATGTATTTTCTTAATCTTGTTGCTTAGGAATCAAAGCAAGACCGACGCAATATATTCAGGGTCTGGTTCAAATATCTTGAATTGATGCGCTGCAGAAATATCGGGCAAGCAAGAGTCGGATGTAGCGTCCGGCCTGTAAGTTAAAGCAGATCAGGGCTTCTTGGTCTTTTATAAGGCTTCGGGTTCCCGGAGCCTTTTTTTGTGATAAGTGTAATAATGGGAGTAGTTTATGGTTATAAATAAAAAGGATTTTTTCAGTATAGTTCAATCAACTATATCTGAAAAGCTTTTAAATCAGAAGCAAAAGGATGGTTTTGGATATTTACTTACGAAGATAGAGAGGCTTGATTTAGATAAACGATGGGCGGCATATATACTTGCGACAGTATGGAATGACACTCTCAATTCAATGCAACCGGTCTCAGAGAAAGGCACTCTAAGACATTATAATAAATACGAGAATCTTAACGGAAATATTTTTTTTGGTGATGGATATCTGTATAGAGGACGTGGTTATGTTCCTCTTATTTGGAGAGATAATTATGAAAAATTTGGCCGTATCATAGGCATTGATTTGTTAGGAGAACCGGATGTTGTATTAAAACCAGAAATAGCATGGAAAATATTAATTGTTGGGATGACCGCTGGATTATTTACCGGAGATAATCTTTTAAAATACTTTAATGATGTAGATTCGGACTGGGTTGAAGCAAGAAAAATTATCAATAATTCGGATGATGGCGAAAAAATTGCAGAACATGCACAAAAGTTTTTTGAAGCCCTTTGATAAATAATTTTATTTTTGTTTAAAATTAATGTATTTAGATATTAAGGTTAGTTGTTAACCTTGAAAGCTCTCAAGTGATTCGTGCTTTTGATTATTTGAAAGTTTATTTAGTGAAAAAAGCACAATTTATTTTGAGGACGTTATGAATATATACATAGGCAATCTTGATTACGATGTAACTGATGCAACCCTTAAAGAAATGTTTGAAGTATTCGGGGAAGTATCGAGCGCATCAATCATTATCGACAAATTCAATGATCGTTCAAAGGGTTTTGGATTTGTTGAAATGACAAATAAATCAGAAGCAGAACAGGCTATTTCATCCCTGAACAATAAAGAAGTCGATGGAAGGGCTCTAAGGGTTAATGAGGCAATGCCAAAAGAATCAAGACCATCGAAGCCAAGACCTTCTTATAATTCGAGAGGAGGAAGCTCCTATTCTTCAAGGTACTGACTTTAAAATTCAGAAAGCCAAGAAAGCCGCTATTCAAAAGCGGCTTTTTTTTGTCCCATCTGGCAGACTTTTACCTCCTGACTCCATCATCCCCTCTGATCACTTAGATAATTCTGTATGCCCATTTGTTCAATCTGGTCAATCTGCGCCTCAATCCAATCGATATGAGCTTCTTCATCCTTCAAGATAGAGTCAAGTAGTTCTTTGGTTCCGTTGTCACCGATTTCCATGGCCAGTTTGATACCTTCGTTATATGAGGCAATAGCATCACTTTCCGCAGCATGATCCTTTTTGTGTTGTTTTTCAACAGTAGCACCAATGCTGATTTTGTTGAGGTTGCTGACAATGGGCGTTCCGTCAAGAAAAAGGATGCGGCCAATCAGTTTCTCGGCATGTTTCATTTCATCGATGGCACGCTTTTCATCTGCTTTATGCAGCTTTTCATATCCCCAATTGTCACACATTTCCGAGTGATGTGATCGGAAAACAAGAATAAGCCAAAAACGGAAAATAAGAATCACCCAGGGTTAGCGTAAAAAACACCCATAGCTCGTAGTTTGAAGGTGCCAACCAAATCAAACCCCGGAGCTATGAGGACATTAGCCTGAAAAACTTGACCTCTTGGTTATTGACAAATGCTTAAAATCAGCCAAGGAGGTTACACGCATGAAAACAAGCGTTATAGCACAGAAAAGATCATCAGCGTCATAAAGGACGGTGAAGCCGGCATCCCAGTCGAAGAGCTGTTTCGGAAGTACGGGATCAGCGATGCCACGATTTATAGCTGGAAATCGAAATTCTGCAATCTGTTGGTCAGTGTGCCCAAAAACGAAAATAAAAGCTTACCCATTTGCTTGTAATAGACGATGAAGCCCATAACTCACCCGGCTTCTTCGTTTATTAATGTTATTCTACTTTTGCCATTGTCCACCTTGGGGCTGTGCGTTGGGTCCTCCGGGTCCCCATGATGGAGGTGGTCCATCATGATGATCATCATTTTTGTTGTCGCCATTATGGTGTTTGTCCTGCAAATTTGAGCCACCCGTAGGAGGCGGAGGAGGCGGAGGCCCTACTGGTCCGATTGGCCCAACCGGTCCAATATGCCCGCTTGGTCCACCCGTAGGCGGTGGAGGAGGCGGAGGCCCTACTGGCCCGATTGGCCCAACCGGACCAATGTGCCCGCTTGGTCCACCCGATGGGGGTGGCTGCGGCGGTCCAATTGGTCTGATTCTCTCAAATCTATGACGATCCTGCTGGAACTGATTATCCCAATACCTTCTGTCATGACGGCGATATTCAATGTCGCGGAATCTTCTCAGATCAAACCAGTGATAGCGTGTGATAATGAGAGGGAGGCGGTCGTCCTGAATGAGGTACCAGGGCCCGTTGTAATGATACGAATAATACCAGGACCCATTCCAGTACAGATAATAGATATCGTTATAAAATATAATATCATATGGACTGTCGTACGAAACATGGAAACCGAGATCCGGCAGGTAAACAAAGTTCGGTCTTACATGGATCACGAAAGATGGCCCCGATCGTGTACCCATGGCATAAAGTTTCATGTGTCTTGCCTGAACATCTGAAGGATGGCCAGAGAACAGTAAACCTGCAATGCCAGCACCAAGTAATATGACTTTTTTCATTCAGACCTCCTTAATAAATACCATTAATTATATAAGATACAAGAAAATCACGAAGCGATATTACTTGTTGATGGCTGATATAAAACCGGCAAAGGATATTGAATTGATCAAGTACCCTTTGCCGGTCAGCAACACAACCAACAGCAAAGGAACATTGATTTGGTTAAAAAAATTCCTTTTTTGGCTTTGGTTTATAACGTAACTTTAAAAATTAAAGAAACGGTATTGATTATGTCTTTTTTTAAAATATTAAAACAGTTAGTTTTGCTGGATTTGAACGTTGTGTTGTGGTGAAATTAAATTATGATGGGAATGTCAAGCAGAACTATCCGGCTGTAAAATGCGTTAAAATAAGGCAGTAACGCCTGAAAACCATATTTTATAATTAGTTAATGAATCACTATGTCATCTGAAAATAAGGAATTTTTTCTGTTTAAAGATTATTCGGAACCTGCGTTCATTATTGATTCCGAAGGCACTATTCTTGAAGCTAATTCTGTTTTTATTGAAAGATTTTTCAATGAAAGTGGGGATGTTCATGGCTCGAATGTATTTGAGCTCATATCAAACGTATTTCATGAACCAGTTCTTGCTGAAAGTCGAAAAACTATTGTTGATAAAGTAGTTAACGTTGGAAAGTATGTCGTTTTCGATGATGAATCCCGAGGTCGTACTTTTAGAAATTCTATCTATCCTATAAAATCTCCGGAGGGCAAGACCAACCGTCTGCTTGTTGTCGTCAGGGATATTACAGCGCAGGTAGAGGCGGAAAAAAAGGCAAGGAAAACTGAGCATGTCTACAAAGCCCTTCTCAATGCTATTCCCGGCTCTGTTTTTGTCCTCGATGATGACTGCCTTATACACACCTGTAATGATTTTGCATTTGAAGTCTTTGGGGACCACAACGGACGCATTCAGGAAAACGATTTTTTGGATCTCATTATCAGCGAAGATCGATCACGCATAAAGGAGAAGTTGAACGATCTGTTTGATTCCGGTTTCGTAGAGGTTGAAGAAGCACGAATGCATACCCATCATAACCGGAAAAGGCATGACTGGTTCAGCATCAATGCCCAAAGGGCAGTCATAGATGATCGCAATTACCTTGTCCTGGTCTGTATGGATATCAATCAGCTTAAAAATGACGAAACCCGGCTGATTGGCTATAAGCAATGGATGATCATGGCTATGGAATCAGGCAATACCGGAATTTGGGACTGGAATATCAAGACAGACGATGCACTCTGGTCAAATAAAATGTGGGAGCTTTTGGGACTTGAAAAAGAATATGGACTTTATCCATCCTTTCAACTCTGGGAGACAGCGGTCCATCCGGACGACAGGGGTGAGATCACTGGGGTTCTCAGTCAAGCTGTGAATAATCTTTCAGAACTGAATATTGAATATCGCGTAGTTCATCCGGATGGTTCAACTCACTGGATTCTTACCAATGGGAAGCCGGTTTTTAACAGTGATGGTAAGGCAGAAAGGTATTGCGGGATCGCGATCGATGTCACCGATCAGAAGCGTTTGGCGGAAGAGATCGGCATAACACGTGAACATGTCTATTCAGCACTTGAAAAATTGCACATAGGCTGGTTCCATACAAGTCTCAAGGACTACACATCTATCAGAACGCTCGAGCATGCCCGAATTTTCGGTTACGATACAATGGATTCAACGTGGTCATTTATTGCATTTCTCAAACATGTTGTTGATGAGGATAGGGAGAGAGTTGAAAAAATTGTCATTGACTCGATTGCCCACTTAAAAGATTTTATTGTGGAATGCCAGATTATGACAGCTAATGGCGAAAAGCGCAGTATCTGGATATCAGCATTCATTCAAAATGATAACCAGGGAAAAGCTTCCCATATTGTGGGGATGGTTCAGGATATCACGGATCACCTGGTGCTGATTAACCGAAGCTGATGGTTTTGTTATTTGCAGACAAAGCAAATTGAATAAAATATCCATTTATTACTGTGCTTGGCTTTGAAGTCGATTAAGCTGATGATGTGAAGAAAAGGCATATGATGTCCTTTTGCTGTATTTGCTTTTGCCTTTAACCAATCATACTGATGGTGGGCGGTCAATTCGTTTGTATCAAATTTTACCAATAGTGATTTATACTGATACAGTTTTAGCTTTTCTTTCATGTCAGGTATCTTGTAATCCGTTGAGTGTATAAGTTTGCTAAAATATTATAAGTATAATTAATAAAATATTTTAGTGTCGCTTATTCTTTTAGTTGAGCCGTTTATGGTATGGTAATTGTAACAATATGTTTGAAACTCCTCACGCCAGTGAGGAAGAGCAGATGTTGGGGGACGTCTGTTCACCGAAGCTGCCACAGTTACATGGGGCAGCTTTTTTTATTGACGCTCAGGTATCAAGTGCTTTGATGAGGAAATGGTGGACGAAAACTACCATAAACGTACGGAAAGGTTCTACAGGTAAGAAACTCTGATGATAAAGGACATGATGATCGGGCAAAGGGCGAAAAGGTCCTTGAAGGTTTTATGTAAGGCATCTCACCGATCAAATATCTTTCCCTTTTATCCGCTATCTATTCCGTATATTGACAGTAAATATTTGCCCTCGAGTTGAAGACCAAAATTAGCCATAAGGGAAAATAATTCATGTCAGTAGAAGATCTTCAGGGGCAAAAAGATGAGCTGAAAAGGATACTCCAGTATCAGGGAATGGAAATTAACCAGAAATCCGTTGCTTCCTTGGAGAAAGCGGCCAGAATGAAAAATCTGATCGAGACTATATCATCTTCTTTATATTGACCCAGATGTCAAGCAGGAGCTGATTAATACCTGCCAGGAAGGAGTTGTTGAACAAAACAGAATTGATCAAGCGATATTGGTTGACTCCCCGGAAGCAGATCCCAACTATCTTTCAAAGCTCCAGAGAAGGTTTCCGGATTTGACTCAGAAGCAATTATGGATACTGCTTCTTATCAGGCACGGTCATACTGATGAGGAGATCAGCAAGATCATCGGTCTATCAGCAAGAGGGGGTTGAAAGCGTTCGATACAGGATGCACAATCGGTTAGGCATGAGTTCCCGTCAGACGATAAAGGCCTATTTGGAATATTTAGACCATTAGTACGCGCCCCGTCTTCAAGACCACTTCTTCATGGAATAATTTCTTTTGCTCGACCCCGAAATTCTTCCGGTGAAACGTCATAATGAGCTATGCGGCCGGATGGAATTGTAATCCTCCTGCCATTGCCCGATAACCTTGCGGGCATGACCCAGACTCATGAATCAGTTAAGAGCTTTTGATGCAAATCATTTGTCAAGGCCTCAATGCGTGTGCTAAGGTCTTTAACGAGTTCTGTGAGAGAGGTGTTTTGCTCAAGAAGTTTCAAGAGCTGCTCATTCTGTTTTGTAGCAAGTAATTCTCTTTCCTCGCTTGCCATAGCCAGGGCTTCACGATGTTTCGCATCAGCTTCAGCATGTACCTTGTCACGATCAGCCTGACGTGTTTGAGCAAGAAGAATTAATGGAGCTGCATAAGCTGCTTGCAGACTGAATGCCAGATTAAGGAGAATGAACGGGTAGGCATCAAACTTGGTTAAACCGATCACATTAAACCCAATCCAGATTAGTACGATAACAGTCTGTGAAATCAAAAAAAAAGGTGTTCCGAAAAATCGAGCAAAGGCTTCAGCTTTCAAAGCAAACCAGTCACCACCAAAAACCGCATCGAGATGACGGTGTGGAGCGTGAAAACGAAAAAAATCGTCCGGGATATTTGATGTTTGATTTGGAGTATTATCCGATTGATTTGTCATAGTCTTCAAACGAGAGTTAATGAAAAGTTTGGTGTTTCAGCATTAGGTCAGATTCAGAACGAAGTGCTCCCGTATTGCCTCAGTCGGAAATGGAGAATCGGCTCTGCTGAATTAGTTGGTTGTTGATGTCTGTTGTTGTAGAAATCTTTTTGGAAGCAAGGGATGGCCTCATTTCCAGTCGTTTTTGTTTGCGAGCCTCTCTGGCATCTTCGAGCTTTTGATCGCGTTCTTTGAAAATCCGGGTGTCACGGCCTTCCAGTTTGTCTTTCGGAGCAATATAGCCAATCGCGCTATGCAAACGCTCATCGTTGTAGAAGCTGATATAGTCGGCTATCTGATTCCTTGCCTCTTCGAGTGACAAGGCGACCTTGGGACGGATGCATTCAGATTTGATGGTCTTGTGATAGCGCTCCAGTTTTCCGTTACTCTGTGGATAGAACGGTGAAGTGCGTACATGGCTCATGCCGGTCAGCCGGATGAATTCTTTGAAGTCCCTGGCAATGAACTGTGGGCCGTTATCGGAAATGATTCGTGGCTTTGCCTCCGGGAAATTCTCGCGGGCACGCTGCAGGATGATCTCGACGTCCTGCTCGATCATGGCCGGACGCAGTTCCCAGTGTACGATGTAGCGGCTACAACCATCAAGAATGGTGCACAGTAAGTAAAAAGGAGTCAAGCAGATTGACATAGGATATATCGATATGCCAATGCTCATGCGGCTTCAAAGGCTGAGTAAAGCCCTTCCCCTTAATGCTGTTTTCTGTGTTCCAGCGGCGAAGAAGGCCGGCGGGACTCAGTACACGGTACACGCTACTGGGGCTTACAGCGACGATATTGCGGTCAAGCATCATATAGGTCAAGCGGCGATAGCCCTCCAAAGGATACTGGTGGTGGAAGTTGATGATAGTCTGCTTCTCCCAGTCTTCGAGCCAGAAGTCACGGGGAATCCGGGCGTTATGTTCATTGACTTTGCCATAGCGATTTTGCCAGTGGTAATACTTGCTGGGTGCAATCCCCAGCCACTCGATAAATCGCGTCACAACGATGCCGCTCTTCTCCGTCCAGCGCTGAACGAAGTCGATAACGGCATCACGGATATCATGGAGAACCCAGGACGCGGTCAGAGCTCCCCAAGTTCTTTTTTTAGCTTGACATGCTCTTCCATCAGTTCCGAGAGCACTTCGTTCTTGTTGCGCAGTTTGGTTTCAAGCTGCTCGATGCGTTTCTGCTCAGCCTTGCTCTGGCCGACAGGCTGCTTGTCGAAAGCAGACGCTCCGTTCTCGAAGAACTCCTTCTGCCAGCGGTAGAAAACAGTTGGCTGCAGGTTGTACTGGTCGCAAAGGTCTGAAACCGGTATTCGGTCAACCAGATGCCGTTTGAGAATGAAAACCTTTTCTTGCGGGGTGTAATTTTTTCGATGTTTGCGCATGGTGAATTTCTCCGTTTTTGTACGCTAACTCAAACGGCGGAATTCTCCAATTCACGCTGAACCAAAACAGGTCAACTACAGCCGGGACAGGTCCGGAAAGCTGGTTGCTTCGGTGCCGGTTGCGCAGGCCTCGAGTGCCAAGGACCTCAAAACGATCATTCGAAAGGATGACTGGCCGATCTTGAAGAGGATGAAAGAGCATGCTGCTGAAACCGGCAACAATGCATCGATGATAGGCGAGTTCAACACTTCACACCATACTGATGTTCTTTTGGCCTCCAGGGCGATTTCTGGCGGCACCATATCGGAATATCAGGATGCTTTCATCAAGGCGAAGGTGTTCAGGCGCGGCGGGAAACAGGATTCGCTGCATTACGAAGTGAGGGATGAAAAGAGCATCATCGTTCGCAAGAAGGGCGGTGAGATGATGGCCAGCCTCACCGGGAAAAGTCCGCATGACAGCACGACTGACATGGCCGTATTCAAGAAGTCAGAGAGGAAAGGATTTTTCGGCCAGATGCCAATCAAAGAAATAGGTATAGGCGCAGCTATGTATTAGATCCTGGATCTTTTAAAAAAGTAATTTTTTACTGTCAGGTAGATCTGCAAAGATCAAAAAAAACCCCGGAGTAGACCGGGGCTTTTTTTACTTCTTCGCAGCATTAAATGGCTGTTTTGGCTATGCTATGTTCCATATGCGATCCATGAAATTTTATTATCTCTTATAAAGTCTTATTAAAAAATGAGATAATTATTCTGGCTTCATGTGCGGAAAGAAGATGACGTCCCTGATGGATTCCTCGCCGGTAAGGAGCATGACCATGCGGTCGATACCGATACCGAGGCCTGCGCAGGGCGGCATGCCGTATTCGAGTGCGCGAAGGAAGTCTTCGTCCACCACCATTGCCTCGTCGTCCCCGCGGAGCCTCAGCTTCGCCTGGGCTTCGAGCCGTTCGCGCTGGATGACCGGGTCGTTCAGTTCGGAGAAGGAGTTGCAGATCTCTTTACCTCCCGCGATAAGTTCGAACCGTTCGACGATTCCCGGTTTCGAGCGGTGCCCCTTGGCGAGTGGCGACATCTCTGCGGGGTAGTCGGTGATGAAGGTCGGCTGGATGAGCTTCGGCTCGACGAACTCGCCGAAGATCTCGTCGATGATCTTGCCGCTGCCGATTTTCGGGTCGAGCTCGAGCCCGAGGTCCTTTGCGATGAAGCGGAGCTCCTCCTCGGATTTGCCGGTGATATCCCTGCCGGTGTATTCCGCGATGGCATCGGTGATGGTGAGGCGGCGGAAGGGAGGTTTCAGGCTGATCTCGCTACCGAGGAAGTTCGTCACGTCGCACTTGTTCACTTCGAGCGCGGTGCGGTAGAAGAGTTCCTCGACCAGTTCCATCATCCAGTTGTAATCCTTGTAGGAAACATAGAGCTCGACCTGGGTGAATTCAGGGTTGTGGAAGCGGTCTATGCCCTCGTTGCGGAAATCCTTGGCGAACTCGAAGACGCCCTCGAAGCCGCCGACGATGAGCCGCTTCAGGTAGAGCTCGTTGGCGATGCGCAGGTAGAGCTGCATGTCGAGCGCGTTGTGGTGCGTTGTGAACGGACGGGCGGCCGCACCGCCGTAAACCGGCTGAAGCACGGGCGTTTCGACCTCGAGCCAGCCTTGAGCGGAAAAGAAGCTGCGGATCGCTGAAACGATGGCTGTGCGCCTGATGAATGTCTTGCGGACCTCGGGGTTCACGATCAGGTCCACATAACGCTGGCGGTAGCGCATTTCACGGTCGCTGAAAGCGTCATAGACCACTTTCTGGCCGTCGACCTCCTTCTCTTTCGCGATGGGGATGGGACGGAGCGATTTGCTGAGCAGTTCGAACGTCTCGGCATGGATTGAAATCTCGCCGGTCTTCGTCCTGAAGGTGAAGCCCCTGACGCCGACGAAATCGCCGATGTCGAGCAGTTTGAAGGTGTTGTATGCCGTTTCGCCCACATCGTCCCTTTTCAGGTAGATCTGGATTTTTCCTTTCGAATCCTGCAGGTGGAAGAAGGACGCCTTTCCCATTTTCCTGATGGTCATGATGCGCCCGGCCACCGAAACTGTTTCCTGGACATCCTCACGGAATCCATCGATGATATCTTCAGAATATCCGGTGACGTCGAACGAACAGGGATAGGGATTGATCCCCGAGTCGATGAGGTGCTGGCGCTCCTCGAAACGGCGCTTCATCTGGTCGTTGAGCGAAAGCTGCGGTTGTTCGGCACTGTTGCTGCGGTTCTCTTCTTTTTCTTTTGGCATGGTTGCTATGCGGTGTGAATAATGACGTTGGTCTGTTAAATAGGTTTTATCCGCTTCAGCCCCGTCATGGGGCGGTCATGGTCCTGAACCAGACGGCGGGGATGGTGCTGATTTTCTGGAAAAATGAGCGATAGGCGCGTTTCGTGAAAACGTCGTAGCCGTTCTCTTCGATCGCCGTCAGGATGTTTCCGTAATTGAGGCTGCTCAGGCTCACGGCGAACCGGCTTTCGCGATAGAGCATGGGTATGCCCAGCTCGGCCGAACGGTAGTAGCTGCGGGCCCTTTCCACCTGGAATTTCATAAGCTCGATGAATTTCGCGTTCTTGGTCTTCTGCATGAACTCCTCGACCGTGTAGCCGAAGCGGCGGAGGTCTTCGAGGGGAAGGTAGACCCTTCCGCGGTCCACATCTTCGCCGATATCCCGGAGAATGTTGGTGAGTTGCATGGCAATGCCCAGTTCGACAGCGTGCCCGAGGGCTTTTCTGTCGGTGTACCCGAACACTTCCGAGGTCATGAGGCCCACAACCGACGCCACCTTGTAACAGTAGACATAGAGCTCGTCGAAAGTTTCGAACGGTTTGAAGGTGATATCCATCGCAACACCCTCGATAAGTTCGAGCGGAAGCTCCACAGGGATCCTGTAATGCTGAAGGGTGTCATGCCAGGCCATCATGATGGGATCGCTGCCCGGATTGCCTGCATAGCAGGTCCGCAGCTTCGACTTCCACTCTTCGAGCATCGTCCGGATCTCTTCTCCGGTGATAAGCCCGTTGGCAAGCCGGTCCTCGGCCATATCGACGATATCGTCAACGGTGCGGAGCAGGGCGTAGAGAGCGAAGATGGGTCGGCGCTGCCGTTCCGGGAGGAACATGCTGGCCAGATAGAAGGTCTTTGCATGCTTCCGGGACATCTGCCTGCAATATTCGTAAGCCTCTTCGAGCGTCACCGGCATCCGGGCATTTTTTTTTTCTGCTGAGCGCTCATTCATCTGGTCAAGGTGCTTATATTGGCCTGTTTTCGCCCCGCAGGATAGCGGTCCGGTTCAAGCGGGCGGCGAACTCCTGCCTCTGTAACTTTTTATAGCCCGAATACGTTTACAGGAAGAGTTGTCAAGATAAAACAATGGCCGAAATATAGCAAAAGCACCTGTTTCCGGCTTTTGAAACGAATGGAACGCACGTAACATTACCCATATCTGTTGAAGTCTCATATCCAGGAAATCAGACGGGAAAAAGCTGTCCTTGTCGGGCTCTGCTCACCTCCCGAAACGCCGCGCTCACTTGTCGAGGAATATCTCTCAGAACTCGCCTTTCTTGCCGATACGGCAGGGGCGGATGTTCTCCTTACCGTGGTCCAGGAACGCCGGCTGCGCGACCCAGCTTACTGCATAGGGAAGGGGAAGGTTGACGAACTTGCGGAGTACGTCCTTGCAGAAGGCATCGATATCGTGATTTTCGACGACGACCTCACCCCGGGCCAGGCGGGAAACCTCGAACGGGCGCTCAAGTGCAAGGTCATCGACCGTACCGGCCTCATTCTCCAGATATTCGCCATCAGGGCGCAGTCCTCGCAGGCGCGCATGCAGGTCGAACTTGCACAACTGGAGTACCTGCTGCCCCGGCTGTCCGGCCAGTGGACACATCTTTCGAAGCAGAAAGGCGGTATCGGCAGTAAAGGCCCCGGAGAAACCCAGATCGAGACCGACCGCCGCCTTGTGCGCAACCGCATATCGCTCCTGAAGAAAAAGCTCCGTGAGGTTTCGCTGCAGCACGAAACCCAGACGAGCAGCCGTCAGACCGTTCCGCGTGTCGCACTGGTCGGGTACACGAACGCCGGCAAGTCGACCCTGATGAACATCCTCTGTCCCGATGCGGAAGCTTTCGCCGAGAACAGGCTCTTCGCCACGCTTGACACCAAAACCCGCCGGCTTGAGCTGAAAATCAACAAACTCGTTCTGCTTTCGGATACGGTAGGGTTTATCCGCAAGCTTCCGCACCATCTTGTAGAAAGCTTCAAATCAACCCTCGACGAGGTACTTCAGGCCGATTTCCTCCTGCATGTCATCGACGTGAGCCACCCCGGCTACGAGGAGCAGATGCAGGTGGTGAGGCAGACCCTCAGGGAGATCGGCGTGAGCCATGATCACATCATCGATGTTTTCAACAAGATCGATGCCCTCGAAGATCCTTCCCTGCTGAGGGAAATCAGGGCCAAGTACCCCGACGCGGTCTTTATTTCGGCGGCGCGGGGCCTGAATATCACCATGCTCAAGGAGATCATCGCGCGCCATGTCGCCCTTGAATACACCGAGCGGAAGATCGTGACGCATGTTTCGAACTACAAACTTATCGGCTATCTTTACCGGGAGGCAGAAGTTACCGGCAAAAGGCACCTCGACGAGGATGTGGAACTGACCTTCATGGTGCACAAGAACCGGGCCAAACATATCGATGCGCTTATCGCGTCACAACAGCTTGAACATGACACTGCAGCTTTATAACACCACGAGGCAGGAAATCCCGGAAGAGCTGCTGCAGCGAGCGGTCCTTCTCGTGCTTGAAAAAGAGGGATTTTCCGTTGAGTCGGTTTCGGGCGTCTATTGCGGCAACAGGATGATCCGGAGGATCAACCGCGAGTTCCTGCAACACGATTACGCGACCGATACCATAACCTTCCGTTACAATCATGGCCGGGAAATCGACGGAGAGTTTTATATTTCACTTGATGTCGTACGGGAAAATGCTGCGAGGTTCAAGGTCGATTTTCAGCAGGAGGTGCTGCGGGTGACCGTGCATTCGGCCCTTCACCTTGCAGGCATCGACGACCGTACCGACAGTGAGCGCCATGACATGCAGGAAAAGGAAGCCTTTTACCTCGGCCTGCTGCAGCGCGATCTCTGAGGCAACAGCTTAACCATCGGACCGATGAACAGGAGCAGCGGTTACCAGCCCCCTTCTCATAGCAGACCCCCGTTATGGACGCGTTTTTTCCGGATGGCGCTGCCCGTTCTTTTCCTGCTGCTCTGCGGCGGGATCTTTCTCGTGCGATGGCTCGGGGAGAGGAACCTCACCGAGGAACGGAAGCGTTCGGAAACCGAACTCAAGGCATACGGAGCGAAGGCGGAGAAACTCAGTTTCGAGATCCAGCGCAGGGATATCGGCCTTTTCGCCCTTCCCCTCGCCTGGTCGGTCCGCAGGGAGCTCATGCACGGCAACTACGACCAGATCGACGAATATTTCAGCGAACTCATCAAAATCAGGGGTTTCGGCGTCCTGATGCTTGTCGAACCTGACGGGACGGTCAAGGTTTCAACCGACAGGAAACTGCAGGGGACCGCATTTTCCGTCCTCTATCCGGGTCTTCAGATCGAGGTGCAGCAGCCGGTTTCGTATGCCCTTCGCGACGGGAGCAGCCTGTTCGTGCTTCCGGTCATGGGGCTCAGCGAACGGCTGGGCACCATCGCTTTTGTTTACCGTTACCAGCCGATCCCGCTTTCAGACAAGACGCAGCAGTGAGGAGTGCCATGTGAATGCCGAGGCTGCACCGATCCGGTACGGTCTCAGCGTACGGATTATTGCCTCGCATATTTTCATGAACCATAAAAACTTACCGCTCATGCGAAAAATATTCCCCGTTTTCGTGCTCATCATTGCAAGCCTTCTTTCGCTCGGGGCCTGCGGCAACAAGAACAGCGGGAGCCCGGATACCGGTGGTTCGCCCTTGAGTTCGATCCTTCCGATCAACAAACCGTTCGAAGGGGTGCTGACCATGCAGACCACCATTCCCGGTGCTGCGAATGCTGAAACGAAGATGTTCATTTCAAAAGACGGCATCCGTTACGAAAGTTCCACGCAGGTCAAACAGCTTGGTACCGCCATCAAAATGGTCATGATCTCTCCTTCGGCGACCCCGAACCTGATTTACATGGTCAACGAGGCATCGAAATCCTATACCGTCATCGACACCGACCAGATAAAGAAAGACCTTGAAGCCTCGGGTACCAGGGATTTCTACAAGGACGCAAAGATCGAGAACCTCGGCAAGGAGAATGTCAACGGTTACGACTGTACGCATGTCCGCATAACTTCCAGCCAGAACGTGATGGAAATGTGGGTGTCCAGGGACATCATCGACTATACCACCTATGCCAGGATGCAGAGCGGCAGGGACAGGAATATGCCAGAACTTGCAAGGAGGCTGAAGGACGCAGGGCTCGACGGTTTCCCGGTCAGGACCCGAATCAGTATGCATGCTCCAGCAGAAGCCAATGGCAAGGAACCGGCAGCTATCGTCACGGAACTGGTCAAGGTGGAAAAACAGGGGCTCGACGCTTCGCTCTTCAAAGTGCCCGAAGGGTATGTAAAAGCTGAAGTTCCCGCCATGATGAATTACGGTGCTTCCCCGAAAAACAGGGCGCAGATGGAAGCCATGATGAAAAAGCTGCAGGAGCAGATGAAGAACCGCGGTCAGTGATCCTGTCCTGATCCCGCAAGGCACCGGGCCGACCCCGTCAATCGTTCGGCATGGTGCCTGTGTTCTTTTCCTGCCGCTTCTCAGGTATTGATCGTTTTCATTTCATAAACTGCAAACACGATACAGCCATGAATCTGTTCATCAATGATCAGGCTTGTGCGGCATCGACCGGCCAGACACTGGGCAAGGCCGCACGGCTCAACCACAGCCATGTGGGGTATGTGTGCGGCGGGCACGGCATCTGCCAGGCCTGCTATGTGACCGTCCTGGAAGGGGCGGAGTGTCTTTCGTCGCTTTCGGACATCGAAAAGGCCTTCCTTTCCGACCGCCAGGTACGCAGCGGCGGTAGGCTGGCATGCCAGGCCACCATCGTCAATGACGGCACCGTGAAGGTCATTTCCCGTCCAGAGGAAGTCCGCAGGCTGCTTTTCAGCAATCCGCCCGGACTTTTCGCCTATGGAGCGACGATGGGCCAGGACACGGCATCGAGGATCGTGCCGGGTGTGGCAAACCTTGCCGGCCGCATCGCAAGAAGGGAAATAGGCACGTCCGGATCGTTCGGTGACCTGCTCGAATCGGCCGGCGCGGCAGTGCAATGTGCCGCCACCATGCTTCCGCAGATGATCCCGTTCAGGGAACAGGCTATGGGGTTGCTTTCATTGCTCCCATCAATGCTTTCGTCACTTCCATTGCCCTCTCTGCCCTTTTCCTTGCCGTCGCTGCCACTGCCCTTCAAACTGCCGTTCTTCGGTTCCCAGGGTCCGCTCGAGCAGATTGAGCGCGTCCAGCTCACGGTAGGGGCTAAAAGCGTAAAAGCCGTTCAGGCCGCAGTTCCGCCTCCTCAGGCTTCAGTTGCGCCGGTCAAACTTACGGTATCGGTCAAACAGACCGCCCCACCTCAATCCGATATCTCTGCCTTTGAAGGGATTCGCAGGGATCACGCCGAGAAACTCGTCAAGGCCGGGGTGAAAAGCTTCGACAGCCTGCTCGAACGCGGCAGGGAGAGAAACGGACGCAAAGAGCTTGCCGGAGCCACCGGTATTACCGATGAAGAAGTGCTGACGCTTGTGAACCGTGCGGACCTCGCCAGGGTTAAAGGCATCGGTGCGGTCTATTCCGAGCTGCTTGAAGTTGCGGGGGTCGATACGGTGCCGGAACTTGCCCAGCGGAACCCTGTCAACCTCCATGCCAAAATGCACGAGGTCAATGCCGAGAAGCGGCTTGTGCACCAGCTTCCCACGCTCGAACAAGTCGCTTCGTGGGTCGAGCAGGCAAAGCAGCTTCCGAGAGTCATAAACTATTAGGACTGTTTATGGCGCCTGACGGTTTTCATGAGATATAAATAAATAGAGGTGTCCAAAATTGATTCAGCGCCGGAAAGAGACTTCCCGTTGTTTCCGGCGCTGAACCAAAAATTGAAACTTCCGCTTTTCAAAGGTTTTAAGGCCGTTTCCTTCATCAAAACGAACGAACGATGTCAGTGCTCATCAAATCGGTCTTTGCCGTCTACGTTCTCCTTTTTTTTCTGACCGGAGGACTTACGGTTTTCATTTCCCTCGATACGGCAGCGGTCCCCGCCATTCTGAGAGAGCTTCAGTACACTGTTTTCATCTGGCATCTCGCATGCTGGATTGTCCTCGGTATGCTTGCCAATTACCTCTGGGATCTTTTTAATGCTGATAAAAAACTTTCCGATATCAGGCTTGAAAAATTGCTCCTTCCGCTTCTTGTTTCTCCTATTGTATTGTATGCTACCTGGAACCTGTTTGTCAATACCGGCAAGGAAGTTTCGTTCCTTATCGAGCTGATAGCCTTCCAGAACGGATTTTTCTGGCAGGCAATCTTCTCCAAGGCAGGTCCGGCAACAAAACCGTAGAAGTCCGGCATCATGACATTGCCGGAACGTTTTCGATACCGGCAATCGCCATCATCTGGAGGTTACCATCTGTTTGCCTGTCAAGAGGTATGAAGAAGGTTAAACATTTTACCATATTTGTTAATACATCGACGATGAACATTTTTTTTCATCGATTCGGCAGCTGAAACTCCATTCCTGAAACCCGTCGTGAAAATCCGGTTACCTTTCAACCGACTGTCCGTAATCCTGGCGCTACTGTTGCCTGCCGGATGCGCGTCTCCTCTTGCGTATCAGAAGCCTGTCGTCAATTTCCAGAAAGCATCAGCAGTCGTCATCGAAAACGCAAGAAACGAATACAAATGCGCCAATAAATCCGAAAGGGATATCGAGATCGATTCCCGTGCGGATAAAATGCTGAGAATAGATGCTGGCATACTTGACAGCGGTGAACTTGTTCTGTACAGCACCGAGGCGCTTGCAGCAAGAATGGCCGCGCTGGATGCCATCAGCAAGCATGGGCAGATGCTCCTTGCCCTGGCCCAGAGCGATGCTCCTGACAAGGCGCGTAATGCAGCAGTGGCGCTTGAATCGTCCCTTTCCCGACTCGGAAAGTCTCTGGGCATGGAAGGATCGAAGGAGTTCAACAGCAAAGCGGAGGGCTTTGTCTCTCTCGGTGGGGAAATTGTCAGGCTGGTTTTAAGCTCGAGAGCCAGTGATGCTCTCGACAAGGCTATCATCGCTTCAGATGCTTATGTCAAACCTCTCGTCGCTCTTCTCAGGGATGAATATGAACTCAACGCCGAGAGGCGCAGGGGAAGATTGAGCAAATCGCGCGTCATGGCGATCGATGCATACAACGATCTTCTTTCGAAAAAACCGGTTTCAGCCGAAAAACTGAAAATTGCCGCCGAACAGATCAAGATTTCCCAGGATGCCTGGGAAAATTTCGCACTGCTTCAAGGCGCCGAAATTGAAGGTTTTTCAGCAATGATCAAGGCGCACCAGGAACTGGTGGATTATGCGAAAAGTCCAAAGGCGCCCCGGGATTTTTCCGCATTGGTCGATGCCACCGAGTCATTCGCGGCCGATGCCCAGCTCGTTTCGGAAGCTATCAGGAAATTCAGCAGGCGAGAGAAAAAAACTGAATGATGCATGACTGTCAATGAACTGATCAAAATAATAGGCAACATCATCGTCAGTGTTGATGTTATCCGCTCGGGGCTCGATCGGAACACTCCCGAAAGGGTGCGGCTCGACAATGACCGTGATGATCTGGATACTTTTCAGCGGAAAATTGTCCGGAGCGTGATCGATGACAATACAGCCGAATTCAGAAAATATACGGCCTCGCTTAAAGAGGCTGATGCAGAGCTTGCAAAGACCATAAACGATATAAAAAAGCTTGCCGAAACGCTTGCCGCCCTGAACAGGTTCGTCACTGCTGCAGGAAAAATTGCCGCGCTCGCCGGATGAATTTATTTCGGCCCCGAAATGAGGATGGTCCCACAGCAATGCAATCGGTTCATTTTTCAAGACTCTTTTCGATGCAGGAAGCGATTGAACGGCTCGATGCCTTGTCCATCGATCCCTGCCGTTGATGCGTCGCTTCTCCACCCGCTTTCACGGCATGATATTTTCCCTGTAATACCGCACGAGGGTTTTCTGGTCTGCGCCGAGAGCGTAGAGCAGGTGGATGGTTCCGAAGATCATCTGCAGGCGGATGATGCCGTTTTTCCGGTATTTTCTCGCCGATGTCACCACAACATTATCGAGAATGCGGAACGTGGCCTCATTTTCGATACGCGAGATGATCTCGATATCCTCCATCACCTGCATGGTTTCGTCGAAGCCTCCGATTTTCCGGAAGAGTTCATCCGTGATGAAAAGCGACTGGTCGCCTCCCCGGCAGACAGGGAAGGGAAGCCTTGTACACCATCCGTAAATGCCCATCAGGGGATCAGGATCGTCGAACATCATCTGGAAACATCCGGCCCTGTGTCCCTGTTCGACGGCGTTACGGATGTCGGTTGCGAAATTTGCGGGCGGGAAAGTATCTGCATGGAGGAAATAGAGGATGGGGTGTTTCGCAAAGGCCGCACCGGCGTTCATCTGCCGCGCCCGGCCTTTCGCGGTCCTCAGTAGCGTAACCGGGTATCGTGATGCTTTTTCTTCGGTACGGTCGGTCCCGGCATCGCACACGATGATTTCGATGGTTTCCTGGTTTCCGGAAGCGGAAAGCAGGTGCTCGAGAAGTGCGCAAATGCCCTCTTCTTCGTTCCAGGTCGGGATGATGATGCTTATTCCCGGAGGTATCGCCGATTTAATGGGGCCGGGGATGATCATGGTGCCTGGTCCGGTGATGGATTGGATATTTCGATACGTAACGGGCTTTGCTGGAGGTCCTCGAACGTATCGATATCCCTGAGCTCGGGCAGCAGGCTGAATGAAAAGCCGGCGGTCTCAAGTTTTTCAATGGTTTCTTCGAGCACGGTGGAGGTGCTCCAGGTCCTGCCGAGGAAGAGTTCAGGGAGGCTCTGTTTCAGGCCGATGAGATAGAAGCCGCCGTCCATTGCCGGACCAAGGACGCTGTCGCAGCTTTCCAGCAAAGCAAAGGCCTTTTCGATGATATCTGCGCTGATGCCGGGGCAATCCGTACCGATGAGTACGGCATGCCGGGGCCCGGAGGAGAAGATTTCGCAAAAGGTATTTTGCATGCGTTCTCCGAGATCGCTTCCCCGCTGGAGCCTGGCTTCGGTGCCGGGACCGAGCAGGGTATCGGTTTGGGGAACGAAATCGGTGTACCAGATCACTCGCTGCGCCTGTACAGGTGATATCGCTAAGGCCGTAAGCCTGCGCAGGGCTTCATAAATTTCGAGAGCACGGGCATTGCCGATGGCGCTGGCGAGCCTGGTTTTCACTTTTCCTTCAACCGGGTTTTTTGAAAACACGGCGAGTACCCTGTTTGCGGGGTCCGGAGCCTTCACCCCGGTTAATGAAACGGAATCGAGACCGCTATGGCGAGCGTTCGGCATTTCTGTCGGTAGAATGGTTCGTTTTTTCTGTAACCGGTCGCAGGACGGAATTCGTTCATCGGGAACTGCTGCGGGGAGCAGGCAAGCAGGAGTATACCGTAAAACCTCTGAAAAGGCCGCCATTTCAGGCAGCCTTTCTGTACTTGGCCACTCTTTCGTGACTGTTGATGGTATTCGGAGCGGTCAGGCTCCGAGTTTCGAAACGAGCTTTTCGGCAGCGAACCTGCCGCTGAGCGCCGCGCCTTCCATGGATGCCAGGTAGTGCTGGTCGGTATAGTCGCCGGCAAGGAAAAAGTTGCCAACAGGGCTGATCTGGTCAGGGCGGTACTTGTCGACATCGGGGACGGCCTTGTATACCGACTGTGGAATTTTCACCACGGTCGATTTCAGGAGTTTCGCATTTCTCGACAGCGGGAACCTGTCATGGATGTCCTTCATGACGAGCCTGACGATAACGTCGTTCGGCAGGTCCATCAACTGGTGGGCGGGAGCAAGCACGAGGCTCAAGACGCTTCCTCCATTCGCCGTACCGTCGCCGTTCTGGAAATCGCCAGGGCAGGTGATCGACACGTCGGCAAACGTGGCGAAAATGGTGCCCTGCGAGAACATCAGGTTGTCGGTATCGGTTATTTTCCGGTCGAACCAGAGCTGGCAGTTCGCTACGGGGCTTCCGGAGAACTGGTGGAGGTTCAGGAAGTAATCATGCGAGAGCCATGAAGTCGGGATGACCTTTTTCAGGCTGTGTACGGGCAGTGCGGAAATATAGGCATCGGCCTCGATCTTCTGGCCGTCGCTGAATATGGCCGATCTGACGGTACCGTCTTCCTTGAGATCGAACATTGAGAGTTTCGCGTCGACAAAAATCCTTCCGCCCCTTTCCTGGATGTAGTGGCGCATGGGCTCGATCATGGAATCGCCAGGGTTCTTATGGAAAAAGCCGAATTTCGTGGCAGCGTAATCGGTGCCGAAGTACTTGAAGATGGTGATCATCGGGCGGGCGCTGATGACGTTCGGCTCGATGAAGTTCATGGCAAGCGCGATGGCCCTCCAGAGTTTTTCCAGCGAATGTTCCGACGCGCCCCTCAGGCGGTGCCATTCGGCATAGGTCATATGGTCCTGGCTGCGGAAGTATTCTTCATTTCCGGCAAGAGCGGGGTAGAGCCCCCTGATGAGGGATATCTTATCCCACATGGTCAGAAAATCGGCCTGAAGGCCTCCAACCACCTCGGCCCAGGGGCTCGGCAGGTTCGCCTTCCTGAAGAACGACTGCTTGCCGTCCGGTTCGGCATAGATCAGCGCGTGGTCTTTCCAGTGGTAATTGTTTTCCGCGCCGATTCTGGAGAGGTATTTCTGCAGCTGGGCATAGCCGCCGAATACGATATGCAGTCCCGATTCGATGGAGTCACCGTCGCTGTCTTTCCACACGGACACCTTGCCGCCAAGTATTTTCCTTTTCTCGTATATCTCTACCGAATGTCCCCGGTCAACGAGCTCTATCGCTGCGCTCAACCCGGCGACACCGGCACCGAAAATGGCAATTTTCATATTCAGAAGGGGTGAGTGATATCTTCGGATATTTTAAAATATGCAGATATGTGATCGTGCCTGTCCCGAGCCCTTGAACCTATATAATCGGGCAGTTTTACAGAAATTCAACAGCTTCTTTCCTGTTTTCCTTTCAGGTCGATTGTCGAAGCACAAGATATTGAATTATTTTCATTTTTGAGATTTCCCGACATTACAGGGTTTTCGGGTACTAACTTCTTGTGCAGGTTTTAATTAAAGGGCACCTCTATTTATTTGTTCCGAATCCCTATTGCTGTGTTGGGTGGTGCTCGAAATCCTCATCCCGACTTGTCGGGACTCCGGGTTTAAAGTTTATCCCGATAACATCGGGACTCCGTCCGCCTTGCACTCGTGCTTCTCACGACAATAAATAGAGGTGCCCTAAAGAAAAACGCCCCGATTTTCATCTTTAACTTTATCCTTCTTTCCATTCAATCATCCACTTGTCGCCTTTGGGAGATGATTTTCAGGCATTGCATAATTTTTGCCTGAAAGAAATATGAAAATTCAATAAATATACGTACCTTTTACAAAGTGATTTTTGATTTCCAGCATCAGGAATCATGAAATTCCCGAACTGACGCCTTAACCGACGTATCCCCCATCTTTTCGGTACTCGATAGTGCTTGCGAATTTTCGCTAACAACTAAACAGTACCCCGGCATGAGCTTTTGGCGAAAAATATTTCAAAAGGGGAACCCGGTTCAGGAAGGGGCTTCCAGTCCGGAACAGTCCGGTTCAAATCCTTTATTACCTTCCAGACAAGAAGCGGCGCACATGCTTCTTCACTCTGTAAAGTCCTGGAATGCATTCCGAAAAATTCATCTTGATTTTATACCGGACCTCAGCGGAGCTGATTTCAGAAAAGCAAACCTCAGCGGGGCAGACCTCAGCGGTGTAACTCTCAGCAAGTCGGACCTTCGCGGAGCGAACCTTACCTGGGCAGCACTCAATGGCACAAAGCTCGACGGGGCAGACCTGAGTCAGGCAAAACTGAACTATGCACATTTAAGCGGTGCAAAACTGAGCGGAGCAAGGTTCAAAGCGGTTGACCTGAGCGGGGCAAGGCTCAACGACGCAGACCTCCGTGGCGCTGATCTGAGCGATGCGGACCTTCGAGAGGCAAATCTCAGCGGAGCAGACCTCAGGGGAGCAAATCTCTGCCAGGCAAACCTTTGTCATGCGAACCTCTCCAAGGCAAACCTTTTCTCGGCACATCTTGACAAAGCATACCTTACCGGCGCAAACCTGGGCGATGCAAATCTCATCAGTGCGGATCTGAGGGAGGCAAGCCTCAAGGATGCAAATCTCCGAAGTGCAGAACTCAGAGAAGCAGACCTGAGTGGGGCAAACCTGCACGAGGCAATACTCTATAAAGCAAATCTCGGTGAATCGAACCTGAGCGGCGCCAACCTGAGCGGCGCGGACATGAAAGGAACCAGACTCGAAGGAGCTAAATTCGAAAGAGCGAACCTGAGCGGAGCACAACTGTTGAATTCAGGTTATACAGAAGAGGACATTTACGAAAAAGAAAGACGCCGGGCGGAAAACGACAGGAGACATCCGGGAACACTGTCGGATTTGCCGGAACAACAATCAGGAAACAACCTCGAGCCTGGTTATGCTCAAGCATAGTTCCTATCTCTCATTTCACAGAGAACCCCGCCAATTGTCTCTTCCTGTATGACGGGGCTTCTTAACTTTATTTTCAGGGCTCAGACCGATCTTTCGCCCAGATCGGAACGAAAAAAAATCGAGACCGGAACCTTTGGTGGATTCCGGTCTCGATCGAATCTGCTCCAGTCTGAGAACCGCGTTCAGAGCGATACCCTGATTCCGGCCATGATATTATGCGTTTCCCACTTCACATCAGAATTGTGATAATCGCACCGTATGCCTTCAGGCTTCAGGTACCTGTACCCTAAATCGATGGTTACCGTTTTTGATACCTTGCACCCGATGCCAGCCCCGAGCTGCCATGCGAAATATGTTTCATCAAGCCATGGAGGTGAAGTTACGGGATCATCATCGGCTTTGATATGCGCGGCACCCAGACCGGCCATCAGGTAT
This sequence comes from Chlorobiaceae bacterium, assembly GCA_013334225.1. Classification (GTDB taxonomy): domain Bacteria; phylum Bacteroidota; class Chlorobiia; order Chlorobiales; family Chlorobiaceae; genus Chlorobium. The sequence continues at coordinate 24,618 of JAAXXY010000023.1, forward strand.
GGCTGTATATCCGAGCCTGTGTTTATGTCGTAATAGGCGTTAGCCATAAACGTCCACATAACGACGCCCCCTGTGTCGGCGATTTCATAATCGCTGTTCTGGTAGCCAACAGCGGTTTCTGCTCTCAAACCATTGAAATCATAACCGACTGCACCATTCAGTGCGATGCCGCTATCGACACCCCAAGTTCCGCCGCTTTCTTCAAATTTTCCGGGTATTCCCAGACCGGCTGCTGCGCTGATATAAGGTCCTGCTGCCATGGCGGGTTTTACTGCGAGGCCGGCAAAGAGTAACGAAAATAAAATCGCTTTCTTCATGATGGTTCTCCGATGGGGTTTTATCGACATTGATATTCATTCGGAAGAAAGAACAAAGCCCATAACTAAAGGTAACCAAATCAATAAAGAAACGTGCAATAATCTTAATGGAGCCTTGCTCCGGTAACATCCGGTTTTTTTTCCGGCGCTATGGGAATTTGCCTGATGAGTGTATACAGGCCCTCTTTTTCCATCCTCTTCGGTTCAGTTCCGAACGCGGGCTTTCATGAACGGTGCTGCCGATCGGTTTTTGCTGCTTTCAGGGGCCGGGACTGAGGTCAGGAATGATTCTGTCCGTCGTGTGCCGGTATCGGTTCCTTCCCGGCTCTTTCACCAGGATAAGACAATGCCCATAGCAGGGTAACGACCCATCCGACAACTGTCCAGCCCAGCAGGACATTGAGCAATGAAATCGTCCATTTGCTGCGATGTTTTCTTGCGAACGCCACAATGGCCGGCATGAGGCTGATGATGAATAAAACAAGAAATACAAGGGATACCGTCAGAGGAGATTGATCGTGGTAAGTCCAGGTGCGAACCCATTCGTACATCATGCTCGTAAAATATTATATCTTTTTCGCAAAGAGCTTCTTCTCAAAAACATATACCGGCCTGCATGGTTCAATCGATTGCAGTTGCCGAGGACATTCTTTATTCCTTTCGACGTTTTTCTGCCGGCAATTCTTTCGCTCCGTCCACTTTTCCGGATTCATAAGTAAAGTTTGCAACTGCCACATTCATTCACCGTTGGAACGGTTACCGGATACAGCGGCATCTCTGTATCCTTCAATACATGTTACAGCGAGGTGAAATTTGTTATCAATCGCGTTAAAGCTTTAAATGATGAAGAGATATGCTTTCCGATAAATAATGTTTTTTATAGATTCGAACACGTGAATTTTCCCCCGAAATCCAGGTGATGATTATAGACGTTGTGAAATCTCCGAATGCCTGTCCTTGCGCTCGCTTTTCACGGGCACTGTAAACCGGATGTCCATCTGATGTTTTTTATGTCAATGGATAGAGGGGGAAAGGCTTTTCAGCGTTTCTGCAATTCATCATCTGAGTAATTATCAGTAATGGGAAAATTTATCGGTACGCTTTATCATCCCTATGGGAAGGGTCCCGAAAAACGGGTGTTCGAAGGGTTTTCATGGCCTTGTCTCTTTCTTGGCCTTTTCTGGTTCGCAATCAAGGAGATGTGGTTTTTGTGCATTGTTTCCGCTATCCTGACATATTTTACCGCAGGTCTGAGCTGGCTCGTATTTCCGTTTTTTGCAAACAGGCTCTATGAGAATCATCTTTTGAACAGGGGATACAGATTTCTATAGGGCAGCTCTGTTTATCTGTTACGAAGCTCTATTGCAGCGTAGGTCCCGATGAATCGGGATCAAAATCCTCATGTACTCCGTATACACCGGTTTCGGAGTTTATCACCATATTTTCGGGACTCTCTCTGCGCCTTGCACTCGTGCTTCTAACGTCAATAAATAGATATGCCCTATGGTATTACAGGCATATTTGCGTTTCGAGGGTTTCTTCATCAATAACCTGCCGGTTGGGTAAAGAGCCTGGTTATGGTTATTCAGCAAGATCGCATAAGACAAATCCTGTTTTGCCGAAGTGAGTGCCTGAGTTTGCAAGTATTGCCTGTTTCTCTCATTTGCCTGCCTCGTCCGCCGTTTCAGAATCACTCAGCCGCCAGCTTTTTTGTAGAGAAGCTTACGGTTTATTCAAAAACAACATATGGAGTGCGCAAGGCTTATCGCCTGAGAAGTCCAGGCTGGAAGGGTATGCCAGTCAACTTAACCTATCCGCATTTTCTTCAGCATATTTTCAATTTCAGTGAGGATCGTCATGCTGAGTCGGAGGGATTCCTGATAAATGAAATGCAGTTCTTCGATGGCCGGACGGATGTCGGGGAGCGGAAAACCGGTTTTCTGGACAGGCTTGTCCGTTTTTATCCGGGGCTCTGTGCCCTTGTTCATTCTTTCTGGCATGTCTGCTGGCAAGAATTTCAGTGAATAAATTTGTGGCGCAATATCTTATACTCTGAAATAAAAAAAACTCGGGGTAACAGGCAAATCCTTTCACTGAAGCAAGTAATATGCAGGGAGCAGCCTTGTCCCTAAAATATTTAAGAAATAGCGAGTATATTTTTTGATTATTTAGAAAAATAATGTTTATTTCTTACAATAAAGTAATGTTTTGCTGGAATTGAACCAAAAACAAGCCAGATATGTCCGGACATCTTGACCTGATCGACCTTAAAATTATCGAATCGCTCGGAGAAAACGGCAGGATCCGTCTCAGCGAGCTTGCCGAAATTGTCGGTCTGTCAATTCCGTCAGTCAGTGAAAGGCTTGACAAGCTCCAGAAGAGCGGCATCATCAAGGGGTTCACCATGGAAGTCGACGAGCGGCAGCTCGGTTTCGACATCCAGGCATTCATCCGTGTGAGGGTTGATTCTTCGAAACACTACAAATCCTTCATGGAACATGTCATGAAGGAAGACGAGATCATGGAGTGCTATTCAGTGACCGGCGAGGGTTCCCATATCCTTAAAGTCATGACCCACAATACTTCATCGCTCGAAAGCTTCCTGTCCAGGATACAGAGCTGGCCTGGAGTGCTTGGTACCAATACCAGCTTCGTGCTTTCTCAGCTGAAAAAGAAAAACAAGATGAGCGCCGAAATCGTCCGGAGCAACCTTCAGGACCGTCAGGTTTTGCTGACCTTCGAGGAGAAGAGATCAAGGAAATAAACAGGCTTTTTTTAAACATTTTTCGTTGTCATTACCACCATTACGTAAACAAACAAGGAGGTTCACTTTGAGCAGTGAAAGCAAAGTTCCGGTTTCCGCCATTTACGGGTCATTGACTTTTGACCAGAAGGCCATGCGAGCCAAGCTTCCTAAAGAAGTTTTCTCGGCATTGCAGGATACCATCAAGGCGGGGAAAAAGATTCCAGAGTCGATTGCCGGTGCAGTTGCGCATGGTATGAAAGAATGGGCCATGGAGAAGGGCGCAACCCATTATACCCACTGGTTCCAGCCGATGACCGGTTCAACGGCCGAAAAACACGATGCGTTCCTTTCGATCGATCGTGACGGTACCCCTATAGAACGTTTTTCAGGTGAGCAGCTGATTCAGGGCGAGCCCGATGCATCCAGCTTCCCTTCAGGTGGCATGCGCACCACCTTCGAAGCACGCGGTTACACTGCATGGGACCCTTCGAGCCCGGCATTTCTCATGAAGGGCGGTAACAACCTGACCCTCTGCATCCCGACTGTTTTCATCTCCTACCACGGTGAGGCGCTCGACTCCAAGACTCCGCTCCTTCGTTCCATGGATGCGGTCAGCAAATCAGCCATCAGGCTCCTTGAAACTCTCGGCACTAATGGAGTTACCCGCGTCAAGACCTTCTGCGGTTGCGAGCAGGAATATTTCCTTATCGACAAAAAATTCTATACCCAGCGTCCTGACCTGGTGATGACCGGCCGCACGCTTCTCGGCGCTCTTCCGCCGAAAGGCCAGCAGCTTGAGGACCATTACTTCGGCTCCATTCCTGACCGTGTACTCGAGTTCATGCAGGAAGTCGAACTGGAGCTTTACCTACTCGGTATTCCGGCCAAGACCCGACACAACGAGGTCGCTCCGCACCAGTTCGAAATCGCCCCGATTTTCGAGGAAGCGAACATCGCTGCGGACCACAACCTGCTCACCATGGAGGTCATGCGCAAGGTTGCCGACAAGAAAGGTTTCGCTCTGCTCATGTTTGAAAAACCCTTCGCAGGCATCAACGGCTCCGGCAAGCACAACAACTGGTCGATCGGCACCAACACCGGCATCAATCTGCTTGATCCGGGCGATACCCCGGCAGAGAACATCCAGTTCCTTGTCTTCCTCATCGCCGTTCTCAAAGGCGTTTATAAAAGGGCTGACGTGCTCAGGATGTCGATCGCCAGCATCGGCAACGACCATCGCCTCGGAGCTAACGAAGCTCCTCCGGCTGTCGTGACCGTTTTCCTCGGCGAGCAGCTCGAAAACGTGCTCGATGCCATCGAAAGCGGTAAGACCGACCTGAAAACCGAAAAGCAGTTCCTTGACCTCGGACTTTCACAGGTACCGTCGCTCAACAAGGACTACACCGACCGCAACAGGACTTCGCCGTTCGCCTTCACCGGCAACAAATTTGAGTTCCGCGCCGTCGGTTCATCGCAGTCTCCTTCCGTGCCGAACATGGTGCTCAATACCCTGATGGCCGAAGCGATCGACGATGTCGCCGACGCGATCGAAGCGAAAATCGCTGCCGGCAAGGACAGGAACTCCGCCATCCTGGAAGCTATCCGCGAGGGAATCACTGCCACAAAGGCGATCCGCTACCCTGGCGACAACTACAGCGAAGCGCTGCAGAACGCTGCCAAAGAGCGCGGACTGCCGAACATGAAGAACACCCCTCAGGCCCTCCGCACCCTGGAGAAAGCAGATGTCAGGGCGATGTTCGTCAAATACGGCGTGCTCAGCGAAGAGGAAATCCATTCGCGCCTGCACATCCGTCTCGAGCGTTACATCAAGGGTATCGATATCGAAGCCCGCACTCTGCAGCTCATGCTCAAAACCATCGTCATTCCAGACGTGTCCGAGTACCAGGGCGATATCGGCAGTTCGTTCAACAACCTGCTTGCCGCCGCTGAATCCATCGGTCTCTCCGATGCGGCTATCGGCAGCCAGGCTAAGTACCTGAAGGACCTGGCCGAAGGGCTCTCCGAGCTTATCGATCTTACCGCCGAGCTCGACGAGCTTGTCGAGAAAATCGAAAGCTTCGGTACCGAGTTCGAGAAGGCCGACTTCTGCGTCGAGACCCTTCTACCTCACATGGTCAAGGTCCGTGAGGTCGCCGACAGGCTCGAACTTCTGGTCGACCGCAGCCGCTGGCAGCTTCCGACCTATCTCGAAATGCTCTTCGAGCACTGATCGCTTCGAAAAAAGCAACACAACGAGAAAGGCCTCCATCCGGGGGCCTTTTTCATTTACTGGTATACCACGGAAGGTGAACCTCCGCCTGTACTTTGAGTCACGTGAAAGAAGTGAAGCATCCATTTCCTGATTTTGCCCTTTGTGGATTCTTCACTTCGTTCAGAATGACAGGAGAAAGGCAGAATGACAAGGGCAAGAGTAAAAGGACAGCATGACAAGATCAATGAGTTTGTTCTGAAACAGAGGTGTCATCCTGAACGATGCAAAGCAGAGTGAAGGATCCATTTTTGCGTAAAACGAAAACATCCGGATTCTTCAGCCGACGGTATAAGCCGTTTCCTGAACAAACTTGCAAACTGTCCGAAATAAAAGGATTTTTTGTTCATGGTTTGTGTGCGGTAGCGGCCTGATACGGTGGACTCGGAATGACAGAATCGGGCGATTGTTCGCTAAACAGGAGTGAAAGTCAAATCACTTTTTTTTGTCCGGCTTGTGCAAGAACCTGTTCGATTGTGGTAAGCATCGAGGCCACTGATTCGAAAACCCGCATTCTTTCACGACCTATGAGCTCTTGAATCTTATGCTGCAGGGGATGGCCTTGTTCGATCCAAACCTTCCCGAGCAGATGTTTGTCGAAAAGGGAAAGCACCTTTGGCGACAGCTCCCGTTTTTCCGGCCATGTGGTGATAACTATTTCATTGCAGAACGGTAAAGGCATTCCTTCGGTGACAAGGGCGTCCGGATCTGTTGCAATGATCAGCGACGTTACTTTGGGATTGACGAGCAGTGAGCGTGTCGCGGCAACCGGGCTTTGTTTCGTCTGGTTGATCAGGAATTCTCCGACGAACACGCCTTCTGAAGAGCTTGTGCCTAAGCCGGGATTGAAAGGTGATACCCTGTTTCGAGCATTGCTGATCAAATCCGCCGGATCTGAACCGAAAACAAGCAATGACGGGATGGTGCCGTTACCCTGGACATAGGACTCGAGTATCTGACCGTGGAGATGTGTAAGGATCGTACCCATCTGTGGCTGGGAATTCACTTCGATGATTACGGTATCGGTTTCATGCCACGGTTTTCCGATATCGCCGGAAATAAAATCGACTGCGGCGATATCGAGCCGGAGAAGCTCGACGGCAAGTTTAGTCAGGTTTATGTATGAATGGTCAATTTCCTCCTCTTTCAGCATGATCACATCTCCACCGGTGGATACATTGGCTGCTCGTTTTAAAGAAATGAATGCACCTGCAGCCGGAACCGAATTCAGGTTCAGCCTTTCCCGTTCAAGCAGAAACCGGGCTTCATTGTCTATAACAAGAGGCTTCATGATGGAAAAATGTGCTGTCGAACGTCTCGGGTCCCTGTTAGCCAGTTCGACAAGGCTATAGACAGAATGAACGCCATCACCGGTTACACCTGCCGGAAGACGTTTTATAATCGATACAGGTTCACCTTGCACAAGTGTGATGCGGAATGTTGTGCCCTTGATGAATTTTTCCACCATGAGTTCTGACGAGAGTTTGCCTGCAGACTCGAAAGCCTCGAGAACTTCATGAGCGGTGCGTAAATCTGCTGATACCCCAATTCCTTTTTCGCAGTCTGCCGGTTTTACAACCACGGGAAAACCAATCTGTTTTGCCGCCGAGACTGCTTCCGAAGGGTTTCTTACCCGATACCCTTCGGGTACCGGCAAACCGCCTAATTTCAGGGTGGCATTCGTGATCAGTTTGTTTTTCGATTGTCGTACACCGTATGCGCTTGTTTCATCACTGATACTGCTGAAAAACAAACGTCCTCTTGATCCCCAGCCATATTGAAATACACTGCCTGGTAATGACAGGACAGGGATTCCAAGGGCAAAGGCGGCATTGATGAATCTGATATTGTTCGTACCGGCAGGAGCTACCGCCTGGAGGCGCTGAATCAACTGGTCAAGATCACTGCGCAGTGTCGGGGTCAGGTGTTTATTACCCGACTCAGGATTGTTGAGCAATTTCAGTATCCATTCCAGGATATGCAATGATGCGTGCGGTTCATAAGAGGGCAGCAATACCTCTGATACAGATTGTTCTTTTTTTGAGAGTGATGTGTTCCTTGCATTGCCGATTTTGAACGGTTCAAGCACAGGAATTCCTGCCGATATCAGCATTCCGTAAATAACGGTCAGGATTGCTTCTATGGCATTGCCAGAATTGCTTTTAAGTTCATCGATGTGCTTGATGGGCAGGTATGGTCCAAGAAATTTCAGCAGTTTTTTCGCAGTTATACCCTCATCTGCGTCTTTCGAAACCTGAAACTCAACGGCAACCGAAGGTTGCCTGAATCCTTCAACATAGCCGGAAAAGATTTTTACAGATTTTGTTTTTATCATTAAAAAAATGTTTTCCGGAAGATGTTGTGTGGTTAATCCTGCTCAATGTGCTCGTTGAAATATAATTCCCTTAAAACATGAAACACATTACCGGATTTTGAAAATCTGTTCATAACAGATGCACGTTATGGTGTAATACCCTCATATGCCATGCGTGTCTTAGGGTGAAGATTACTGCAGAATCCAACCTCTCCTCTTTTTTTCCGGTGAGGCCGCTCTTATTTTTCGAATACCCAGTATGCGTATGTTTTTCCGTCCCTGGTGAAACTTGCGGGGCTCAGCGAAAAGCGGTCTTTTGCCCGGACCCCGCCGTTGATGATGTAGTAGATATCCGAAAGAACCTGGCGGGACGAAACGAAATAGTCATGGCCAAGGTATCCCGAGTCAACGTTGGTTACATCGATGGTGTCGATTCCCTGATGAATGACCGGATAATCTTCAATCCCGCCAAGCCTTGTATAGCCGTTGACATCGTACGAGAGACGCATGGCTTTGTCGTTTCGTGAGACATACAGGGTTACCATCGCTCCGGTACCGAGCACGACCGGGGCGAAATCACGTTCGAAGATCATGGCATCGATATCGGGAGCAGCCATGATGATCGTTCTGATCCGGTCGCCGGGCAATCTTTTTTCGTTCATAAGTCCAGCCAAAGCATTGACCGTTTCACGATTTCCCATGCTGTGAGCAATGATGCAGATGCTTTTCGGGCTTGCTCGGCATGCAAGTTCTTCAAGGAATGTTTTCAGGTTTTTCGACGACCAGTCGGAATTGTTCTGGTCTGCAACGTATTTCAGCATCTTGCCGTTCGATGGCCAACTGAAGAAAATCGCCTTGCCCCTGAAATCGAGGTCGGTCACGATCCGGGCCATCGTTACTGCTGCCTGCTCGAAAGTTGTATTGTATCCATGGATGTAAAGCAGGATATCCCTGGGTGTTTCAGGGGTTTTATGGGTGAAAAGGTCGTCCAGAAAATCCTTGCCGGTCATCCGGAGCTTCTCTCGGCTGATTACGAAATCATTCCGGCTGTCACTTCCGAGCTTTTCATGTTGCGTGTTCCCGATGAAGTGACGAACCGGCCTGGACAGCATGAGGTATCCATAGGTCATTGGCGCGCGTTCAGAGCCGTAAATCTTTCCATGAGCGACATCCCCGATAAAATTACGGTCCGTTGCGAAATATTCCTCGATTGCGGCTTTACTGATATTGCTTTCTGCCGTCCGTTCAGATGCACATCCCGCGACAAGAAGAATGACCAGGCAGAGCATGAACCTTGAAATCCATTGGTGTTTCATCGTGCAGGCATCTGGAGGATTTAACTATTGTCTGTCAATCGACAGCTTCTGCAAAGGAAAGAATATTCCTTTATCCGGTCCGGCTATTTGACGGTACTCGATGTATGGTTGCATTGATAAAAGTTATCCAAAAAAAACGGAAGTGAATCGAAAAAGATGTGATTGGGATTTCTGATCGAAATGCCGGATATCCGGCCAATCCGACGGGTCGATCTCACGCCGCAAGATTTGTAATTATTGCAAGTCGCTAAGCGGGTAATTTTTTCAGAGACAGGGCATCGTGCTTTATTGCGGTAAAGCGGTATTATATTGGAAAGTAAGGTTTTTCTCATCTGTTTCGACCCGGGACATACCGGCAACGGAATTCCATCGTTTTGACTGATGATATGGCTGACATCATAAACCGGCGCATCGATGGCCCGACGTTGGCCGCTGCATTGATTTCACTGCTTATTTTCATATATGTGGCGGTACGTGCATCTGCACTCTGCATTACGATCGACGAAGCGTCAACCTATAACTGCCATGTAACAGGGCAGTGGCTTGATATCATGCTTTTCAGGACGGACGGCCTGCCGGACAACAACCACCTCCTGAATACACTGCTCTGCAAGGTTTCAGTCCTGCTGTTCGGCGTTTCGGAGCTCAGCCTGAGGGTCCCGGCACTTATAGGATGTTTCAGTTATCTGTTCGGACTCAATCTCTGTCTTCATCGGATTGTTTCGGGCTGGAAAATTGTGCCGGGGCTCTTGGCTGTCGGACTTAATCCTTATATCATCGATTTCCTCGGCCTGGCACGAGGTTATGCGCTCGGGCTCGGTTTCACCATGCTCGGGTTGGCTGCCCTGCTTTCGGCATTTGCCGGTCCCGCCTTCAGGATCAGGGCACGACATGCTCAACTCAGCATTGTGCTATTCGGTTTCGCCGCGTTGTCGAACCTTGCGTTCCTTCTTGTCCTCGGGGCAGCAATGCTCCTGCTTGCCGCAAGTATTGTCCATTCGGCTACTGTCGGGCGGGGAGAGACCGAAACAAACAAAGTTCCCTGGCCGCGGCTCCTGCTTGAAATCGTGCTGCCGGCTGTTCCGTTTTTCATCTATCTGTCTTATCCTGCCGCATTGATCAGTAAACTGAAGCTTTTCGGAGAAGGGGGGCACCAGGGCTTCTGGCACGACACCGTCATGGGGCTGCTCAAAGGCACGGCTTACGCCGACAGCCTGTTCTGGCTGAACATCCAGTCAGCATCGGCATGGGTCATGGTGTCGTCGCTGTTCGTTCCTGTTGCCCTCCTTGTCCTGTGTCGCATTGATGAAAGGAAATTCGTTCTACTCTCCGTTCTTGCAGCCATGACCTTCATCATTTCCCTGGGGAGCGTTGCGCAGCACTACCTGTTCAATGTCGCATACCTGGAAGGCCGCAGGGCTATTTTCCTCGTGCCGCTTTTCCTGCTCACGGTCATTGCGTTCGGTGATACGCCCCGTCAGGCTGCGAAATGGTATATGCTGCCGGCCATGTTTCTCGGGCTTGTGGTCCCTCTGGCACTTGCGGTCCACGATCTGTCATCGGTCAACTGCAGGTATATCAACGACTGGAATGTTTTTCAGGGAAGCAGGCCGGCAATGCTCATCATCAGGAACGAAATCGATGGCCATAGCACCGGACAGCCCCGTAAACTGCTTGTCAATGAAGATTTTGTCGATTGCATGGGCTTTTATCGAAGCATGTTCCATATGGAAAGATCGCTTGCGCCGGTAGAGAGCGGCGGGCTCGATGGTCCTGCTGATTTTTATTATGGCTACGACAGGGATGAACCGACCATAGCGAGGTATGGCGCCCGGCCATTGTTCCGGGATATCTTCAGTCATTCGGTCCTGTACGGCAAGGCCGGAGTGCCTCGGGATTTTCAGTTCCCGGTACAGCGGGATGATTCTGCCGGAGCCCATCGTTCAGATGCACATGGAGGATGAGCGGATACATCCCGCAAGAATACCATGGGGGAACGCCACCTGATGAACCTCACAGATCGAATGTCCGCTCTCTTCTGCGGATTGACCACCCTCGATATCATCTGTCTTGTAGAGCATCCGCCTGCGGCCGATGAAAAGATCGTTGCACTCGACCAGCTTGTCGTTGCCGGAGGACCGGCGACCAACGCGGCGGCGGCATTTTCAGCCCTTGGAGGAACAAGCATCCTCTCTTCTGTTATCGGGCGCCATGCCTTGAGCGCTCCGATACGGGACGATTTGTCCAAGTTCGGAGTCGAGCAGGTCGATCTGCTTCCGGACCATCCGGGCCCACCGCCGATCTCGTCCGTCATGGTCGTGAACTCGACGGGAGAGCGCTCGGTGGTTTCGATAAATGCCGTCAAGCTCCAGGCCGGTAATTGCCCAGGCTTGCATCTCCTGAACCAAGCTGACCTCCTGCTGGTTGACGGCCATCAGATGAAGGCATCCCATGAACTCTGTTCAGATGCCCGAAGGAAAGGGATTCCCGTTGTCATGGATGGAGGAAGCTGGAAAGAGGGGAGTGAAGAGCTTCTGCCTCTCTGCGATTATGTCATCTGTTCGGAAGTGTTCATGCCGCCCCGATGCGTGACGTCAAGAGAGGTTGTGGAGTACCTGAAACTGCGAGGCGTGAGGCATGTTGCGATCACCCGCGGACAGAAGCCGATCATCTGCATCGACGGTGACCGGGAAATCAGTATCGATGTCGCTGAGACACGGGTTATCGATACTCTTGGAGCCGGCGATATTCTCCACGGAGCTTTCTGCCATTTCCTTCTCACTTCAGGGGGTGGTTTTGCGGAGAGCCTCGCCGAGGCGTCGGGAATCGCCTCGTTTTCATGCCGGTATTTCGGTACGAGGGCGTGGACCGAAAAGATCGATGAAATCGATCAATGGCCGGGATCGAACCGAACAGGGCTGCAAAAAGGCAAAAAAAACATTACCTTACGCCACGAAAAATGAGCGAACCTGAAATCATTCCTGCAATACATGAGCATTAACTCCCTGTGACTCCAAAATACCGTCCCGATATCGATGGCCTGCGCGCAATTGCCGTTCTTGCCGTTCTTTTTTTCCATACCGAAGTCCCCGGGTTTACCGGTGGCTTTGTCGGGGTCGATGTCTTTTTCGTCATTTCCGGGTACCTTATTACCACCATTATCGTCAAGGATATCAAATCGGATAGCTTTTCCTTTTCCGGTTTTTATGAACGAAGGATCCGAAGGATATTTCCCGCTCTTTTCTCCGTGATGGCATTTGTCCTGGCCGCAGGAGCGTTTCTTCTGGACCGGAACGCTTTCAGGGACCTCGGGACGAACATCTGGGCGACAACCCTCTTTTCAGCAAATATCCTTTACTGGCAGCAGGCAGGGTACTTCGAGGCTTCGTCGCTGTTGAAGCCGCTGCTCCATACCTGGTCGCTCGCAGTCGAAGAACAGTTCTACATTGTTTTTCCGATACTTCTGATGGCAGTGGCGAAATACCTGAAAGGCAACTACAGGTTATGGACAATTGCCACCTTTCTGCTCTCTCTCGGGATAAGCATCTATGGCGTCAGCTACGACAAGGTTGCCGCCTATTACCTGATGCCATACCGGGCCTGGGAACTCCTGACCGGCTCTGTCATAGCTCTCGGCATTGTGCCGGTTGTGCAGGCAAAATGGCAGAAGGAGCTTCTTTCATTTGCCGGGTTGGCTTTTATAGGCGGCAGCATTTATTTCTACAGCAATGCAACCCCTTTCCCTGGAGTTGCCGCCCTGCTTCCGGTCGTCGGTGCAGGTCTGGTGATATACGGCGGTCAGGGAGAAGGACGCGGTATGACCGGTAAAATACTTTCCGCCAGACCATTGACGTTCATCGGGCTGATCTCCTATTCCCTCTACCTCTGGCACTGGCCATTCGTCGCATACACCCGGTATGTCCTTTCCCGTCCGTTTGAAACGCAGGAGCGGCTCTCGATTATCGGTGCTTCGCTCGTGTTCGCCATCCTTTCCTGGAAATTTGTCGAGCAGCCGTTCAGGGGCAGTCAACCGCTTTTTTCTTCCCGGAAACGACTTTTCACGGCTGCTCTTGCCGTCATGGCTGCAGCTGTTTTCCTTGGCGGACTGATCGATGTGCAGAATGGGCTGAAATGGCGTTATCCCGGGGCAAATGCAGGTATGGAGCAGGCCGTGTGGGATTGGTACCCCTCTTCGCCGGTATACGGCAACCTCGAGCAGCTTCCGGACCATCCTGAGCCGGGCAGGTGCGGCAAAGAAAGCGAGCCGGGGTCTTTCCTTCTCTGGGGTGATTCCCATGCGATGGCACTGGTTCCAGGCCTCGATTCCGCGGCCAGGCGGCACGGAGTGTCCGGGTACCTGCTTACGCACAGCCAATGCCCTCCGCTGCTCGATTACGACGTGATGACAACCGGATACAATGAGCCGCTTTTCAACAGCAATGTCCTCCGGTTTCTAAACGGCAAACCTGAAGTCAGGACCGTAATTCTTGCCGGAGCATGGCATTCCTACTGGTTCCAGCGTGAACGGGAATTTGAAAGGAAGCTTGCCGGAACGATCGATGCCCTGCGAAAGATGAAGAAAAATGTCGTGCTGGTTACCGATATCCCTTATATCGGCGACTATGAAAGCCCTCGACCGATTTTTCTGTCAAGGCGCTTTCCCGCCTGGTACAGGCTTGAGGAGAGGATGTACATTCCGGAACGAGAAAATTACGATGATTTCAACGGGGAGATCAACGGCATAATCAGCAGGGTTGTTTCCGTCAGGGAAGGTGTCGCAATAGTCCATCCGGAAAACATGCTTTTCGACAGGGAGGGCAGGTGCATTATCCTGAACGGGGAGCAGCCTCTCTACCGGAACGACAGCCATCTTTCGACCGAAGGTTCTCTTTTTATAGCGCCGGTCTTCGACAAGGTTTTTTCAAGGCTTGCTTCCGATGCTGCTGTCCGTGTAAAACGTCCCGGATAACAGGACTTCTCCGGTTGATGGTTTCTGCCTGCGGCATCTTGTTCCTCTTTTCATTGCCGTTGTATTTCTTTCTATCTTTCTTTTTTTCATCGCTTGCGATGGGCAATCTGGTTCCGGACTTGTCCCGATTGCTTCCGCTCCCTGTCTTCAGGGGTATGGAACGATGCTTACACAGCGCAGGGAGACGGCCTCAATCATCCTATTGGCCATCAGTCGATAACGATGCCGTAACTGTCCAGCAGCCCGGGAAGACCGTCCGCCGAGAACCTGGCTTTTCGAAGGCGGTTGTTTTCGGGGCTGATGGAAAAATTGAAGGCCGTGCGCAGATCAGCCCCTTCAAGGTTGGTATGGTGAAAAATTGCCAGAAGAAGGTCGCATTCCGCGAAAGTCGAACAGGAAAGGTCGGTTTCGGAGAAATCCGCTTCCCTGAGATCGCATTTGAGGATCACGGTATTCCTGAGCTTCATTTTCTGGAACGACGAGAGCTTCATCATGCAGTGTTCAAATCCGGCTTCGAAAAGCAGTTTCGAACAATCGCTGAAAACGGTCCCCAGTAACTTGCACCCCGAGAAATGGACTTCCTGAAATCCTGTGTCCCTGAGTTTGGCAAGGCTCAGGTCGCAGTTAACGAACCTGCAGTTCCTGAAGATGCTTCCTGAAAGATCGGATGCGTTGAAATTGCAGCGAATGAAGGAACAATCTTCATAAATCGCTTTTTCAAGCATGTTTTCAGTGAAGGCGAGGCCCTCGAAAACCCTGTTTTCTACGAGTTCTGAAATGATTCTGTTCATACTCTAACATACGGCGTGTTGTCTGTATATGAAAGGTCCGATGTGTTTCCCTCGTTCAAGTTGCCTTATTTGATTTTGATGTACGGTTATTTGCCGAAAATGTTGTGTCTGAACGGTATTCAATATGTTTTCCTGAGAATGCTGTTCCATTTCGTGAATCGAAGTGCCTGATGGTGGATGCAGGAAAGCTTTCAAGGACGGGAGGTGTGATTTTTTCCTTTCGAACCATCCTGGTCGGCAGGTAGTTGGATGATGAGAAAAAGAGCGCGTACGTTTTTCGTACATCGGAATCCTGCTTATATTAACAATTGTTTCTTCCGGAAATGAAATTTCCACCACAGCAGCCGACTTTCAATCGTGCATGTTCATGCGCAGCGAGTCCTCTTTTTATCGTGGAGCACGAGGTATATTGATTGTCAGGTCATCGTCAATTCTAAAAATAACATGGAGATAGAGCACTATGGGCAAGCTTGTAAGAAGAAAAATTGCGGGATTGGCTCTTGTTTTTTCCTGCATTGCGGCATCAACGGCGTTATCGGCAGAAATGCCGAACCTGTCCGGAACGACATGGAACGGCAGCGATTCCGATGGCACGCATTACACACTGACGTTCAAACAGGACGGCTCGCTTGTTTACAAATCCGACAGGGAAACCATCGAGAACGGGTCCTGGAAGCAGTATAACAATGCCCTATACTACCAGGCGAACAAGCGTTTTATGGAAGCTCTCGGAGAGTTTGCCGACGGAAAAATCGAAGGAACGGCATGGAACATAAAACAGAGTTCATGGTTCTGGAAGCTCAGCAAGGCGAACTGACAGTGTTCGGCAGGACCGAAGTTTTTCTCAGCCAGGCTGCGCGGTCGTCATGAAGAATTTCAAATGAACATAAAAGTGCCCGGAGGGTTTCCTGTTTTCAGGTAAATCGTCCGGGCACTGCTTTTTCAGCCGATCGGCCAGGGTGAAGAACAGGGTTGTCCGAACCTATTTTTTCAGGAAGTCGAGAAGTTCTTTCCGGAAAGATGCCAGGTCATCGTATTTCCTCGGGCCGTAATTCAGGTGTTTGTGCTCTGCGTTCCATTCGCAGAAAAAGGCTTTCATGCCGGTGTTGCCTGCATCGTTGCCTTTTTCAAGGGTGATATAGCGGAAGCTGCCGTTTATCCTGACCAATGCCGCGTGATGGTTCTGTGGCTCCGCAGAAGGTATCGGGAATGAGATCAGGACGATATCGAGATTTTTTCCATGCTCTGCGCTGAATTTCATTTCAGAAGCATAAGCTTTGCCGAGGGGACCTTCGACCATCTCGATGAACGGTCCTGTTTTGCCTGAAAAGAGATCATTGAACAGGAGCGAGCCCTTGTCTGAAAAGAGAATTCCCGGGATAATCTCATGGTGGAGCGCATAAATCAGTTCGTTCCTGTCCGGCTGTTTTTCCTGGGCGGATGCGGGTTGTGCTGTTTGTGCGCCGAATGATGCCGGCATCGTGGATATGGTTGACAGGAGCAGGAGCAATGCAATTCGGATGGTTTTTGAAAAAAGGCGTAAAGCGTTCATGATGTTTTGTGGTTGAGAGGTTTTCCTGGTGATTTTGCAAAGAGAAGAGCTGCAATATAGCGAATATCGGCATCCTTCGGTTCCGAAAGAAAAAAACAATCTTTTCGTTCCATTTTTCTCATGAATCCGGGAAGATGATCAGTGCTTTTCCGGATATCGGTCACGTTTGTTCCGGTGCATTTTATATACCGTGAAAGACTGATAGTAAATAGGCTGTGACTGTTGCCGTTATTCATAAAACTCTCTGCATGACAATCAAGCAGTGGAGCTTGACTGAAAATGCCGGGCGTTCAGGTTATTATCAGGATAAGAGATGTCCGGAATATCAGTAATGCCTGACGGCTGCCAGCACGATGCCCTGGATACGGAAATCCATGTCCGGCGTTATCACGATCGGCCGGTAACGGCTGTTTTCCGGGGTCAGCGACACAACCCCGCCATTGCTGACGCAGAGTGTCTTGACGGTAACCTCGCCGTTGACGCTCGCGATGACCACCTGGCCATCCCTGGCCCTGTCACGCGCTTCCACGAGCAGAATATCGCCTTTCATGATCCCGATGCCGGTCATGCTGTCGCCATTGACCTTGAGCGCATAGACATTTTTTCTGTTATGGGTCCAAGAAGCGGGTATGTCGAGAAATTCCTCGATCTCATCGGTAGCCGGGTCCGGAATGCCCGCAGGAACCGCATATCCGTAAAGCGGAACTTTCGTTATTCTTTGTGGTCCGTCATTTTCATTCAGCCGGACAAGCGCGAACTGCTTTTCCAGTGCCTCAAGGCGGGAGCTGACATCCTTTTCCGGCCGGGACTCATCAGCAGGCTTTTTCAGCATTTCACCCTTTCCGGAAAAAAGCCATTGCGGGTCCAGGGGAAATTCCCTGCATATCGACATCAGAACGGCCGCACTGGTGCCGCCTTTGCCGTGCTCTATCTCTGAGACCCTGTTGGCGGAAATCCCGATTTTTGCGCCGAACTCGTCCTGACGGAGCCTGTAGTGTTTCCTGACGGTTTTGAACCGTTGCCCGAGTGAATGAACATTTTCCATCGCAGTCCATGCCGGTTTAGATTTGACAACCTGACTAAAATCGGAATATCGGTAATAATGGGAATAATAATCACTATTTTCCGATATTCCAACTGGTTCTGTTTTTCTCCCCCGGTGCGCCGAAAAGCCCGGAAATGCGGTATTTCCTTTTTACCCCAATATTTGTACTTTAAAACATATCCGATCGCCAGCCTGCATCAGAGCGCACCAGGGCAATTCCGGCGTGTTGCCTGAACGCCTCGGTTCCTGCCTCAGGCCGGCTTTCAGCCCTCTCCGGTTTTGTTCCTGCTTGCGGACCATCTGGCACCCTGCATGATATAACGGCTTTTTCGACATCAACGCCTGATGGATGGTTTTGTTCATGTGATGGCGCCGCATCGGCAGGAAAGAGGGTAAATCACAAAGATGCATGTATGACAAGAGAATTATCTTCAAGGATCCGAGAACATGCGGAAACGATTTTTTCCGAAGTGGTCGGACTGAGGCGCGATATTCACGCACATCCCGAGCTGTCGTATGAAGAAACCCGGACCACCGCCCTTATCTGCGATTACCTCGTCAACCTTGGCATAACACCGGAACCGGCAATGCTCGGGACCGGGGTCGTCGCCCTTATCCGCAGCAGGAAGTCAACTCCGGGCTGCAGGCTTGTTGCACTGCGTGCCGATATCGACGCGCTTCCGCTCAACGAAGAGAACGTCCACGGATTCTGTTCCCAGGAACCCGGAAAAATGCACGCCTGCGGTCATGACATGCATGCGGCCATGCTTCTCGGCGCGGCAAATATCCTGTCTTCGTTTTCCGACGAGCTTGTGGGCGATGTCCTGCTCATTTTCCAGCCGGCGGAGGAGAAGGCGCCGGGCGGTGCCAAACCATTGCTCGATGCCGGCCTGTTCGATCGTTTCAACCCATCGGTCGTTATCGGCCAGCATTGTTTTTCGACGGTCGAAGCAGGAAAAGTTGCGCTTTGCAAAGGGGGGTTCATGGCTGCGGCAGACGAGTTCTATATTACCGTCAACGGACAGGG
>JAAXXY010000069.1 GCA_013334225.1 Chlorobiaceae bacterium
TCAGGACCTTCGCCATTTGCCGGATTCACAATCAGTTGATTACATCCGATCATTTCACTATTCCCGTTTCATTCAGCATTTCAGAGTATCTCGAAAAAGCCTTCGACCAGACCACAGGTCATACAGCTTATGACATCGCCATACATTTCACACCCTATCAATCGCAATGGATACGGGAGCATCGCTGGCATGCAACCCAAAAGCTTGAGGAGCACGACGATGGTTCTGTTACCCTGAATCTAACTGTCGGTGCTCTCGATGCAGTCAAACGATGGGTCATGCGTTATGGTGCCCAAGCCGAAGTGCTTCAGCCGAAAGAGCTTCGCGACATGATTCGGCGGGAAGTTCGGGAGATGGGTGAGGTGTATGGGAAAAAAAATAGGACCGATGATAAAGAATGATCAAACAATGATATATGCGCATCTCTCCGGTGATCGAAGTCAGTTGTTGCTTGAACATTTGAGCAATGTAGCTGAATTGTCAGCCTCTCATGCAAATAAGATCGGATTGCAAATGCATGGAGAATTGATAGGTTTACTTCACGATCTGGGTAAATATAGTACGGAATTTCAGAATTATCTGAAATCTGCCACGGGGATATTAAATCCTGATGAAGATGAGGATTTTGTTGATGCAAAAGGACTTAAAGGAAAAATAGATCATTCCAGCGCAGCTTCTCAGTTTATTTGGCAAGAACTATCAAAGCAAGGCCAATTAGGAGCAATTGCCGGCCAAATCCTTGCGTTATGCCTTGCTTCACATCATTCCGGTTTAATCGATTGCTTAGGTTCAGGATTAAATAGTGCTGTAGAGGATGTGTTTACCAAAAGAATGAAAAAGTTTGATCAACATACACACCGCGCCGAAGTGCTTGATAAGGCAGATGAGAAGATTCTTGAGCACGTTAGAAGGATTATTGATGACCCAGAACTTATCAAAGGTATCAAAGATAAGATTCAGAATATTATACAGCAGTCACCGGAAAAAAACGATAAATGCACAATAGTACAAAACCAAATAGGATTGCTGGTTCGCTTCTTATTCAGTTGTCTTATAGATGCTGATCGTATTGATTCTGCCTGTTTTGAGAATCCTGCGAGGGTAAAGTTCATAACTGATAGACGAGACTCAGCATGGGATACCTTGGTCTTCCGTTTGGAAGATCATCTTGGTCGATTTAAACAGGATTATTCGATTGACATTCTACGTAAAGTGATTGCAGAGCATTGTTTAAATGCAGCTGAACGAGATATAGGTACTTTTACCCTGACCGTTCCAACGGGGGGAGGGAAAACGCTTGCCAGCCTTCGTTTCGCATTGCATCATGCTAAAATCCATGAGATGGATCGGGTGATGTACATAATTCCATTCACTTCCATCATTGACCAAAACGCTCAGGTTGCCCGGCGGGTTTTAGAACCGAAAGGTGTAGAGCCTGGAAGCGTAGTGCTTGAACATCATTCAAATCTTACGCCCGAAATGCAGACATGGCGTAGTAAGGTTATTTCCGAGAACTGGGATGCACCAGTCGTTTTTACGACAAATGTTCAGTTTCTGGAAACTCTTTTCGGAAGTGGCACTCGAGGTGCTCGTCGTATGCACCAGTTGGCGAAAAGTGTTTTGATCTTTGATGAAATTCAAACCTTGCCGGTCAAATGTATTCACCTTTTCAACAACGCAATCAATTTCCTGGTTGAACAGTGTGGATGTACGGTTGTTTTATGTACCGCGACACAGCCATTGTTAAACCGGGTTGACACTCGTAAGGGGGCTATAAAATTGCATAAGGGAAGTGAAATCATTCCTGATGTGCGACAACTTTTCGATGGTCTGAAAAGGGTCGAAATCTTGAATGACAGGAAGCCTGGTGGTTGGATTCTTGAAGATGTTGCTGAATTGGCTCTAAAGGAAACTTTAGCTACGAAGAGTTGTCTGGTTATAGTTAACAACAAAAAAACAGCTCAAGAACTATATCGATTATGTGCAATACAAGAAGACATTAAAGTCTATCATCTGAGCACCAATATGTGCTCGGCACACCGAAAGTCAAAATTGAAAGAGGTAACAAGTCGGCTTGATGGACAAAAACCAACTATCTGTATCAGTACGCAGCTTATCGAGGCTGGAGTTGATGTTGATTTTGGTGCAGTTATACGCGTCCTAGCAGGTTTGGACTCAATTGCTCAAGCTGCGGGACGGTGTAACCGGCATGATCGAAATAAAGAGTTAGGTCGTGTTCATATCGTCAATTTAAAGGAAGAAAATTTAAGCATGCTTCCTGATATTAAGATTGGTCGTGATAAAGCGGAGCGTGTGCTCAATGATTATGAACAAAACCCGGAAAAATTTGGGTACAACTGTATTGGTCCAGAAGCAATGGAGTGGTTTTATGAAAACTATTTTTTTGCTCGATCCATTGAAATGGATTATACAGTATCATCAAAAGAAGTAGGACATGAGGATACACTGTTAAACCTGCTCTCTCTCAACAATCTGTCACTTGAAGAATATAAAAGTTGTCGCCAACAAGCTCCTGAGATTTATTTGCGTCAATCGTTTATGACTGCTGCGAAGGTTTTTAAAGCTATTGATGCACCCACTCGGGGTATTGTCGTGCCCTTTGGAGAGGAAGGGCAGTTAATTGTTAATGAGCTGTGTTCCGTTCATCCGTCCGGTCTCGGATTTAATCTACTCCGCAGGGCACAGCAATTCAGTGTCAACTTGTTTCCGAAAATGCTGGATAAGATGATGCGGTCGGGTGTGGTAAGGGAAACGCAGGATGGTTCAGGAATTCTTTACTTGGTGGATAAACGATATTACAGCTCAAAATATGGTTTGAGCGAACAACCAGAAGAAACAACGGAGGTCTGGAATGTCTGAAAAAAATAGTATCGAATTCAAGGTTTGGGGTCGCAATGCATTGTTTACGGATCCAATAACCCGAGTTGGAGGAGAGAAATCAACTTATCAGATACCTACCTATGAGGCGCTGAAAGGTATTGTGAAATCGATTTACTGGAAACCGACATTCGTATGGATTATCGATGAAGTGAGGGTCATGCAGCGCATACGGATGCAGACAAAAGGCATGAAGCCCCTGAAGTACAGCAGTGGCGGGAACGATCTCTCAATTTACACCTATCTTGTACAGGCCGAATATCAGGTGCGGGCTCATTTTGAATGGAATCTACATCACACTGATCTTAAACGTGATCGTAACGAGGGGAAGCATTATTCCATTGCACAACGGATGCTGGAACGGGGTGGTAGGCAGGACGTTTTTCTTGGCACGCGTGAGTGCCAAGGCTATGTCGAACCCTGTGAATTCGGTGCAGGTGCCAGCCCTTACGATGGAGAAGGCGAAGTTGCTTTTGGTCTCATGTTTCACGGGTTCGACTACCCGGATGAAACAGGGCAGCCAGAACTTCATGCCCGATTCTGGCGCCCGGTTATGCGCGATGGTCAGATTCGTTTCATCCGTCCTGAGCTATGTGATGTCAGGAAGCTCATTCGTCCTATGAAGGCGAAATGCTTTGGTGAAAACATGGTGAAGTGCGTTGAAAATGAACTCGAAGAAATAGGGGGTTGAAATGGGCTGGATGCAGAAACTATATGACACCTATGAGCACTGCGCAGGGAAAGAGCCGCCGGGAAGTGAACGTCTTCTTCCTGTTAGCCATACTGCCCAACAAGCTCATCTTGAGATTACCCTTGACGCAACTGGACAATTCAGGTATGCTAGAATTGTCCAGAAAGAGGAGACCGTCATTCCCGCTACTGAAGATTCGGCAGTAAGGGTTGGAACTCAGCCGCCGCCACACCCATTATGCGATAAGGTGCAATATTGCGCAGCGGATTACAAGGAGGTTTTCGGTGGCGAAAAGCCCTCGTTTTTCAAGGTTTATGAAGAATTGCTCTCGAATTGGTGTGGTTCAAAATATTCTCACCCAAAAGCTCGAGCTGTCCTTGCCTATGTTCGGAGGGGGAATGTGGTGAACGATCTTGTTCGGGAAGGCCTTCTCCATATCGATGGTGATCGTCGTCTTATTACCGAATGGAAGGATGGAGAGCCTATTCCAGATATTTTTCGATTAATCACACCGAATCCGAAAGATGGTAAACGTGATCAGGGAAATGCCTTCATCCGCTGGAATGTCATTGAAGAGGGAAATCCCTGCATGGCTGTCTGGGAGGATCATACTCTTCAGGACGCATGGATTAACTACGATTCAAGCATGGGGGGAAATAGGGACATATGCATGGTTACCGGTACCCAGCAATTCATCAGTGGTAAACATCCGAAACGCATTCGCCATGCCGGTGATGGAGCGAAGTTGATAAGTGCTAACGATAATTCCGGCTACACGTTTCGTGGACGTTTCACTGATGATACTGGCTGGCAAGCATGTGGGGTCAGCAAAGTTGTTTCGCAAAAAGCACATAGCGCTCTGCGATGGCTTATTAAACGCCAAGCGTTTATAAACAATGAACAGGTGATCGTTGCCTGGGCTGTTTCAGGCCAGGACATACCAGATCCATTCGAAAATACCCTATCGTTGTTCATCAACATTGAGGACCAGGTTTCTCAAAAGGAATGCGAGTCTTTTCCCGTCGATACTGGGCAGGCGTTCTCCTTGCGTTTAAAAAAAGTTCTTGCTGGTTACCGCTCCCGGCTCGAAGATTCCGACGGTATTGTCGTAATGGGTTTAGACTCAGCAACCCCAGGAAGGATGGCCATCACGTTTTACCGTGAACTGCATGTGTCTGATTTTTTGGAACGGGTTCAGACGTGGCACGAACGGTATGCCTGGTATCAATATTCCAGCAAAGGAGAGTCATATGTAGGTACACCTTCTCCTCGCGATATTGTCGAGGCAGCATATGGTAGCAGAATCGACGAAAAACTTCGAAAGGCTACGATCGAGCGATTGCTACCCTGTATCATCGACCAATATCCTGCTCCGCAAGATTTTGTGGCATCAACAATAAGACGGGCATGTAACCGTCAAGGGTTTTCAAGTGCCATTGAATGGGAGAAAACTCTCGGGATTGCTTGTGCACTTCACAAAGGCTTGTTCAACGAAAACCATTACAAAATGACACTGGAAACAAACAGATCTACCCCGGAT
The DNA here is from genome assembly GCA_013334225.1 of Chlorobiaceae bacterium. GTDB lineage: Bacteria > Bacteroidota > Chlorobiia > Chlorobiales > Chlorobiaceae > Chlorobium. Next base: position 5,130 of record JAAXXY010000069.1, read on the forward strand.
TATCTTTACGGACGACTGCTGGCGATAGCAGAGAGCATTGAGGAATACGCCCTTAGGATGAGTGGTGAGAAACGGGAAACTACCGCTGCCAGGTATATGCAACGATTTGCCGATCGTCCATTTACGACATGGAAAAGCATCGAGCTGGCATTAAGTCCTTACAAGACACGTCTCCATGCATCGGAAAAAACTCTCGGGTTCCTGAAAAAACGACAAAGCTTGATCGATGAGGTCATGTGTTCATTCACCGAGGGGGGGTTCAGCAGGGAAAACGACCGGCCTCTTAGCGGGGAGTTTCTACTTGGCTACCATTGCCAGCGTAATGCTTTTCGTCACCTAAAGGGGCCTGATGCTCCCGGCGATTTAGACGTTTCCAGTGATACTGATACCGATAACTGAAACCTAAAAAGGAGACTCGTCATGAACACGCTCAATAATAAAATCGATTTTGCAGTAATTCTTCGTGTCGTCAACGCCAACCCCAACGGCGATCCGCTTAATGGGAACCGTCCAAGAACTGATTTCAACCACTTTGGAGAAATTTCAGATGTCTGCATTAAGAGAAAAATCAGGGATCGTCTTCTTGAGAAATGGGTTCAAAACGGAAAGAACGATGATGGACGCATGGTTTTCGTTCAGTCAGAAGATCGAACTGAAGATGGCGCAAAAAGCCTTCGAGAGCGAGCAGAAGCTGTTCTTGGCAAAGATCTTGGTTCGGATAAAACTGTCACCATTGCCTGTGAAAAATGGATTGATGTCCGTGCATTCGGTCAGCTCTTTGCCCTGAAGAGTGCGAAAAAATCTGGCAAGAAAAGTGCTGAAGATAAAACTGAGGGTGACACCGGTATTTCAATCGGAATCCGAGGCCCGGTAACGATTCAGTCTGCTTTCAGCATCGAACCTGTTGATATCACTAGCACACAAATAACCAAAAGCGTTAGCGCAGAGGGGGATGGTTCCAAGCGTGGTTCCGATACTATGGGTATGAAGCATCGCATCGATAATGGTGTTTATGCGTTCTATGGCAGCATGAATCCACAGTTGGCAGAACGAACATATTTCTCAGAAAATGATGCGATGATTATTAAGGAGTTGCTTCCAAGATTGTTTGAAAACGATGAGTCATCTGCGAGGCCATCTGGCAGCATGGAAGTTTTAAAAGTTATATGGTGGAAGCATAACTGTAAATCAGGTCAGTATTCATCAGCAAAGGTTCACCGGTCTCTGAAAGTTAAGCCCGATGGCGGTTTTGATATAGATGGCTTGGCGGGGTTAGATCCTGAGATTATTGATGGATTTTAAGCTTTTACAGAATGTACTCAGCAGCAGACTTCGTAGCTCTATCGGCTTTGCAGCATTTTGTTTTCTGCCCTCGGCAGTGTGCACTGATTCACTTGGAGCAGGTCTGGAGTGAGAATCGTTATACTGCCGAGGGGCGGGAAATGCATGAGCGTGTCGATGACGGTAAAACCTCGTATCGGGAGGGAGTGAAGATTACGAGGAGTATGCCTTTGAGGAGTAGCGCACTTGGTGTTTCCGGTGTGGCTGATGTCGTCGAATGGCATCGACGAAACATCGGGTATGAGCCTTTTCCTGTTGAATACAAGCGAGGCAAGCCGAAAAAGCACGATGCAGACAAGGTTCAGCTTTGTGCTCAGGCTATTTGCCTTGAGGAAATGCTCTCCTGTACTATTCCTGCCGGCGCATTGTTCTATGGACAGACGATGCACCGGCTTGATGTTGTCTTTGATGATGAACTGAGGTTGAAAACAAGTCAGGCAGCAGCAGGGGTGCATAACTTGTTTGTTTCAGGAGTAACGCCTTTGCCGGAATATGGCCCGAAGTGCAAGCAATGTTCACTATTGGAGCAATGCATGCCGGAGGTGCTTGATCGCTCAGGCTCGGTTGCTGGCTACATTAAGAAATTGTGCCGTGAACTTTCGGAGGAAGATATTTGAAAAAACATCTCAATACGCTATTCGTCACGACACAGGGGGCTTACCTCTCAAAAGAAGGGGAGTGCGCTGTCATTAAAATCGACAGGGTAGAGAAAACACGGATTCCGCTGCATATGCTCAACGGGATTCTATGTTTCGGTCAAGTATCATGTAGTCCCTTTTTACTTGGTTATTGTGCTGAACTTGGGATTGCCGTTACATTTCTCACCGAGTATGGGAAATTTCTTTGTCAGATGCAGGGGCCGGTGAGGGGCAACATTTTGTTGCGCCGGGCACAGTACCGGATGGCCGACAATTACCTTCAAACAGCAATACTTGCGCGATCTTTCATTATTGGTAAAATCGGTAACGCAAGAGTGACCTTGGCTCGGGCGTTGCGAGATCACCCTGATAAAGTCGATACGGCGAAAATGAAGCATGCTCAACACCTCCTTGCCGGATGCATTAAGCGCTTGCAGGAAATGACCGATCAGGAGCAGATCAGGGGAGTCGAAGGTGAAGCGGCCAAACTCTATTTCGAAGTATTCGATGAGTGCATTACATCGTCAGATCCGTTATTCCGGTTTTCTGGACGCAACAGACGACCGCCGCTCGACAGGGTGAATTGCCTTATTTCATTCCTGTATACATTGTTGACCCATGATATTCGGTCGGCGCTCGAATCCTGCGGGCTTGATCCGGCGGCAGGCTTTTTGCACAAAGATCGTCCGGGTCGACCAAGTCTTGCTCTCGATATGCTCGAAGAGTTCCGTTCATTTATCGCCGACAGATTAGCTCTTTCCTTGATCAATCGAGGGCAGGTTCAGGCAAAAGATTTTACTGTCTCTGAAACAGGAGCAGTACTGATGAAGGATGATACACGAAAAACGATTATCACGGCTTATCAGCAGCGAAAACAGGAGGAAATTGAGCATCCGTTCGTCAGAGAGAAAATGCCTATCGGATTACTGTGGCATATGCAGGCGATGTTGCTGTCACGGTATATCAGGGGAGACATCGATGCTTATCCTCCATTTGTCTGGAGATAGACCATGCTTGTTCTTGTTACGTATGATGTGAATACTGAAACTCCGGCTGGTCGCCGTCGTTTGCGAAGGATTGCAAAGACTTGCCAAAATTTCGGGCAACGTGTTCAGTTTTCAGTTTTTGAGTGCAATGTCGAACCTGCCCAATGGGTGAAACTACGGTCCAAGCTCGTTCATGAGATGGATCAGGACGTCGATAGCCTACGATTTTATTTCCTCGGTTCTAATTGGCAGAACCGCGTAGAGCATGAAGGAGCAAAAGAACCGCGTGACCTTGAAGGACCTTTGATTTTGTGATTCGCGAACGTGAAGCTGTCCCT
>JAAXXY010000024.1 GCA_013334225.1 Chlorobiaceae bacterium
GTCCCCACGCATGGGGAAAAGATAGCATTAGTGCCAATACTCAGGAACTCGAAATTCTTAAATGCAATAATATAAATAACTTAATTTTCTTGGTCAGCCTTTTTTTAAATTTTGGCACAAGTCAGGATGACCACCGATTTTGTCAACGATTATCTCGCGCTTGGTGAAGGCCAACGCATCGAGTTCAAATCCGTTATCCGGAATATCGCTGAACTGGGGAAGGTTGCCTGCGGTTTTCTGAACACTGCAGGTGGTTATATCATCTGTGGTGTTGATGACCGGGGAATCGTTTCCTGGATCGATACTTCTTTTGAAGCCATTGCCAAACTGGAACGGCAGCTTCATGAAGCTATTTCCCCGAAGGCCCTGATTTTGGTCCAGGTTCAGGTGCTTGAGCAAAAACCAGTCATTGTTATCGAAGTGCCCGCCGGAAAAGATGTGCCTTACGCTTATCGGGATGTCATTTACATCCGTATCGGCGAAATGACGAAGAAAGCCGATGCGGAAACCATACGAGATATAGTGATGCGCCACCAGATCGAGCCTGAGCGATGGGAACGCCGTTTTTCTTTTGCCGATATTGAAAAGGATGTCGATTTTGGGGAAGTGCAGGCTACCGTATCGGATGCACTGAAAGTGCGCCGGGCTTTTTTCCGTGACATGATGAAGCCGTCCATGGTGCTTGAAGACCTGGCTGTTGCACTTTATGGCCGCCTCACCAATGCCGGAGACGTTTTGTTCTCTGCAAACCCTTCCATCCGCTTGCCGCAAATCAGGGTTCGGGCTACAAGGTACAATTCGGACAAAGCCGGGGATACTTTCAGCGACATGAAATCCTTCGAGGGTCCGTTGCATAAAGTTTTCGAGGAAGCCTATTCGTTCATCGTACGTAACACCCCGACTGTATCCCGGTTCATCAAAGGGAATCCCAAACGGCAGGATTCACCGCTTTACCCCGAAGAGGCGATACGAGAGGCCCTTATCAATGCTCTGGCTCATCGGGACTACAGCGACTCATCAGGAGGTGTTGCCATTCATGTTTTTCCGCATCGACTCGAAATATGGAATTCTGGCCCTTTGCCTGAAGGCATTACTGCAGAGAGCCTTACCAAAGGTCATATTTCAGTACCACGCAACCCTGATATAGCTCATGTTTTATACTTGCGAGGATATATGGAAAAAGCCGGCCGGGGTAGCGTGCTCATGATCCGTCAATGCAGCGAGAACGGACTACCCGCGCCTGTCTGGCACTCCGATCGTGCCCTCGGCGTTACGGTTACCTTTCGCGCCCCGGAAGTCACCCCGGAAGTCACCCCGGAAGTAAAAGGTTATTACAGTGTCTCAAGGGAGAAATGACCCGGCAGACGTTGCAGGATACTATGGGGCTCAAAGACGCAGAACATTTCCGTAAATCATATTTACTTCCGGCATTGGAACTTGGTGTTGTCGAAATGACGATTCCAGATAAACCAAAAAGCAGTAAGCAGCAGTATCGATTGACACAGATGGGGATACAGGAGGGAAAGAGATGAGTACACATCCTCCGTTTGATCCTGGTCCCATAGAGGCAATTGCCAAGGTTCTTGGAGAAGCTGGATCAGGGAGTGACATCAGTCGATATTTCCAAGCAAACAGATTGATCGATGATTCAGGTGAATCCACCAAATGGCGGAGGATTAACTCGGTATTTTTAAAAAGTCAATCAGCGACGAAAAGCGCAAACCAGATACTCGCCTTTATTATGTCCTATCTTGTTCCAACGCGTTTTGTCGGAAAACGAGATGATTTCGAGCACCATCGAAGTGAATTGAACACGATATTGATTCTGCACGGTCTTGAGTATGGCAAAGACGGTCAATTCAGATATACTGCTCAAGCTAAAACGCTGGATGAAGCAGAAGCCCGAGCCCAGGGCATTCGCAATAAACTGGCGCCGCGCAATACACATCATGAAGTCTACAGATACTGCAAGCCGGAGCTGATGCAGGAAAACTATTTCCACGCTGTTTTTGAAGCCAGCAAGGGTTTGTTTCAAAGAATTCGTGACCTTTCAAATATTGAAGGAGATGGTGCCAATCTGATTGATCGGGTTTTTTCTGTTGAAAAACCACTTCTTGCATTCAATACACTTCAGACCGAAACAGAAAAATCAGAACACAAAGGATTTGCGCAGCTTTTAAAGGGATGTGCCGCAGCGATTCGCAATCCACTTGCGCATGGTGTGATCGGAAAACAAGAATAAGCCAAAAACGGAAAATAAGATTCACCCAGGGTTGGCGTAATAAAATACCCATAGCCCTATGTTTGAAGGTTCCACCCAATCAAACAGCTTGGCATCCGTTCAATGGATCGAAATGTCAAGCTTTTTGCCCAATGCTCCAGAATATTGTGAAAGGGTTGAGAGCATGACATCTCCGGCATTGTTCTCAATGCGGGAAATAGCGGAATTGAGGTTTTTCAGCTTTTTGGCAACTACGACCTGAGACATGCCTGCATTGAGCTGTTTTGACTGTTTGAGGAGTGTTCCTGAAGGTGGATTCCTGTATCCTTCCGTCATACCATTCGGCAAAACAGGGGTGCAAGGTTATATTCGCTCCTCGATGTACGCCGCTTCCAATACCCCGTCAATCCCGTATCGAATTGAAGAAAGGGTGAGTTCGTCCAACAGCTCATTCCATCGGAATGATTGCCTCTCTCCCGGTTCCTGGCTTTTATATCGCAAAGCGAAAGTCGCCCCCTGATGCCTTCCGCTCAGGCCTCTATGTTTTAATCTGCTGATAATTTCCTCTCGAAGAGCTCCTGCGTTCTGCATTATGCTGACCTCCTCAATGCCTGTATCCGGGTTGTTTTTGCTTTTTGCCTGTTCACGTTTCACTGGCTGTTATCAATAATTATCCTGCTTGATAAACATTACTCTGTCAGTATACTAATTTCATGAGTGTCAGAAAGGTTCCATGTCATCTTTATTACATATGTTTATCTTTTCATGTGATCAATTCTTTCAACGAATGAGTTGTTGCCCGATATATAAACAGCTTTAGCCCCAAGGCCGGATTGCCTTCATTCCATGACAGTCACTCTGGAAAAGCAGTCAGGGTTCAATGTCTCCTGAATAGTCTCAAAGCTCAATGCTGCTCGACTGACCGGATGGCAGGTACAGTCCAGCTCCGGAAAAATGCTGCAGGTTCACACATTGAGATTGAGGACGTGATCGTAAATAGGCCGGGTTTGAACACATCTATTGATTTGGCTGGTTTTATGTTGTTCAGGTCGGCAGCTGCCGGTAAAATAATGAGGGCGCAGGTTCAGCTTGTCGCATTGATGTTATCGCTATATAGTAAGGTTTCTTACCTGTAACTATAAATAATTGAGATATTTATAAGGAATAATTAGTTGCAGCTGTGTTGATTGTTCGTTATATAGAGATGTGAAAATAAAGAAAATGCGATGTTTTATTCGCGCGATACTCACTTGGGAAAAATTAGTAAACAAGGTCAATGATGAAAAACAAGACGAACAATGGTACAGAAAAGTCACCGGAACAGATTGAAGAGGATGTGAGACTTACGGCTTATTATCTATGGGAAAAAAAAGGTTCAAACAATGGCTCAGATATCGAGGATTGGATTGAAGCGGAAACATCCTTGAAGAACTGATTCACTTTTTTACAGAATCAGATCAGAGGCCATTCTTCACGGAATGGCTTTTTTTTATCCTTTACTCTCCGGCAGTAATCTATTTCTCCACCTTGTCAAGCTTTATCGTTTCGCTTACAATACCTCCCGTACAGTCCGGCACCTGAAAAAAAACAAAAAAGCATCGTCATACCCGCTTCACGGAAAGGGAAGTCTTCGGATTCGAATGCTGGCCCCTTCGCTATGCTTCCATGAAAAAGTTCAAGCCAAAAGTATGCATCGGATTTCCATATACGAGAAACGATGCTGTGATCAGGAATGAATGACGGTCGAGTATTGTATGACCAGTTACAAAATTTCTCTTAAAGGCTTACAGCGTGTGAATATGTTATATTCAAATTCGTTGAAGCATCTTTCAGGTATCAAAAAAAAGCCAATCCCTTGCAATGTTACAAATAAAGATTGTTCGTCTGAACAGACAAGCCGTATTCCCGGCATATGCAACCGCTCATGCTGCAGGCATGGACATATCCGCCTGTCTCGATGTTCCGGTAACTATCCAGTCCCTGACAACGGCACTGATCCCGACGGGTTTTGCGATCGAACTACCCGAAGGTTATGAAGCGCAACTGCGTCCGAGAAGTGGACTCGCCTTGCGTTCGATGATCTCATTGCCCAATACACCGGCAACCATCGATGCCGATTACCGCGGGGAAGTGAAGGTGATCCTTGTCAATTACGGCAAAGAGCCTTTTACGGTTTGTCATGGTGACCGTATTGCGCAGATGGTTGTTGCAAAGGTCGAGCATGTGTGTTTTGAAGAAGTGGCTGAGCTGGGAGAAACGCAACGGGGTGAAGGCGGGTTCGGTCATACCGGTATCGGCCGCAAATAGTATTTCCTGTTTTCCATTACAAGAACAAGAAGCGAGAGGAAAAACCTGACGTTTATGGTTTTTCCTCTCGCTTTGTCTATACTTGTTGACGTATTCTCTGAATCGCTCTCCGGAAGAACAGGATTTCAGCTTTGTGCCGGTTTTCCGGGTTCTGCAGGCGCGACTGGAGCTTTCGATGCAGGCTGGGCAGCAGGTGATGAAGCCGCTGGAGCCACTGCAGCAGGAGCAACTTGAACGGGTTTGGCTGCAGGCGCAGATGCTGCCGGAATAACTGGAACCGATACGGGTTTTACAGCCGGAGCAGCAGCAGGGGCCAGAGATTTTGGTTCAGGAGCATGGCCGCAGAACGGAATCTGTTTGACTTCCTTTTTTTGGTGCTCATCATGTCCTCCGGACATAACCGGCATAAAAACATTGTTCATGAGCTGGCCGAGGCCGAAACTGACATTGTTGAACAGGTTCTGAATCTGTCCGGAGTTTACCGTGGAGTTTACATTTTCGACCAGGTTTTTCAGCATTTTGCTGAAATCCTGGACCTGCTGGGAATTGATCGTGGCGTTGACGCCTTCGATGAGCTGGCCTGAAACGGTATTTACCCCTTCAATGAGCTGGCCGGAGACAGTGTTGACATTCTGGATTATTTCCTGAAGGGGTTCAGATTTTATGGTACTGTTCACGCCTTCGATCAATTGTCCCGTAACGGAACTGACGGAATTGATCATGCCCTGGACGGTATCGATCGTAGAATCAAGCAGAACGCCGACATTGCCGATAAGATTGGCGAAATCGCCATTACCCGCATTGCTTTCAGCGTTCTGCGATCCCCCCTGACCGGGTGAGTTTCCGGTTTTTTTAATTTCTTCTGCAGCCATAATGTTTAAGGAGTTTAGAGGATTTTAGGTTTTACTTTGGTTTAATATAACAATCTCATCTTTCCGTTTTTTCAGAAAAACGCCAAAATTGCTCTTATTATCTGCACTTCCGGGGTACCGTTCCATGAACTTGACGCCCCGGTTCCTGATACACATATTTCCGGGTTCAGTATGATGTCCCCTTGATCGGGAACAACAGATGTACTGATTCGTTCAGTCCTGCACCTGAAGTGTGAAATTACGCAATATTTTCCCTGTAAAAGCGAACAAGAGTTTCCTGGTCCGCGCCGAGCGCATAGAGCGTGTGAATCGTGCCGAATATCAGCTGGAGCCGGACGATGCCGTTACTGTGATATTTTCTTGCCGAGGTCACGACGATCCTGTCGAGGATATGGAACGTGGTTTCCTTTTCAATCCGGGCGATGATGTCGATATCCTCCATAACCTGCATGAACTCGTTGAAGCCGCCGATTTTCCTGAACAGTTCCTTCGTGATAAAAAGCGACTGGTCGCCTCCTCGGCAAAGCGGGAAAGGGAACCTGGTAAACCATCCGTAAATTCCCATGATCGGGTTCGGGTCGTCGAACTGCATCTGGAAACATCCGGCCTCCATGCCGTTTCTGACGGCCGAAAGGATATCGTCAACGAAACTTTCAGGCGGAGTGGTGTCCGCGTGCAGGAAATACAGGGTATCATGGTTTGCGAGATCCGCTCCTGCGTTCATTTGCCGGGCGCGTCCTTTTTCCGTCCTGCACAGGGTTACAGGATAAAGCGATACAATCTCCGAGGTACGGTCGGAACCCGCATCGCAGACAATTATTTCGATATCAGGGTATTTTGCCGTGATGTTCAGCAGATATTCAAGTGCACCGGCGATGCCGTTTTCCTCGTTCCATGCGGGAATGATGATGCTCAAACCGGTTGCTGACATGTGATCGCGCTACTGTTTATGATGTTCGTTCTATCCGATATTATTGCAATCCGATTGCTTCGAGGGATACATGCAGGACAGGTTTTCATTCCATAACCGGCTTTGTTTCAGGTCCTCGAAGGTATCGATATCCCGAAGTTCAGGGAGAAGCATATATGACATTCCTTTTTTTTCGAGTGTTTCGATGGTTTCCCGGAGCACTGAACAGGTGCTCCATGTTCTCTGAAGGAAAAGCCCCGGACAGCTTTTTTTCAGGCCGATCAGATAGAACCCGCCGTCTTTCGCCGGACCGATGACCGTGTCATGGTTTTCAAGTGCTGAAAAAGCGTCCTCGATGATTACGGTATTCAGGTCCGGACAGTCGGTTCCGATTAGTACGACTTTGCCTGAACCGCTTTCAAGCATTTCGCATATCGCGTTATGCATGCGTTCGCCGAGATCGCAGCCTTGCTGCAGTTTCGCTTCGGTCCCTTCGCGCAGGAACAAATCGGAAACCGGTATAAATCCCGAGTAGAAGACAACCCGTCTCGCCATTGTCAGAGCGGTGACTTGTTCGGTATGCTGTCTGAGAATTTCATAGACATCGAGAGCTTTTTCGTTTCCGATCGAACGGGCGAGGCGAGTCTTGACCTGTCCGGAAACAGGGTTTTTGGAAAAAATCACAAGTATCCGGTTACGCTCCGGCATAAAAAGCCCTGAAAGGCGGGGATGTTCCCTGAAACAGTTTCCGAGCGGGATTATGGTGTAGCGAGGTGTTTTCATATCAGGCTGCCGTGACAGCTTGAACCTGCACCAGCCGAACAGCCGAAACAGTGCTGTCCGATCGCGATTGAGCGTGAACGGAGCAGGTTTTCATCGAAATCTCGAATGTGACGTGGTGAAGGGGGGCTCAGCGGACATTTCAGCATCTGGTTGAAGTCGCAGTCGTAAAGCGTTCCGTCCCAGCCCACCGAAACGGTTGTCCTGCACATCAGATTATTTATGGCACACGGGTTGAAATGGTCAGCGAGCAGCTTCATGTATGCACAATACCGACCCGAATCGATCAGGGATTCGAGGAACCTGCTGACCGGCATGTTGGTAATGGTATAAAGATTGCTGAAAATGATTCCGTAGTTCCCGGAAAGCTGCTTTTTGTATTCCGCTTCGAGAGCCTGCTGCTGGCCGGGAAGAGACGGTCCTCCGGGATTGTAAACCAGGTTAAGCCTCAGTCCGCTGCCATCCTTTCCATATCCTATGGAGTTAAGCATCTTCAATGCCTCGATTGACTTTTCGAATACTCCTGTTCCTCGCTGGGCATCGACATTTTCGCTGGTATAGCAGGGGAGGGAGGCGATAATAGTCACCCGGGTTTCCTTGTACAGATCCGGAAAATCCCTGTACCGGTTTCCTTTAACAAGGATAACGAGATTCGACCTGACCATGATCTCGCCCTCCGGCATGGTTTTTCGCGCTTTACGGATGAACCATGGAAGTTCGGGATTCATTTCCGGAGCTCCTCCGGTTATGTCGAGAGTCCGGATCCTGTTTTTGCCAAGCGCATCGAGGCAGTACTGCATGGTTTCTCTGCTCATCGCTTCCGTCCTGTCAGGTCCCGCATCGACATGGCAGTGCCTGCAGAGCAGGTTGCATCGGTACCCGGTATTGACCTGGAGGATCGACGTACTGTCAGACTCGAGGGGAAACAGACCGCACTCGGCCAGCTTTTTGCCAAAGGAAGGTATATGGCAGTCGGTCTGCTGGAGTACCTTTATCTGTTCCCGGGCGTCAGCAAGCAGGCTCTGCCTTTTATGGAGCGAAGTCTGAGGGTTCATTGGATACATGAAGGTTACGTTAAGGCGTTCTATGGACTAAGCGCACTTTTTCAGGAAATCGTTCATGTCTTATCTTTTTCCGAGCTTCGATACAAGCTTCTCTGCGGCAAGTTTTCCACTCAGGGCGGCGCCTTCCATAGAAGCGAGGTAGTGCTGGTCGGTGTAGTCGCCGGCAAGGAAAAAGTTGCTGACCGGGCTTATCTGGTCCGGCCTGAATTTGTCGACATCCGGCACTGCCTTGTAAACGGATTGCGGAATTTTTACAAGGGTCGATTTCAGGAGTTTCGCGTTCCTCGACAGCGGGAAGCGGTTGTGGATATCTTTCATGACAAGCCTGATGATCACGTCATTCGGAAGGTCCATGAGTTGGTGGGCGGGAGCAAGCACCAGGCTCATGACGCTTCCGCCGTTTGCTGTTCCGTCGCCTTTCTGGAAATCATCCGGACAAGTGAGGGAAACATCGGCAAACGTCGCGAAAATGGTGCCCTGGGAAAACATCAGGTTGTCGGTATCGGTTATTTTCCGGTCGAACCAGAGCTGGCAGTTTGCCACCGGACTGCCGGTGAACTGATGGAGGTTCAGGAAATAATCATGCGCGAGCCATCGAGCAGGAATGATTTTCTTCAGACTATGTACCGGCAAGGCGGAGATATAGGCGTCAGCTTCGATTTTCTGGCCGTCGCTGAAAATCGCCGATTTGACGCGGCCATTTTCCTCGAGCTCGAACCTGACGAGCCTGGCATCGACGAAAATGCGTCCGCCCCTGCTCTGGATATAGCGGCGCATAGGATCGATCATCGATTCTCCCGGGTTTTTGCGGAAGAACCCGAACTTCGTGGCGGCATAGTTTGTCCCGAAGTATTTGAAGATGGTGATCATCGGCCTGGCGCTGATAACGTTCGGTTCGATGAAGTTCATGGCGAGGGCGATCGCCCTCCAGAGTTTTTCCAGAGAATGTTCCGATGCGCCTCTCAACCGGTGCCATTCGGCATAAGTCATATGGTCCTGGCTTCGGAAATACTCCTCGTTTCCGGCAAGAGCCGGGTAAAGACCTTTGATTAGGGATATTTTATCCCACATGGTAAGGAAATCGGTCTGAAGTCCTCCGACAACTTCAGCCCAGGGACTTGGCAGGTTGGCCTTTCTGAAAAAAGACTGCTTGCCGTCAGGTTCGGCGTAGATCAGAGCATGTTCTTTCCACTGGTAGTTGTTTTCCGCCCCTACTTTTTTCAGGTATTTCTGCAGCTGGTCGTATCCCCCGAAAACTATATGCAGTCCCGACTCAATCGAATCGCCGTCGTTATCTTTCCAGACAGAAACTTTTCCTCCGAGTATTTCCCTTTTTTCGTAAATCTCAACCGTATGTCCCCGGTCCACGAGTTCAATCGCTGCGCTGAGACCGGCAACTCCGGCACCTAAGATCGCTACTTTCACCGTTGCTTAAAATTTGTAATTAGACATTGGCTGACTTGATTTATGGCGGTAATATACATAAATGAAAATCCGATAACGAAAGCGGGCGGATAGCGGGGAATACACAGTGGATGAAAAAGAGCTCAACCTTGTTTAAGTTTTTTTACCATCCTGTCGACTTCCGAAAGCAAGTTCATGCCGAGCCTGAGGGATTCCCGGAAAATGAAATGCAGGTCTTCGACAGCCGGGCGAGAGGGAAGAAGCGGGATCTCGCCGGTTTCAACAGGTTTGTCGGTATTGATACGGGGTTCAATAGTTTTGATTATTTCAGGCATTGAAAGATGGTGAAATTAATTTCGATATCGGCTTGATAACGCTTGGCGCATCTTTGATACCGTACCCTGTGAATTAAAAAAAATGACAGTAATCGACAAAATGTTTCGATATCGTAAGTAATGCGGTTAAAAGTGATGCGGTCCCTAAAATATTAAAGAAAAAGGCAAAAAATTTTTTGATTATTAAGAAAATAAATGTTTATTTCTTACAATTAAGTAATAATCGACTTAGAAATCAAAATCAAACTTCGTATGTCCGGACATCTCGATCTTATTGACCTGAAAATTATCGAGTCCCTGGGTGAAAACGGAAGGGTCCGGTTAAGTGAGCTTGCAGAAATAGTAGGTCTTTCGATCCCGTCGGTTAGCGAGCGCCTTGACAAGCTTCAGAAAAGCAATATCATCAAAGGTTTTACGATGGAGGTCGACGAACGGCAGCTTGGTTTTGATATTCAGGCATTTATCAGGGTCAGGATCGATTCTTCAAAACACTACAAATCTTTCATGGAACATGTCATGAAGGAGGATGAGATCATGGAGTGTTATTCCGTTACCGGTGAAGGTTCGCATATCCTCAAGGTCATGACCCACAATACATCTTCTCTCGAAAGCTTTCTTTCAAGGATCCAGAGCTGGCCTGGTGTACTCGGTACCAATACCAGTTTTGTGCTTTCGCAGTTAAAAAAGAAAAACAAGATCAATTCGGAAATTGTCCGTAACAATCTCCAGGACCGTCAGGTGCTGATCACCTTCGAAGAAAAGCGGTCAAGAAAGCAATAACAGATTATTCCGATATTCTGAAGATTATTCGTTGTCACAACACCAAATCATGCAAACAAACAAGGAGGTTCACTTGAGCAGTGAAAGTAAAATTCCGGTTTCCGTCTATTACGGTTCAATGACTTTTGACCAGAAGGCCATGCGTGCAAGGCTTCCGAAAGAAGTTTTCGCGGCATTGCAGGATACTATCAAGGCGGGAAAAAAAATTCCAGAATCAATCGCAGGCGTTGTTGCCCATGGCATGAAGGAGTGGGCCATGGAGCAGGGTGCAACTCATTACACCCACTGGTTCCAGCCGATGACCGGTTCAACGGCCGAGAAGCACGATGCTTTCCTTTCGATAGACCGTGACGGTACCCCGATCGAACGCTTTTCAGGCGAGCAGCTGATCCAGGGTGAACCAGACGCATCCAGTTTCCCGTCAGGCGGTATGCGTACTACATTCGAAGCCCGCGGATATACCGCATGGGATCCTTCGAGCCCGGCATTTCTCATGAAAGGCGGCAACAATCTCACGCTTTGTATTCCAACTGTTTTCATCTCCTATCATGGCGAAGCGCTCGACTCCAAGACACCGCTTCTCCGTTCGATGGATGCTGTCAGCAAATCAGCCATCAGGCTTCTCGAAATTCTCGGCGTCAATGGCGTATCCCGCGTGAAGACTTTCGCCGGCTGCGAACAGGAATACTTCCTGATCGACAAGAAATTTTTCACTCAGCGCCCTGACCTCGTGATGACCGGCCGCACACTTCTCGGTGCGCTTCCGCCGAAAGGACAGCAGCTTGAAGACCACTACTTCGGTTCCATTCCAGACCGTGTGCTCGAATTCATGCAGGATGTTGAACAGGAACTTTACCTCCTCGGTATCCCGGCAAAGACCCGCCACAACGAAGTCGCTCCGCACCAGTTCGAAATCGCCCCGATCTTCGAAGAGGCAAACGTCGCTGCAGACCACAACCTGCTTACGATGGAGGTCATGCGCAAGGTCGCCGACAAGAAAGGATTCGCCCTTCTTATGTTTGAAAAACCGTTTGCAGGCATCAACGGCTCCGGCAAGCACAACAACTGGTCGATAGGCACCAACACCGGTGTCAACCTGCTCGATCCGGGCGATACTCCGGCAGAGAACATCCAGTTCCTGGTATTTCTTGTCGCTGTACTCAAGGGTGTCTACAAGAGGGCTGACGTTCTCAGGATGTCCATCGCCAGCATAGGCAACGACCACCGCCTCGGTGCCAACGAAGCTCCACCGGCTGTCGTGACCGTCTTCCTCGGCGAACTGCTCGAGAACGTGCTCGATGCTATCGAAAGCGGCAAGACCGACCTGAAAACCGAAAAACAGTTCCTCGACCTCGGACTGTCACAGGTACCTTCGCTCAACAAGGACTACACCGACCGGAACAGGACCTCGCCGTTCGCATTCACCGGCAACAAGTTTGAATTCCGCGCAGTCGGTTCCTCGCAGTCTCCTTCCGTGCCGAACATGGTGCTCAACACCTTGATGGCTGAAGCGATCGACGAGGTTGCTGATGCAATCGAAGCGAAAATCGCTTCCGGCAAAGATAAAAACTCAGCCATACTGGAAGCCATCCGTGAAGGTATTACCGCTACCAAGGCTATCCGCTACCCTGGTGACAACTACAGCGAGGCGCTGCAGGCTGCCGCCAAAGAGAGGGGCCTGCCGAATATGAAGAATACCCCGCAGGCTCTCCGTACCCTCGAGAAAGCCGATGTGAGGGCTATGTTCATTAAATATGGCGTGCTCAGCGAAGAGGAGATTCATTCGCGCCTGCATATCCGCCTCGAGCGCTACATCAAAGGTATCGATATCGAAGCCCGCACGCTGCAGCTCATGCTCAAGACCATTGTCATTCCTGATATTTCCGAGTACCAGGGTGATATCGGCAATTCCTTCAATAACCTGCTTGCAGCTGCCGAGGCAATCGGTCTAAGTGATGCTGCGATTGCAAGCCAGGCAAAGCACCTCAAAAACCTTGCCGAAGGTCTTTCTGACCTGATCGATCTTACTTCAGAACTTGATGAGCTGGTCGAGAAGATCGAAAGCTTCGATACCGAGTTCGAAAAAGCCGATTTCTGTGTCGAAACGCTGCTGCCTCACATGGTCAGCGTTCGCGAGGTTGCAGACAGGCTCGAACTTATGGTCGACCGCAGCCGCTGGCAGCTTCCGACCTATCTTGAAATGCTTTTCGAGCACTGAGCAGTTCTTTAAATTGACATTGACAGCATTACAGCGAAAAAAGCCCGCAACTGCGGGCTTTTTTCATGTATGTCTGAATTGCACTCACTCTCCGATGATTTTTATCAGCACGCGTTTTCTTCTTCTCCCGTCGAACTCGCCGTAAAATATCTGTTCCCATGTACCGAAATGCAGTTTCCCCTTCGTTACCGCAACGACGACTTCGCGTCCCATGATCTGCCGTTTGTGGTGTGCATCTCCATTATCTTCTCCGGTCCTGTTGTGAAGATAGCTGCTTAGCGGTTCGTGGGGGGCAAGTTCCTCGAGCCATCGCTTGTAGTCCTGGTGAAGACCTCTCTCGTCGTCATTGATGAATACCGAGGCGGTAATATGCATGGCATTTACCAGGCAGAGTCCTTCCTGAATGCCGCTTTCCCTCAGCGCTTGCTCAACTTCACGCGTGATGTTGACAAAATCCATTCTTGCCGGAACGTCCAGCCACAGTTCGTTGTGATATGATTTCATTCCAGGATGCAGGTTTGATTGATGTTTTATAATTTAGACCTGATCATTGAGACCAGGCAGCAGAACGTGAAATGATATCGAAAAAATATTCATAAATGGAGAATCGGGACTGATGTGGCGAGAATATTCAGCGACCTGGTGAACCATTAAAATCGGCTTAAAATATTGCAATCGTTAAATGCAATATAACGGGATTATCCTTATATTTAACCGACGTCATAATTCCCCCGTATTCAATTTATGACAACCCCGATTCTGTAAAAAAATATGCCGGTTTCAGAAGAAAATGCCAAAGTTCTTGTTGTTGATGACAGCGATCTGATACGCATTTCCACAGCCCATATTGTTAAAAAACTCGGCTATGAGCCTCTTGTGGCTGACAATGGAGAGAGTTGCATTGAAATGCTGAACAGCCATGATGTTTCCGTGCTGCTTCTCGATATCCATATGCCGATAAAAACTGGATTTGAAGTTCTTTCCTACCTCCGCGAAAATCATTTCACCCTTCCGGTGATCATGATTTCAGGCTCGAGTGATATCGAGCAGGCGGTCGAGTCACTTAAGCTGGGTGCATATGAATTTCTCCTGAAACCGATCGATCCCGACAGGCTTGCAATCACGATTAAAAACGCCCTGAGCGAGCAGGCACTTCGTGAACAGGTAAAACTGTTTTCTGCTGCAATGATCCAGAGCCCGCTGTCTATTGTCATTACTGATCCGCTGGGAAAAATTGAATACGTCAATCCATCTTTTACAGTGGTTTCAGGGTATAGTGAGGAAGAGGTGAAAGGGGAACAAATGCATATTCTTTCATCCGGAAAACATACGGCAAAGTTTTACACCAGGTTCTGGAAAACCATTACATCCGGCAAGGTCTGGGAGGGAGAATTAATAAACAGAAGAAAAAACGGGGAGTTGTTCTGGGAGTATGCCACGGTAAGTCCGATCACGGATCATTCAGGAAAAATTTCTCATTTTCTCGGTATCAAGCAGGATATTACCCAGCGCAAAAAGGAAAAGGAAGCTCTCGCCGAAAGTGAAAGGCGTTTCCAGGAACTTGCCGATCTTCTTCCGCAGCCTGTTTTCGAATGCGCACCCAATGGTATGATCACCTATACAAACAGGCTTGGATACGACATGTTCGGATACACGAAAGGGGATCTCGATACGGGGGTTTCCAGCCTCTCGCTGTTTGTTCAGGATGAAAGAGAAAGAGTCAGGCAGAATATGGAGTGCCGGTTGAAAGACATTTCGTTTGAAAGCCATGAATATACCGGATTGAAAAAGGACGGCAGCACCATTCCGATACTTGTCTACACGGCAAGGATCATGCGTGAGGGCAAACCTGTCGGTATCCGCGGAATCGTTCTCGATATCACGGCCCGTCGCCAGATCGAGGAAAAACTGCAGCAACTCAATCAGACACTGGAACAGAAAGTCGAGGAACGGACAAAAGAGCTGGCAAAAACGCATCACCAGATGATCCTGCAGGAAAAGCTTGCATCTATCGGACAGCTTGCCGCCGGACTTGCTCATGAGCTGAACAATCCGATCAATTTTGTCAGAATCAATTTTGCCGCACTTCAGGAAGATATCGAAGACCTTCAGTCAATGCTCGAGAGTTACCGTGATACTGTAAAAAAAATAGAAACATCCCATGGTGTCGATGATACTCTGCAGCAGCTTCACAGAAAAGAAAGCGATCTTTCCATCGATTCTCTTCTTGAAGATATTCCAAAGATCTTTTCGGAATCAAAAAACGGTTTTGACCGCATTACAACCATCATCGAAAGTATGAGGAACTTTTCATTCCGGCATGCTGCCAATGAAATGGTTTCCTTTGATATCAACCGGGGAATCAGGGATACACTAGTCATTGCAAGAAATGAATACCGGTATTATGCGGAAGTGGAAACCAGCCTTGAAGAATTGCCTCATGTTCCCTGTAATCCTGAACAGATCAATCAGGTTTTTCTGAATCTTGTCATCAACAGCGCCCATGCAATTGCGTCACAACAGAGGAGCTCAAAAGGTATTATAAAGATTCATTCCTGGCATGATAATGAACATGTATTCTGTTCCATAGCTGATGACGGGCCCGGAATCCCAGAGAATGTCATGCGGCGTATATTCGAACCTTTTTTCACTACCAAAGAGCCGGGAAAAGGCACCGGGCTTGGTCTCAGTATCTCATATGACATCATAGTGCATAAACATAAGGGAAAGATCGATGTTGCCTGTCCTCCGGAGGGAGGGACGGTTTTTACGATTGTGCTTCCTTTGAAACAAACAGCAAGAGAATGCATGCATGAAAGACCGGAGTGAAATCACCATACTTTTCGTTGATGATGAACTGGATATACTCAGTTCGCTCAACCGTTTTCTGCGAAGGGAAACGTACAGAAAACTCTTTGCGGAAAACGGGTTTAAAGCGCTTGAATTGCTTGAAGCCAATGATGTATCCGTGGTTGTTTCCGATCTTCGCATGCCGGAAATGAACGGGCTGGAACTGATCAGCGAAGTGAAGAAACGCAAGCCCGATGTTCTGCGTCTCATATTGAGCGGATCCCAGGATTTCGATCAGATCATCAATTCCATCAACAAAGGTGAGGTTTTCAGGTTTGTTCCGAAACCGGTCGATCCGGAAGCATTCAAGAAAGTGCTCAATGATTCTATCGACTATTATTGTCTTAAAACCGAACGCGAAGAACTGTTTGAGGAGATTTCAAGGAAAAACACGGAACTGCTGAAGGTAAATGAATCGCTCAGTCTTATGGCGCAGGATCTCAGGCGGAGCGAGGAAAAATTCCGCTCCATGACCGACGCTGCGCAGGATGCCGTTTTCATGATCAATCATGACGGCAGGATCATTTACCGGAACAATGCCGCCGAGTCCATTTTCGGTTTCAACCGTAATGAATATCATGATCAGCGTTTAACCGATATTCTATCATCCGATTTTCGGGACGTCGATTTTCTCGATATCTGTAAAAAAATATCTGAGAATACTTCCGGGAATGGTGAATACCTTGTCATGCAAATCAACGGATTGAGAAAAAATGGAACGATTGTGCCGCTCGAGATTTCCAGGGGATGTGTTCATATAGATTCCATCCCGCATACCGTACTGATTGCACGGGATATCACGGCCCGCGTTGAAGCCGAAAAAAGCCGGATACGTTACGAAAGCATGCAGAAAGAGCTCGAGTCCGAAATCGAGAAGAAACTTCTCCAGGGAGTGGTGCCCTTGACGCTTCGGGGTGCTTCAATCAGCAGGCTGATGATGACTTCGGGGCATCTTGACGGTGATTTTACCGAATTTGTTGTCTATAATGATCATCAGGTCGATTTGCTTATCGGTGATGTTATGGGGCACGGTATTCAGTCTGCACTGATCGGGGCAGGTATCAAATCGCTTTTTCTTAAAGTGCTGGCGCAAAGGAAATATTCTCTGAGAGAACTGCCCATGCTGCAGGATATTGTAGCGGGGGTGCATGATCTCTGCATCTCTGAACTTATGGAGCTTGGTTCTTACGCGACAATGCTCTTCATGCGACTGGATCTTGAATCGGGCTTCTTTACAATGGTTGACTGCGGACATCCTCCGGTCATTCATTTTCATGCCGAAACCGAAAGCTTTTCTCTGCTTAAAGGTGAACAGCTGCCTATAGGTATGATCAAAGAGCAGGAATATCGTGCGCATTCCTATCCTGTTTTTCAGAACGACATTCTTGTTCTTTATTCTGATGGAATTACAGAGTGCTGTTCACCGGACAATACGATGTTCGGCGAGGAACGTCTTGTCGAATTGATCAGGATGCATCGTGAAAAACCCCCGCATCTCATCATTGAAGAAATCAAAGAGGCGGTTTCCGGCTTTGCCACGCGCGAGGCTTTTGACGATGATGTTTCCTGTATAGTCATACGTATCGGAAATTCCGGTTTTTCAACTGGTTAAACACAGACGACATGTCAGACAGGGTTGTTTCTATCAGGTAGAGTAAAGGAAAAGGGAAGGAGTAGCGAAACGCAAAATTTTATAAATGTAAGCGATGTCCTGTTTCCTTAATAACGGTAAACGTCCATAACATAAGAACTATGCGGACTCTACTTTGCGGTGTGTCTTTCGAGCAGGTGACATTTTCCGTGGCTGTTTCCCAGATACTTGAAGCTGCGAGACAGGGCAGAAAAGGTCTCGTTGTCACTCCGAATGTCGATCATCTTGTGATGCTTCAGGA
The DNA here is from genome assembly GCA_013334225.1 of Chlorobiaceae bacterium. Taxonomy (GTDB): domain Bacteria; phylum Bacteroidota; class Chlorobiia; order Chlorobiales; family Chlorobiaceae; genus Chlorobium. The sequence continues at coordinate 17,634 of JAAXXY010000024.1, forward strand.
TGATGATGAGATGCGAAGGATCTATCAGCAGGCTCTTTTCAGTTATGCTGACGGCATGCCTATCGTCTGGCTCAGCCGGATCAAAAAAAATCCTCTACCCGAAAGGGTCTGCGGTTCCGATCTCCTGATCGCCCTTTGTGAAAAATCAGCCGGTACCGGCCTGAACAGTTATTTTCTTGGCGGAAATCCGGGTATTGCCGATCAGGCGGCAGGCAAGCTGCGTGCCAGGTTTCCAGGATTGAATATCGTCGGGACCTGGTGCCCTCCCTTCGGATTTGAAAAAGACAAAGAGCAGACCGAACAGATCATCGATGACATCAACTCGAAAAATGTCGACCTGCTCTTTATTGGTGTAGGTGCGCCTAAACAGGAAAAATGGGCTGATGCCAATCTGGATCGTCTCAAGACAGGACCCATTCTGTGTGTAGGAGCCTCTTTCGATTTCGCTGCCGGCTCAGTGAAAAGAGCGCCGTTATGGGTTCAGAAAAGTGGGTTTGAATGGTTATGGAGGCTCTTGAGCGAGCCTCGCAGGTTATGGAAACGTTATCTGGTCCGGGACAGCCGTTTCATTCCGCTGGCTTTGAGGGAAATATTCAAAACATGAAAGAAGAGTCTATATCCGTGCCAGGGTATTACAGCGTTTGATGGGACTCATCCACTAACAGTCTGAATAATTAATCCATATGGATCTTGATCCAACAGTACGAAAAGAGCTGATACGCACCATAAGCAGTTCGATCAATCCAAGGTTCCGGTACCGGAGACAATTGAAGGTCAGAGCATGGGAATTGACAATCAGGTTTTCCTACCTGCTGAAAAGATTGCTTGATATTGCTGTTTCGATTGCAGCACTGATAGCGCTCTCTCCGCTTTTTCTCCTTACGGCATTAGCTATCTGGATCGAGGACCCTGGCCCTGTTTTTTATGTGTCGATACGTGTCGGATGTAACGGAAGGCATTTCCGGTTTTACAAATTCCGCTCGATGGTGGTCAATGCGGAAAAGATCAAGAAAGAGCTTGAGGCGCAGAACGAGTCATCGGCTGGGGTAATCTTCAAAATGAAGAAAGATCCTCGGATCACAAAAACCGGCAGCATCATCAGAAGGTTCAGCATCGATGAACTTCCGCAGCTGTTCAATGTTCTCAAGGGTGATATGAGCCTTGTCGGACCAAGGCCGCCAATACCGCCGGAAGTCGCGGAATATACCCTTGAACAGCGCAAACGCCTGCATGTCATACCAGGCATCACCTGTCTCTGGCAGGTCAGCGGCAGGAGTGATATTCCGTTCACTGACCAGGTCAGGCTCGATTTGCAGTACATCCAGAGCGCAGGTTTCATCAATGATATCCGTCTTTTGCTAAAAACAATTCCAGCGGTGCTTTCCGGAAAGGGAGCATATTAAAAGGAGCAGAGTATGAAGTTTCGAATTGATACAACTACCGGCCCTCATGTCGGCGTCGTTACGTTGAGCGGGAGGATCGACGCTGGAAACAGCAACGAATTGCAGAATTCATTTTTGTCATGGCTGCTGGAAACCACTCATTTTGTTTTTGATTGTTCCGGTCTCGATTTCATCGACAGCAGCGGCCTCGGTGTGATTGTTTCCTGCCTGCGAAAAGCACTCGAGCGCAATGGCGACCTCAGACTTGCCGGACTCGGGCCGAAAGTCGCAATGGTTTTTGAACTTACCAAAGCAAAAAAGCTTTTCTCAATTTTTCCCGATGCCGTCAGCGCGATACAATCATTCGGATAAAGCGAACCGTAAACAGATCGATACTCTATGAAAACACTTATTGTCATCAGAGAAAAGGACTATCAATGGGCACGTGTTGTTTTTCCGGACTTACATCCTCTTCTCCTGACGATATGCAACAAGCCTTATGTTGAGTTTCTTATCGATTTTTCTGTGCTTTCAGGCAGCAGGGAGATAAGGCTCGTCAGCGACGGTTCTCTCGGCGATGTCGAAGAGTACTGTGAGAACGGCAGCCGTTGGGGGGTTCAGACAAGCTATGCAAGCATACAAAGCAGTGACGATCTGCAGACCGTGATTGAAAAAAACAGGCGGTTCTGCGCCGATGAGCGATGCCTGGTCATCAATGGTATGGTTTTCATCAACTATGAAAAGCAAAATGACTATAAATCCCTGTTCGCGGCTATGCCCGCCGGTGAATTACTCTCCTGCAGTTGCGGGAGCCTCATATTGACCGGAATCCCGGCTGATCCGGATGGCATTCCCTTACCGATTCCCTTTACCCTCACCAGTATCGACTCTGTACGTTTATACTACAGGCTCGGCATCGACATTCTCAACGATGCGGCATCACCCTATGTCCTTCCAGGTTACAACAATGAAGAGCTCTGTCATATAGGCAGGAATGTGATCATCGGTAAAAGCGCTGAAATAGTGAAGCCTGTGATTATTGGCGACAATGTGCAGATCCAGAGCGGTTCGGTTGTCGGTCCCGGTGCTGTTATCGGAAGCAATGTGATAATTGACAGAAACAGTACCGTTATCCGGAGTGTTGTCCTCGATCATACCTATATCGGCGAACAGCTCGAGGTGGAAGACAAGATTGCCGCAGGCAACATGCTGATCGAGCCTCAAAGCGGAGCATCGTTGGCAATAGAAGATCCCCACCTCCTGACCGGCATAAAAAAATCAGGATCCACGGTACCTTTTTTACGGTATTTGTTGCATGCCCTTGGTGCAATGGTGATCATTATTTTCCAGTTCATTCCGTTTGTTCTGTTTTCTCCGGTCCTGAAACTGCTGGGTAAATGGAAACAACGCACAGTCGAATGCTTTGCAGATGTTTCAGGAAAGACGCTGAAACTGTCCGAAACAGCAATCGAGACCGGCGGCCCGTTAAGCTTCTTTGCACTCTTTCTTTCTCTCGACCGTTTTACGCTGCTGTTCCGGGTACTTGCCGGACAAATTGCAATCATCGGCAGCCGTCCTGTGCCGGCAACCCCTGAAAACCGTGACCACCTGAATCGCATGCCTGGCTACAGGGCAGGGGTGTTCAGTTATGCAGAAGCTGAAGATTGGCCTGTTGACCTTGACGACAGGGCAATAGTCGAACGTTTTCATACTGCTCAAGGCAAGCCGCTGCGTGATATAACCTTGACGCTGAGAGCTCTCTTTAACAGAATCCATGACAAATCCCTGCCATGATCATCAGTGAAAAAATCATCAGCAATATTTCCATCCTGGCTCCTGAGGGTTCGCTCGATGCCGCGACCGTCCCGCAGTTGCAGAACTTTACGGCAAAATCAGAGCTTACCCCCACTCTTGTCCTCAACCTTTCCCGTGTGGATTTTCTCGACAGCAGCGGTCTCGGTGCAATAGTCGGAATGGCCCGTAATAAAAGGGAATCAGGTGGGGATGTGGTATTGGCGTGCATGAACGACAGGGTCAGAAAAGTATTTGAAATAACCCGGGTGGCAAGGCTGTTTCATATTTTTGACGACCTTGAAGCAGCTGCAGGGTATGCGGAAAAACATCAGAAAAGCTTATGACCGCCACGATTATTCTGCCTGCAGAGATCTGTTATCTCCGGCTTGCCACAATTACGGCAAGGACGGCGGCTGAAATCTTTACAGATACTCTCGATATAAAAGAGGGTGTTCATGACTTCTGTCATGCTTTTGAGCTCTCTGTCTGTGAAATTTTTTCAAATTCTGTCCGTTATGCTGACCCGACGAATGAGGAGAAAAACGTTACCATTTGTTTCAGTTCATGCAATGACAGGCTTACCGTGAGCGTAAGCGATGCCAATCCTCCATTTGAGCCTGTAACATCCCTGCCTGATATAAACAGCTACCCCGAAAAAGGATTTGGCCTTTTTATGATCCATCAGCTTATGGATGAAGTGATCTATACAAGGGAAAACGGGTGCAACCTGATAACCATGACAAAATCACCTGGGAAACATGAAAAGTGAACCACTAAAACAGTCAAAAATCCTGAGTTTGAATGAGTAATCAATATAAGGCAGATAATGAAAAATGACCGGGTATTATTACTCCGGCAACAATAAGTCGCAAGGAAATCCATGCAACGGGGCTGTCATTCCGCAATGAAGCGTAACGGAATGAAGAATCCATTTTATTACTATTCAATAATACATGGATTCTTCGGCCGACTGCATCGGCCTCAGAATGACAAAATCGGAGCTGTTATTGCTAAACAGAATTGACAGTTATAATCGCCGGATATTAAATATAGCAAACACTATCGGGGTGCCTCCGCAAAATGAAGAACAAGAAACTGAAGGTATTGTTGATTATTGAACAATGTAATCCGGAGTGGGCTTCCGTTCCTCTGGTTGGATATTGTTTCTATAAGCACATCAGCCAGCATGTCGATACAACACTTGTTACTCATGCGAGGAACAAGCCGGCACTCGAAAAAGCGCATCCGGACAGGGATATTATTTATATCGATGAAAGTGATTTTATAAAAAAATATTATGTTTTTGCAGAAAAGCTCAGCAAGATAAAAGGCAATATCATCTGGCCGATATACCATACGCTTACCTATCCTGTTTACGGTGAGTTCAACAATCTTGTATATAAAAAGGTAAAGGGTTCCATCCTCAGAGGCGATTACGACATCGTACATGCCATTACCCCCATGATGCCGCGTTATCCGGTGAAGGCTGTAAAGGCATGCAGAAACACTCCATTCATTATAGGTCCGCTAAACGGGGGAGTTCCTTTTCCAAAAGGTTTTCAGGAGGTGGCCCGAAAGGAGTTTTCCGATCTGAATTTCCTGCGTGCAGTCGGCCGGTTCATTATCCCCGGTTATCGGGAAACCTATGAAAATGCGGATTATATTCTTGCAGGATCAACATACACATTGAATCTGATCAAAGATCTGTTTGATATAAAGAATGAAAAGATCGAGTTGCTTTATGAAAATGGAATTCAGGATTCTTTTCTGAAAGGCTCAGAGAATATTTCAGAAAGAAATAACGAAACCGATAAAAAATTCAACCTTATTTTTGTCGGCCGTCTTGTGCCTTATAAAGGTGCCGATATGCTGATCGAGGCAATAAGCAGACTGGGGCAGTCTGTTCGGAACAATATTTCTCTTACAGTCGTTGGTGATGGTTCCGAACGAAAAGTACTTGAACAACAGGTCAGGGAGTTGAACCTGGGGGAAACAATTACTTTTGCCGGTTGGGTCGAGCAGCAGGAAACAATCGGATATTACAGCAGATCGGATGTGTTCTGTTTTCCCTCCGTTCGGGAGTTTGGCGGTGCAGTGGTCATGGAAGCGATGGCTAACGGTCTTCCCTGTATTGTAGTCAATAACGGAGGTATAGGCGAATATGTAACCGAAGACACAGGATTCAGAATCGATCCGGTTTCAAAGGAATTTGTCGTGCAGGAATTGGCGAAGTGTATAGAGCGATTGTTCGTCGATCGAACCCTTCGAGAAAACATGTCGCGAAATGCGGTTCAGCGTGCGAAAGGATTTTCATGGAGCTCGAAAGGTGACGCGATTATAGGAATTTATCAAAAGATGCTGGCAGCTCGAACGAGGATGTGACCGGTGTATATTTCGTTTGTTTAAAAAAATAATTTATAAAAAATATGACGGCACAGTCGACACCTGGCAATCAGAAAAAAATAGAGGAGCTGGAAAGCATAAGAGGATTGGCGGCTTTGCTTGTGGTTTTTTTTCATACTCCGAAATGGAATCCTATTTTGAATATTGCGATAATCAATAACAGCAATCTCATGGTCGATTTGTTTTTCGTCTTGTCCGGATTTGTAATTTTCAATGCTTACTCGGATAAGATATTGACAAAAAAAGATCTGATGCGTTTCCAGTTTCTTCGTTTTGGCCGTCTTTATCCGGTTCATATCATTTTTTTGTTTGCATTTGTGTTTATAGACCTGGTGAAATATATAGCCCAGATAAAGTTCGGTATTGTCAGTCCAAACAATATTCCATTTGAAAGGAATGATTTAAGCGCATTTATAAAAAACATATTTCTTGTCCAGTCAGTCTTGCCGAATCAGGATGGATCATTTAACGATCCCTCATGGTCAATAAGCGTTGAATTCTATACGTATCTTGTTTTTGGGTTGTGTGTTCTTTATTCTGGTAAAATAAAGATTCCGGTAATTATTTCTATAGCGCTTATATCACTTGTAATGCTTGCTACTGATACTTCATTCGGGTTTGTAAGTTTAATACGTTGCTTTGCGGGATTTTTTATCGGGTGCCTGACTTCATATGCAACGAAAGGAAGAAAGGTAACACTTTCTCCGTACATCGCATTTTTTGTAATCATTCTTTTGCTGTTGTTTTTACAATTAAAGAATGAGAGTACACCTACACAATATGATCTTCTTATTTATTTCATCACGTCAGCATTAATTGCTTCATTGATACTTTCACCGGAAAACAGCCTGATTAAAAAAATTTTAAACCTGAAAGTATTCACATGGTTGGGAGCGATTTCTTATTCAGTCTATATGTCTCATCTGGCAATCATATGGGCTGTCACTCAACTATTCAGGTTTATCTGGAAAAGACCGGAAATCATCGGTACCGATGGAAAAAGCATTCTTCAGCTTTCTGTTCCGGACGCTCTGGTTGCATGCAGTGTTATTGTGGTGTCAGTGCTTCTGGTAAGTGCATTTGTCTACAACTTTGTCGAAAAACCTCTGAGGGCAAAATCACGTGATTTTGCTTTCAGCAAGATTTAATAAAATTGTCATCCGGAATTTATGGCTGTTTAGAAAAAGCAGGAATATTATAGATTGGCACGATATAAATGATTACCTTTACAGAACTGTGGTTCTTATACAAACAATGCATTTGATTTGAGAACTCCCCTACAGGAATATTACGCGGAACTATACTTTAAACTTCGATTAACTTGCTGGAAACCCTATGGTATCCATTGTAATTGTAAGCTACAACACAAAGGAAATTCTTTGCAACTGTCTTCATTCTCTGTTTGAAAACAGTAAAGGGATCGACATGGAAGTTTTTGTCGTGGACAACAATTCCCATGATGGTTCTGCCGATATGGTGAAAACAGATTTTCCCTCTGTCATTCTGATTGCAAACAAACAGAATCTCGGATTTGCAGCTGCCAACAACCAGGCTTTTGCCCTTGCAAAAGGCAAATATATCATTCTTCTCAACCCTGACGCCTTTATCCGGCCATTCGCCCTTCAGAAATGTATAGAATTTATGGACCGTACTCCGCAATGCGGTCTTTGCGGCGGCAAAATCATTTCACCGGCAGGCAAACTTGAGCCGTCAGCAAGGCGCTTCCCTTCTATCGTCTCAAAGATTCTTTCTTTTACGGGGTTGAGCGGGAAATATCCGCGATCCGGAATATTGAATCATTATGAATTCGGCGGTTTTACCTATGATCGGCCAATGGAGGTTGATTGGGTACCCGGGACCTTCACCATTGTACGCAAGTCAATGCTAGATGCCATCGGCGGGTTTGATGAAAGGTTTTATATCTATTATGAAGAAACCGATCTCTGCATGAGGGCAAAGAAAGCCGGATGGAAAGTCTATTTTATACCTGATGCTGAAGTTACGCATATAGGCGGGGCCAGCAGCAAAACAAGAAAAGACAAAATATTCGACAATCATGCGGCCCAGGTGCTTGTCTTCAGAATGCGAAGTGAATGGCTTTATTACCGTAAAAACAGAGGATTGCCCGCAGTGCTTTCATGTGCCGGATTCGAGCTGTTCTGGTATGCTGTGCGTTATGCGAAAAACCTGATTTTGCCATCAGGGGATGCTGTAAAAAAACGTTCGGCAACCGTTCAGGTCATGAAACAAATAGTCCAGTCACTTCAGGATACGAGATTAGGCAGAGTTTCTCCCCCAACCCCCTGGTAATAGCGCATGAATTTTTTCCCCTACTTACGTGCAGACCTTGCGACCTATAAGGGTTGCTGGAGCAGCCAGGGATTCTGGGTCATGATTGTTTACCGTTTCGGACGCTGGCGTTATACGATTAAGAGCGGGTTGGTCCGCAAACCTTTTTCATTGCTTTACAAATTCCTTTACAAGATCGTCCAGATACTTACCGGTATAGAGTTTCCGTGTGAAGTTCCTGTTGGAGAAAACTTTCGTATAGAGCATTTCGGTGATATTATCGTCAGCGGTTATGCGAGTTTCGGTTCCGGCTGCATAATTCGTAACGGTGTTACCGTGGGACTGAAGAACATTGAGGAAAAGGTGGCTCCAAGAATAGGGAACAATGTCAATATCGGAACGGGGGCAAAAATTCTTGGAAATATCACTATCGGCAATAATGTCGATATCGGAGCGAATGCCGTTGTCATCACCTCTGTACCCGATGATTCGATCGCTGTGGGAATTCCGGCTAAAATCATTCCAAAAAAGAAGTCACCAGCAAGTAATCCGGTTTTGTAACGGTCATCTGATGAGCATGAGAGCAGGTTATTCCAATGCTGTACAATCCGAAAGCGAAAATAGCAGGTTTATAAACATTGATCATTCTATTTGACAAGGGGTTCATCATTCGAACTATGAACATCGAACGATCCATTTTTTTCTCGGGCAGTCACTGCATCGGCGGTAAAGCAGCTCCTGGTAACATCCTGAGAGCCATTGGCATTGTTTTGTATCTGTGCACATTATTCGTTTTGAGCTCATGCGGCAGCATATCTCCCGTTCCGACACGAGTTGCTCCATCCTCTCCCGAAAAGGATTTCCATGTCGATATGCCAAAAAAAGTACAGGAATATGCCTCCCCTGAGAAAATTGATGCTGTTACGCCTCATGAGAATTATAAGTATACCATAGGTCCCGGAGATATCGTCAATATCCAGGTCTGGCACAGACCGGAACTGTCACAGGAGAATACTGTGGTTTCGCCGGACGGTTTTGTTTCCGTCCCGAGAGTCGGCAGCATCAACGTGCTGAACCATACGCAGGATGAAGTGGAGAAAATGATCACCAAAAAGCTTGAAGTGCTCTATATAAAACCGGAAGTCACCATTCGCATTCAGGAATTTCACAATAACAAGGCATTTGTGCTCGGAAGGGTCAGCAAGCCCGGGGTTATCAATTTTCCCGGCAAAGGAACACTGCTTGAAGCGCTTGCACTTGCCGGGGGGATACCAGACAACGTTAAAGAGACTTCTCTTACAAAATGTTCGATTATCAGGGGCAGTGACACTGTCATATGGATCAATCTTCAGGATCTGCTGAATAACGGTAATATGGCGCTCAATGCAAGGATCATGAATAACGACATCATCTATATTCCTGAAGCCTCGGACGAACTGGTATATGTTATGGGCGAAGTCATGTCGCCAGGAGCTGTTCAACTGAAAAGCGGCATGAGCGTTGTCAAGGCTATCATGCTGGCAGGAGGACTGAACAAATATGCCAATCCTAAAAAAGTTTTCGTTATCAGGCAGCAGAATCTAAAGGGCGATGTTGTACAGGTAAATGTTCAAAACCTTGTCGAGCAAGGCGATTTTTCACAGAACTTTGCCTTGATGTCGAACGACATTGTTTTTGTCGGTTCAAGCGGAATGGCGAAGTTCAATTACACGCTTGAAAAGCTGTTACCGTCGTTGCAGGTTTTCAGTACAGCGACGACGGCAACCCTTCTGTACAAGACCATTAAATAGGTTTAAAAAATGGTCATGGAAGAGCGGAAGAAAAACGCGAGGTTCATGAGTTTTCTGTCTGTCGATAAGGAACTGGGAGCTCTAAACAGCAAACAATAGAAAGTATGTTTTTACAAGAACAGGTTGGAAATCTCATATAAAGCCGGAAAAGAGCAAATGGGCAGCAAATTGCAAAAACATCATCTGGCGATTATTCCGTCTGTTCCTGTCTGGAAAGATCAGACTGTTCTGTTTTTCGATCGCAAGTTTTACGACGGATTAATACAGTATACAGAGAGGTGGCCAGGTAAAATCACCTGTATTTTAAGAGTAAGCAGCGCTTCGCTTTCGGGTTTCGGTGTTATTGAAGTCGATGAAAAAGAGCTTCCGTTTCAATGCATTCTTCTGAAGGAAGGCGAGCAGATAGCTGAAACTCATCTGAACAATGTTTCGATTGTCCTTGCGTCAGCGGATGCACACGACCAGCTTCATGTCAGTTCGCTGTGCAGGAAAACGGGAATAAAATGTGTGTACGTGATCGAATACATTCCCGAAACCAGGTATCAGATTGCAGCCCTTGAGACAAAAAACCCGCTTCTCCTGCTTCGCAGAATAATCTATCTCCGGCAGCAGGAAAAAAAGAGGATGGCGGCATTCGATATTTCCGATGGACTTCAGTCAAACGGCACCCCGGCATATTATCAGTACCGGCAATACAGGAACAATCTGCTTTATTTCGATACCCGTGTTTTCAGTGAACACATGATTGCCCTGAATGCTCTTCAGAAAAGGCTCGATGATCTCACTGAGGGAAAACCGATCCGCCTCGCTTTTTCAGGCAGGCTGATTCGAATGAAAGGGGCTGATCATCTCGTAAAACTCGCCGGGATGCTTAAACAAAGAGGGCTGCCTTTTTCTTTTGTCATCTATGGGACGGGAGATCAGGAGCAGGAGATGAAAAGCTATATCAGTCAGCACAGCCTTGGCGGTGAAGTGAGCATGCCGGGAGCAGTGGATTTTTACAAGACTCTCCTGCCCGAGATCCAGCAAAAAACAGATCTGTTCGTCTGTCTGCACAGACAGAGCGATCCATCATGTACCTATCTGGAAACCCTATCCTGCGGTGTTCCCATAGTCGGGTACAAAAACAGGGCGTTTGCCGGCATTCTCGATCTTGCCGATACAGGTTGGGGTACAGAGATGAATGATATAGAAGGTATTGCAGGAATAATAGAGCGTTTGAACGGGAACCGGGCTGAAATAGCTGAAAAATCAAGAAACAGTCTCAATTTTGCTTCGAAGCATGATTTTGAAACAACGTTTCAGAAAAGGATAGATCAGCTGCTTTATGTTGCCGGATGAAAGTTGCATGTAATCAGTTTTAGCTTTACAAATTATTCCCCTTTCAAAATGAATGAAAAAGTCAATATCGTTTTTGCAATAGATAACAACTATGTGCAGCATTTATCCGTTGCTCTGGTATCGTTGCTCGATAACAATAAAGATGTATCGTTCAGGATATATATTATCAGCAGTGGTCTGTCTGATAAAAACATAAAAAATATACATAAAATCTCTGACAGGTATGATTGTGAAGTAAAAAATATAACTGTTTCAGATGATCTCTTTGTGACTCTTGCAACAGCACATCCATTCTACCCGAAGGGGACCTATTATCGTTTGCTCATACCTGAACTGATAAATGAACAAAAGGTTTTATACCTCGATTCGGATATTGTCGTGAATGGTTCAATAAAGGCACTGTATAACCAGGATATAGGAGAAGATTATGTGTGCGCCATCGAGGACCCCGGTTTTGACCGTCATGTTCAGTTAAAAATGGACCCTCGTGCAGTTTATTTCAATTCAGGCATGATGCTCATAAATCTTGCAAAGTGGAAGAGAGACGGCATTCAGAAAAAAGTCATTGACTTCATTGAAAACAACCAGGAAGCGATATGGTTTCCGGATCAATGCGGTTTGAATGCGGTAATCAATGGCCGGTGGAAAAAAGTTCCTCTGAAATACAATCAGCAGTCTTCGATATTCAGTAAGGATTTTGAAAAGAAATTCAACTGTTTCAGCAGTGAAGAACTCTCTCAGGCAAAGGAAAGACCGGTAATAATTCATTATACCTCGGGTTCAAAACCCTGGCATTATAAAAACAAGCATCCCTATAAGCGAAAATATTGGGATTATTTGAAAATGACGCCCTACAGGCATGCTATCTATTCGGACCTTATGCCCTTGTATCTTTTGAAATCAATGATACCGGCAGACCTCAGGAAAACAATCAAGGGAGCTCTTAAAAAATCATAATGACAGGGGAAATGCGGTGCATGATCTCAAATGAATCAGTTGAAATTTGATGGAACAGACAGCTAAAGCACAAAACAAACTTGCCGGAAATGCACTGTCTGGTATGGTGGCAATGGTTATCTACATGGTCAGCCGGCTGCTGCTTACTCCATTCATTCTTCATTATATCTCTCTCGCGGAGTTCGGTCTCTGGTCTCTGAGTTTTATCATTCTTTCCTATGCAGGGATGGGGGGATTCGGCGTAAACAGTACCTATATCCGCTATGCAGCGAGATATCTTGCAGAAGGCAGGGAAAAGGATATCAGCAAGCTGCTTTCCACCGGTATTGCCTATATGCTCTCATTCAGTCTCCTTTTTTGTGCCGGTTTATATCTGATCATGCCATTTATCCTTGAACGATTCCATATAGACAAGACACAACAGGACCTTGCTACAACCATATTTCTTGGTACCGCAGCAGTATTCGGTCTTGAACTCACACTTGGCGGACTGCGTTTTATCATCAACGGAATGCATGAGTTTGCAAAGGAAAAAATCGTTACAACCTTTGCCGGATTGGCTGAAATCATAGCGATAATCACTTTCCTCTACTTCGGTTCAGGTGTAAAAGGATTGTTATATGCCTTTGCATTCAAACTCGTGCTTGAAACTGCGAGCTGCTGGACTATCGCCCGCTCGCTGCTGCCGTCACTCCGTATTTCCTGGAAACTGGTCAGCAGGGAACATTTCCGGCTGTTTCTGGGATTTGGCGGCAAAGTGCAGGTTCTCGGCATTCTCGGCATATTTCTTACCGTACTTGACAGGATGTATATAACAGCGATATCGGGGCTTGCTGCCGGCGGCATGTTTGAAATCGGGCGGAAGTTTCCCTCTTCAGTAGGCGGTATCTCCACTTCCGCATTCGGGCCATTTCTCTCAACTGCCGCACATATCGAGGGAAAATGGACAGGAGACAGGCCAAATCCGGTTTCGGAGCGGATAACAACGTATCTGCACATTTCTGTAACTGCGCTCTGCTTTGCGATTATCCCGATCGTTTTTCTTCCTCATCTGCCGCAATGGCTTCCAGCATCGATGCCGGCAATATCGCTTGCCGCTGCAGTGGTAACTGTAGTTCTTTTCATCCCGCTGTATAAAAAATTCAGGAATGACAACCGGCTTGACAGCAGGGAATTGAAGGAACTCTATCTCAACGGCATACGGTTTACCAACATGCTGAGTTCGACCCTCTTCATTTTCCTGATAGCCATAGCTCATCCTCTGATCAATGCATGGGTCGGACCGCAGTATTCGACCGCTGCCGATGTCATGATTTTTTTATCCATAGCCTATGCGATACAACTCAGTACAGGACCGATAACCATGATTTTCCGGGGAATTGACCGGAATGGCAGGGAACTGGAATATACGCTGGTTCAGGCTATACTGATGCTGATCTGGATACCTCTCGGCACCGCTTCTTTCGGGTTGACCGGCGCGGCGGCATCAATTGCATGCAGTTCATCAGTCAGCACCCTGTTTCTTTTCTGGAGGAGCAATGTTACATTTTCGGTCCGTCCCATTGAATTTATCATGTTTTCGATTCTGCCATCCTTTATCCCGTTGTTGCCGGCAGCGCTCATTTTCTATATCACGTTCATTTTTCCGGTTTCCGGACGTCTTCAGGGGATAATCCAGGTTCTGGCATGCGGTACGGTCTACGTACTTACAGCTGTAATGCTGTTATGGGCAACTGTTCTGAATCGTGATGAAAAAAAGATAGCACTGGATTTACTGCCTTTTAAAAGGAAAGGAAACTAATCATGCTGAAAGAGCAATATCTCAGGGATCCACTTCCATTTGGAAAGCCGTCAAAATCTTTCCATATCCCTGGTTTTGCCAAACGCTATGGACTGTTTGTTCTCGTAATCGCATCGTTTCTCTTTACAATGACCGTGCCCATTGTAATGTTTTTAAGCAAGCCCAACTACGAGGTGCGGGCCCTCATGAGAATCGAACCTGTCATTCCCTCATTGATCACAACCTCGGAAGACCCTTCGATCATCACTTATTATCAGGATTATGCCAATACACAGGCAAAGCGAATGATGGGCTTCGAGGTTCTTAAAAAAACTGTAGAAAAACTGACGCCTGACCAGAAAGCCTCCATCCTTCCTGCAAATCTTCCGGCGGATAAATGTGCGGATATTCTTCCGTTCATCGTCAAAGTCAATCCCGTTCCGGGAACGCACCTGATCGAACTGACGGCATCAAGCCCCAAGAAGGCCGGTCTTGCCCCTCTTCTGAATCATCTGATGGCGGTATTTCTCAATAAAGTGAGAAACGCCAATGAAATGCAGGATAATGAGCGACTTGTTTACCTCAGGAATGAAAGGCAGTTGCTAAGTACGCAAATTACCACACTTGAAAATCAACTGAACATCCTCACCAAAGATATTTCCACGGCGAATTATACTGAAGACAACAATCTGGCCAGAAAAAAAACGGAAGTATTGCAGACTCTCTCTATCAACGCCTATTCCGACCGGGTATCATCAGAAAAAAATTATTCGGAAGTCGAAAAGGCTGTAAAAGCAATCGCGGCCCTTTCTCTGAACCCGATGGTAGAAGAGCTGGTTATGAATGATCAGTCCCTTCATTTCACATCATCATGGACCTATCAGCAGCAACAGCAACTGCGAGCCACTACTGATGGACTTACGGTTAATAATCCGGACCGTATCTATGTTGAAGATCGCATGAAGGCCATGAGGAACTATGAGAAAAAGCTCCAGAATGAAGTCCGGAGTGCTGCGAAAACCATCGTATACGGCAAGCGCGATTATGAAAATCAGAAAAACCTTTTGGATGCAAAAAGTAAATCGGAAAAAGCCAAAAAAACAGAGAATGAAATTCAGCAGGAGCTGGAAAAGAGCAGGGCGGAAGCCGTCAGGGTCTCTTTGGGGCTTCATATCGGAGAATCGCTCAGTGCGCGCCTGAAACACAGCCGCGATCTCCTCGACCGTGTTGATACAAGAATTCATGAGCTCGAGGTGGAAGGGAAAGCGCCCCTGCGAATCTCGGTAGAATCTGCTGCGCGTGAACCCGACCGGCCTAAAGGTTCGAATACCCAGAAACTGCTGATGGGCTTTTTTGCTTTTGCCTTCGGAAGCGTTGGCGGTGTTTTTTTATTCTTCGACTTTTTTGACAACCGGATCAGACGGCCTGAAGAAATCAGGCAGGCGCTTGGTTATCCTCCTGTTGAACCGATTGCTAAAGTGCCGCCGGGTATACCGTTTCACCAGCTTCTGATGTCGTCTCCGGATGAGCCGGCAGCAACGGCCATCAGCAGTCTTGCCGTACGGTTCGATCTTGAAAAGAAAAAAAACAATGCCAGGGTACTCCTCTTTAGCGGTGTTGACAGAGAGGTTGGAGCGACAACACTTGGCTTTAACTGTGCACAGGCACTCGCCCGGATATCTTCAAGGGTTCTTTTTATAGAAGGGGATTTAGAAAAACCGGTACTCGGCAAACTGACCGGTATATCATCCGACAAGCCAGGGCTTGGTGATTTTTTACGTGAAACCGCACCTTTATCCGATTATATCGTCAGCAGCCGGGAATACATGGTCGATATTCTCTATGCAGGAAAAAACAGTGAGCAAATTGTCCCGAGGCATCGTATTACTGCCATGATCGACCAGGTCAGAAGCGAATATGATTTTGTCTGTATCGACTGCCCGCCGGTGCTTGAAAGCGATATGACAGAGTACATGGCGCTTTTTGCAGATATCGTTGCACTGATCAGCCAGGGAGAAAGTACGATGTACAAGGATCTGAGGCGTGCTGCGGAACGGTTGATAAGGCTCGATGTTCCGGCAATCGCGCCTGTTCTGAACTGGGGTGGGAACAAGCGGGTTGTAACGATCGATAAACTGCTTGCCAATCCTCCGGGATTTCTGAAAGAAATCAATACAAAAAACCTGGAGGAATTTGTCCGCAACCTGCCGCCGGCCACTGATCTCATCAAAAAACTGAACTGGATCATTTCCGGATTAAACGAGCGGGTAAAAAAAATGCTCGGCTCTTCTGGAAAAAAGAAAGCGAAAAAATCAAAATCAAAGGATAAGTAATGCAATCCTTATCGGCATTTTTCGGCTGTCATGCCTCAACTTTCGGAAACAGCCCTGTATCGATTCCTCTTTGCCTTTACCGGAGAGGAGCAGGCAGCAGAGCCGGATGTTCAGTGTCAGATACCGAAAATACAATGGCAGAAGATGGTTTGAGAAAGAATGATTCTGACTTCAGAGCGAAACCCCGAACCCTTGGATAGAATAGTTATGGAAACGATATCAGCGACACAGCCTGACTGGAGCCGTGAAACTATCATTCCGGGTCGGTATGAGCCTGCAAAATATCTTCTTGCGGCTGTGCGCAGGTATCAGCGGCTGAAATCCCGGGGAGGTGCAACCGCAAAATTACTGCTTCCTCTGACGGTGTTTTCCCATCGTTTCTGGAGCGCGGTATGCGGGGCTGACATTCCTCTGAATTCAAAAATTGGCGGCGGGTTCATGATGCCTCATCCGAACGGAATTGTGATCCATCCGGATGCGGAAATCGGGCCTAATTGCCTTTTCTTTCAGCAGGTTACCATCGGTACGGGCCCTCTGCCGGGAACACCGGTCATCCAGGGTCATGTCGATATCGGAGCGGGAGCGAAGGTTCTCGGCGGAGTGACGATCGGCGCCCATGCCAGGGTAGGAGCCAATGCAGTCGTGATCAATGACATACCGGATAATGCCACCGCGATCGGAATACCTGCGGTAGTCAGAAAGAAAGAATAAAAAATACGCGGAAATGAAAACGTCAGGTATTTGTGTGATATATGGCAGAGGGGCATGTTTCCCGATCAATGCATTGATTCCGGTGCAAGGTTCAATAACAGGGAGCCGGTTTTTCCGTTTTACAAACCAGGTTTGACATGTGTTGCGATTATAGCAGATGGTTTTTTAAAAAATACTCTTTAATGGACGAAAGTCATGGGTAGCATACCCGGAAATGTTCTGGTACCGATAGCTTACGCAAGTTGGCCTGTCATTGTCATAACTCTTTTCAAGAGGTTTGATCATCGCCAGGCAATTGCAATAGGTTTTATCGCCGGCTGGATGTTTCTTCCGGTTGCAAGCCTGGATATCATGTTTCTGCACAACACCAAAACAGTTGTTATCTGTCTCAGTATTCTGGTAAGCGCGTATCTTTTCGAGAAGGAAAAACTTCTGGCATTCCGGTTCAATGCCGCTGACCTTCCAATGATCCTCTGGTGCACATCCCCCTTTTTCTCCTCGATGGTGAACGGGGATGGTCTTTATGATGCCCTGTCGCAAACACTGACGCAAAGTGAACGATGGGGTATGCCCTATTACATTGCAAGGGTTTATTTCTGCGATGTTGAAAGCATAAAAATCCTTGCTTTTGCCATTTTCATCGGAGCGATTGTCTACATCCCGTTCTGCGGTTTCGAATTGGTCATGAGCCCCCAACTGCACCGTCTTACGTATGGGTTCCATCAAAGTGATTTCGTGCAGTCGCTCAGGGATGGGGGAGGGTACAGGCCGATGGTCTATATGGACCATGGACTGATGACTTCAATGTGGATGGTTCTCGGTGTTTTGCTTGGCAGCTGGCTGTTATTCAGTGGAATGCTGCCGAAAAAAATCCTGTTCATACCTTCTCACTACCTGCTTCTCGCCCTCGTTTTCACGACAGTCATCATGCGTTCCGCAGGAGCTATAACCCTCCTGTTGATCGCACTTCTCGTTCTTTACGTTACAAACAAAACAAAAAACATCGTACTGGTTATCATTCTTTTCCTGCTTCCCTCTCTTTATATCATTACCAGATCTACCGGTTACTGGGACGGACGGAATCTCTCCGGTCTTGTCGCTGAAAAATACAGTGTTACCCGCTCACAATCCTTGCAGTTCCGTTTCGACAATGAAACCATTCTTGTCCGGAAGGCTTTGCAGGGAAGCTTTTTCGGATGGGGAGGGTTCGGGCGTTCAAGGGTGTATGACGAGAAAGGAAGAGATATCAGCGTAACAGATGGTCTGTGGGTCATTACGCTTGGTGTCAATGGAATATTCGGCCTCACCATGCTGGTCATGGCCATTCAGTGGCCGTCCCTGCTGTTTTTGAAACGCGTCAAACCTGAGCTGTGGAATTCCGGCATGTGGGGCACTTCTGCCGCCATGGCGATTTTTCTCGGGATTTATATGATCGACAATTTACTGAACGCCATGATCAATCCTGTTTATATGCTGTTTGGCGGTTCACTGGTCAGTATGTGTTACAACGAGGATCCTGCTCTTTCCGGCAGTTACGAAACGGAAAGTATTCAGGTTGAAAAGGAGTTGACCGTGTTGACTCCCGGAACCCGTTTTATTCCTTCACTGAATGCAACGCCATCACGATTTATCGGATAACATTTTAAGCGTTCGTCTGGATGAAAACCATGTTCTTCAAAGACAATATTCTGAAATCCGAGTGGAATAATTACCTGACTCTTCTCGGTTACTGGATACTGTTGCTTTTCATGGTTTTTGCAGGAAGTTTCATGCCTTTTTCATCCATCCTTCATTACGTTTTTCTTATTGATACGATTGCGCATCTGATTCTTTTCAGCATACTGGCTTTCATTCCAATGATCCTGATGCAGAACCGCAAGGCGGCGTTGCTGATCTCTCTGGCGATGACACCGGTCGGGTACCTTCTTGAATGGCTGCATATCGTAGTGACAGATGAGAGTTTCAGTGCCATCAATGTCTTTGCCAACAATGCAGGAGTTTTTGCCGGAATGATAACAGGATTTATCGTACGCCTTAAAAATCATTATTCACAGGAAGAAAACAGGTGAAGGAATCGGGTTTATCTGCTGACAGGCGGTGTAAAAAATTAAAAAAAACAGTCAATGCAACAAGAAGGATCTGACATGCCTGCACCATCGGAACTTACCGGGATTGATTGCGTCATTATTGGCGTCAATTGTGAAAAAACGCTTGAACGCTGTATACAATCAATTCTTTCGGGAAGATATCCTGATCGTAAACTGCATGTTATCTATTCTGATGGAGGTTCTACAGACCGAAGTGTTGCAATAGCCCGTCAGTTCAGTCAGGTAACGGTAGTAGAACTGACTCCTGAACATCCAACGCCGGGCCTTGGAAGAAATGCCGGATGGAAAAAAGGGCAATCCCCTTATGTCCAGTTTCTTGACTCGGACACCATACTTGACCCTGACTGGCTGATGACTGCTGTAGATGCAATGAAGAACCCGGCTGTCGGGGCAGTGAGGGGATACAGAAAGGAGCTGCATCCCGAACGCTCCTTTTTCAACTGGATCGGTGATCTGGAATGGAACACAACCCCGGGAGAGTGCGACAGTTTCGGAGGTGATGTGCTGATCCGCCGTTCCGCACTTACAGAAAGCGGAGGTTATGACGAAGAGCTTGTCGGAGGTGAGGACCCTGAGCTGAGCTGGCGGGTAAGCAGGCAGGGCTGGAAAATCATCATGCTCGATGCGCTGATGACGAGCCATGACCTGGCCATGCTGAAAACAAGCCAGTACTTGAAACGTTCTTTCCGTTCCGGCTATGCTTTCGCGGCCGTCAAGCGCAGGATTTCGGGCACCCGGAGCGATTTCTGGAAAGCCGATTGGCGCAGGATCGTTATCAAGAGCAGCGGTTTTATCATCTTTTCATGCATCGGCTTTCTTATTCTTCTGTTTCTGAGAAACCTTCCGGGTTTCGTCATTTTTCTGCTTTCTCTCATGGTGGGATGCACCATGCTGTTTTCACCCCGCCTTTTCAGGGTCGAAAAGTTCATGAAAGAAAACAGGCTGAACAGAACCGATGCAAAAAAATATGCATGGCACTGCTCGCTGGTCGTACTTCCTCAATTTTTCGGGTTTATTCGTTTTTATTATGGCGAGATATTCAACAAACCGCTGAGAAACAAGCGAAGCGCTCTCAAAACAGGACTCTCAACCCCCGGCACATGACAACAAAACCGATCGGCTATCTCTGCAGCGAATACCCTGCAATTTCGCACACATTTATTTACAGGGAAATCGAGTCCCTCCGTGAGGCAGGAATGACTGTTCATACCGCCTCTGTTCACAGGCCGGAGAAGCTCCAGGTGATGACGGCTGACGAGCAGAAGGAAGCGGCAGAGACCCTCATGGTGCTGTCACAGTCTGTTCCGTCGATTCTTGGTGCGCATCTCGACTGTATCAGGAGAAGTCCTGCCGGTTATCTGCGCATGATGTCGGCTGCGCTCAAACTGATGAAAAAAGGTCAGAAAAGCCCGGTAAAAGCAGCCGCCTACTTTGCGGAAGCCGGTATCGTGCTGCAGTGGCTTCACCGGCACGGCATCACCCATGTCCACGAACACTTCGCCAATCCCACGGCTATTGTCGCCATGCTGATGAAAACTTACGGCGGGGTAACCTACAGCATTTCAGTCCATGGCCCGGATATTTTTTACAATGTCGACTCCCTGCTGCTTCAGGAAAAAGTCCGCGAAGCGGCGTTTGTGCGCAGCATCAGTCACTACTGCACAAGCCAGCTCATGCGCATCAGCGATCCCGACGAATGGCACAAACTGCACATCGTCCGGTGCGGGGTCAATCCCGAGCTCTATTCGGTAAGGCCGGAACCGCACAATACCATTCCGAACATTCTCTGTGTCGGCAGGCTGGTTCCGGCAAAAGGGCAGCATATCCTGCTGGAAGCCTGCCTGCAGCTGAAAAAAGAAGGGATCGAGTTTCAGCTCACGTTTGTCGGCGACGGTCCCGACCGCAAATCTCTCGAAGAGTACACCGGCAGCCGGAATTTGAGCGGCTCGGTTACCTTCACCGGAGCGCTGGGGCAGGATGCAGTCCGGACCTATTATGACAAAGCAGATCTTTTCGTCCTCGCAAGTTTTGCCGAAGGAGTGCCCGTTGTCCTTATGGAAGCCATGGCAAAAGAGATCCCGGTCGTTTCAACACGGATCACCGGTATTCCGGAGCTGATCGACCACGAACATGACGGTCTGCTCGCCACTCCCGGTGATGTCGATGACCTTGCCCTCCAGATAGGCAAGCTGCTCGCGAACCCGCAATTGCGGACCTCGCTTGGAAAGGCGGGCCGGAAAAAAGTGATGTCGCTCTACAACCAGCACAGCAACAACCGGATGATGGTCGATCTTTTCAACAAAGAGTGTCAGACAGCACCATGATACTATTTGAAATCATAGCGGAAATTCTGCTTGTCATACTCGCCCTGCCTGCAGGCTACCTGCTGCTGTGCACCATTGCGGCATACCTTTTCCGGAAAAAAGTCCCGGCTGAAAACAGGTTCCTCAATATCGGCATAGTCATCCCTGCCCATAATGAAGAAGAGGGGATCGCCCGCACTGTCAGGGGACTTTTCAGCTGCAATTATCCTGCTGATCGGTTTACAGTCTACGTCATTGCCGACAACTGCACTGACCGGACGGCCGAAAGTGCCCGGCATGCCGGTGCGGTTGTTTTTGAACGCTTCGACAGCATCAACAGGGGCAAAGGCCAGGCACTCGACTGGTTTCTGAAAACCTGCAGTGATATCTATGTGCAAACCGATGCAATCACCATCATCGATGCCGATGTCATGCCTGACAAGGGTTACCTGCGTGAAATAAGCCTCTCTCTCAGTCAACCGGATATTCAGGTTGTCCAGGCATTCAACAGCGTCAGTAACCCGGAAGCCGGCTGGCGTCCGGCGCTCAGTGACGCGGCATTCAATATCATCTGCCATCTTCGGGTGGCGGGCTCGGTAAAACTGGCGGGAACAGCAGTACTGAAAGGCAACGGCATGGCATTCCGTACCGCCATACTCAAACAATACGGATGGCCCTGCCACTCTATCGTCGAAGATATGGAGTTCACCCTGCGCCTTCTTGTCGACGGCATCACGGTGCAGTATAACCCGGATGCGGTTATCCGCAGCGAAATGGTCACCTCCGGCAAAAGCGCATCGAGCCAGAGAAGCCGATGGGAAGGTGGACGTTTCATGCTTGTCAGAAACATGTCCGGGCCGCTCCTTAAACGATTCGCAACAACCGGCCGGATACAATACCTCTATGCTTTCGCTGAACTTGCAACACCGCCGCTTTCCCTACTGGTCATGCTTTTCGCTGTCGCTACGGCGGCGTCTTTTCTTTTGCTCGATGGTGCATGGCTTGCACTCGCGGTGTCGTTCTGGGCGATTCTCGTATTCTATGTCGTTTCAGGACAGATTCAGCGCCGGGCATCACGTTCAACGTGGATGTACCTCGCGGCAGCACCTTTATATGTCCTGTGGAAAATTCCGCTGTATGCCGGAATGCTGGTGAAGAAAAAAAGTATCGCCTGGGTCAGAACGGCCAGAGAATCGGAAAAAGTTGAAAAAAAATAACAAACCCCGCAGGCGCTGATAACCAAAGGTGATCATTGCCTGCAACCATCATGCGAATGCAGAATATGAAAACAACGATACTGTACGCCGGGCTTGCGACACCCCATGTCGGCTGGTTGCCGATAGATGAATTTGCTGAACTGCTTGCGCTCTATTTTCAAGCAGATGTCCTATCGACCAGACCGGTTCATGAATCACTGACCGATCGTCTTTTACATTCCCGCCGGGGAGGTTTTGAGCCGCTGCAGAATGTTTCCGGAGGCGACGTTCTGATCGTAGTTGCAAGAGGCCCCAACGATCTGGCCATGATCAATGCCATACCTGATTGCCGCAAAAAATTCGGCAAAATTTTCGGGTTCATTACCGATTCCTATTTCCAGCAGGGGTTTGTCAGGGAAACAGCACTCTTCGATGCGATAACGGTTACCGCTCATGAAGATGTCGACTATCCGAAATCACGATTCGGGATACCGGTTCATCAGTTGTACCAGGGTGCCGACTGCCTGACCTGGGTGCCGCGCGATCTGAAGAAAAGAGAGATCGATCTTATCAGTTTCGGCCGGACGCCCCCAAGCTATCAGGAGTGTTTTTCAAAACGGTTCCATCCGCCGGGTTCGCCATATATCTATCTGCACTCTCCTATAGGCAATATATCGGGTCCCGGAGTTCATCTGGAACGCGGCATGCTGCTCAAACTGCTGCACCGGACCCGCATATCTCTCGCTTTTCATCTTTATGTGGAGCCGCAGGGTGACCGGCCCCGCTCGATGATGGTGACCAGCAGGTGGCTTGAATCACTGCTTTCGGGCTGTCTCGTTGCCGGCCGGCGTCCCGTATCACGTATGGCGGACGATATGCTTTTCTGGCCGGGATCGACGATCGAGCTGTCCGAAGACCCTCGGACGGCATCGGATGAACTTGTTGCCCTTCTCGGGGACAATGACGGGCTCGATCAGCAGCGCTGCGACAATATTTTCATGATGATCACCCATCATGACTGGCGTTACC
>JAAXXY010000070.1 GCA_013334225.1 Chlorobiaceae bacterium
TGTCGGCTACGCTGATGTTCCTCAGCTCCATTGCCTGGGGCGTAACATAGACTTCGCCATCGAGTTTGTAGGATACCTGGGTCGGGGCGATGGTGATCCTCGTGTTCCTGAGCGTGCTGGTGAGATAAATATCCGGTTTCGGGGTTCTGCCCCCGATCCTGAGCGTCGTCGGAATGATCCCTTCGGCCGATTCGAACAGGGGAAGGATATATTCGAGGCACTGCGCGGAAAGATTGTCGGAACGGAACGAGGCCGTTATTGCCTGCTGTTCGGGCAGCCTCAGATTGAAGGGGTAGTAACTGAGCGTCAGGGGAATGCTGCCGCTGCCGTCTATCGTATTCATCGGAACTCCAGGCTGTCCCGCCTCGGGGCCGCTGTGCATGTCGAAGTGAAGCATGCCACCGTTGTGCTGTGCATTTGCCTGCAGGGTGCCGATCGTGATCTTGTCATACCGCAATTTCTGGCCGTTCACCCTGAGGCTGCTGTTTTTGGCGCCGGGAGAACCGCTTACGGTAAACGATGCGTTGATGACGCCCGAGAGCCTGTCGAGCGATGGATCGACGGAGAAACGTTTCAGCTCGTTGAGTTCGATGCCCGATAGGCTGCACTGGAAGGTTCCCGGCAGCTGGTTGCTCAGTTCACCGTCGAATACCGCCTGCTGCTTTCCTTTCGCCACCGTGAACCGGTTGAACCTTGCCGACTGGCGGCTGAGCGTGATATGGGAGCCTCCGGCAGCCTGCCAGCTTCCTGCAGCATCTTTCAGCGACAGGGTGTTGAACAGCAGGTCGTAGCTGTTGCCGTTCCTGGTCGCCGTGCATCTGAGCGACAGGTTCTGTGCAGGGTTCGGGAAGGCTATGTCGCCCGACACGTCGAGGCGGGAAGGAGCGTAGATGAGCGAGACGACCGAAAGACCGGCTTTTTTCCCTCCGAGCAGGGCTGCCGATGCCTTGCCGTTGAGCGCGGCTTTGATGACACCGTTGCCCGTGCATTCGATCGCAGCATCACCGTTGAAATTGTCGACAAGGAAGGTTTTGTCTGTCTGCAGCCTTGCGATGGCGATCGACGATGCGGCGGAGCACTGGCCGTTCCGGTAGGAGGCATGGCCTTCGGCTTTTCCCTGCAGGGTAATTCCCTCGACCGGGAAGAAAAGGGCGAGCGGAGAGATGTCTTTGACCGACAGCCGGAAATCAGCGCTGAAGGGCCTTTTGAGAGATGCCGCCGAAACGGGGGGCGCGTGAAGTGAAAGGGGCCAGATGTCCTGTGCCGTTATTTCCCTGACGATGCCGGCTGTAGCGAGGCTGCCGAAATCGATCAGTTCCCTGAACCCGTAGTCGCCCGCCGCCTGAAAATCGAGAAAATCGCTGGTTATGGCTATTCTTGAGGATTGGGCCGATTGCGTGAGGTCGGCTGTAACCCTTGCACGGTCCCTGAGCTGGTAGCTGTTGATGGAAGAGGGTGAGAACAGCATGGATGCCGCCATGTTCAGCTGCCCCGGATCGAAACCGCTTCCCTGGACCGTCCAGCTGCCGTTGAGGTCGGTCTTGAAACGGCCCGATGCAAGAGGTTTCGAAATATCCACCCTTGTCATCCGTCCGGATGCATGGTAGCGCGGGACCGGTTCTTTCCAGTCAATCTGTCCCTCGAGGGCGAAATTCGACAGGTTGTCCGCAAGCGAAACGGTCGTGTTCAGCAGCCTGTTCTCATAGGTCAGCGCAAGGGTTCCCTCCCTGACCGGCTGGTTCTGCCAGAACGAGTCGGTGAGTTTCGCATCGAGTTTGAGCAGAAGGGCATCGCTCCCTTTCGTTTCGGTCCTGAAATTTCCGGTTGCGTTCACCAGGCTTTTTCCCGATCCGTCAGCCACCAGTTTTGCGGCCTGGAGCCCTTTGAGGCTGAAGGATCCCAGTGCGGCAAGCTTGCCGGTCGCATCGCCCGAAACTTCAGCGTTCAGCGACGTATTGCCGATTGCGGTCAGGACGGCCAGGTCTGTCTGCAATGCATTCGTTCCTCCTTTGGCATGACCTGTAAAGCGGATGTCGCCGATCCTGCGGACCAACTCTTTGCGGGGTTCGTCCTGCAGCAGGGATTCGAGTACCGGTGCTGCAATCCTTGAACTGTCGCAGGTAATCTGGTAGGCGAGCGCTTTCGGGTTCTGCAGGTTCATTACGGTTCCTTTCCATGCCAGCCTGCTTTTCATGGAAGTCAGGAGCGCATCGAGGATCTCGATGTTGTCCGCTTTCCCCTTCACATTTCCCTTCAGGGTGTAGTTGCCTGCCGGAAGGTTAAGGCGCGGATAGAGCAGTCTGATGTCGTCGCTGTGCAGGGAAAGCTCCTGGAGGTTCAGGAAGGATGAGCTCAGATAAAGACGCTGCTTGAGGGGATGGGGCGAGAAAATGTTGAAATGGTCTATGGTCGCCGAAAGTTCGGCGCGGCTTTTCCCGCTCCGGGATTTCAGCGCGAGTACTTCCGAACGGGTTTCGGAGAAAAGGAACTTTCCCGATCCCTCACGGAGGGTAAAATTCTGTTGAGGCAGCGAGAAGCTGATATTGTCGAGCGTTCCTTTCAGCAGGTGTTTCTTTGCGGTAAACGATGAGAGCCCGAGCGTGATATCCCGTGAAAGGAAACTTTGCCCCCAGGGAGTTTTGCCGTTTCCCCGGAACAGGACGGTCCCGTCGTGAAGCGTCAGCTGCCTGCAGAAAAAATGTTCCAGGGGCAGTTTCGTCGTATCGGGATCACGGGACTTGAAAACCGTCTCAAGATTGAACTTTCCCTTGTCATCCTGGATGATGTTCAGCTTGAGCGCATTTGCGTCGAGCTGGCGCAGAAAGAGCCGTTTGATTTCCGGCTGGAGCACGGTCAGGAAGTTGAAGCGCATCGAAACGCTCTTCGCCTGCAATGCCGGAGAGGATTCACCGGGACCGTATATCGAAGGATTGACAAGAATGACGTTGTTCGGGAACTTCAGGTGCAGTTCATCGATCCTGAGGCTTCCGTAAAACTTTTTGTTGAACAGGCCGATGACCCTTTCTTTTGCCCAAAGGTCCAGCAGACCGCTGTTCAGGATAAACAACGAAGCGAGCGACAGCAGGAGCAGGAACGCCGAAAAGGCTGTCAGAATGACGATGGAAAAGTGTTTAATGCGTTTCACAGCTTCCCTCTGATGGAGAACAGGCGCGAATGATTTTTTCTATGACTCCGGTTGTCGAGCGGCCTTCGAGCAATGGCAGGGTCAGAACTTGCCCGCCATGTCCGAGCACGGCTTCCGCTCCTGCAATATCCGAAATTTTCCAGTCCGAACCTTTGACAAGGATATCCGGCAGGAGCAGTTCTATCAGCGCCTCGGGAGTGTCTTCATCAAAAAGGGTCAAGGCATCGACCACCTGCAGTGCCGCAAGCACCTCAGCCCGATCGGATTCACTGCAGACCGGCCGGTTCGGCCCCTTCAGCCTTCGTACGGAACTGTCGCTGTTCAGGCCGATGATGAGGCGATCGCCGAGTTTGCGCGCTTCGGTGAGGTATCTCACATGTCCAGCATGCAGGATATCGAAACATCCGTTGGAAAACACAACCTTCAGGCCTTCCGCCTGCCAGGACCTGACCAGTTCGAGTGCCTTGTCCCAGCTTGAAACCTTGTTTGACAAAACCATAGCATACTAGTACGTTTTCAGGTAAAAAAACCGGAGTGACACCGTTGACCCGGTTTCATGCACAACCATCTAATTTAGCCTATATATACCGATAGTCTGAGTGAAACGCCAGGACCGCCTGATAAAATAGCCACTATCGTGAACGGTCGATGGCAAGAAAAAATTCTCTAACCGAGCGTCATTTTCACTGGTTTTATCATCTGGAACACCGGCAGGAATGTATCGACCGCTTTAGTCCATTTGCTCGGCGACTTCGCTCTTTACTTCCTGTTAATTACAGGACCCGGATCGTAATGAAAACCTTTCCTGCGTATTTCCTCTGAAAAGACACCAGGAGAGATCACGTCTGATGCTTGCAGCGTTTGTCTTAACAAGGGTGAGAATGTCACCGAGGTACTCTACTTTCCCAATATCAAAAAAGTCGGGGATTCAGCATAGATATTGGATTTTTATCCCTCTCCAGTTTATTCGAAAAGCATCAGACGGAACAAAGGGGTCGTCGTGCTTTCCGCACATTTCGGCAAATGGGAACTGCTCAGGTTATGCTCCGATCTGTTTCCGCATCAGCAAAACATCTTGGGAAAACTCTTGAAAAACCGCTCGTTTGACTAGGAGATAAACCGGCTGAGGACATTGAACGGGTAATTGGAAAATCTACCGTTCGATCGCATTTCGTGAAGGATTGGTCGTTATGCGGCTTTCCATGCGTGACATGACACTAGGGATACGCGTTAATTCCTGACAGCATCACGGGATCAAAATACCTTGATAGTGGTTATTGATCCGAGATTGAACATATAAACCGGAAAATCCTTAAATGTAAGAATAAAACAAAATATAATTTGTATTATTGTGATTGCTAACTTGTTGATTCTGAAAAGGTTATGTCATTCGATGATTGATAGATGCGTCCATGAATTTAAATTCACGAATTATGAATCACTTGGCTTTAATATGGCTTAAAATTAAAGACCGCGATTTATATCACAAAAAAAAACTTGAAGAAAAAGATCAGAAATTTCTCTCAAAAGCCATAGCCAATCAGCCGGTTTTTCCTGTGATCGGGAAAAATACATATTCTTTCAAACACAGCGGGAATTGTGGTGATATAATTTATTCCTTGCCGACTATATATGCTCTTTCCGAGAACGCCAAAGCCTTCTTATACCTGCAACTCGATCAGCCGATGAATTATTCCGCCGAGAGGAGTAAACATCCGTTGAATGGTGTCATGCTCAACGAAAGCATTTTCAATATGCTGAAGCCATTGCTTTTGGCCCAAACCCCTTTAAGCATTTGCGGCATTTATAATGATCAGTCAATAGATTATGACCTCTGTATCATAAGACGGTCAGCATTCCAAACCAACTCAGGACATATTGCCAGATGGTATTTTCTGCATTTTGCTGTCACTGCCGATTTGAGCAAGCCATGGCTGAACGTCAATCCGGATAAATCTTTCAGTGATCGTATTATCATAGCCAGAAGCCTCGGCTATCACGCTCCCGGTATTGACTATTCATTTTTAAAAAAATACAAAAAACTGATGTTCGTCGGCGTTCCTGAAGAATTCGAAGAGATAAAAAAATCATTGCCGTCGATCGAATACCACCCCGTATCGGATTTTCTTGAGCTGGCGCAGGTCATCGCAGGATGCCGATTCTTTATCGGCAATCAGTCATTTCCATTTTCACTTGCTGAAGCACTGAAAGTCAAACGGGCACTTGAAGTCTATTACGTCTGCCCGAATGTCATTGTCGAAGGGGAACATGCATATGATTTCTGCTTTCAGCAGCAGTTCGAAAGAATCGTAGAAAAACTTGACCAAGTATCCTGAAAAATGCCCACCAACCGGCATGCTCAGTATGAAATATTTAGTGCTCTCAATGCTTGCCCCTTAGATGCGGGTCAACTGGTTTTCAATGCACACTAAATTCATTTAAATGCAATATCTTTCAGAACGAATCAACCCGTCCTCTATAAAAGCGACATTTCATTACTCAGAATTCCTTGTGCTTAAAAAACAGCTTGCATTCAAGGAAATGGAACTTCAAATGCTCAGGATGGAACTCTCCTCAGTGTATAAAAACTTCCTTGGGCAGATCGTAAAAAAATGGAAAGAGAAAAAGAAACACATTTCTTCAAGCCAGGGTATCTCCCATGTATACATTGATATACCTGTCAGGGATGTTATGATCAGGTTTCACGATGCCAGCCTGTCGGACAACCGGGGAATCGGACGATTTTCTCATGAACTTTTACACTGCTTTCAGTCGCTTCAGAAAAACGAATTCGAAAAAATAACCAAAGCTGTTTATTTCTACCCGTCAATTCATTATTGTCCAAAGGAACTTCCAACACCATCATGCGTCGTCTTACATGACATTATCCCGATGATTTTTCCTGAGTTGTTCGGAGTCGATGCAGTAAAATGGTATACCGATTATCTACCCATTACCCTTAAGGCCAAAAAAATCATAACCATAAGCAACTCAAGCGCAGACTCAATTTCACAATATCTAAGCATACACAGAGAAAAGATCGCTGTCATCCACAACGGCATTTCCACCCTTTCGGAAAACGGAATATCAGAAATCACAATTCCTGCGAAAAAATATGTCGTATTCCTGGGTACGCATGACAGAAATAAAAACATTCCAATCGTTCTGAAAGCTCTTGAGAGCGATGAACTGAGAGACATCTCACTCGTCATGATCGGCAACCATACGAATGTCCGTAAACTTGCGGAAACGTTTACCCCCCGTTCGAGAGTGTATTTTATGGGAAGGCTTGATGATCAGGAAGCAGCTTACGTTATCGGCAATGCCATTGCTCTCGTGTTTCCAAGTATCTATGAAGGTTTCGGCCTTCCGCCCTTGGAAGCTGCGTTGTGCGGAACACCGACTATCTGCAGCGATCGCCCGGCAATGAACGAAATCATGAGCGGCTGCGCCCTTTTCGCGGATCCTGAAAACAGCGATGACTGGGTCGATGCAATAAGGTTTCTCAGGGACCATCCTGACGAACGACAGGAACTTGTCCGTCTGGCGCAGAGACGAGCGCAAGAGTTTTCGTGGGAAAAAACGTCGGAGAGTTTCCTGGATATTATGGAGAGTATCGCGGAGTAGACCCGACATATTGACCTCCTCACGAAAAACTGGAACACCCTAAACGAGAGTTTTCCAGCAATGAGTATCTTGAACCAAACAAGGTCATTGCGATGAAACGAAGCAACTACACTGAAGAACAGGTCGCTTTTGCCCTTCGACAAGCGGATACAGGCACTCATGTCGAGGAAGTCTGTCGGCAGATGGGTATATCTCAAGCGAATTTTTCAACTGGAAAAAAGAAATACCGAGGTTTAGGAGTTTCCGAACTGCGTCGTCTTCACCAGCTGGAAGAAGAAAACACACAGTTGAAAAAGCTTGTCGCCGACCTAAGCCTCGACAAGCAGATGCTCCAGGATGTAATAAAAAAAAAGCTGTAAAAGCAGGACTCAAAAAGGAGCTGGTAAAGTTTCTTATCGATGCTTACCGGGTTTCCCTGCGTCGCGCCTGTAAGGCCTTGCAACTGCAGCTTTCATCCTGGTATTATCGTCCGCATAGACGCGATGAGTCATTATTGAAAATGAGGATGAAAGAGATTGCATTCACACGGGTACGATACGGATATCGAAGAATCTGGACATTGCTCAGACGAGAAGGCTTTAAAGATAACCCTAAACGGGTGTATCGGGTTTACCGTCAGGAAGGGCTCAATTTACGAATGAAACGACCTCGGCGGAGTCGTATGGGAGCTCAACGACTTGATCGAGTTGAAGTGCATCGAGTGCATCAGGTTTGGAGCATGGATTTTGTCGCTGACCAGTTTTTCAACGGGAAACGCTTCAGGATTTTGACCGTCGTAGACAACTACAGCAAGAAAAGTCCTGGTTTATATGCCGACTTAAAGATCAAGGATGCTGATGTCGTGGAATTCTTGAATCATATGATTCAGACCGAAAGCTCAGTGCCCGAGCGCCTGCAGGTCGATAACGGGAGCGAATTCATCTCGAAGGAACTGGATCGCTGGGCTTATTAGCAAAAGGTAGTATTGGACTTTTCCAGACCGGGCAAGCCGATAGATAACCCGTATATTGAATCATTCAATTGGAAGTTCCGTGATGAATGCTTGTCGGTGAATTGGTTTCTTGATATTGAAGATGCAAGACGAAAAATCGAAGCTTGGCGACATGAATATAACGAGGTCAGGCCGCATTATTCCTTGAGCCAGATGACGCCTATGGAATTCATTGAAATGCAATAAAATAGGCCCGGAAACTCTACTTTTGCTGTTCCAGTTAACGGGTCTGACGCAATTTGAGGAGAATTTCCAA
>JAAXXY010000002.1:0-2073 GCA_013334225.1 Chlorobiaceae bacterium
AGATTTCCCCATCAGGCTCCAGGAAGATGACCTGGTTGATAGGCTACAGGTGTAAGCACAGTAATGTGTTCAGCCGAGTAGTACTAATAAGCCGATCGACTTAACCATTTTTTATTAGTGTTGAGTCAAAACGGATCAGAGACAGGAAAGTTTATAGGTTTACAAAGCAACAACGCTCATGCGTTGCTTCAATTGCCAATCGTTCTACGGCGACTATTTCCCAGGTGATCACCTCTTCCCATTCCGAACAGAGTCGTTAAGCCCTGGAGAGCCGATGGTACTGCTTAACTGCGGGAGAGTAGGTCGTCGCCGAGATTTTCAGCACAAAAGCCCAAGGGAAACCTCGGGCTTTTGTCGTTTCTGCAAGAATCGACAGGACTGACAGGACTGATAGGACCAATGGGACTGATAAGACTTATGGGACATATCCATACAATGTGCACCTTCGCGCCTCACCCACTCCCCATTACCTATTACCCACTCCCCAATTCCCATTACCCATTCCCCACTCCCCACTTCTCACTTTCCCGAATAATTCCTATCATTATGCCATGAAACGGGTAATCATCATCGGTGCAACGAGCGGGATCGGCAGGGCCCTCGCGACGCTCTATGTAGCGGAAGGATGGGCCGCAGGTATCACCGGTCGCAGAAAGGTACTGCTCGACGAGTTGAGCGAACAGCTTGGAGGGAATGTCCTTGCCAGGGTCATGGATGTGGCCGATACAACTGGGGCCCGAAGGCTGTTCGATGAACTTGTAGCCTCCATGGGCGGCGTTGATCTGGTGATTATCTCGGCGGGGACCGGTTACCTTGATCCGTTCATTCCCTGGGAGACGGAAATGGAAACCGTTCAGACAAATGTCACCGGGTTCGCCTCGATTGCGCATGCGGCGTTCGAAATGTTCAGGCGGCAGGGTTACGGACACCTTGCCGGAATATCTTCGATAGCAGCTGTAAGGGGTGGCCCTGCTCCGGCATACAACGCATCGAAAGCGTTCGTTTCCAGGTATCTCGAGGGGCTGCGATGCGTCGCCTCCTCCCGGAATCTCCCGATTTACGTCACGGATATCCTTCCTGGTTTTGTCGATACGGCGATGGCGAAAGGCGAGGGGCTGTTCTGGATCGCTTCACCTGAGCGGGCGGCACGGGATATATTCAATGCAATCGGGAAAAAGAAGCGAAGGGTATGGATAACCGGCCGGTGGCGGTTTGTCGCTCTGTTGCTGCAATTCATGCCCGAGAGGCTTTACACTGTTCTGGTCTGCGGGAAGAAGAAAAACACCCGGCAGGATTAACCCGACATGACGGTGCAGGTTCGGTACCATGCAGGAACACTGCTTTCTCCGCTCAGCCCTCAGTCCTCAGCCCTCAGTTCTCAGTCCTTAAAATCCGGAAACCCGGATATTTTGGGGGACGCATATCCCGGGGTTGCACCCCGGGATACCGATATGCCGCTCCTACGGAGCTTGAAGATGGGTACTGGAGTGGGTACTGGGGTTCTTTGAAATCCCACTTTCCAATGCCCACTCTCCACACCCCAATCATCCCTCAGTCCTCAGCACTCAGTCCTGATTTACCCACGAATCAGCTCGAAGCGGTCGAGATTCATCACCTTGTCCCATGCGGCCAAGAAGTCCTGTACGAACTTTCCCTGTGCGTCATTGCTTCCGTACACTTCCGAGATGGCGCGAAGCCTTGCGTTTGAGCCAAAGATCAGGTCGACGCGTGTTGCCGTCCACCGGGGTTCGCCGGTTTTGCGGTCGCGGCCCTCGAATACTTCGTGATCCTCCGAGGCCGGTTTCCACTCCGTTCCCATGTCGAGCAGATTGATGAAGAAGTCGTTCGTGAGCGTTTCCGGCCGTCTGGTGAATACCCCATGCTTCGACTGACCGAAGTTGTTGCCGAGGACTCGCAAGCCGCCGATAAGAACCGTCATTTCCGGAGCGGTGAGCGTCAGCAATTGCGCTCCGATGCTCGACCTCGACGCGAACGGCCTTGCCCCCGGCTCGGCCAGCCTGCTGAATTTCTGAAATCCGCAATCCCGGAACCGATGAGCCAAAGTTTCCCGAA
>JAAXXY010000002.1:2083-151560 GCA_013334225.1 Chlorobiaceae bacterium
GCCGCCGATAAGAACCGTCATTTCCGGAGCGGTGAGCGTCAGCAATTGCGCGCGGTCAACCAGCATTTCTTCGACTGACACGCTGTATTTTTGCCTGGTGTAGTTGCGGAAGCCGTCCGCTCTCGGTTCGAGAACGGCGAAAGACTCCACATCTGTCTCTGCCTGTAATGCATCCGTGCGTCCCGGCGTGAAGGGTACGGTGAAGTTGTTGTCTGCGCGTCTGGCGGCTTCTTCGACAGCTGCGCATCCGCCGAGAACGATCAGATCGGCGAGCGAAACACTTTTCCCTCCTGCCAGTAAGGCGTTGAACTCCATCCGGATGTTCTCGAGCACCTGCAGCACCCGTTGCAGTTGCTCAGGCTGGTTTACCTCCCACTCCTTCTGCGGGGCGAGCCGGATGCGCGCGCCGTTAGCGCCGCCGCGCTTGTCGGAACCGCGGAAGGTCGAAGCCGAAGCCCAGGCCGTCGAGACCAGTTCAGGGATCGAGAGGCCCGAGGCAAGGACCCTGGCCTTGAGGATTGCGATCTCATCATCGCCGATCAGCTCATGATCGACTGGAGGCACCGGATCCTGCCAGATCAGATCCTCCGCAGGAACCTCTGCTCCGAGATAGCGCGATTTCGGGCCCATGTCGCGATGGGTCAGCTTGAACCATGCCCGGGCGAAAGCATCCGCAAACTGATCGGGATTTTCATAGTACCGCCGGGAGATCGGCCCGTAGATCGGGTCCATGCGCATCGCCAGGTCTGCGGTGGTCATCATGGTCGGTACGCGTTTCGACGGATCGTGGGCTGCCGGGGCGAGATCCTCATCGGCCACATCGACCGGTTTCCACTGCCAGGCGCCAGCCGGGCTTTTTGTCAGCTCCCACTCGTATCTGAAGAGCATGCCGAGATAGCCCATGTCCCAATGAATCGGATCGGGAGTCCAGGCGCCTTCCAGTCCGCTGGTCATGGTCTCGTCACCCTTGCCGCTGCCGTAGCCGCTCTTCCAGCCGAGCCCCTGCTCCTCGATGGGGGCGGCTTCGGGTTCGGGCCCTACCAGCTTCTGATCACCTGTGCCGTGACATTTGCCGAAGGTGTGCCCGCCGGCCACGAGCGCCACGGTTTCCTCGTCGTTCATGGCCATGCGTGCGAAGGTTTCCCGAATGTCCCTGCCAGCGGCAACAGGGTCAGGATTTCCGTCCGGTCCTTCGGGATTGACGTAAATCAAGCCCATCTGTACCGCGGCAAGGGGGTTTTCAAGATCGCGCTCTCCGGTATAGCGATTGCTGCCGAGCCACTCGACCTCCTTGCCCCAGTAAATATCCTCTTCAGGTTCCCAGATGTCAACGCGTCCTCCGCCGAACCCGAAGGTTTTGAAGCCCATCGACTCCAGCGCGCAGTTGCCGGCAAGGATCATGAGGTCGGCCCAGGAAATTTTTTTCCCATACTTCTGTTTGATCGGCCAGAGCAACCGGCGGGCTTTATCGAGGTTGGCGTTGTCCGGCCAGCTGTTCAGCGGTGCGAAGCGCTGATTGCCGGTGCCGCCGCCACCACGGCCGTCGCTGGTCCGATAGGTGCCTGCGCTGTGCCATGCCATCCGGATAAAGAGGCCGCCGTAGTGACCGTAATCGGCAGGCCACCACTCCTGCGAATCGGTCATGAGCGCAAAAAGGTCTTTTTTTACGGCTGCGAGATCGAGTGTTTTGAACGCTTCGGCGTAATTGAACTCTTCTCCCATCGGATTGCTGAGGGAAGAGTGCTGGTGCAGCATGTCGAGGTCAAGCTGGTTCGGCCACCAGTCGCGGTTCGACCTTCCGCCGTCCGAGGGTGCTTTGCCGGTTCTGCCCGTCACCGGGCATTTGCTGTGTTCAGCCATGATGTTTCTCCGTTTTTTATTTTGATCGTTTTCGATGATTTCTGGCCATAGGGCACGATTGTCTGCTTTCGTTACAGGCGCAAATCGGAATGATTATTACTTAAATGATAAAGAAAATATTGCTCATATCAAGAGGAAATCAGCTTTTTCCTCTGCAGTCAGCGCAGGTTCCGAAAAAATCGATCCGGTGACCTTCGATGGTGAAATCGGTAGAGCGGCGGATTTCATCGTCAATCTCGGGAAAAAACCGTTTTTCAAAATCGGTTATGGTGCCGCATTTGCGGCAGATGAGGTGGTAGTGGGGGGAGGTTTTCGCTTCGAAGCGGTCGAAGGTGCTGCCTGCATCGATTTTGCGCACAACTCCCTGCTCGATAAGGATCGCAAGGTTCCGGTAAACGGTGCCGAGGCTGAGGCTGGGAAATTCCGGTTTCATCCAGTCATAGAGCCATATTGCGGTAGGATGATTTTCAGTCGAGCGGAGTATGGCAAGGAGACGTTCCCGCTGGCGGCTGTATCGGTAGGTTTTTTTCAGAGTTATCTTTTTCACAATCGATTGTCTGGTCTGCCTTTTTTTGTCAATGTACCA
Source organism: Chlorobiaceae bacterium (assembly GCA_013334225.1). Taxonomy (GTDB): domain Bacteria; phylum Bacteroidota; class Chlorobiia; order Chlorobiales; family Chlorobiaceae; genus Chlorobium. The sequence goes on from JAAXXY010000002.1 coordinate 4,530, forward strand.
TTTCTGTAACGCTTCGAAAAGTCTGTTCGTGCCGGACGTCCGAGGAGGAATATTTCCCGTCCGGGAAACGAAAATGAATCGCCGGGTCTTTCAATCGGAAAAGGATAACACCTCACCACGATTCTCTGCCAGCCGGGTGTCAGCGGCAACGATTCTGTTCCTTCCGATCGTCCGGATAGTTGTGTCTGTCCGGATTGCGGCTTTCGATCTATCACAACCAGAACTGGTTATGGTTTACCGGTTTTGTCGGAGCAAACCTCTTTCAGGCAGCGTTTACAGGTTTTTGTCCTCTTGCCATGATTCTCAAGGCTGCCGGTATTCACCTTGGTCATGCACTCAAATAGTATCGCATTCAGAGCACTTGCCAGTAAAAAGGGAAAAAAAGCATCAGGAATCACAGAGCTCCGGAAGCTGTTTTGGTAGCCGGGAATTCAGTCTATTCCTCGGCATCCTTTCTGTAAAAAAGGAACCCGGCAAAGATCAGGATGTCGTTGTCGTGACCCCGAACAGTTTCTGTTGGTGGTATCCATTACCACACGTTGAAAAAGCCCCCGCAGAACACGGGAGCTTCGCTGATGAACAGATAGCGTAAATTCGATCATCCAATCTGGACGTATAAAGACGCCTTCACGTTGCAGATAGGGCAGGTTTCAGGCGGCTTGCTCAATTCGATGTGACCGCAAACAGGGCAGAGCCAGATGTCAGAGGTGTCAAGGTCTTTGCCTGCCCTGGCAGTTTCGAGGGCATGGCGATAGAGGGCGGCATGTACCTTTTCTGCCTCTACAGCATATCCGAACATACGTTTTGCTTTGTGACCTTCAGCAACAGCCTGCTCGTACATCGGAGGATACATTTCGTTATGTTCATAGGTCTCGCCTTCAATGGCCGTTTGAAGGTTCTCGATAGTCGATTTGATCCCATCGTCGGCGGCAAGATGTCCCTCGGCGTGGATTCGTTCTGCTTCGGCAGTGGTCCTGAAGAGTTTGGCGATATTCTTCAGGCCCTCTTTGTCCGCCTTTTTGGCGAATGCTGTGTATTTCTGGTAAGCCTGGCTTTCTCCTGCAAAAGCGTTTTTCAGGTTCTCATGTGTAGTCGGCATTATTTTTTTTCTCCCGTTCGATTGATGAATGAATTATGGTGATGTTCGGTATCGTATTATTACTGCGTCAACTATAGTTCACATACAGGTATTGGATTTTTCCTGTAATCCTGAACGAAGCATAGCGCAGTGAATGATCAATCTTATTGTTCTGAAGATGTGTATGAATTTTTCGTCTGACAGCTTTGACCTCAGGGTGACAATTTGCGCACGACAGGGCTGCTCCCTATAATCGCTCGAGGAATAAAATCTCAAATTTTGAGAAAAATGCAAAGATTCTCGATACGAACAGTTGATCATGTGAAAAAAGTACCGATGCAAGTTTGATTTTTCAACCCTGCCATGATCCAGCTATACCATCGTGTTGCTGTTGCTGATAACCATTTTCAGCCAGTTTCCGGACAGCCTCCGTTGATCGAATCGAAGAATCGGAAAAGTCGGACAATCAGGCAGGCAAATTCCCATAGGGTACCGTCCGGTAATAGCCCTGTATTATTTAATTGGAATAATGTGTACTTTACAGAAATTCTTGCTCCCATGTCCTCATAGAAGTCTCGATTCAATATCAGACAGGATGCTCCATGAAGCGACATGCAATTATCTTCATCATACTGTTTGCAGGGTTTCAGGCATCACCCTCGAGCGCCGACGTTCCTGCCGCGCCAGCCGAACGTGTCGATCAGCAGGATCATGATATAAACCTTGAACAATCGGTTTTCAGAAGAAAGAATCGGCTTGGTGCCATACTTCAGCCTTCTGCCAGAAAAAAGCTTGACCTTGCAGCGAAAAAGCTTGTTTCTTTACTTGCCAAAGATCCTGAACATATGGACCTGTACACTGTCGTCAGGCGTGAAATAGGCAAGGGGTTCAGCAATCTCTCCATCGACCAGGGAAATCTGCTTGTTTTTTATGTGCTTGCAGAGTCTGCAATGCTCATCTCCGGACGTGAAAACCTGAAGAGCGGGGCTGAAAGCATTGGCGAACTGTCAGAAATGGCATCTCTCAGACTTCAGATAGCCATGGACAGACAATCAAAATTCATGAGAACACTCAGTAATATGATGCGAAAAATTTCGACTACACAGGACGCAATGGTGCAGAATATAAAGTAGCAGTATCCTGGTACCGGAAACACTTGAAAATAAGCGTAAACAATGAAAACCATTCCGCGAAATGCAGTGGCTTTCCGTGAAGGCCGGCGCATAATTGTTGCCGGTGTATCACGCTCCGGGAAGTCTGCAGCGAACGCGATTTTCAGGATGCTGGGCGATACCGGTCATGAAGTTATTCCCCTGAACCCGAACGCAAACGAACTTGAGGGAGCGATATGCTATTCCGATGTTTCTTCGGTGCCGGGCGATGTTCATGGTATGATGATTGTGATCCGTCCGTCAATTGCTCCTGAAATCACAAGGGCTGCTTTAAAAAAGGGTGTCAGGCATATATGGTTTCACCGCTCGTTCGGCGAGGGCAGCGTTGCTCCGGATGCTGTCCGGGCTTGCAGGGACGCAGGGGTCGAACCGATTGTCGGAGGATGTCCGCTCATGTATTGCCAGCCGGTTGATCCGGGTCACCGCATGTTCAGGTGGATACTCAGGCTGCAGCATCGGGTCCCGGGATAATCATCTAACAGAGGATGTGAAAAATGAATTCAACCATGCGTTCGATTCAGGTGATCGGTATCTATGCGGTTTTGCTTGGTCTTGGACTGATATGCATACCGAATACCCTGCTGAGCATTTTCGATCTCGAGCCGACCAATGAACCCTGGATACGGGTGCTTGGCATCATTGTTTCGGAAGTTGGATACTACTATGTCATAGTGGCGACGAAAGGGAGCGAGGCTTTTTTCAGGGCCTCTATATTTGGAAGGCTGTGGCTCTTTCTGGTTCTGATCGTGATGATCGTGCTCGGCATCGCCAAACCGATCCTTATTCTTTTCGCTTCAATCGATGCCGCGAGTGCAATATGGACATTGAAAGCAATGCACACGGAAACAGTCCGGCAATAACACCGGCATGTTTCAGAAACCTGTTTTTAGGCAGCGGGCACTTTTCGTACAGTCAGCGTTCTGCTTTTTCAACTCGATTTCAAGGGGGTGGATATCATGATTAATCCGGTCATCTGGTTTGAGATTTACGTACAGGACATGCCTCGTGCAAAGGCATTTTACGAATCGGTTTTCCAGCTGAAGCTCGAAAGGCTCGATGATACCGAAATGGAAATGTGGGCATTCCCCATGGAAATGGAGCGTGTGGGGGCTGGTGGCGCTCTCGTGAAAATGGAAGGGGTTCTTTCCGGAAAGAATAGTACGCTGGTTTATTTCAGCTGCGAGGACTGCGCTGTGGAAGCTGCTGAGGCTGCACGGAATGGAGGGTTTGTAAGCCGTGAAAAGACCTCCATCGGCCAGTATGGTTTCATGGCTCTTGTTGTCGATACGGAAGGAAACATGATCGGACTGCATTCGCTCAAATGAACTTTTCTGAGCGGAACCGCGTCTCCTGACCGGCGTCCATGGTGAACTTCCTCAGCACCCGGGAATGGATTAATCCATTTATGGAGGTGCCTGCGTAACGAGTCATCGACGGAGAACATCATGCAACTTGAAATCATAACCAGCAAACCTGAAAGAGATAAAAAGCCGACACCCCTTCTTTTCGTTCATGGCATGTGTCATTCAGCGTCCTGCTGGGAGAACTTCCTTCCGTATTTTGCCCGTCACGGATATGAGTCCCATGCTGTGAGTTTACGTGGGCACTGTAAAAGTTACGGGTCAGGTAAAGTCAAGTGGAGCAGTGCTTCGAGGGATTATGTCGCCGATCTGGAACGTGCCGTCGGAACTCTTGACACGCCGCCGGTACTTATCGGGCACTCGATGGGTGGATATGTGGTACAGAAATACCTTGAAACACATGATTCACCTGCCGCGGTATTGCTTGCATCCATTCCTGTCAATGGTTCCGGATGGTTTGCTTTACGGTATATTCGCCGGCATCCTGTTCAGGCTCTCAAGTATATGTTGTTATTCGATCCCGGACAACTGCTCGCTACTCCTCAACTGCTGAAAGAACTTGTGTTTTCGCCATCAATGCCAGATTCCGATATCGCAAAGTATTTCGAAAAGTTACAGCCGGAATCCTACCTCATGACACTCGAGACTCTTTTCGTGTCATTGCCGAAACCCCGGAAAGTCAAAACGCCGGTTTGTGTAATTGCAGCAGAAAATGACGCCATGTTTTCCACAGGCGAGGAGCAGGCGACAGCTCTTGCATATAACACGGTCGCGGATATTGTTCCCGGTATGGCACATGGCATGATGCTCGAACCGGAATGGCAGTCAGTTGCCGACCGGATAATTGCCTGGCTGAATGGGAAGGGATTCTGATCATTCATGGATTGTTTGTCCTGCATTGACAAATTATCTCAGGGCAAGTTCGTAGAGGATGTCATGGTGCTGGTTGCGGATCACCATTTTCGAACGTTCCAGTTCAACCGAGCCTGAGCAGAATGAGGGGTGTTCGGAATGATTGACGAATGCCGGCAGCACGATGAAATGAATACCTTTCTCCACGGCATAGCCTCCATGGTGGTAATGGCCGCCGAGGCAGGCTTTGACGGCTGCCGATGAAGAGAGTATATCGTAAATTTCCCGGTGGTTCCAGAGCAGGCCGTGTTTTGCATCCGTGGTTTCCTGCAGCAGCGGAAAATGGCAGATGATGATGACTTTCTCTCCCGAACGTTCCGCTTTTTCAAGCGCTTCCTGCAGCCATGCCTTCTGCTGTTTGCCGATTGCACCGCAGTAGTCGTGCAGTTCGGGGCGGTCGAGATAATACCCGAGCATGCCGGCGTCTTCAGGGGTTTCAGGTTTACGGTGTATCGAGACGTCCATGCCGTAGAGCACGATAAAGCGGAAATCCTTGACAACAAACGAATAGTAGGGCGAATCGAGCCCCAGTTCCTGCATCAGTTCCTGTTCAGGAACGGCAAGGCAGTGATTGCCGACAACATGGCGGATAGTTCCCCGGAAAGTCCCGAGTATCGATGTTGCCCGCTTCAATTCTGTGCGAGCCTCATCAACGTTTTCGCCCCTTACAAGGTCGCCGAGCTGCATGGCGAAGTTTACGCCATCATTCCGCCAGCCGGATGTACACTCCTGAAGATATTTTTCATCCCGGCCGGCAGCGAAATGGATATCGGTGATGATGCCGAAGCGCATAACGGGTTCCTGACTGGTTCGATTATCAATCGCCGAATTCCGAAAGGTAGCGTACCATGAATTCGTCGAGGTCGCCGTCAAGTACGTTTTCGATGTCGAAGCGTTCGTAGTTGGTCCGGTGGTCCTTGATCCTCCTGTCGTCCATCACGTAGCTGCGGATCTGGCTGCCCCATTCGATTTTTTTCTTCTTGCCCTCGATCTCGCGTTTTTTTGACTCCTCTTCTTCCCGCTTGCGCTGGTAGAGTTGTGCCATGAGCATCTTCATTGCACGTTCCCTGTTCTGGAACTGGGAGCGCTCCTCCTGGCAGCTTACGACGATACCGGAAGGAATATGCTTGATGCGGACCGCGGTCTCGACCTTGTTCACATTCTGCCCACCCTTGCCGCCGCTTCGGAAAGTGGACAGCTCGAGGTCATCCTTGCGGACTTCGATCTCCGCGTCCGGCGGTGCTTCGGGATAGGTGAAGACGCTGGCGAAAGAGGTGTGGCGCCTTGCGTTCGAGTCGAAGGGAGAAACACGCACGAGCCGGTGCACGCCGTTTTCAGCTTTCAGGTAGCCGTAGGCGTAAGGGCCCTGGATTTCAAGCGTTGCGGTTTTTATGCCGGCCCCGTCACCTTCCTGGTAATCGTCGGTAAAGATCTTGTAGCCTTTGCGTTCAGCCCAGCGCATGTACATGCGGTAGAGCATTTCAGCCCAGTCCTGGGCTTCGGTGCCTCCAGCTCCGGCATGGATCGTGATGAGTGCGTTACCGGCATCGTCCTTGCCCGAAAGCATGTTCTTGAATTCTATGGCAGCTATCTCCTGCTCGAGTGATGCAATTGAAGCTGAAAGCTCTTCCCCGAATGACTCGTCACCGAGTTCTTCGGCTATTTCAAGTTCATCCCTGTAGGATTTCGCTTTTGCGAGGAGCTTTTCATAACCTTCGGTCCATGACTTATGATCGCTCAGCTCCTTGAGCACCTTGTTGGCTTCTTTCTGGTCGTTCCAGAATGCCGGGTCGGCGGTTATTTTTTCGAGGTCGTAAATTTTATCTTTGCGTTCATCGACGTCAAAGATACCTCCGTAACTGTTCCAGGCGATTGTCAATCTCCTGCAGTCGTTCCTTTTGTGGTTCAAACATGGTTCGCTCTGATGTTTATATGCTGATATTTCAATATGACTTACATAGAATAATGTTTTTCACAAGAAATCAAAGCACTGAAAGGTTTTCCATGAATTTCCGGACATTTCAAAATCGCGGTATATCCACGCAAAAAAGTAAAGGAGTTTTCCTATTTTCCCTACTTATAATTGTATGTATGAGAAAAGTACCGGAGGATTCCTGATCAGTTCAAAATCAGGTATATCGGCCGGAATAACTGTTTCATGTCCGGGAAATCCCGAAAGTCAAAAAGAATCAATGAAGATGAACACAGTATTTCTCCGGAAGGTCTCCAGCAGCATCAGTCGGGAGTTCGACGGCCGTCAGCGGGTGGTCATTGAAAATGTTTCTCCGGAACTCGACGGAGGAAAGTACCATGCGAAAACGGTAGAGGGCGGCAGCCTTGCCGTGGAAGCCGATATTTTCGTCGACGGCGCTGACACGGTCCGGGCGGAACTCTGTTACCGGCCCGAAGGAGCCGATGAATGGCAGCGGGTTCCCATGGAGCCGATCGGCAATGACCGGTGGAAAGCATCATTTTCTGTCGGAACCCCCGGAAAGTACTTCTATACCGTCGAGGCATGGCCAGACCATTTCCTGACATGGAAAAAAGGCCTTGCAAAAAAGGTCGATGCCGGTCAGGATGTATCGCTTGACCTGCAGACAGGAGCTTTATTCGTAGAAGGAGCAACTCCAGTCGCTTCGAAAGCGGATGCCGGGAAACTCAAAAAATTTGCGGCACTCATGCATTCGGATGACATTCAGAATGCTGTTGCTGCAGGACTTGGCGAGGAGCTTGTACGGCTCATGGAGCTGTATCCTGACAAGGCGCATGCATCGGTCTATGATAAGCAGCTCTGCGTTACGGTCGAACAGAGAAAAGCCGGGTTCGGCGCCTGGTATGAATTTTTTCCCCGTTCCTGGGGCGAAGTGCCCGGCAGACACGGGACGTTCAACGACTGCCGCCGCCTCCTGCCGATGGTTGCCGGCATGGGGTTCGATATCATCTACCTTCCTCCGATCCACCCGATCGGCTACGCCAAGCGCAAGGGCAGAAACAACTCCCTTTCGGCAGCCCCGGACGATCCCGGAAGCTGCTGGGCGATCGGCAACCGAGACGGCGGGCACAAGGCTGTGCATCCTGAGCTCGGCACGATCGAGGAGTTCGAAGAGTTTGTCGGGGATGCAGAATGCCTGGGGATTTCCGTGGCGCTCGATATCGCGTTCCAGTGTTCTCCCGACCATCCCTGGGTGCAGGAGCATCCGCAATGGTTCAAATGGCGTCCAGACGGTACCGTACAGTTTGCTGAAAACCCGCCGAAGAGATACGAAGACATCCTGCCGATCGATTTCGAGACAGCTGACTGGCAGAACCTCTGGATCGAGCTGAAGAGTATTTTTCTCTTCTGGATAGACAGAGGGGTGAAGATTTTCCGTGTCGACAATCCTCATACCAAGGCGTTTCCTTTCTGGGAATGGGCGATCGCGTCGATCAGGGAGGATCATCCCGACACGGTTTTTCTTGCAGAGGCTTTTACCAGGCCAAAGCTCATGGCGAGGCTTGCGAAAGCCGGCTACAGCCAGTCATACAGTTACTTCACCTGGCGCAACAACAAGAATGAACTCCAGGAATACCTTACCGAACTGACCTCTTCACCGCTTAAACATTTCATGCGCCCGAATTTCTGGCCCAACACCCCGGATATCCTGCATGAAGAATTTCACAGCGGGAACAGAACGACATTCATCATCCGTATGGTGCTTGCCGCTACGCTCTCTTCCAACTATGGCATGTACGGTCCTGCGTACGAGCTTTGCGAACACGTGCCGGTAGCAGAAGGCAAGGAGGAGTATCTCGATTCGGAAAAATACGAGATCAAGCAGTGGGACCTCGATCGTCCGGGAAATATCAGGGCCGAAATAACACGCATCAACCGGATCCGCAAGGAGAACCCCGCACTTCAGCAGACGAACGATATCGCTTTTTTACGCATCGATTCAGCGCCTGGCCAGGAGCACGGTTTGCTGATGGGCTATGTGAAGCGTTCGGAGGATGACGGCAACATCATTCTCGTTGTCGTCAATCTTGATCCGAATGCCATGCAGAACGGCTGGCTCAGGTTTCCGCTCGAGATGTTCCGGAAACCGCACGATCACCACTTTGCGGTCGAGGACCTGCTGACAGGAAACCGCTATGAATGGAATGGTGAATGGAACTATGTCGAAGTGAACCCGCATGCAATGCCGGCTCATATATTCCGCGTCATGCTATCCTGACGATTATTTTCCGATAATTTATTTAACAACAATATCTACAAGACGTTACAATGTATCAACCCGAACCGCTCTGGTATAAGGACGCGATTATTTACGAGGCGCATGTAAAGACATTCTTCGACAGCAACAACGACGGCATCGGCGATTTCCAGGGGCTCCGGCAGAAGCTTGGTTATCTCGAAAGCATCGGGGTTACTGCTATCTGGCTTCTTCCTTTCTATCCTTCGCCACTGAGGGATGACGGTTACGATATTGCGGATTACATGTCGGTCAATCCTGACTACGGAACACTCGAAGATTTCAGGGAATTCCTCGATGAGGCGCACAGCCGCGGCCTGAAGGTCATCACCGAGCTGGTGGTGAACCACACCTCCGACCAGCATGCCTGGTTCCAGCGTGCGCGCAAGGCGCCTGCAGGTTCGCCTGAACGGAATTTCTATGTCTGGAGCGACGATCCGAACAAGTATTCCGAAACCCGTATCATTTTCCAGGATTTCGAGGCTTCCAACTGGACTTACGATCCTGTGGCGGGACAGTATTTCTGGCACCGCTTCTTCCATCACCAGCCCGACCTGAATTTCGAGAACCCGGAGGTGCAGCGTGCACTGTTCGACGTGCTCGATTTCTGGCTCGGCATGGGTGTCGACGGTCTCAGGCTCGATGCAGTCCCATACCTTTACGAGGCCGAAGGGACCAATTGCGAAAATCTTCCTCAGACCTTTGAATTTCTGCAGAAGTTCCGCTCTTATGTCGACGAGCATTATCCCAACAGGATGCTGCTTGCCGAAGCCAACCAGTGGCCCGAGGATTCTGCGGCATATTTCGGCAAGGGTGATATGTGCCACATGAACTTCCATTTTCCGCTCATGCCGAGGATGTACATGGCGCTTGCCATGGAAGACCGGTTCCCCATCATCGACATTCTCGAACAGACGCCCGAAATACCCGAAACCTGCCAATGGGCTTCCTTCCTTCGCAACCATGACGAGCTGACCCTCGAAATGGTGACCGACGAGGAGCGCGACTACATGCGGAGGGTCTATGCCCGGGACCCTAAAGCGAGGATCAACCTCGGCATCAGGCGCCGCCTCGCACCGCTCATGAACAACGACCGGCGCCGGATCGAGCTGATGAACATCATGCTGCTCTCCCTTCCGGGAACCCCGGTACTCTACTACGGCGACGAGATTGGAATGGGTGACAACTTCTACCTTGGAGACCGCGACGGTGTCCGCACACCGATGCAGTGGAACGGCGACCGCAATGCGGGGTTTTCGCGCGCGAACCCGCAGCAGCTGCTCCTTCCGGTCATCATCGATCCGGAATACCATTACGAGGCGGTGAACGTCGAGGTGCAGGAGAGCAACGTGAATTCGCTGCTCTGGTGGATGCGCCATACCCTGGCGACGGCCCGCCGGTATAAATCGCTCAGCCGGGGCTCCATCGAGTTCATTCAGGTGAACAATCCGAAGGTGCTGAGCTTCATCAGGCGTTTCGAGGACGAGACCATCCTGACGGTTGTGAACCTCTCGCGGAACGCTCAGGCTGTCATGTTCGATCTCTCGCATTTCGAAGGGTATATACCCGAAGAGGTTTTCAGTATGAACCGCTTCCCGAAAATCCGGAAAACACCCTACATGGTCGCCCTTGGCTCCTACGGGTATTTCTGGCTGAAACTCGTGAAAGATACCGAAGGTGCTGAAGGGCAGCCATGTAGGGATAAACCTTTCGCCTGTGTTTCGCGCTGGCAGTTGCTTTTTGCCGGCAAAAGCAGGGAGCAGCTCGAAACGGAAATCCTTCCCAGGTATTACCGTGCAAGCCGCTGGTTCGGCGGCAAGGCAAGGACGATCATGCGCATCGCCATCGTCGATACCATTCCGGTTGCCGGCATCGACAAGGCGAAGCTTCTTGTCACTGAAGTCTACTACGCCAGCGGAGAAAATGAACTTTACCAGCTTCCGGTATCTTTCACTCCGGTTTCCTCGATAAGTTCCGGGGATGACAGTTTCCGCAAGCGGGTCATTGCACGGGCCGTCGTGGGTGATGAAGAAGGGTACCTCTGCGATGCGACCTATGATAACCGATTCCTCAGCAAGTTGTTCCAGCTGCTTGCCGGTCGGGATGCATGGAAGGGAAAATCGGGTATCGTATCCGGTGTTAAATCCACTGCGATTGAAGCTTTGCAGGAGAAACTCGCCAACGGTGAAGTCGAACCTGAGCTGATGGGTGCAGAACAGACAAATACATCGATCAGGTTTCATAACGAGCTTTGTTTCAAACTTTACCGAAGAATCGAAAACGGCGTCTCTCCGGAAGTTGAGATGTGCCGCGCGCTGAGTGACCGGACATCCTTCAGGAACCTGCCTCGCTACCTTGGGTCGCTGAACTACGACCAGAACCGTGCCAGCCGCTTTTCGCTTGGTATCCTGCAGAACTATGTTCCGAACGAGGGGGATGCGTGGCAGCTCTCGCTCGGCTATGTGAAACGTTATTATGATGATGTTCTTGCCAGGATACATACCGGCATTTCGCTTCCTGAGCTTCCACGGCTGAGCGGCGATCCGGTCAAACTTCCTGCCGTCATGCATGAACTGCTTGGAGAAGCCTGGCTCGGGATGATCGAGAAACTTTCCGAACGTACGGCCGAAATGCACCTTTCTCTCGCGTCGCTTGAGAACGATCCGGCATTCGCGCCGGAGCCGTTTACAACGCTCTACCAGCGGTCGATTTACCAGGCGATGTGCGAGCAGGTGAAGCGGACGGTTATCCTGATCCGGGAGATCAAATCCAGGCTTTCCGAAGAAAATCAGCAGCTCTGCAACCAGCTCCTGCAGAAGCACAAGCAGCTTCTGCAGCAGTTCGATCCGGTCAGGATAGAGAAAATCGATTCCCTCAAGATCAGGATCCACGGCGATTATCACCTCGGCCAGGTGCTCTATACCGGCAAGGACTTCGTCATCATCGATTTCGAGGGTGAACCGGCCAGATCGCTTTCCGAGCGAAAGATCAAACGGTCGGTGTTCCGCGATATTTCAGGCATGCTCCGTTCGTTCGACTATGCAGCGTTCAACGTGCTCCACAAGGGAACCACTGTTTTCCGCACCGAAGACCGGGCACTGCTCGAACCCTGGGCTGACCGCTGGGGCTTCTATGTGGGCCAGCATTTCATCGACACCTATTTCGCAAAGACTGCCGGCAGCAATATCGTGCCTGCGGAACAGGATCAGCGCGAGCATCTCATGAGGGCCTACCTGATGAACAAGGCGGTCTACGAGCTGAACTACGAGCTCAACAACCGGCCGGACTGGGTTGATATTCCGCTCAGGGGAATCCTGAAGATCCTCGAATCCTGAGATCGAATCATGCAGACGGGCTTGTCTCCGCAAATGAGCCGGGCCTGTTTTTTTCACCGTTTCATTGTCATCGATCTTCATGGAAGAGTTTTCCATCCAGACCATTGTGAACGGCAGGTATCTCATTCGCAAGCCCCTGCAGACAGGTTCAGAATTGCTTATTGCCGGCTTCCATGGTTACGGGCAGACGGCTGAGGACGAGCTTGCTCTGCTCGCTTCGATCCCCGGGTCGGAAACATGCACACTCTGTTCCATCGAGGCGCTTCATCCGTTTTATACGCCGAAAGGGGACCCTGGCGCCTGCTGGATGACCAGCCGCCAGCGGGAAACGCGCATCGAAGAAAATGTACGCTATGTCGAGGCGGTTATCGAAAGGGTCCTGCATCCGGGGATCAAACTCGTCTTTCACGGTTTTTCACAGGGTACGGGCATGGCATGCCGTGCAGCTCTTTCTGGAAAGCATCGTGCTTCAGGAGTGATGCTGCTTGGCGGGGATATCCCTCCCGAACTTGCACTGACGGACCGGAGGTTGAATGTGCATATTGCCCGGGGAAACCGGGACCCGATCTATAAGCAGGAGAACTTCAGGAGCGATTGCACCCGTCTCGATGAGGCCGGTATCAGCCATATTTCCTGCTCGTTTACCGGGGGGCATGAAGCTGCAGCGGAATATTCTGAATCTGCCGGAGAGTTTCTGCAATCGATGATCCTTTGCCGTTCCTGATTCATGGTATTCAGGCTCTGTTCATTGCTATCGCTTGAGCTTCATCTCTTCGCCTCGTTCCAGAGACTGTCGAGCTCTTCGGCGGTATAATCCTGCCAGGTGCGTCCCGAGGCTTCCACTTTTTCTTCGACCTTGCGGAACCGGCCCATGAACTTGTTGGTTGATTTGCGAAGAGCATCTTCCGGGTTGGCCCCGAGGAAGCGGCTGTAATTCACGATGGTGAAGAGCAGGTCGCCGAACTCCTCTTCCTGTTCCTCCCTGCTTCCGGCATGTTTCAGTTCCTCCAGTTCTTCGGCAAGCTTTTCAAGAACGCTTTCACCGTCAGTCCAGTCAAAACCGACACCGGATACTTTTTTCTGCACGCGGTAGGCGCGAAGAAGTTCCGACATGGCTTTCGGCACACCGTCGAGCAGGCTCTTGCGACCTTCCTTCATTTTCAGGGTTTCCCAGTTTTTCAGCACTTCCTGTTCGGTTTCAGCCGAAGTCTCCCCGAAAACATGCGGATGTCGGCTGATAAGCTTGGTACAGAGGGCGTCGAAGACGTCGTGAAAGGAAAAGCTGCCGTTCTCTTCACCGAAAACGACCTGTAAACAGAGGTGCAGAAAAAGGTCACCAAGCTCTTTTTTCAGTTCATCGACATCTTTCCGGTCGATCGCGTCAACAAGCTCGTAACTTTCCTCGAGCAGCAGGTGGGCAAGGGATTCCGCTGTCTGTTTCCTGTCCCAGGGACATTCCTGCCGCAGCACTTTCACGAGTTTCAATACCCGCTCAAATTCTTCGGGCAGCGTTCTTTCTTTCCGGAGCATAATTTCCGCTTTCATCATCTCCATGGCCGTTTTGTCATGCATGCATCGCAGCTTTTTTTTGTTGTTCCTGCAACTGGTTCGGAATTTACTCTTTCTTTCAGCTATTCATTATACTTTAGTGAGCCATCGTTAAACTTGCAACAACTGAAACTGTGGAAATAAGAGACAAGGTTGCCGTTGTGACCGGTTCGAGTTCCGGCATAGGGTATAATACGGCAAAAGTTCTTCTTGAAAAAGGCGCAGTGGTTTACGGGCTGAGCCGCCGGGAGACGGAAATTTCACATCCCGCATTCAGATGGATAGAGACCGATCTTTCGTTTTCCGGCGACATCGATGCGGCTTTTGCGTCGATCAGGCAAGGTCATCCGGATATTTCCCTGCTCGTCAACAATGCCGGAATCGGGATGTTCGGCGATATCGAGACCATCACTCCCGAAATGTGGCAGCGGGCAGTGGATGTGAACCTGACAGCGGCTTTTCTCTGTTCGAGAAAGGTTGTTCCTCTTATGAAGAAACGGCAGTTCGGCATGATCGTGAACATCGCTTCTATTGCCGGAAAGCATGGATTCAAGGGAGGATCGGCATACTGTGCGACGAAATTCGGCCTGGCGGGCTTATCCGAATCTCTCATGGAAGAGCTTCGGCCTTTCGGTATAAGGGTCAGCTGTATTTTTCCGGGATCGGTAGATACCGCTTTTTTCAGCGGAACATCCATGCATCCGGCAAAACTCATGAAGCCTGAGGATGTTGCCCGGATCATCGTTAACGCGATTGAAACACCTGACGGGATCCTGCCCGATCAGATCGTCATACGTCCAACATAACATTCTGTTTACACAGTCATGACAGCATCGACCGTTCATATCGACCAGGGAGAAGCAATTGCCGCCATCGCCACGCCGGTAGGGGCAGGTGCGCTTGCGGTTGTGCGTATCAGCGGCAGGGGGGTTTTCGATATTGCCCAGCGCGTTTTCAGGAAAGCTGGTGATCCGGACTTTCTCTTTTCACGGTCTAAAGGATACAGGGCCCATTTCGGCACCATGCATGATCGAGAGGGTCTGATCGACGAGGTGATCGCCCTGGTTTTCAGGTCGCCGAACTCCTTCACCATGGAAGACTCGATCGAGTTCAGCTGCCATGGCGGGCCGGTCGTGGTGAAGCATATCCTGCAGGTGCTGCTCGACGAGGGGTGCAGGCTGGCCGAACCGGGAGAGTTCACCCGCCGTGCTTTTCTGAACGGACGGATCGACCTGCTGCAGGCCGAGGCTATCGGAGAGATGATCCATGCGCGGACGGAATCGGCATTCAGGACAGCTGTCACGCAGATGCAGGGCACGTTGTCCGCCCGCCTCGACGCCATGAGGGAGCGCCTGCTCCATTCATGCGCCCTGCTCGAGCTCGAACTCGATTTCAGTGAGGAGGATGTCGAGTTCCAGAGCCGTACCGAGCTTGAAGAGGAACTTGCAACCCTTCAGGACGAGCTTCGTAAGCTGATCGATTCCTACCGGCATGGCCGGTTGCTGAAGGAGGGTGTGGCGACGGTTATCGCGGGGAAACCGAACGCTGGCAAATCGACTCTGCTCAACGCGCTGCTCGGTGAAGAGCGGGCGATCGTGAGCCATATGCCCGGCACGACGCGCGACTATATCGAGGAGTGTTTCATTCACGAAAAGACCATGTTCCGTCTCACCGATACAGCCGGACTTCGCGAGGTCGATGAAGAGATCGAGCACGAAGGTGTAATCAGGAGCTACCGGAAAATTTCACAGGCCGACCTGATACTCTATCTCGTCGATATCTCCGGGGAGGAGCTTTCAGGCGATATTTCCCGGATAAGGCAGTTTCAGGAGGAATACCCTGAAGCCCGCATGATCGTTGCCGCGAACAAGATCGACCTGGCTGCGGATGCTTCGGAGCAAATTGCCATGCTTCGCAATGCTGCCGGATGCGAGGTTTGCGGCATTTCCGCCGCGAAAGGCGAGGGGATCGAAGGGTTGCTGCACCTGATGGCAACCATGGTCGAAGGGCTCGACAAGATTCACGAAGCAAGCGTGCTCGTGACCAGCCTGCGCCACTACGAAGCGCTCCGCAACGCGTCGGACGCGCTCGATAACGCGAAAATGCTTATCGAAAGCGGCGAAGGTACCGAACTGATCGCCTTCGAGCTCCGTTCCTCGCTTGATTACGTCGGGGAAATAACAGGGAAGGTTGTGAACGAGGAGATACTCAATCTGATTTTTGATCGCTTCTGCATCGGGAAGTGAAGCGGCTTTTATCAAGCAATTCCTGAACCGGATCAGTTACGGAAACGGTTAAAGGAGCTGCTTGATAAATGAGATTTTTGTTCTAAATACGCTTTCAGATCGATCAGGGGCCGACAAATTCATCATCGGCCCAATGGCCTTTGTCGATCTTGCCGTTGTTATAGTAAAACGTTCCGAGGCCCTGGCGTCTGCCATCGACATACTCACCATCGTACTTCTCTCCGTCAGGCCATGTATAAACACCTTTGCCGTTTCGAACGTTATCCTTAAAAAGTCCTTCGTACCGTTCGCCATTAGGCCAGGTGTAAACTCCTTTGCCGGTCCGTTTGTCATCGACAAAATTGCCATCGTACCGTTCGCCGTTAGCCAGGGTCAATACTCCTTTTCCATGGAATTTGCCATCGATGTAGTTCCCTTCGTAGCGGTCTCCATTGGAGTTGGTATAAATTGCCTTGCCGGTCCGCTTGCCCTCGACAAAGTCTCCTTCGTACCGGGCACCGCTCGCCCACGTTTTTACCCCTTTGCCATGAAATTTGCTGTTGACAAAGTTTCCTTCGTAACGGTCACCATTCGACCATGTATAAACCCCTTTTCCCTTGAATCTGCCATCGTCAAAGTTTCCTTCGAAATTGTCGCCGATAGGCCAGGAATAAACTCCCTTGCCGTTCTGTCTGCCCTTGCGCATCGTTCCTTCATACTTTTCTTCGGGTTTATCCTTGACATACCATTGCAACAGTCCGTCACCTTCAGCATAGCCGTTCTTGTCGGTACTGCCTGACCAGCTTGCCGATGCATCTGATGCATGAGTCTGGTTCCATATCTTCACCCCTTCTTTCGTCACGGTCCATTGTTCTTCTCCGAGAACGGGAATAGTATAAATGGTACAGGTAACGAGCATCATCATTACCATCAGAACATGTTTGAAGAATCGTTTCATTTGCAATGCCTCCAGCGGCTTGGGGTTGATGATCTGACTCTGTTCGTGATACATCGGGAACTGATATGTCACTTGAACAGAGAGCTTACAAAGGCAAAAGCCCGGAAAGATTTCACTTCGAATAAAACCGGCAACAGCCCTGTTTCGGCATGGAAAAGAGGACGGTTGTTCAGTAAAGAGTAATGTGTTCTTAATAAAGAGTAAGTGTTATCAATTTTTTTTCAAAGCGATGGGGAATATTTTTTAGAGAATCAGGGTGCATGAATCTGCACGGCTTTCCTTGCCGGTCAACCGTGCAGGCAAAAGAGGTACTATCCCTTCGTGTAGGTATGGACGCTGTTCTGTGACGATGGGAGGTAGTTCACGCCGAACCAGCAGACGAGCAGGACAATAAATGAAAGCGCGAGGTACCATTGCAGCTTGCTGCGGTCGATCTTGTAACTGTTTGCATGCAGGTACGCAAGGTATGCGAGCCATGAAAGAAACGCCCATGTTTCCTTCGGGTCCCAGGTCCAGTAATGGCCCCAGGCCTCTTTCGCCCAGAGCGCTCCGAAAATCAGCCCGAAGGTGAGAAAGACGAACCCGAGTATGGAGAGGTAATGCGCAACAGTTACTCCGGCATCGTTGTTTTTCGAGCGCAATTCGAGATAGACATTGTGCGAGGCGGCAGTTGACGCGGCGGCAAGAAAGACATACCCCACAAGGTAAACGACGACATGCGGAACGAACCACGGGCTCTGCAGTGCCGGCATGAGTGTTTTGTCGAACACCTCCGGGTGCATAAGGTTGATGATGAGGAAAAACGATGCGAGCGCCATGCAGTAGTACTTGAGCCATCCTATTTTCCAGCGGAATTCAACGATAAATCCGACAATAGGGATAAGCGCCGCATACCAGAGCCTTGTTTCACCAAGCGTTCTGAGTGGGGGCCGCCCGAGAAAATTCCAGTACCATGCGATATATCCGGCGATAATTGCCGAACCGGTCAATGAGAGAATATAACCCGGGATCTTCAATCCGGCGTTTTTACCCGAGAAGACTCCAAGGATTGCGCCGGCAGCCCAGAGTGCCATGGCGGCTATTGCCGCTGTGTTGAAATCTATTGCCATTATGAGACCTTTGAACGTTTGATACCATTCCAGAAAAACAGAACATTTGCAGCCATGATCATGAAAAAGCCGACATAAACAGCCGGAAGCCAGGGGTCATGAATAACCTCGATAAGGCTGAGTTTCGAATGTCTTCCGGCTTTTTCATCGTACCCCATCTGGTAGAGCTTCCATCCATTGAAATTCACCGGCTTGTTGACCTCGAGGTTCGCCATGACGGTATGTCCTTTGTCATCCTGCACCGTTACGGCCGAACGGTAAGATTTCGGATTTCCCGGCCAGAGCAGTACGAAAAGCCTGCCTATCTTTACAGGTTCAGGCTTTCTTGCAGGGTTGGTGATGCCGACCCACGACTCTTCGGATTGCCCGTCAGAAGTGATCCTGACTTTCGCGAAAGGTACTCCGGCCGAAGGATCTGCCGGCTTGAGGCTGCCGTCTTCAGTCGGAAGAGCGGATGGAAGGAAGTCGACAAGTACGGCATTGTTTCCTTTCCATGTTGCCGTTGCTCCTTTACGAGCTTCGAAGTTGGTCTGTTCCTCGGTTGCAGGATCGAAGAGCAGGATATTGGGAGTATACTCCTCGAGAGAGAAGTCATGCAGAAAAATTGAAAATGGCAGCAGATGCGGCTCTTCACTCTCCATCGTGATGCCGACATTGCTTGCTTTGCCTTCGTCGATCGGAACGACGAGGCGCTGGAGGTCGGTGCTGCCGAATATACCGCAGCTAAGGGCAATCCAGAACCCTGCATGGAAGAGGATGAACTGCAGGTTCTGCATTTTGAAAGGGACGAGTTTCCATGAGAGTCCGAGCCCGAGGTTCAGGAGGAAGAAAAGCACGGTCAGAGCAAAAGGCCAGCTTGAAAAAATACGGTTGAAGCCGAAGCTTGCCGTATGTAAGGCAGCTGGTGCGGTATCCTGAGGGACAATGCCGCCGATTAGCGACAAGGCTGCAACAGCGAGGATCAGGCAGAGACCGAGCGGGATGCTCCCGAGCCATTTGACGACGGAATTGTTTTTCATGGCGATTCCCGTTCCGATAACGGCAGCGGCAAACACGGCGAGCGCTATGGCATTTACCGGCAGGTGCGGCTGTGGTATGCCGTGTCCTCCAGCAGTATACTGAATTATAAAACCGGCGAAAACGGTTGCTGCCGTTACAACGATCGACTCTTTGAATTTCCATGGTTCCTGAAACCACTTGCGACTGACATCTGCCATAATGAATTGTTTCTATACCTTGAGTACAAATTTTATAAGTACACCTGAAAAATCCGGAATTTCGGTTTGAGAACCCAAACCCGGAATGAAAAGTTTTTCCTGAAAGTCAAAATGTTGAACAGCTGGAGACATCCTGATAGTCAAATGCCTTTTACTTCCTGAAGAAGAGGGTGCGGGATATTTTCGTATCCAGGCCCCGCTGTAAAAGATTAACAGGGAAAAAGACGTTGTCCGCAAAGGTCGGGAATGTGTTCAAGTTCTTTTATAAGAAGGAGATAACAAAAATAACCGATTTTGCAGCACAGAAATATAACAGAGCCGGATGCGTTTCGCAAATAACAATTGTAAACATTTTTTATTATACTCATCTTTCGGTAAGGTATATGAAGGGTGATGAAGCCGGCAGCTTTTCGAAATTTCCGCAGAAATTTGAAGCCGCCCAGTGTTCATGACCAAAGGATAGGGGGAAAATTTTTTTTTAAAAAATTTGGAAGTTCTTAACAATTGTTTAATTTTCTTCCGAAATGATAAAGATTTGTTTGAATAGGAAGGATTGAGATATTTTTTTACCGAGTTCAATTTTTTTTTTGCAAAGAATATTAACGATTGTTATAATTCTGCTGTTGTGCAGGTTGAACTCCTCGCGTAATTGACCCCAAGGTTTAAGCTGAGCAGGTTGTCTGAGCAAAACGTACCTCATGACAGTCTTTTATTTCGCCTCGAATGGCGATTGTATTATGATGGTGTCGTTTATTGCTTTTTGTAGTTATTTCGGGCTTATGGTTGTTTTGTTTGTGTTCTGATTGTTATCGACTGATCTGTTTCCGGTTGTTTCTGCTGTTTGATTGTTATCGTTCCGATTACAAGTTCCACGTTGCGGTTTCTTTTGCTGAGAAAGTATGGTAGCGGTTGTTAGCGCTCGTGTCGTATTTCATCCCGCATATCCTGATAGTTCAAGGGTCTCTATATACAAATATCCACCGGCCTGTTTGAGTGTCCGGTTTCGCTCGATCCAGATCGAGCATCATCCGGGTTGCGCTTTTTCTGCGCATTGTATTACCCGAGGGATTTATATGCGTCTTTTCAGTAGTAAAGCTGTTCAGTAAAAACAACAAACAATAAACAACAAGTCTAAATGTGGAGAGGTTTATGAAGAAACAGTCAGCCGTTAAAATTGCATCACTCGCTACGCTCGGCATGGTGCCTATGCTGTTCTGGAGCCAGGACAGCCAGGCTATCCCGGCCTTTGCAAGAAAGTACCAGACCTCCTGTTACACCTGCCACTCGGGTTTTCCTGCAAGGAACGCTTTTGGTGAAGCGTTCAGGAACAACGGCTATCGCTGGCCGGGTGGAGAGGACGATGATCATGCCAAGCAGGAGCAGACAAAAATGGGTTCTGATGGCTGGAAGAAATCATTCCCGAACTCGCCATGGCCGGGTGATATTCCCGGATTCGCTCCTTTCGCTATCTGGGTGCGTGGCAACGTGCTTTCCTATACCGAGAACAGCCTCGACAAGAACAACAAGGAGACGAAGGCGGCAGTGTTCAACTGGGGCACCACTCCGGTCGGTGCGGCCACTATTTTCGTCGGCGGCAGCATGGGCAACAATTTCTCAGCTTTCGGTTCATACAATCTTGCCGCTGCTACAACGACAACGACAACCACGACCGGGGTCGGTGAACCTGAAACATATACATCCAAGTCAACTTCAACGACAACGCTGACTCAGTCTTTAAGGGGTCGTGTCGTATGGGCTTTCAGGCCGGGTGTGAACCTCGCGTTGGGCAACGGGTTCTCCGATTTCAACTTCGGTAGCGCCAATACGACCTATGCTGGTACTTTCCCGAATCCCGGTTCAGGAGCTGAATTCAGCTACATCACCGGTGAAAAGTCGGGAGGCTTGAAGTTCATCGCCGGTGCTGCTCAGAACGGTACCGCTGCGATCAACCAGTTCACCGACATGACCTACGTAAGGGCGAAATACAAATTCAACGGTGCAGGATTGCTCAGCGGTGCGGGCGGTACCCTCGGCAACGAGTATGTCGGTATCGATGACCATTTCGCCGTCGGAGCTTCCTACATGTCTCTGCTTAAAAATGCGAAACTGACAGGAACCAGCGCTTGGGCAGGGGAAACAGGTGTTTGGGGTGTCGACCTCGAAGGCAGCATCGGTAATTTCATGCTTGGTGCGGCATACAGCAGGGATGTCGATCTCGGCTACAACAACTACCGTATCGACGGTACCTATTTCATCTATCCATGGTTGAAGGGAACCGTGACCTATGCAAACATGAGGGACGGTGATATGCCAAACAACGATCCGACCGTAGCTGCTGGTCTGACCGCACATCTCCGTGCCAATGCGCTTCTTTCGGCCACGTATACGTACCACACCAGGGACCGCTTGACATCGGCAAGCGATACAACCCAGGATTCTTTTGTGCTTGGTGCTCAGTTCGCTTTCTGATCGCTTGCTGAATCGATGCGTGCAGGGCTTTCTTGCGCGGCTATGACGATTAGCCGTCAGTAAGCCCTGCATGCGATTGAGATAGGTTTGATATTGGTGTTAATGTAATTGATTGGCTGTTTAGTTTATCGTTTTCTTGTTCAGAGTTTCTCCGTAAGGTATGCCTGCTGGACGATGGAATGATCTCACACGAGGACTGTCCATGTTTTACAGGCATGCTTTTTTTTTGAGTTGATTACGCTGTGTGTGCGTTTTTAAAGCAAGAATGTTGTTTGTCGTTGTGTGTGTGGGAAGGTGTGTTACGGAACAGAAAAGTTTTTAATAAGTACCGTTTGTAACACACCTTTTTTATCTTGAAGGAATGGAGTTTTTATCGTTCCCCCCCTTCCAGATTATCAGGAAAAAGAAAAGGTCTTATTGAAAGAAAAATCAATCCGCTATGCAGGGTGACAGTGATTTCGTGACGCAGCATCACGTAGAAAGGGGTTCTGGCCAAGTCGAATCCGACAGCAGAAGGAAATTTCTCACCCGTATCGGGTGGGGCAGCCTCGCAGGGTTTCTTGCCATCAACTCGGCGGCATTTTTACGGTTCTTTTACCCGCGCGTGCTGTTTGAACCGGCATCGCTCTTCAAGGTAGGGCTTCCTGCCGACTATCCTCCGGGGACAGTAAATTCCCAATATCAGAGGGAGTTCGGTACCTGGATCATCAGGCTTCAGGATGGCAGCTTTTTTGCCATGGAGTCGAAGTGTACTCATCTGGGCTGTACTCCAAGCTGGATGGAGGCTCAGAAAAAATTCAAGTGTCCCTGCCATGGCAGCGGATACTACATCTCCGGTCTTAACTTCGAGGGGCCTGCTCCCAGGCCGATGGACCGCTTCAAGCTCAGCATAGCTGAAGACGGCCAGCTTCAGGTCGACAAGACTATTAAATACCCGGGTATTCCCGGCAAGGAATCAAACGAGGTCTATCCCCAGAGCCTGCTCAGGGTATGATCGTTCATGAAAATTATCGAATAGTTGCAAGCATATGAGCATCGATGAATCAAGAGTCGAGTCTTCGGAGCAAACGACACCGCGGGGCGCTCGCAAGCGAGGGAATGCGAAAATCCGTTCCGAGTGGTGCACCGGATGCAGGATTTGTGTGCAGTCGTGCCCGACGCACTGTATAACGATTATCGACTCCGAGCTTAATTTCAACGGTATTGCGGTTGTCGACATGCAGCACTGCACCGGCTGCAATATCTGCGCCATCGACTGTCCCTGGACCAGTGTCGAAATGTTCAATCCGGATGGATCGAAAAGGGACCAGGTCCAGTATGAAAAGCAGCTTAAAAGGCTGCGCGGTTACCAGTAATCTGTTAAGAAAATAAAATGATACGGTACAATGAATAACCCAACGGAAATCACAGAGAGGATCAAGAAGAATATTATCTGGAAATCCATTTTCAGAAGGGATTACCGGAACACGGTAAGGGACAGGGCCCAGGCCGTTTTCGGCAACGTCTTTCTTCACCTGCATCCTGTACAGGTCAGGGAAGGTGCAGTCAAACTGCGTTTTACATGGGGTATGGGCGGCATTACCTTTTTTGCCTTCATAATCCTCGTAATTACCGGGGTTGTGCTGATGTTCTACTATCATCCTTCAGTCAGCCAGGCATATTCGGATATCAAGGACCTCGAGTTCCAGGTTCCATTCGGCGTTATTCTCAGGAACCTGCACCGGTGGGGTGCGCATTTCATGGTTATTGTCGTGATGATCCACATGTTCCGTGTTTTCATGACCGGCTCCTACAAGGCTCCCCGCCAGTTCAACTGGGGCATAGGTGTAATCCTGCTGGTGCTGACCTTCCTTCTCAGTTTTACCGGATATCTCACTCCATGGGACCAGCTTGGTTTCTGGGCTATTACCGTTGGCACCAACATGGGTGCGGCCACACCTTTGCTCGGCTATCAGGGCCCCTTCAGTGAGTTTCTTCATATCACTCCCTTCAACGATGTGCGTTTCGCGCTTCTCGGTGGTTCCCGTGTCGCCGATAACGCTCTCCTCAGGGCTTACATCTGGCATTGCGTGGCAATTCCTCTTGTTTCGGTGATTTTAATGTTTGTGCATTTCTGGCGTGTCAGAAAAGACGGCGGCATTTCAAAACCTCAAATTCAGAAATAATCAGACCGGATGTAGTGAATTATGAATCCATTTATTGAAATCATAACCCAGCCTGACAATATCGCCATCGTGATCATGATCATCCTGGTGAGCTTTTTCACGCTGTGGGCGTTCCAGCAGGCGTTCGACAACGACAGGCTTTTAGCGGCGGGTAATCCTGTTGACGGTGAGCATGAAGGCCTTGTCGATACGTTCAAGCCGCTTGTGCGAATCGAGCTGATCATCGCACTTGTGGTGATGGTATTTCTCACCTTCTGGTCGATCGTTGTCGATGCTCCGCTCGAGGAGATAGCGAACCCGACCTTGACGCCGAACCCTGCAAAAGCACCCTGGTATTTTCTCGGGCTTCAGGAACTGCTTGTCTATTTCGATCCCTGGCTTGCAGGTGTTGTTCTGCCGACACTGATCATTGTCGGGCTTATAGCTATACCCTATATCGATATCAATCCAAAAGGGAATGGTTACTACTGTTTCAATGATCGGAAATTTGCCATCATCACCTTCTCTTTCGGCTTTTTTATTCTCTGGCTGCTGCTGATCGTGATCGGTGTCTTTTTCCGCGGTCCAGGCTGGCTGTGGTACTGGCCATGGCAGGAGTGGGACCATGCGAGGGTTGTTTTTGAGCCGACCCGTGACCTCTCGGCAGTTTTTGGTATCGATTCCCGTTCGCTGCCCGGATTCATCATGGGAGCGATCGTAGTAAACGGTTATCTGATCGGTGGCATGATAGCTCCATACAAATACCTGAAAAAGAACATGCCCGAGTTCCTGAAAGCGTTCGGAATGATCCGTTATCTCGTAACGACGTCCTTGTTCATCACCATGATGTCCATACCGATCAAAATGGTTCTCTGGTTGGTTTTTCATATCAAGTACATATGGATCACTCCCTGGTTCAACGTCTGATCGGGGATATCATGCAGGAATACAGTTACAGGTCATTCATTAAGTCCAAAAAAACAGTTGAAAATGGCGAATGAGAATAAAAATAATTCAAACTACAGAGCTTATCTCTTTGTGTTTTTCAGTGTGGTCTTGCTGGTCCTTACACTCTGGATCGTATGGGATGACGAGTTTGGACTGAGGCCCTGGAAGAAGTACCAGCAGGAATTCAAGACCCTGAAACATGCCCAGCTTGAAAAAGAGTACAACAAGGCAGTGAGCGATTTCCAGAAGTCCGGTGATGCACAGAAACTTGCCGCTCTGAAGTCACAGTTCAAGAAAGCTGAGGACAACTTCAACAGGAAGGAGGTTCAGGAGAAGTACAAAAAGCTCAACGAACAGTGGGCGGATGTGCATGCTGAAGCAGCTAAGAACCAGAAAGAGCTGCAGAATGCACGCGGACTGTATCTCGAAACAGAGTATTTCTTTACAAAGACGCAGAAGCCTGAGTACAAGAAAAAAATGGATGAGCTGCAGAAGCAGATCGATGCTTTTTCCGCGAAAACATCGGCACTCCAGAAGCGGGAAGATGCGCTTAAAAGCTCATTGGCACCATATACGGCAGGTATTGCTGACCTGCAAGCTGAAATTTCAAAGCTTGAAAGCGGGCTTGAGGATAAAAAGGAGAGGATCGCTACAAGCGACAAGGTTCCTGTCGAGATCAAGCAGGTCTATATCAAGGATATCGACAAGGCAGACCGCTGTCAGTCCTGCCATATCGGTATAGACGGTTCGAAACAGATCTCTTTGAAGCAGCCCTTTACAAAGCATCCTGCAAGTTTCGTTTTCCTGAAAAACCACGATCCCGAGAAATTCGGTTGTACCTTCTGTCACCGCGGGCAGGGCAGGGCTACCACCACAGTCGCGAAAGCCCATGGCAAAGTGAAGCACTGGGATGAGCCGATGCTCGAGGGGGATATGACACAGACGTCATGCCTGAACTGCCATGGTGATGTCAAGCAGCTTCGCGGGGCCGAGTATATAGCTAAAAATACAGAACTGGTCAGGAAATACGGCTGTTACAGCTGCCACAAGATTCCCGGATATGATGGTTTCGGCGATGTCGGACCTGTTCTCACCGAGGTCGGCACCAAGGTCAATTACACCTGGGCGATAAACTGGCTGCAGGATCCGAAGAAATATTTCTCTACGGCAAGGATGCCCAAGTTCTATTTCAAGCCGGACGAGGCTGAAGCTATTGCAGACTATCTCTTCAGCATGTCGGGCACGACGCGTCGTGATGTTGATTATGCAAATGAGACACCTGACGAAAAGCTGGTCGAACAGGGAAGACAGCTCTGGAGCCAGGCCCGGTGTAATCTCTGCCATATTACAAACGGAAAAGGTGGAAACAACATCAAAGTGTATGCTCCGGATCTGAGTAAAGTAGGCAGTAAGGTTAACAAGGATTGGCTGTTCAAATGGATTAAAGACCCGAATGCCTATTTCCCTGGAACAAAGATGCCGAGATTCCGCTTTACCGATCAGGAAATCAACGCACTTGTCGAATATATCGTCAGCGAGTTCAAGGACGACGAAGCGGAGGTGAAGTATACAAATCCAGTTGAGATAAAAGCAGAGTCTATCCGTAAAGGCAAAGACCTTATACTTAAGTACGGTTGTTATGGCTGTCACAAGCTCCAGGGTATGGAGGATATGGTACAGGTCGCGCCATCGCTTATGAGCCAGGGTGTTACCTTCCTGAAAGGCGATGAAATGAGGGAAAAAATCGGGGCTGAACTTTCATCGATTGGCAGCAAACCGGTGGATATGCTCGACTTCGGAAAACTGAAGAAGTCCATTCCGAATGACAGGCTCAGTTATATCAAGCAGAAGCTGAGAGATCCAAGAGGATACAGGCTTGGTCTGAGGATGCCTGACTTCCGCCTGACGGAAAGCGAGATCAACGGATTGGCATCGGTGTTGTACGGATTTACCGATAATACCATACCATCCCGTTACATGGTGCCATCCCGCCAGCAGCTCGACAAGATGGCAGGTGTACCATCGTACAAGTTCTCGGGTGATTTCGCCAAGGTTATTGCCGATGTGAAATGTACAAACTGCCATTCGATAAAGGGTATCGGCGCTGATTACGCTCCAGACCTGACGGTAGTCGGCAGCAAACTGCAGGAACCATGGATACGCAAGTTCCTGGAAAATCCGGATGTTATCCGTCCTTTGCTGCAGCAGATGCCTAAGCTTGGCCTGACGGCAGGCAAAACGCCGGCAAAGATAACCATGCCGAAGTTCAATCTTGGCACACAGAAAGTTGAGGATACGAACAAATCGGATGTTGATGTCATCATCAACTACTTCCAGCAGGAACTGGTGACAAACGATATACCGAAACAGATTCCGGTTATCACGACCCTTGCTCCGGAAGAACAGATTGCAAAAGGCAAGGAGCTGTATGATCAGAAAGGGTGCAAATCGTGTCACCAGGTAGGTACGGATGGCGGCGCTCTCGGGCCGAACTTGTCGAATGTCGGTAACAGGCTGAATCCAGGGTTTATTTTCAAACATCTTGAAAATGCCCGCAAGTTCAAGCCGGATATTGTCGAACCGAATTACGGGTTCTCGGAACGCGAGAGGATTTATCTAACAAACTATTTGATGACCCTGAAACTGAACGTAAAGTGATGCAAAAAACTATGAGAATCAGAAATGTCGCTTTATTCGCAGCACTTTCCGTACTTGTCGTTACGGGGTGCGGCAAGAAACAGGACAAAGGGGCGAAAGCTTCGAAAAATGCAGTCTCTGCCGCCGATTCGGCGGCAGCTGCATCGAAGATGCCATATTCCCTGAAGGAAGGAAAAAGGTTGTATAATCACTACTGTGGAGTTTGCCATGGAGAGACAGGCGATGGTGCTGGCCAGTATTACGGCCTTACGCCTTCCCCGGCCAATTTCACTGACAAGGCTTTCATGAAAACCCTCCCCGACGAGGTGCTGTTCAAGGCCATCAATGAAGGCTCTGCATCGGTCGGTAAATCAAACATGTGCCCTCCCTGGGGTAACTCGTTCAATCCCGAGGAAATCGAGTTTATTGTAACCTACATTAAAACTTTTACGGGGAGCTGAAATTTATCCTGATCATTTTGCGTAGTATATATGGATAATATCAGGATTACTTTTTTTCGTCAAATTAAAACATGGAGTCAGCAATGTTAAAAAACAAAAGCTCACTATTGAAAACCACACTGTTGGCAGCTGCTTTCGGTTTCATCAGTTCCAATGCATTCTGCGGCGGCACTGTTTCCGGTGCCGTTGATTCAACGCCACCGAAATACAAGAAGGATACGGTGGTCTATATCAAAGGCGTAACCGGACCTGTAAAAGCCGGCAAGGGCGAAGTCGATCAGAAAAATCTTGTGTTCGTTCCTCATGTGCTTGTGGTGCCGACCGGCACCAGTGTCGAGTTCAAGAACAGCGACAAGGTCAATCACAATATTTTCTCCGGAGATGCCTGCAATAAATTCAATCTCGGTACCTACAATCCTGGCCAGTCCAAAGCCATTACTTTTAGTAAACCATGCGTGGTAAACCTGCTCTGTAACGTACATTCCGAAATGTCCGGTTTTGTCGTTGCTGTTGACAGTAACTACTTTGCTGTTACCAGTGCGGATGGCAAATTCTCCATTGCTAACGTTCCTGCCGGTACTTATGAAGTCGGCGTCTGGAACGAAAAGCTGAAAGCTGCCAAAACAATGGTTACCGTAAAGGACGGACAGGCTTCGACACTCGCTATCGCACTTACCAAGTAATGTACTCCCTTACTATCTGATGAATAAAAAGCCCTGTCGTTTGACGGGGCTTTTTTATTGAAACGCCACCAGATACTCCGTTCATCATAAGAGTTACAAGAACTCCGAGAGTCAATTTTCTGTTCATTTTTACAGTTTGTTACATTTTTCAACTCAAGAGTATTTTTTGCTCACTTCTGATACGACTGGACAGCAGGGTATCTATAAATAATTTCCTGTTACACTGATCCTTGCAACCGATTTAAAGCGTTTTTGGAGATGAAGGTTTTTCAGCATATATGGCGCCGGTTGAAAGAACATCCGTTATCGCGGGTTGGTCCTGGTCTTATCACCGGTGTTGCTGATGACGATCCAAGCGGTATAGCTACGTATTCACAGGCAGGGGCTCAATTCGGCCTTAACATGCTTTGGACCATGCCATTATCTTTTCCCATGATGGCCGCAATCCAGTCAATGTGTGCAAGAATAGGCCGCGTTACGGGCAAAGGATTGGCCGCGAATATCAAAACCACTTATCCACCCATAGTTCTGTTCAGTGTCGTTTCACTATTACTCATTGCCAACATTCTTAATATAGCTGCAGACGTAGCAGCAATGGGTGAGGTCGCTGAATTGATTACCGGTGTTAATCGTCACGTTATGACAGCTGCTTTTGTTTTTGGAACCGTAATTCTCCAGATATTTATTCCTTATCATCGATATGTGAAATTTTTGAAGTGGTTGACAATCAGCCTGCTTTCTTATGCAGCTGTCCTTTTTACTGTTCATGTGCCCTGGGATCAGGTGCTGCAAAGAACGTTCCTGCCCAGATTAACTATTACTGCCGATGTCGCAGCAGTCATTGTCGGTGTATTTGGAACAACGATAAGCCCGTATCTTTTTTTCTGGCAAGCTTCGGAAGAAGTTGAAGAAATGTATAAGAAAAAGGGTGCACTTCCTCTCCTCAATAATCGAAGTGCTGCGAAAGATGAACTGCGACGGATAAGCTGGGATACCTGGAGCGGAATGTTTTATTCCAATATTTCAGCATACTTTATTATCCTGGCTACCGCCGTAACTCTCAATGTGGCTGGTATCACCGATATCAATACCGCAGCTGCGGCAGCCAGTGCACTCAGACCGTTAGCCGGCGATTTTGCCTATTTACTCTTTGCCGTCGGTATTCTGGGTGTTGGTTTGATTGGAGTTCCCGTCCTGGCGGGATCAGGGGCATACGCTCTTTCTGAGGCAATGAATTGGGCGGAAGGACTGGAGCGCAATCTCTCTGATGCCAGGAGATTTTATGCTATTATAGCTTTCAGCGTTCTTCTTGGACTGGTTATTCAGTATTCTCCGATCAGTCCAATGAAAGCCTTGTTCTGGAGTGCGGTTATCAATGGTGTTGTTGCTGTTCCGCTCATGGTTGTTATTATCATGCTTGCATCAAATAAATCAGTAATGGGCGAGTATACAGCAAACCGGACTATTATTGTTATTGGCTGGATTGCGACAATTGTCATGGGGATAGCAGCAATACGATTATTTTTTCCTGTGTAACTATTATTATTGCATATATCCTGACAATATTGTTGCAGCACAAACTGAATTACTTATAACAAATATTCATAACTTGAAATATTTTCAATGGTGATTGTTTAAATTTGTTTTTATCTCACTTCCTTTCCGGTTAAAAAAAAAGCCTGCCGGAAACTGACCGTTGAAGAAATAATATTTTCATCTGTTTTTCTGTATAAAAAAGTTTTTTTGCTTCTCATTCTATTCTATTTATAACAGGACTTAATCATCATCGCTTTCTTTGTGCCAATAACCCTCTTTACCGCGACTTTCTCCATCTCCATTCCGGTGGCATTTCATACAGTTCTGATAGTTGTAGATCCCCTCTTCGCGATGTTCGGAAGCAATTTTAGCTTCTGAATGTTCATGACATCCATAGCAGGTATAGATTTTGTAGTTGCCCGGATTGGCATGGCATGTTCTGCAACTTGCCCGGTGATCTCCATCAAGTCTGAAATATCGATCATGATTGAAAGTCGCTGGTTTCCATTTATTTGTGTTGTGACAATCTGCGCATGAAGCCCGGGATAAACGGTGCATGCTGTCATTCGGCTGATCGGCTTTGTGGCACTTTATGCAATTTTTTCCGGATGAAGCGTCAAGCTTGCCGTGATCAAATGCAGCAGGTTTCCAGCTTTTCGTTCCATGGCAGGTATTGCAGTTATCCGATAAACTAATGTGGAGCTTGTCATCAGGTTTGTCTGTTTTATGGCAACTGATGCATGATTTGTCTGAAATACCGGTCAACTGTTTGTGATCAAATGTTGCAGGTTTCCATCGTGATGTGTTATGGCATTGGCCACAGTTGCCCCGGGTAAAACGGTGCACCTCATCAGCTGGTTTTTTCTGTGCATGGCAATTGGAACAATTGTTCAGCAGTTCCTTTGAAATCAGTTCATGACGAAAGGACCTGATCGCTTTTTCCGCGTCTATGCCTTTATGGTCGGTGTGGCATTCTATACATGTTTTTTCAGGCAGACCTTTGTGAAACTGCACTTTGCCCTCATTTTTCGTAATCAGCTTTCCTGAAACGCTTTTAAAGCCGATATCCGACGGTTTATGGCATGAGAGACATTGAACCGAAGCAGCTCCTTTCAAGGGCTGGTGGCAGCTCAGGCAATTGTTTTTCAGCGACTGGTGCCCTTTCATCAACCCTCCCGGACTGAGTAGAAAATCAGGAGCAGTCAGGACAAGCGTTGCAAGGATCAGTACCGATACGATGAAGACAATCAGTGGTTTCAAGGTTCAGCTCCAGTTTAAGAAGTATGCTATACTGAGAATATGCAACATGGTCAGAGCGAGCAGGACAGCAACCAGAGGCATGTGCACGGCTCTCCATTTTTCAAGCGTTTCTACCGTCATGGTATCCCAGTAGCGTTGCTGTTCCAGATCGTCTTCATTCACTGCAGCTCCGGTGGATTGCTGTTTCATTTTCACCTCGGCTTTCACCTTTTTGAGCAGATACTGCCCAATGTGCCCGCTGCCTGTTACGATCAGCATGAATGCTGTGGCTGCCCAGGGAAGGAGTGCGTTGAAATGGATTCCGGAATGAATAAGGATCATAAGGGTACCTATCCATCCGGCATTGCAGTGGAGCCTCAGAAAGATACCGAGAGGTCCGTTTTTTATCATCTTTTTTTTACGGGCCGAATACCCGAAAGAGAGGATGAAGAACAGTGTCCCTGGTACACCGAGGTATCTTCCAATCCATGCCATGTGAGCGATATGAAGAATCGCGTCAAGAGTAATAGCCGCAAGAATCAGCAAGAGGTATGAAATGGTAAGAGGTAAAGCTCTTTGAACCAGTACTGAATTCCACATCGTGAACAGTGTTTTGAAAGAGTTGTACTATTTGAAAACTGCCAGTATCCTTTCTGATCTGGCAGTTTTCAAAACATAACGGATCAGCCGAAACTCAATCCCGGTCTTTCTCGGTTTTTTCGGCCCCTTTTACCTCGGCAAGCAACTCTCCGAGAAGTGCCTTGTCACTTTTGCCGTTCTGCCTGGCTATTTCCTGTATCGTCAAAGTTTGATTTTTAACAGTAATTCCCTTTCCTGCAAGGTTGTCAATAAGATTTTCCGGACTTTTTTTGATAACAAGAGCCACGGTTTCAAGTGAAGATGAAGTAAGTGCATGTGCGGTTATTTTTCCGAGTTTTTCTCTTCCCTCCTCTTCTTTTTCTCCAAACCCCGGATAAAGAGCCAGAATCGTCATGAGCATGCCTCCACCAATAACAGCCAGAGCCGGCTTGCTTGATACATATCCGGTAAACTGTTTCCAGTGAAGAAGGATATGCGCCAGAATTCCGGATAACAATAACCAGCTGAGCCATTTGTGGGCAGGTTCCACAAGACCGATTTCGATATCAAAAAAAAGAAGAATTCCTGTAACAGCTGAAATGAAAAATGCCGCTGAAGCGAGAGGTGTTGCCAAAGTTTTAATTGGTGCTTTCATGGTTGTACAGATTATGTGAGTGGAAAAATCAATAAATCAGAGAATTCATATAACTATTCAGGTATAAAGTATCGTATCAATTCTTAAAAGCTTCTGAGGCCTGAGTTAAATGTTGCTTAAAAATCAGCTGTATTTTTTGAGTGTCCTGATGTTATTGAAAATATGAAACCATACCGGGAGATAGCTTTCCCGGATGGCATCAATTATTGATTAACTGATTTCAGTGAAGTGAATTGAAGATTCACTCCACCTTTTGTATTATTTTTTATACTCAAAAAACAGCGTTGTCTTTTAACTGTCTTTTAAGCTGGCTTTCATGTCGGTTTAAGGATGACTCCTGTATTTTTCTTTTTGAAAAGAAAGGGTAAGGATGATTGACCAAATCAGCCTTTTCTGATAAATGAAATCAACGGAGAGTTCCATGAAATGTCCTGTATGCAATGTAGACCTTCTTATAACAGAACGTCAGAGTATTGAAATTGATTATTGTCCTCAATGCAGGGGAGTCTGGCTTGACAGGGGAGAGCTGGACAAGATTATTGAACGGTCGATGATTGTGCCGAATACCGTCGAGTACCCTGCCGATTACCGCCATGAATCTTCTCGCCAGGATCATCACTATGATCACCGTAATGATGACCACGACTATCACTACGATCCTAAAACCGGAAAGAGAAAAAGAAGGGGCGGCCCTTTGGGATTTTTAGGGGAATTGTTCGATTGATGACCTCCTTGTGAAAGTACTCACGGCATAACATTTTGATCACATTCACAGACTGCCGATAGTGCGGTGTTCCTGCTTTGCCGTATTACTCACAGGCTATCTGGGTAAGTCTGATTGTCGTGCCCTTGATTCTGCAGCTGATACTTCGATCGACCTGTTTGAACTGAAGCTTTTTATTGTTCCTGAAGCTGAAGAACATTGAATTTATTTTCAGATGGTTCTCAAGAATACTGGAGCAGTTGGAACTCAGACGATCGGATCTTTTCAGATATATTTCACGGGTACTTTCCTGCGTTCAGGACCAATCTTTATTTCATGACTATGACTGCTGCAAAGCAAAACTTCAATTACCAGAGAATAATAGCGGTAACCGGTGTCCTTCTCTTCGTTGTCAAACTGCTTGCCTGGTATGTGACCCATTCAGTGGCAATTCTCACCGATGCCCTTGAAAGTACCGTCAATGTCACCAGCGCTTTTATCGGCCTTTACAGTCTTTATGTTTCGGCTAAGCCCAAAGATTCCAGCCATCCCTATGGGCATGGGAAGATCGAGTTCATATCGGCGGCAATCGAGGGAACGATGATATCCGGAGCTGGGGTGCTGATTATTGTCGAGGCCGTAAAAAACATTGGCAATCCCCATCCGATAGCAAAACTTGATTATGGTATCATTCTGGTCAGCCTGACGGCAATTGTCAATTACGTTATCGGAGAAATCGCCATCAGAAAAGGGAGGAAAAACAGCTCTCTCGCACTTGTCGCCAGCGGAAAGCACCTCCAAGCGGATACCTATTCGACCATCGGTATCATTATTGGCCTCATACTATTGTTAGTGACGAAATTGGCTTGGCTTGACAGCGCAGTCGCCCTCCTGTTCGCATTGCTGATTGTTTATACGGGTTTCAAAATTATCAGGGATTCACTCAAAGGGATCATGGATGAGGCTGATGAAGAACTGCTGAAAAATATGGTCGAGGCATTGCAGGAAAAGAGAGGTGAAAACTGGATAGATCTTCACAACACCAGAATCATAAAGTACGGTAGCACCCTGCATATCGACTGTCATTTGACTGTTCCCTGGTATCTCAATGTTCATGATGCCCACAATGAAATTGACACACTTACCAGGTTGGTCAGGGAGAAGTTCGGCAACGCTATTGAATTGTCAGTGCATACAGATGGCTGCCTTGATTATTCCTGTGAGATTTGCAGCAAGAAGGATTGTCCTGAAAGGAAAACGGATTTCAGAAGATCAATAGAATGGACTGTAAAAAATATTTCAGATGATCAGAAGCACAGATTGCTGTAACGCTATACCCTTTTTTATAATATTATAGCTTCATATTCAAACTGAATTTACAATGAAACATTTATGCCAATTATTTGTCTTCGTCAGCTTTGTAATCATGACCGCAGGAATTTCAGCTTGTGGCAATAACCCGACTGATACACAAAAAACAGTACTCGAGAATGGTTCCAAGATAGGGGCAGCCATAGTGGATAGTTCTGTCGCACAATGGAACAAGGCGATAGCATTTAATCCGCAATCAGCGCAAGCCTATTCTGGCCGAGGTGCATTTAAATACGCAAAAGGGGATAAACAAGGTGCAATCGAAGATTTCACGAAAGCGATTCAAATCGACCCGAACTCGATCACTGCTCATTCCGGACGTGGTGCTGCCAGATTTACGGTTGGAGATATAACCGGAGCAATTGGAGATTTTATCAATATGGCAAGGCTTTCGTTCTTTTCACGTTCAGGCAACGGATAAGCTTTTAATCAGGGGTCTATTACATCCGGAAATGGTGTGTAAGTGTCATTATTCCAACAAAAAAAATCAATACTAAAACAATTTTTCTGAAATTTTCTTGTGATATCCTCATCAACAAGAGCTTTCCGATAAAAGAACCAGCAAAAGCAATTATAATCAATCCTGGTATGTAAAGATAATATTGAGAATTAAGGAAATTGTTCTGAAGATAAATTCCCATTCTGCTGCAATCGACACCAAAATCAATCGCTGCTGATGTTGCGACAAATGTGCTTTTTTCAAGATTGAAAGCAGCAAGAGTCAATCCGCGCAAAGCACCACCTGTTCCTATAAGTCCGGTAAAAAAGCCTGAAATCCCTCCCCCGATCATAGCTTTTGGATTACTGGGTGAAATACTGGTTCGGGGTAAAATAAACAGCACAATGCTGAAGAAAACAAGAAAAATACCGAGAGTAAGGTCAAGATACTTGAAGTTCGCAATCGAACTCAGATAAGCTCCTAAAATAACAAAGGTGATACTTGGAATACCTATCAGAAAAAAAAGAGGAAAGTTAACCTTTCTTCTGAAGAGAAGAATTTTTGCTGTATTGCTGAAAACGTGCAGAATACTGGTAAGGGCCAATACTGTTTGAAATTTGAAAAAGAAACCGGCTATCGGTACAAAAAAAAGTGATGAACCAAAACCACCAACTGTTCCGATAATTTCAGACAGAAAGGCAACAAGGTAAAACAGTAAGTGGCTCATAAACGAGTGACTGTCAGTTCCTGACAAGATCAATTATAAAAAGCACTTGAAATCATAAATGCAAGAAATCAGACTTGAGTTTCAAATAAGTTTATATTATCAAGGAGGTTTATTTTTGTTAATATCACGTCAAAAGAAGCGGCATATTTCGCCGGAGTCAGTCCGACCAAAGCAGAACTATGAGGGTAGTTTGTATCGTAATCAATTCTCCATGGTGTGATGATTTCCCTTTTATGTTCAAATGGTCAAAAAACCCTTTGTCATTAAGACATACTTCCCGCACCGAACCGTCCGATTGAATCTGTCAATAAAATTCAGCAAGTTCAAGCGTTAACAGTAAAATGTTATAAACAAAGAAAATATTAAGGAACATTTAAGTTTCCCTTAATGAAGCTTTAAGGCATTTGTAGTTAAAATAAACCATAAGATCAGAGCATGTCTTTTTCTGAGTTCCGTAGTTCCAGGTTGTACCCCCTTTTTTTTTTTACAGTATTTAACAATTGTTATTATCCGAAGGCACCATATCCCTTGGTTGATAACAGGCGGTTGTATCTCGGTAACAATTCATCAAACAAACCTGATATATATGACAATCAAAGCAAGAAAGAATACCAGGGGACTGATTGCAGCGGCTCTCTTTTGCCTGAGCATGTACAGCAATGCATTTGCGCTCAATGCGGGAAGTCCGGCACCTGATTTTGAACTGCCGGGACCGAAAGGGGCCGTCAAACTTTCAAGTACGTCAGGTTCGGTGGTTTATCTCGATTTCTGGGCATCATGGTGCGGGCCGTGCAGGCAGTCGTTTCCCTGGATGAACTCGATTCAGGAGAAA
Source organism: Chlorobiaceae bacterium (assembly GCA_013334225.1). GTDB lineage: Bacteria > Bacteroidota > Chlorobiia > Chlorobiales > Chlorobiaceae > Chlorobium. Next base: position 41,097 of record JAAXXY010000002.1, read on the forward strand.
TACCGCTCACAGGGGCTTAAGGTGATAGGAGTGAATCTCGATTCTAAAAATGAAGACGTGCAGAAATTTCTCGCTCAGCTTCCGGCACAATTCACGGTAGCCTTCGATGCGAAAGGGGCAACTCCCCAGATCTACGGTGTCAAGGGAATGCCGACCAGTTTTCTTATCGGAAGGGATGGCAGGATTATCTCACAGCATTCAGGTTTTAAAGAGAGTGACCGTGAAACCATCGAACAACAGATCAAGACGGCTCTGGAGGCAAAGAAATGAAAAAACATGTTTTGCTCAATCCTCTGCATGCAATCCTGTTGCTGATCATACTTGCTTTATCAGGCTGTTCGACAGTTCAGCCATGGGAAAAGGGAACGCTGGCCCGGCCGGAAATGACCTTCGAGGGTGATCCGCTCGATACGAAATACACTGAGCATATCTACAGCAGTAAAGAGGGGGCATCCGGTGGAGCTGGTGTAGGTGGCGGCGGCTGCGGTTGCAATTAACGAAACATTAATTTTCATGATACTCCAATGATATCGATCCCGATAAAAAAAGCGACAGCAACAGGAGCGGTTCTATTCGCTGCAGCACTTGCCCTGCCTTTCCAGAATTCCGCTTTTGCGGAAGCAGCTCCCGAGCGCAGCATCATTGCCTTCAAATATCTCAACTATCAGGACTACCAGCCCGATAAGGACCGGATAGGTGTCAATGCATTCACGGTTATGGGTATGGTGCCGATAGCGGGTCAATGGTCAATAAGCACAACATACACCAATGATTCGGTCTCTGGAGCCTCTCCCCATCATCATTCAAGCGTTTCAGGCGCGTCGAAAATAAAGGAACACCGGCAGGCTGTCGATCTTGGCCTTACCCGTTATTTTCATCGGGGAAGTATAACCGTGGGCGGCAGTTATTCAAGTGAAAACGATTATGTTTCACGCAGCTATTCGGCCCAGGGAAGCATAATGACAGAGGATAAAAATACAACCTTCACGCTTGGGGGAAGTTATACTACGGATACGATCAGTCCTTCCAACGACAAGCCCAATTCATACGACAAGAAGGGGGTTGCCGCCCTTGCAGGTGTTACTCAGGTACTGACAAAGAATGATATCGTACAGTTGAATCTCGGCTATTCAAACGGCTGGGGTTATTTTTCGGATCCCTACAAGCTATATGATGAAAGGCCGGACAACCGGAATACCAGGACAATCATGGCCCGTTGGAACCACCATTTCGACGGAAGTGACGGAACAGGCAGGATCTCGTACCGTTACTACACCGATTCATTCGGGATCGACGCCCATACGATCGGTCTTGAATATGTTCAGCCCCTTTCGAATGGCTGGACGGTGACGCCTTCGGCGAGATACCATTCACAGACGGCGGCATACTTCTATCAGCCCGATATGCCTCCTCCCGGGCCGCCGCCAATCCCGCCGATTTCACTTGACCAGCGTCTCTCGGCTTTCGGAGCACTGACACTCGGTATCAAAGTTGAAAAACAGGTTGCGAAGGATTGGCTGTTCGATGTCAAATACGATTACTATCAGCAGCGTCCTGAATGGTGTCTGACGGGCAAGGGTGATAAAGGTCTGGATCCGTTCTTCTTCAGAAGCATTCAGGTCGGTGTTTCAAAGAAAATATAGCTGCTCCCCCGTGTAGCTATACACCGCCAAGCTCATTTCTTTCCATGCCGCCGGGCTTGCCGAGAAGACCTTGCGTCATGGAAAGCTTACGGGATTAACCCGCTGGCAGTTCTTGTCCATTTTTTTTCGAACTGATGATAATAAATAACAATAGCGATTAAACACAGAAACTGAGCAGCCATGACAACCATGAGGGAGAAGAATATGTATTGCAGGGGAACGGTGATGACGATAACCGTAATGATCATGCTTCTGCTGCTGCAATTCGGCAGCGCGTTCGGAGCGGACTTTCTCGATCCGGAACAGGCATTCAGGGTGAAGGCGGAACTGGGAGCGAACCGCTCTGTTACGCTGCACTGGGATATCGCCAAAGGGTACAAGCTCTACCGTGACCGGGTGAAGGTCAGTGTCGGGAAGGGCAGTGCGAAGTTGCAGGAGCCGGTATTGCCGAAAGGCATCACGATAACGGACCCGTCAACGAATGAAAAATTCGAGATCTATCACGACCGTCTCGATGTCGCTGTTCCGGTGGCAAAAGCGGATGGCAGGTTCACCCTGAACGTCGAATATCAGGGGTGTGCGGAGGACGGGCTCTGCTACCCCCCGATAACGAAATCGTACGAGATCGATCCTGGCGTTCCTGGGGTGCTTGCCGCGGCAGGCGAACAGCAAACCGCTCCTGGCACGAGTGTTGCGGATGCGGCAAAAGCGGTCACTCCACCGGCAGCGGTATCGAGCGGTAATACAAATGTAAAAGGCGGGGGGGAAAACGATCTCTCCCTGGCGAAAGCGACGCTCGCGGGCGGGAGCCTCTGGAAAATCTCGATAGCGTTCCTGTTCTTCGGTCTGCTGCTGTCGTTCACCCCGTGTGTACTTCCGATGATCCCGATCCTCTCGTCGATCATCGTTGGCGAGGGTGAGGTCACCCGCAGGCGCAGTTTTCTGATGGCCGTAGCATACTGCCTCGGCATGTCGCTGGTCTATACGTCGCTTGGCGTCGCGGCTGGCCTTGCCGGAGAGGGGCTTTCGGGTGCCTTGCAGAAACCCTGGGTGCTTGTGCTGTTTGCCCTGCTGCTCGTGCTGCTTTCGCTCTCGATGTTCGATGTCTACCAGCTGCAGATGCCTGCAGCGATCCAGAACCGGCTGAACCAGGCATCTGGAAAACAGAAGGGGGGCAAATTCATCGGAGTGTTCGTGATGGGTTCGCTGTCGGCTCTTATCGTAGGCCCCTGTGTGGCGGCGCCGCTTGCCGGGACGCTTGTCTATATCAGTCAGACGAAAGATGTGCTGATCGGCGGACTTGCCCTGTTTTCGATGGCGTTGGGTATGAGCGTTCCGCTTCTTCTTGTTGGACTTTCAGCGGGGAGCCTGCTTCCGAAAGCCGGAGGGTGGATGATCGGGGTGAAATATGTGTTCGGCCTGCTCCTGATAGCGGTAGCGGTCTGGATGGTGTCCCCTGTGCTGCCTGTGCAGGGCGTGATGCTGGTGTGGGGAGCATTTGCGATACTGTGCGCGGTATTTCTGAAAGTGTTCGAAAGCCATGCGGGCAAGTCCACGATCGGTCAGCGTTTCGGGAAGGCATTGGGACTGGTTCTGTTTGTGATCGGCATAGCGGAACTGGTTGGTGCGGCATCAGGGGGGAGCAATGCCCTGGAACCGCTCGGGCATCTGCAGGCGGGGAGAGGATCGGCCGGTGACAAGGCGCAGGGAGAGGGGATCGCGTTCAAAAGGATCAGCACCCCGGCAGAGCTCGACAAGGCGCTGCAGTCGGCTGACAGGCCGGTGATGCTGGACTTCTATGCGGACTGGTGTGTGGCGTGCAAGGAGATGGAGAAATTCACGCTGCATGATCCGAAGGTGAAGGCGGAGCTTGGCAAGCTGACGCTGCTGCAGGTCGATGTGACGTCGAACAGCGAAGATGCGCGGGCATTGATGAAACGGTTCGGGCTGTTCGGGCCCCCGGGCATCATATTCTTTGACAGGACAGGCAGGGAGATCCCTGACAGCAGGGTCATCGGCGTCATGGAGGCGCCCCATTTTCTTAGCCATGTAGCAAAGACTTCGACCGGACAGATATAAAGACAATCACTTAATGACAAGGAGAGAACATTATGGCTACGTACAATTACACTGGCACAACCGGAGCGGATTCAGTCAGCTTGCTCAATTTCTACAACGACAAGCCTCCAGGCGGGGATGTCATCAATATCAATGGTCTTGACGGGAACGATACGTTTTACCTGAACAGCAACGGTAAAACCTCTTACAATACACCATTTCAAAGCGCCGGGTTCACTGTTTCTCCGGTAAACGCGAGTGGTGTAATAGTTGTCACTGGTGCAAGTACCGGCGGAACAAAATTCACGTTCAATCTGACCAGTGTCGAAACACTGGTATTCGCTGACAAGACTGTAACCCTGTCGTATCTTTCAGCGGATACCATCGCTCCGACGGTGACCACCTTCAGTCCGGCCGATGCCGCGACCGGCATAGCTATAGGAAGCAATATCGTGCTGACGTTCAGCGAGGCTATCCAGAAAGGCACAACCGGCACGATAACCATTCACAGCGGTTCTGCAACGGGAACGGTCGTTGAAAGTTATGCGGCCACGAATACAACGAACCTGACGGTTTCCGGCAATACGCTGACAATCAATCCGACGGCCAATCTTGCAAATGGGACGCAGTATTTCGTGACGATCGATTCCGGAGCGGTCAAGGACCTTGCCGGCAACAATTATGCTGGCACGACAACGTATGACTTTACCACGCTACCTGATACCATCGCTCCGACAGTGAGCACCTTCAGTCCGGCCGATGCTGCGACCGGTGTAGCTATAGGAAGCAATATCGTGCTGACGTTCAGTGAAGCTATCCAGAAAGGCACAACCGGCACGATAACCATTCACAGCGGTTCTGCAACGGGAACGGTCGTTGAAAGTTATGCGGCCACGAATACGACGAACCTGACGGTTTCCGGCAATACGCTTACAATCAACCCGACGGCCGATCTTGCATACGGGACGCAGTATTTCGTCACGATCGATCCGGGTGCGGTCAAGGACCTTGCCGGCAACAATTACACAGGCACGACGACCTATGACTTTACCACGGCGGCAGCGCCCGATACCACTGCTCCGACAGTGACCACCTACAGTCCGGCCGATGCCGCAACCGGCATAGCTATAGGAAGCAATATCGTGCTGACGTTCAGCGAGGCTATCCAGAAAGGCACAACCGGCACGATAGCCATTCACAGCGGCTCTGCAGGCGGTACGGTCGTTGAAAGCTATGCGGCTGCGAATACTGCGAACCTTTCGGTGTCCGGCAATACGCTGACGATCAATCCGACGGCCGATCTTGCAAACGGGACGCAGTATTTCGTCACGATCGATCCGGGTGCGGTCAAGGATCTTGCAGGCAACAATTATGCAGGCACGACGACCTATGACTTTACCACGCTACCTGATACCATCGCTCCGACAGTGAGCACCTTCAGTCCGGCCGATGCCGCAACCGGCGTAGCTATAGGAAGCAATATCGTGCTGACGTTCAGTGAAGCGATACAGCAGGGTACGACGGGGACGATAGCCATTCACAGCGGATCGGCAGGCGGTGCGGTTCTTGAAAGTTATGCGGCCACGAATACGTCGAACCTGTCGGTGTCCGGCAATACGCTGACGATCAACCCGACGGCCAGTCTTGCATACGGGACGCAGTATTTCGTCACGATCGATTCTGGTGCGGTCAAGGATCTTGCGGGCAACAACTATGCAGGTACCACGACATATGATTTTACTACGGCAGCAGCGCCCGATACCACCGCTCCGACAGTGACCACCTTCAGTCCGGCCGATGCCGCAACCGGCATAGCTATAGGAAGCAATATCGTGCTGACGTTCAGCGAGGCGATCCAGCAGGGCGCGACGGGGACGATAGCCATTCACAGCGGGTCGGCAGGCGGTGCGGTTCTTGAAAGCTATGCAGCCACGAACACGACGAACCTGTCTGTGTCCGGCAATACGCTGACGATCAACCCGACGTCCACTCTGGCATACGGGACGCAGTATTTCGTGACGATCGATTCGGGATCGATCAGGGATGTCGCGGGCAACAACTATGCAGGCACGACGACCTATGACTTTACCACGCTCCCAGACACCGCCCCCCCGACAGTGACGACCTTCAGTCCGTCCGATGCGGCGACCGGAATCGATGTCGGAAGCAATATCGTACTGACATTCAGTGAAGCGATACAGAAAGGAGCAGGCAAGATTGAAATCCACAGCGGTTCAGCATCCGGAACCCTTCTTGAAAGCTATGATGCTGCTTCCAACACAGCAAACCTTTCGGTATCCGGCAATACACTGACGATCAATCCGACGGCCAATCTTGCGAACAGCACCCATTACTTTGTAGTCCTGGGCAACGCAAGCATCAAGGACCTTGCCGGGAACAGTTATGCCGGTGCATCCGACTATGATTTCACCACGGCCGATCCTTACGCGGCAAGCGGTTCATCCGGCGGCGGAAGCTCAGTAGCCATACTTGCAGGAGTTGGAGCACTGGGATTGCTCGCTTTTGTGGTTTTATAACATGCCCAACCGCTCTCTCATTGCAACAATGTCTTGATGTATGTGAACGAGCACCTGATTACCACCGGGAGAGCGGTTTTTTAAGATTTTTTAATGACAGCATGAGTGATCTATGACAACTGGTAAAATGAACTTTCCGCTGCGCGGCAAAGTTGCCGCTCTTTATCCCTATTTCAGGCATGTATGTGTCTTCAGTGTTGTTGTAAACGTGCTTGTTCTGGTTCCAAGTGCCTATATGATGCAGGTTTATGAGCGCGTTACCAGTTCCCGGAGTTTTATGACGCTTCTGATGCTGACCATTCTCGTTATCGGCCTTTATGTCATTCTCGAAGCACTGGAGTGGGTTCGGAGGCAGGTGATGCTGCATGCCGGAGCAGAGCTTGAAAGAAATGTTCGCGAACAGGTGTTTTCCGTTGTTTTCACGGCAAGACTCCAGGGACACTCTGCAACCGGGCTTCAGCCGCTGCATGACCTGAAGATCATCCGCGAGTTTTTTCCTTCTCATGCCATGCAGGCGATCATCGATGCCCCACTCGCTCTGCTCGTTCTCGGGCTGATTTTCCTGATGAACCCGTTCCTCGGCTGGTTTGCGGTAGCTGGAGCACTTGCACAATTCGGGATTGGATTTATTAACGAGCGCAACATCCGGGGACCGCTCATGGAAGCGCACCGGAATTCGACGGCAGCCCGCAACTATGCGGAAAGTGCAATACGAAAATCGCAGGTGATAGAATCGATGGGTATGCACGAAGATATTCATGGTCGATGGATGAATTTCCAGCAGGAGTTTCTTCTGCATCAGGCAAAGGCTTCGGATCTTGCCGGAACAAATGCCGTCGTATCGAAGCTGGTGCAAAGCCTGACGAGCTCGCTTCTGCTCGGACTTGGCTGCTGGCTGACACTCCGGGGCGAGCTGCACGGTGCCGGCATGATCGTCGCATCCATTCTTGGCGGGCGAGTTCTTTCTCCTCTCGTTCAGATAATCGGAAACTGGCGCCAGGTGGAAATTGCCTGTGAGGCGTTCAATCGTCTTGAAGGTCTTATGACCGCATATCCTTCGAAGAGCAAGGGGATGCCTCTGCCGGCACCTGATGGGGCGTTGTCCGTCGAAAGTTTGTTTACAGGAGCCCCGGGAAGTTCAACGTATATCATCAGAGGTGTTTCTTTCAGGCTTCCGGCAGGATCATCACTTGCCATCGTAGGGCCTTCCGCTTCAGGTAAAACCGTTCTTTCACGGTTGCTTGCAGGAATCTGGCCGGCGATGCAAGGCAAGGTCCGGCTGGACGGAAATGATATCTACCGATGTGACAGGGAGGAGCTCGGGCAGTATATCGGCTATCTGCCGCAGAATGTCGAGCTGCTTGAAGGAACCATCTCGGAAAATATTTCCCGATTCGGAGAGCCTGATTCGAAAAAAGTCCGTGAAGCATGCAGGATGGCCGGGCTGGAAGTTCTGATAGATCAGTTTCCCCAGGGTTATGAAACAATCATAGGCGATGACGGTTCATTTCTGTCAGGGGGTGAGCGCCAGCGTGTAGCCCTGGCTCGGGCGGTTTACGGTATGCCGAAGCTTGTCGTGCTCGACGAGCCTGATTCAAGTCTCGACGAACAGGGGATTGCGGCCCTCATCAGCACCGTAAAACGTCTGAAAGCCGCCGGTTCGACGGTTATCGTCATTACTCACAGAGTCAACATTCTCGTTGCGATAGAGCATCTGCTCGTTCTTGTCGATGGGCAGGTTCAGCAGTTCGGCTCCTGCAGGGAGGTGCTTGCCATGCTGCAGTCTCCACCTGTGATCCTCCAGTCGAAGAATTAACACGTACAGGAAAAAAGGACCCTTCATGAAACCTGATTTTTTCAATCGCAGTGTTCTTGCACGTCAACTCCTGGCGTTCCGCAAAGAGTTTTTCTGGGCTGGTGTTTTCAGTCTCTTCGTCAATGTGCTCATGCTTTCACCGACGATTTACATGCTCCAGCTGTACGGCCGTGTCATGAAGAGCGGAAGCGAGCTGACGCTGCTTGTGATCACCCTGTTCCTTGTTTTGTTTTGTGGTGTTATGGCTGTAGCGGAATGGCTCCGCTCGGTACTTCTTGTCCGCACGGGGGTCAGGCTCGATGATTGCCTGAATTCGAAGGTTTTCAGGGCGAGTTTCGATGCCTACCTGAAGAATTCACCCTACCGTGTGGCAGATGCTTTCAGTGATCTCGGCAATATTCGTCTGTTTCTCACGGCAAACGGCATCTTTGCGTTATTCGATACTCCATGGACGCCTGTTTATATCGCGGTGATCTTTCTGCTCAATCCCTTTCTCGGCTGGCTGTCCGTTCTGTTCGCAATCATTCAGCTTGGTCTGGCTTTCCAGAGCAGCCGTATGAGTATCGGGAAGATCGAAAGCGCTGCATGCGCGGAACATGAGAGTGATCGTTTTTTACAGGGCAAACTGCACAATATAGAGCCTGTTTATGCGATGGGCATGACAAAAAACGTCAGGAACAGATGGTATCGGCTTCATGATATTTCACTTTCCGCTGCAGGGGCCTCGTTTGAGAGCCAGAACCGCCAGCAGTCCATTGCAAAGTTTGTGCGTTACAGCATGCAGTCTTTGACGCTTGCCGCAGGAGCCCTGATGGTGATCGATGGGCGGATGTCTGCCGGTTCCATGATCGCCACCAATATACTGATGTCAAAAGCCCTTCAGCCGCTCGATCTCATGGTGGCGGCATGGAAGCCTTTTATGCAGGCGCGAACGGCGTTTCTGCGACTCGAACGTTTACTCGAAGAGTTTCCTGAACGTAAAGCAGAGCCGATACGCCGTGATCCGGCTGGAGAGATAAGGCTCGAAGGTGTTACGGCCCTTGCCGGTAACCGTACAACACCTGTTCTCAAAGATATTCATGCGGTGTTTTCTCCGGGTGAGATCGTTGCCGTACTTGGTCCGACCGGATCCGGAAAATCCACCCTTGCCCGATGCATCGTCGGAATCTGGCCGGAACGTAAGGGGCGTGTGCTGATAGACGGCAAACCGGTGGAAAGCTGGCAGAGGAGTGAGCTCGGGCCCCATATCGGTTATCTCCCGCAGGATATCGAGCTGTTCGAAGGTTCGATTGCTGAAAACATTGCGCGTTTTTCAAGAATTGATTCCGGAAAAGTGATTGAAGCGGCCAAAAAAGCGGGAATCCATGAGATGATCGTCCGTTTTTCCCTCGGCTATGATACCTGGATAGGCGAGGATGGCGGAACCCTTTCGGGAGGACAGCGCCAGAGGCTTGGGCTTGCCCGTGCACTTTATGGGAACCCCTCTCTCATTGTGCTCGACGAACCGAACGCCAACCTCGATGAAAACGGAGACCGTTCTCTGATCAAGGCTCTCAGGGAGTTGAGGGCTGCAGGAAAAACGGTGATTCTCGTAACACACCGTCCTGGAGTGCTCGAAGTGGCCGACAGGAAAGTGTTCATGCAGTCGGGACGTATCGTCGGGACCGGTGAACCGGAAACAGTCATACCGTCTTTGCGTTCTCCGGTTTACGAAGCAGCTCTGGAACAGTGACAATAACAGGAAAAACCGTTTAAACGTACAATCATGCCCATTCTTGAAGCTTTAGCGGGAAGGATTCCCCTTTCTGCCGTAAAACAAACCACGGACAAAAGAAAACGTTACGCTGATACAGAAAGTCCCGTCCGGCTTGGTATTCTGATCCTGCTTGTCGGATTCGGCGGATTCCTTCTCTGGTCGGCTTTCGCTCCACTCGACGAAGGTGTTCCCTGTCAGGGTATCGTAAATCTGGCGACAAAAAGAAAAGTGGTTGAAAATCTGCGCGGAGGCAGCCTCGAAAGAATCTTTGTAAAAGAGGGGCAGATGGTTGAAAAGGACGAACTGCTTATGAAAATTGACAACGGGATGGCAAAAGCCCGTTATGATGAGGTTCATCAGCATTATCTCGGTATGAGGGCGACAGCGGACCGGCTGCTTGCCGAAATACGCGGGGCAGGCTCGATTTCGTTTCATAAGGATCTTGTGAGCGATTCCGACCGGCTGCTTGCCGAACAGCATATGGAAAGTCAGAGACAGCTCTTTCTTTCCCGCCGCATGACTCTCGGAATTCTTCAGGAGCAGCTTGCGGGTATTTCATCGCTTGTAAAAGAGGGGTATGCACCTCTGAACCAGAAAAGAGAGATGGAACTGAAAATTGCCGAATTCAAATCTGCAACGGCAACCCAGCTTGCCCAGGTTCAGCTTGAAGTCGAGGCCGATGCTGAAAAAACGAAAACTCTTGCAAAAGAGCTCGCCGATACCGAGGTGCGTTCACCGGTATCAGGCCAGGTTGTAGGTCTGCAGGTGCAGACCGTCGGGGCAGTGATTCAGCCCGGGCAGAAAATTATGGATATCGTACCGAACCATGAAGGACTTCTTGTCGATGTGAAAGTTTCCCCTCACCTGATCGACAGCGTTCGCAAGGGAGACGAGGTTGATATCGGCTTTTTTTCTTTCGTCCGTACTCCTCAGCTTGTTGTGAAGGGAAAAGTTGAATCGGTATCGAAAGACATTGTTTCCGATCCTCAGGTAAACCCTGGAGTGCCTGGAATGTCCTATTACCTTGCCCGTATTTCAGTAACGCCTGATGGTCTCAAGTCTCTTGGAAACCGTCAGATGCAGCCCGGAATGCCGGTTCAGGTCATTGTCAAAACAGGTGAACGATCACTTCTGACCTATCTGATCGATCCGCTGATCAGGAAGGTCATGGTTTCGATGAAGGAGGAATAAGATTTCGCATGTGTTTACAAAGAAATATGATAAGAGTGTGTGTCATGAAAATACTGGTAGCTGTATCGTTTCTCCTGTTTTTTACATTTTCGCAGGATGTTTCCGCCGTGTCCCTCGATCTGTCCGGGGCATACAGAAAGGCATTGGACTATGATGCGCGGGTCCGTATTGCTCATGCCGATAATGATGCTGACAAAGAGGAGATTGCCAAGGCGCGTGCATTATTGAGGCCCAATATCCGGGGAAATGTCGGTCGGGGACGGAACGTCACGCAATACGGCTATCATGGGGTTTTATATACACCCGACTATTACAATACATCAAATACCGGCGTCACTCTCCGTCAGTCATTGCTGAATATTCCGAATTTTATCGGTTATACCCAGGCGAAGTCGATTGTGGCAAAAAGCGATATCGACATGCAGAATGAAGAGGCTGGTCTGATTGTGAGAATAACCGATGCCTACTGCAATGTATTGTATGCCGAGGAAAACCTGGCTGTTATTCAGGAACAGGTGAAAGCATCAAAGGAACAGCTACAGCAGGCAAAGCACCGGTATGATAAAGGCTTTGGTACCATTACCGAGATCAGTGAGACCCAGGCGGTTTATAATATGGCACTTGCAGAGTGTCTCGATATGGTCAACAACCTTGAATTCAGTCGCCGTACGCTGGAAAATTTAATCGGTGAATATCCTGAAAATCTCTGCAAACTCAATCCTGAAAAACTGGTTGTAAAAAATCCGTTGTCAGATCAGGTACAATCCTGGATAAGCCTTGCGATGTCCGGTAACGGGGAGATATCTTCGGCGCGCCAGAATATGGAGATTGCCCGTAAGGAGATAGAAAAACAGAAAGCGATACGTTATCCGACGCTTGATCTCGTGGCTGGTAGAAATTTGACGGAAAGTGAAAACAACTATTCGATCGGTGCGACCTACAATACCTATTCGCTCAGTCTGCAGATGAGCGTCCCGATTTATTCAGGGGGATTTGTGAGTTCTTCCGTGCGTCAGGCAAAGGCCCGCTGGATAAAGGCAGGGGAGGAACTCAGATTGCAGGAACGCGGAGTGCAATCGGATGTTCGGAAATATTACAACAATGTTACAGGCACTATCGCCCAGATACAGGCATACGAGCAGGCGGTAAAGTCACAGGAAACCGCTTTGACCGGAACAAGAAAAGGATTTGAAGCGGGATTGCGCAGCAATATGGATGTGCTCGATGCCCAGCAGAAGCTCTTTTCTGCCAGGCGCAATCTTGCCAAGTCCCGTTATCAGTATATTATCAATCTGCTCATGCTCAGGCAAAGCGCAGGTGTTTTATCAGCTCGCGATATTGAAGAAGTCAACAACTGGCTCGGCAAAGTTTGAACAAACCTGGTGATTTTGTTTTTTGGAATCAGAAATAACAATTGTTAAAATACTGAGTGCTTTTTGCCGCATAGCATCCCTCATTCATGTTGAACGATCGTTCTTTACCGATATATGTATGATTTTCCAGGGTGATCCCTTGATTGCCGGCTGGATTTGTGCTTTCCCTCAAATCGCTCTCAACGATTATTTACAGACTTTCAGAAGGCAGGATGATGCCTGTATGAAAGGGCGACGGCATTTGGCAAACAGGTGCGTATGTATTTGCAGTTTTCAGTTTTCTTATCGGAAGGGATGGCAGGATTATCTCACAGCATTCAGGTTTTAAAGAGAGTGACCGTGAAACCCTCGAACAACAGATCAAGACGGCTCTGGAGGCAAAGAAATGAATAAACATGTATTACGTGTTTTGCTCAATACTCTGCATGCAATCCAGTTGCTGATCATGCTTGCTTTATCTGGCTGTTTGACAGTTCAGCCCTGGGAAAAGGGCACCCTCGCCCGGCCGGAAATGACCTTTGAGGGTGATCCGCTCGATACGAAATCCACCGAACATATTTACAGCAGCAAGGAAGCTGCATCCGGCGGTGCAGGAGTGGGAGGGGGCGGATGCGGATGTAATTAATCGAATGTTAACACCCGACACATGATGACAATACCGGCATTGAAAGCGAAATCCGCTCTTTTCGGCACGGCGATTCTCGGTGTTGCAATGGCATTGCCGACGATAAATTCTGCCTGTGCCGACAGTGCTCCTGAAAATGGAATTGTCAGCCTGAAATATCTCAATTACAGGGACTGGCAGACAGGCGACACTCCCCTGACTGCCGGAATGACGAGAGAGAGAATAGGAGTTCAGGCCCTGTCGCTCATGTGTATGGTCCCTGTAGCAGGAGAGTGGTCGCTGAGTGTGAACCTGCTTGATGATACCGTTACCGGAGCTTCTCCGGCTTATCATTCGGCTGGTTTCCCATCGGCTCTATCGGGTGCTTCGGCCCTCGATCTCCGGCATGCGGGAGATGCGCAGCTTACCCGCTATTTTTCGAGAGGTTCCGTTACAGGCGGTCTCAGTTATTCAAAGGAGAATGATTACATTTCCCGTGGTATCTCGCTTCAGGGAAGCTGGTCGACCGAAGACAGGAATACAACCTGTATGATCGGTGCAAGCGTCAATGACGACAGTATCGACCTGAGGGGTGACAATGTCGTTGCATCGAAAAAACAGAAAGATCCTGAAAAGAAGATGGCCTATGCTGCTCTTTTCGGTCTGACAAAAGTGCTTGCGAAAGCCGATATCGTTCAGTTCAATTTAGGGTACACCATTGGAAACGGTTATTTTACCGATCCTTTCAAGGATCCGGACATCCGGCCGCGAGGACGTAACAGTGCAACATTCATGACCAGGTGTAATCACCATTTCGACAGCACTGACGGAACCATGCACCTTTCGTACCGGTACTATCAGGATACCTGGGGTATCAGAGCCCACACGCTTGGCGCGGAATATGTTCAGCCGCTCCCGAAAGGGTGGACGATTACACCACAGATGAGGTTCTATTCGCAAAGCGAAGCTGATTTTTATATCGCTTCCGGTCCGGACCCCACTAAACCGGTTCCGCCACCGGCAGGCGCCGTTTATTATTCGGAGGACCAGCGGCTCTCCTCATTCGGAGCGATAAGTTTCGGTGTCAAGGTCAGCAAGCAGTTGTCCGCCCACTGGCTGATGGATGTAAAGTATGAGAGGTATGAACAACGGGGGGAATGGAGCCTATTTGGTAAAGGTGATCCGGGAGTGGCTTCATTCAATGCGAAAGACGTTCAACTGGGTTTGTCGAGGACGTTTTAAGTGACGGCCATGTCTGTAATCAGCAAGAGATTATGAATATTTTACGTTTCGGATTTGAAGCCATGTCAAGCGGTTGCGAGATAGTCATGGCGTATGAAAATAAAAAGAGCGGTGAGGCAATTGCAGAACTTGCTGTTCATGAAATAGCAAGAATCGAGATGAAATACTCCAGATATCTTCCCCAGAGTATTGTATCGAAGATCAATGCCGCGGCAGGCATTGAAAGAGTGGAGTGCGATGAAGAGACGTTAACGCTTTTGCGTTATGCCGATGCATTTTACAGGAGCAGCGGAGGTTTGTTCGATATCACTTCCGGTGTTCTGCGCAAGGCATGGGATTTTAAAAAGGCATCAGTGCCCGAAGCGGATGTGCTTGCACCGTTCCTTGGACTTGTAGGATGGGAATATGTGGAACGTCAGGATAAAACCGTTTATCTTCCTGTGACCGGCATGCAGGTGGATTTCGGAGGATTCGGAAAAGAGTATGCTGCGGATTGCAGTGCGGCTGTTCTGTTGAACCATGGTGTCCGCTCGGGTTATGTCAACCTTGGAGGAGATATACGTGTTGTCGGGCCAAGACCGGACGGGAGCCCGTGGGTGATCGGTATCCAGGACCCGCGGAACGAGAAACAAACGATCGCCTCCATTCCTCTCTACTCCGGTGCGCTTGCCACCAGCGGTGATTATGAACGGTATTTTGAATCGGATGGCCAACGCTACTGCCACATCCTCAATCCGGGGACGGGTATGCCGGTAAACTTCTGGCAATCGGTCACCATACTTGCGGCAACGACCTTGTTGGCGGGAAGCCGGTCGACGATTGCGATGCTGAAGGAGGAGGATGGGCTTCATTATCTTTCTCAAACGGGAATGAAATATCTTGCGGTTGACAGCAAGGGAGCAATTCATCACAGAAACTGAGCAGCCATGACAACCATGAGGGAGAAGAATATGTATTGCAGGGGAACGGTGATGACGATAACCGTAATGATCATGCTTCTGCTGCTGCAATTCGGCAGCGCGTTCGGAGCGGACTTTCTCGATCCGGAACAGGCATTCAGGGTGAAGGCGGAACTGGGAGCGAACCGCTCTGTTACGCTGCACTGGGATATCGCCAAAGGGTACAAGCTCTACCGTGACCGGGTGAAGGTCAGTGTCGGGAAGGGCAGTGCGAAGTTGCAGGAGCCGGTATTGCCGAAAGGCATCACGATAACGGACCCGTCAACGAATGAAAAATTCGAGATCTATCACGACCGTCTCGATGTCGCTGTTCCGGTGGCAAAAGCGGATGGCAGGTTCACCCTGAACGTCGAATATCAGGGGTGTGCGGAGGACGGGCTCTGCTACCCCCCGATAACGAAATCGTACGAGATCGATCCTGGCGTTCCTGGGGTGCTTGCCGCGGCAGGCGAACAGCAAACCGCTCCTGGCACGAGTGTTGCGGATGCGGCAAAAGCGGTCACTCCACCGGCAGCGGTATCGAGCGGTAATACAAATGTAAAAGGCGGGGGGGAAAACGATCTCTCCCTGGCGAAAGCGACGCTCGCGGGCGGGAGCCTCTGGAAAATCTCGATAGCGTTCCTGTTCTTCGGTCTGCTGCTGTCGTTCACCCCGTGTGTACTTCCGATGATCCCGATCCTCTCGTCGATCATCGTTGGCGAGGGTGAGGTCACCCGCAGGCGCAGTTTTCTGATGGCCGTAGCATACTGCCTCGGCATGTCGCTGGTCTATACGTCGCTTGGCGTCGCGGCTGGCCTTGCCGGAGAGGGGCTTTCGGGTGCCTTGCAGAAACCCTGGGTGCTTGTGCTGTTTGCCCTGCTGCTCGTGCTGCTTTCGCTCTCGATGTTCGATGTCTACCAGCTGCAGATGCCTGCAGCGATCCAGAACCGGCTGAACCAGGCATCTGGAAAACAGAAGGGGGGCAAATTCATCGGAGTGTTCGTGATGGGTTCGCTGTCGGCTCTTATCGTAGGCCCCTGTGTGGCGGCGCCGCTTGCCGGGACGCTTGTCTATATCAGTCAGACGAAAGATGTGCTGATCGGCGGACTTGCCCTGTTTTCGATGGCGTTGGGTATGAGCGTTCCGCTTCTTCTTGTTGGACTTTCAGCGGGGAGCCTGCTTCCGAAAGCCGGAGGGTGGATGATCGGGGTGAAATATGTGTTCGGCCTGCTCCTGATAGCGGTAGCGGTCTGGATGGTGTCCCCTGTGCTGCCTGTGCAGGGCGTGATGCTGGTGTGGGGAGCATTTGCGATACTGTGCGCGGTATTTCTGAAAGTGTTCGAAAGCCATGCGGGCAAGTCCACGATCGGTCAGCGTTTCGGGAAGGCATTGGGACTGGTTCTGTTTGTGATCGGCATAGCGGAACTGGTTGGTGCGGCATCAGGGGGGAGCAATGCCCTGGAACCGCTCGGGCATCTGCAGGCGGGGAGAGGATCGGCCGGTGACAAGGCGCAGGGAGAGGGGATCGCGTTCAAAAGGATCAGCACCCCGGCAGAGCTCGACAAGGCGCTGCAGTCGGCTGACAGGCCGGTGATGCTGGACTTCTATGCGGACTGGTGTGTGGCGTGCAAGGAGATGGAGAAATTCACGCTGCATGATCCGAAGGTGAAGGCGGAGCTTGGCAAGCTGACGCTGCTGCAGGTCGATGTGACGTCGAACAGCGAAGATGCGCGGGCATTGATGAAACGTTTCGGGCTGTTCGGGCCCCCGGGCATCATATTCTTTGACAGGACAGGCAGGGAGATCCCCGACAGCAGGGTCATCGGCGTCATGGAGGCGGCGGCATTTTACGATCATATCAAGAAACTGGTGGTAAATTGACTCTGGCGAGCGGCAGCCGTTCCTTATATAATAATAATCCGGTGATCAGCGCCATGTCATTCTATTCCGATTTTGCACCATATTACGAGCAGGTATTTCCTTACAGGGAGGACGTCTATGGTTTTCTCAAAGGATATGCAGGAGAGAAAGGCTGTTCGGTTCTCGATGCCGGCTGCGGTCCCGGCCATTACTGCGGAAGGTTTTTTCAGGATGGATACCGGGTGACCGGGATCGACCTTGACGCCATGATGATCGAAGCCGCCGAAGCCGCGTATCAGGGAGCCATGTTCATGTGCATGGATATTGCCCTGATCGGTTCACTGCAAGGAACGTTCGATCTTGTCTACTCAATCGGCAATGTGCTTTCGCATCTTCCTCAGAACAGACTTCCGGGATTTCTTCATGACATCCATGCTTCTCTTGAAAAAGGCGGATACTGGATTGCACAGGTTGTGAACTGGGATTTTCTCGTTACCCTCGACGAATATTCATTTCCGGTAAAACATATCGGGAGCGGAGAAACATCGTTTTACCGTGCCTATTCCTCCATTTCATCGAGTAATGTGATCTTTGAGGTGAAACTTGTTTCAGGAGGCTCTACGGTTTTTCAGGAAAGTTCCGGTCTGTATCCGGTGACGTCGGAACAATATGTGCAGCTCCATGAAAATGCAGGGTTATCTCTCAAAGGGATCTATGCAGGATATGACAAGACTTCTTTCAGGAAAGACCGTAATTCAGGCCTCGTCATGATCTTTTCAAAAAGATGAGGCTCAGTTGTAAGCTTCGATCCGGACGTTTGCCGTTCCGGTTCCGTAGAGCCCGATTTTTCTCGCTGCAGCCTGGGAAACATCGATAATTCTTCCTTTCCTGAATGGTCCCCGGTCATTGATCCTGACTATGACATTTTTTCCGTTGTCGAGATTGGTCACTTTGACGTTGGTGCCGAAAGCGAGTGAACGGTGAGCGGCGGTAAAGTGAAAGAGATTGAAATATTCACCACTGGCAGTTTTTCTTCCGTTGAATTCTTTTCCGTAGTAGGAAGCTTTTCCTTCAGCGACATGAAAACGATTTTTCGTTTCCATCAGAGCGTCAGGGCGGGTGGCGGCGGCATGGTTGATACTGCTGTTTTCAGGAAACCATGACATATTCGGGGTTGCAGGGTCGGGAAAGTCACTTGATTCAGCGGCTGACAGGGAGGAACATGAGAATGAACTGAAAAGTATCGCCACAAAGGCAAAAAGAGAATAAAGAGAAGAAAATCGTTTGCTTTGCGTCATAATTTCCAAAGGTTTGCATGCGTTTTATCAGAACGTGTCTGCCTTGAGATGTTCCGCAAGGTATTAATTGTCGTATTGATGAAAAGTCATCAATGCTGCCAGGTGCGATCCGTTCCGGATTACACTTGCCCGCCATGAAGGGTGATGCAGCGTCAGAAAAGTGCGGCGTTTTATTGACCGGGAGGCAAAGTACAGTGTTTCGTACCCTGAGCCGACACTTGATTTATTAGAAAAAACAACTAATGAAGCTACAAAACTAAATCATATTTGCAAAATCTCCCGAACGTTTCTGAACGGGAGATAGTGATCTGCCTGTTCAGGATTTGGGAGTATATGCTTCGAGTTTGACCTTGACGATTCCGTTTTGCATGATACCGAGTTGTTTTGCAGCTCCAGCCGAAAGGTCGATAATCCGCCCCTTGATGAATGGTCCTCGATCGTTTATGCGAACGATGACACCCTTTCCGTTCCTCAGATTGGTAACCTTTACACTGGTCCCGAAGGGAAGGAAACGGTGGGCTGCCGTCAATTCATGCATATCGAAGGTTTCGCCGTTAGCCGTTTTGTGACCATGGAAATCGTCAGCATAGTAGGACGCGGTGCCGCGGGTTACAAAAAATGGATTTTTCGCTTTTTTGGTATCGGTATTACTGGAAGAAATTCCGGAAAGGCCGGTTTCATTACCAGATGTATGTAGAGAAAGGAATGGAACGCTTGCGATGAAACTGAAAATTATCAGAATTGCAAGAAGATATCGGTTGAGAATGTTTTTTTCATGCGTCATAAACTCAGGATTTTGATTAGCCGGTTCTGTCGGTTTTCCAAAGGATCCAGACTGAAGAAACGGTCAAAATGAATAAAAATCAAAAATCGATTCAGTTTTTATTCCTTGTTCAATATAAAAAAATATCCTGAAAAAAGGATTTTTTTGCGATTGGTCAATTTTGCCGCTTTTTTTATCAGATTTGAAGTATAAAAATAGATTTAAGAGATTATAATAAAAGTATAATCATTCTGCGGGTTCTGTGTATGTGTATAGCTCAAAAGGGCGTTTATTCATTTATTTTTGAATTAATTTCATTGTTTGTTTGTCCCGGCAACACCCTGAATTCACCGCATTCGATTTTATTGTATTGTAATCGATTTCTGCCACGCATAAGGCCGGTTAAAGAGTGTGGCAATACGGTCAAGATCATATGCCCTGTAAACGGCAAATCGTGAGATGCGCGGCAGTATTATTATCCTGAGGGACAGATATGAGCACTCCAGGACTCGAGTCCAATGGGCTGGATTATTGATTTAAGAACTATTGTTATATTTTGCCAGTAAAGAATGTTATTTAACGGGCAAAAAATTCTACGTAAATGTATTGTTTTTCATAAATAACTTTTGTTTTGTCGGGCGATTTCTTGCATTATTAATAAAATGCTACTGTTTTGGCTGTGGTTTGAGCTTTCGATTGAATATTATCGAAAGTTTTTCTTTCATCTTTTCATCAAAACATGTCAACTGTAACCGAAGAAGACCATTTGTCCATATCAGGCGGTCAGTCGAATATTAAAAAGCTTGTCAGCCTCTCTCTTGCAGCGCTTGGTGTCGTTTTTGGAGATATCGGTACCAGCCCGCTCTATGCTGTCCGGGAGTGTTTTCATGGAGATTTCAGCATTCCGGTAACCCAGGGAAATATTCTCGGTGTACTCTCCCTTCTGATCTGGGCCCTGATTATGATCGTGAGCATCAAATATCTCACGTTCATCATGAAAGCCGATAACCAGGGAGAAGGTGGTATTCTGGCTTTGACGTCACTGATCATATCAAACAGTCGAAAGAACGGGAGTGAACGGTGGTTTCTTATAGCCATAGGATTGTTCGGCGCGGCCCTGTTATATGGTGACGGCATGATCACGCCGGCTATTTCGGTACTAAGCGCTGTTGAAGGGGTACAGATCATCGCACCGGCATTCAAGGGACTCGTCATCCCGGTGACCATTGTCATTCTCGCCGCGCTTTTCCTTTTTCAGCACCATGGAACAGCGAAGGTCGGTGCTTTTTTCGGGCCGGTTATTTTCATCTGGTTTATCGTTATCGGTATTCTTGGCCTTGTTGAAGTTATCCGTTATCCGCAGATTCTTCAGGCAATTCTTCCCTGGTACGGCATCTCTTTTCTCATAAGCAATCATACCCAGGGGTTCATGGTGCTCGGCGCGGTATTTCTTTCCGTGACCGGTGCAGAAGCCCTCTATGCCGATATGGGTCATTTCGGCAAAAGTCCCATCAGACTTACCTGGATAGTTCTTGTGTTTCCTGCATTGCTTCTGAACTATTTCGGACAGGGGGCGCTGCTGCTGTCCCATCCTTCCGAATCGCACAATCCGTTTTACGGGCTTGTACCTTCGTGGGCTATGATCCCCATGGTACTGCTTTCCACATCGGCAACGATCATTGCATCCCAGGCACTTATCACCGGAGTATATTCGCTTACCCAGCAGGCCATACAGCTTGGCTACCTTCCTCGGCTTACCGTAACACATACCTCTGCAAAACATATGGGACAGATCTATGTTCCCGCAGCGAACTGGGTGCTTATGGTTGCCACTATCGGGCTCGTAATCGGATTTGAGTCATCCAGCCGACTTGCTGCGGCTTATGGCGTGGCCGTTACTGCCACAATGCTTATATCGACGGTTCTGTTTTATTATGTGGCACGTGATCTCTGGAAATGGAATATGTTCGCTCTCAACGGCATGATCAGTGTTTTCATGATTATCGATTTTTCCTTTTTCGGGGCAAGCATAACAAAACTCCTGCACGGGGCATGGTTCCCGCTGGTTATAGGGCTTGGCATTTTTTCCCTGATGGTTACCTGGAACCAGGGCCGCTCACTTCTGCTGCAGCAGTTGAAAAACCGTACACTCACCATCGATGAGTTCCTGCAGAGCCTCGCTCTACAGGAGCCACAGCGTGTTGCCGGACAGGCGGTTTACCTTACCGCAAACCCGGAGGTTGTGCCTCTTGCGATGCTGCATAATCTGAGGCATAACAAGATCATGCATTCTAATGTGGCGTTTTTCCATTTCTCTACTGAACGCGTACCGAGGGTGCCAAACAGCCGAAAAGTTGAAGTGACCAGGCTCGGGGACGGTTTTTTCAAAGTTGTTGCCCGCTACGGTTTTCTTGAGTACCCCAATATCAGGCAGGTTATTGCGTTGGCCAATCATCAGGGATTGCATTTCAAGCCGGAGGCAATCAGCTTCTTTCTCAGCCGGGAAAAAATCGTGACCGGCATGAAATCCAGGATGGCCCTCTGGCGTAAAAAGCTCTATGCAATTATGGCTCGCAATGCTTTAAGCGCAACCGCGTATTACGATCTGCCTTCAGGCCAGGTTATCGAAATAGGCCTTCTGGTCCAGATATGAAATGTTCTGGAGGACTTGACCGGCCGTTATTCTCCAGCTTCCGAAAAAAAGTGCCGGCAGCTTTTTTTACGCCGTAACTATTATTACTGATGGACGAGCTTTTACAGCATATAGTCGATTATCCACTTGCTTCACTGCTCGTTATCGGCAATCTGGTACTTATTGAAAGCCTTCTGTCTGTCGATAACGCCGCAGTACTTGCTGCAATGGTCATGGACCTGCCGGTAAGGCAGAGGTACGCGGCGCTGCAATACGGTATTATTGGTGCATATCTTTTCAGAGGTATCTGCCTGTTTTTTGCAGCATACCTTGTAAAGATCTGGTGGCTCAAGTGTTTCGGCGGGTTATATCTTCTGTACTTATTTTTTAACTGGTACAAAGGCAGAAAAACCCCGGAAAAAAGCGATGATTATTTCGACAAGCAGGGTAACCGTTTTTACCGATGGATATCCGGCAGGCTTAGCCCTTTCGTTTCCACCATAATTCTTGTCGAACTGATGGACCTGGCTTTTTCAATAGACAACGTCTTTGCCGCGGTGGCGTTTACAGACAACATCCTGCTGATTTATACCGGAGTATTCATCGGGATCCTTGCCATGCGTTTTGTTGCCAGAGGATTCATCAGGCTTATGGAGACCTATCCTTTTCTGCAAAGCAGTGCCTTTATCGTTATCGGTCTGCTTGGAATCAAACTTTCCCTTTCGGCAATGGACCATCTGCTTCCGGACACTCCTTTTATCAGGCTCATCGAGGGACATGAAGCTGATATCATTACGTCAGGTGTTACCGTTGCCGTATTCCTCCTTCCCCTCGTCACCAGTTATCTGTTCAATTTTCCTTCAAAAAAGGACTGCTGAAAGGGTCCCCGCCCGAAACCCAGCCAGTAACGCCGATTGCCCTCATCCGCATGAGACAGGAATGATCCGGCGATTATCTTTCGAAGAAAACTAATTTTATCTGTTACGGGTTATAAAGGGGAAAGTAAGGATTTACCCAAAATAAAATCCAGAGGATATGAGACTGATTCTCATGACAGGAAAAGGTGGTGTCGGCAAAACCTCCATGGCAGCGGCAACAGGTCTTCGTTGTGCAGAACTCGGTTATAAAACGCTGGTTTTAAGCACCGATCCGGCCCACTCTCTTGCGGACAGTTTCGATATCGAAATGGGCCATGAACCGAAACTGGTATGCGATAACCTCTGGGGTGCTGAACTGGATGCTTTACAGGAGCTTGAACAGAACTGGGGAATGGTCAAACGCTACATTACCGAGGTACTGCAAGCCCGGGGACTTGACGGTGTCCAGGCCGAAGAGCTTGCGATCCTGCCCGGCATGGATGAGATTTTCGGTCTTGTGCGTGTTTTCAGACATCACAAGGAAGGGCACTTCGATGTACTGATCATCGATTCGGCACCAACGGGTACGGCTCTGCGACTGTTGAGCATTCCGGAAGTTGCGGGCTGGTACATGAGACGGTTGTACAAACCCCTTGAGAAGGTGGCGATGTACCTTCGGCCGTTTGTCGAGCCCATATTCAGGCCAATTGCGGGATTTTCCCTGCCGGATAAAAAAATGATGGATGTGCCGTATGAATTCTATGAAAAAATCGATGCGCTTGGCAAAATCCTGACAGATCACATGGTGACATCCGTGAGGCTGGTCACCAATCCGGAAAAAATGGTGATAAAAGAATCATTGCGGGCATATGCATATCTCAGTCTCTATGATATTTCCGTTGACCTTGTCATATCGAACCGGATTATCCCTGCCGAAGTGACCGATCCGTATTTTCAGTACTGGAAAGAAAATCAGAGCACCTACAGGCAGGAGATCATCGATAACTTCAGTCCGTTACCGGTAAAGGAGGTTCCTCTTTATTTACGTGAAATATGCGGTATGGCGGCTCTCGAAAAACTGAAAGAGCTGCTTTACGGCGATGAGGACCCAGCTCAGGTTTACTACAGCAAGAGCACCTTCAATATTCAGCAGACAAAGGAAGGATTCGAGCTTGAGCTGAGTGTCCCCGGAATACCGAAAGAGCAAATCCAGCTCAGTAAAAACGGAGACGAGCTCAACATAAGGATCGGAAACCACCGCCGTAATATGGTGTTACCCCAGGTGCTTGCAACACTGAAAACAACCGGTGCGGAAATGCTTGATGACCGGCTTGTCATCCGTTTTGTAGAATAAGTCGATATAACATTAAAAAAAAGATGTTTCTTACTGTTATTTTTTTAAATTCAAAGTTTGAATTGAGTTAAAAATAACATGTCCGTTATTCTACGGTAAAGGAGGTCGAGATGATACGGTTAAGAGTCGGTGATCCCATCGTTTACCATAAGCCGAAAAGTTCCTTCAGTCCCGGACCGAGGGCAAGGCAGGTTTATCCCCTGGAGCATGGGGAGGCGTATCACTATGTGGTTGATAAATTCTGGAAAGTTACCAAAGTCAACGACGACGGCACAATAGAAGTGGTTACCCGTAAAGGTAAAAAACACTCGATAAGTGCAAAAGACCCGAATATCACCAAAGCAGGGTTGTTACACCATTTCCTCTACGGAAAACGGTTTCCTAAACTGGACGAAGTACAGTCATAAGAGTTGGCCCGTTCTTCGAGCTTATTTCTCGTTACTTATTCTCCCGCAGGTTCATTGCCTGTACGCAGGTAATGAGCTTCCGTCTCGTACCAGACATGTTTTTCATGACGCAACATGCTGATGACAACCTGAAACTCTGCAGGATCTGTAAAGGCATGGTTTTCGATGAGCTGGTTATTTGAGTCATACAGGGCTATTCTGCCGGCATGGCGGTGAATGTCCCATCGGCTGTAATAACCTGCTACAAGAATATTTGCCATGGTTCCCTGCTTTTTTATTTGTTAATAAAGATAGCCCTTCTGAGAATTGCCCAATCCGATGTCGCCGGCTTTCCGGAAGGCAGAATGGTAAGTGGTGACAGGGTTGCGTTGTTGAAATTGGCATCTATTATATTGGCACCTTTCAGGTTTGCCCCTTCGAGATGCGCGTTTTCAAGATCTGCTTCGAAAAGGGATGCTTCTTGAAGATTGGCTCCCCTGAAATCGGCGCCCTCGAGCATTGCGCCGAACAACATGGCTTTCGTCAGATTGGAGTCGCTGAAGTCCGCACCTTTTAAAAATGCCCGGTCGAAGTTCGCGTTCTCAAGATTGGCGCCATGCAGCTTTGCCGCTTTCATATCGGCTTTATGGAAGTTGGCGTTGCGTAGATCGGCACCGGCAAGGTTTGCTTTATCCAGCGTTGCATTATCGAAACGGGACCCTGAAAGGTCCGCCTTCTGCAAATTGACCTCCTTCAATTGTGAATCGGAAAATGTTTCTTCCTTCATAGAAACGGGAATGTCCGGGTTCTTTTTGCGCATGGCATTCCATGTTTCAACGTCATCAAGGATCATTTCCTGCTGTTTTTTGCTCTCGGTTATCGCCTTTTCTCCGGGTAGTGCAGAATTTTTTTCGTTTTTGTCGTGTGGCTTTACCGTTTTATCGGGTGATGGCGTTTCAATGAATTGTACCGTCCCTTCAGTAACAGAAGGAGGTGTATCGTACGTTACGGATGCCGTTTCCGGTTCGCGTTCGAAAAAGGCGTTGTGCTGGCCGCACCATGATGATGTGGCTTTCTGGCCTGAGGGAAGAATGGTGTTGTTTGAAAGCGTTGCTCCGTTCAGGTTTGCCTGGTCGACGAACGTTGCGTTTTTAAGGTTTGCCCCTTTAAGGTTTGCTTTTTCGAGATTAGCTTCGAATAAAACGGCGTTTTCAAGATTCGCCATGCTCAGATCGCCGTTTTCCATCATGACCCACCTCAGGTTGGCACCCTTGAAGTTGGCGCCTCTTGCTTTCGCATTTTTCATGAAAGCTCCTTTCAGGTTAGCCTTGACAAGATAGGCGCCCGAAAGATCAGCATCTTTCATATCCGCTTTTTTCATAAATGACATCGACAGGTTCGATGATGTCAGGTCCGCCTTGTCAAGCGAAGCACCGCTGAGCTCGGACCTTACCAGCAAAACCTTGCTCAGGTTAGCCCCCTTAAGTTTCGCATCTTCGAGATTTGCCTTCAGCAGGTCTATGCTTCTATCCGGTTGTGCCTTGCGCAGCGCATTCCATTCACGAACGTTTTTTTTCAGCAGACTGAGGCTTTCGGGATCGTAGGCAGAGGCAGAGTCATGCATTACGAAGATCATGCCAAGAAAGAGTATCGCAGGATAGTGCCGGTGTTTCATGAGAAATCGCGTTTATGGCTGCATTCAGGAATCTGCTGCCTTGCAGGACAAGGGAGAGCTCCGATATTATTTTCTGAAAGGTAATGAAATTACGGTATTGGAGAGAAACTTTATTCGAAAGGCAAGGGGTTTATTCTATAGGATTATATCAGATAATCATCGGTTTTTATAACTATAGAATCAACGAATCATGAACAGCGAATCAAAATATTCAGGAAAAGTACTTGTTGCCGGTGCAACGGGAAGGACCGGTCAATGGGTGGTTAAACGCCTTCTTCATTACGGAATACAGACAAGGGTATTTTCGAGGGACCGCGAAAAGGCTCTGGCCATTTTCGGTGGTGCGGTCGAGATCGCAACGGGTAAAATCCAGAACAGCGAAGATGTTGCGAATGCCGTAAAGGGTTGTAATGCGGTTATTTCTGCGCTCGGCTCCAATTCCCCTTCGGGGGAGTCGTCTCCAGAGGAGGTAGATTTGAACGGAGTGATGCGGCTGGTCGATGAAGCGGCAGGAGCAGGAGTGAAACATTTCGGCCTCGTCAGTTCCATGGCGGTGACGAAGTGGTATCATCCACTGAACCTTTTTGCAGGCGTGCTTACTAAAAAATGGGAAGCCGAGCAGCACCTCCGGTCGGTTTTTTCAGGAGCGGGAAAGAGCTACACTATCGTCAGACCGGGTGGTCTCAAGGACGGCGAGCCTTTGCAGAACAGGCTCCATGTGGAAACCGGGGACAGGATGTGGAGCGGCTGGATCAACCGTTCCGATGTTGCCGAACTGCTTGTCGTTTCCCTGTGGACCGCAAAGGCAAGGAACATGACGTTCGAGGTCGTCAACGAGGCGGAAGAAAAGCAGGAGAGCCTGGAGCCTTATTACGACAAACTTTCCTGAATTGCAGTAATGAAACCCGGTCGGCCGCAGGGCAATATCCGTTGTCGGCCGGGGCAATTCGTAATCAGGATTTATGCTTGCTTCCGTTTTTCCTGCCCAGGGCATTTAAAAGCATTTCCGAAGCGAACACCACGATGATGTTCAGGGTTACGGAAACAAGGATGTACCAGGTCCATGCAAGCCCGAAGAATTTCAGGACGAATACGATGCCGAGGCTGGCGACCAGGCCTGCACCGAGACTGACTGGGTGAATTTCACGTTTGCTTTTTGACAGCAGAAAGAGGCCCAGCAGGCCGCCGTAAGTAAAGGAAGCGATCTCGAGCCCTACCATGATAATCGCCTTGTCGCTTTCATCGAACATGAGGGCAATTGCGATCAGGACGAACGCCCATCCGGCGCTGATGATTTTCGACATGAAGAGCGATACCTTGCCTCCAAGCAGGTCGGTTACTGTAGATGCTGCAAGGGAATTTATCGATGATGCGATTGTTGACATCGCGGCGGAAAGGATGCCGGCAAGCAGCAGGCCTTTCAGGCCGGAGGGCAGGTACCTGACGATGAACGTAGCGAATTCCCTGTCTTTGTCCGTTGCCATTCCGTGCATGAAGAGATAGATAAGCGACCCGGCCAGCAGGAAGACCATGAACTGGAAAAAAACAAACAAACCGCTGCCGATCATCGCTTTCCGGGCAGCTGCAAGGTCACTGCAGCCGAGGACGCGCTGAACCATCATGTAGTCGATGCCGTGCGAGGCGAAGGAGAGGAATATTCCTCCGACAAAGGCGCTTCCGAAAAGCATCGGGTTGAAAAGGATGTTGCCTCCGTTATCGATCATCGTGAGTTTTCCTGCATCGGCAAGAGAGGAAATGATAGAAACGGGGTCTCCCTCGAGCTGCAAAAGGATGAAAACAATGGTTGCGACTCCGCCCAGGAGATAGAGTCCGAACTGGATGCTGTCAAGCCAGACGACGGTTTTCAATCCTCCGCTGATCGTGTAGACAAGCGTGACGATACCGATGATCGCTACAGCGGTTGAAAGAGGCCAGCCTGTCACGACCTGGACGACCACTCCGGTCGCAAGAAATCGGACACCGTCGCCGAGTATTCTCGTCAGGAGGAAAACAACAGAAGCCAGCTTCTGCATTCCCTTGCCGAACCGGAGACCGATAATTTCATAAATCGAACTGACACCGTTTTCGAAATAGGCGGGAAGAAGAAAGATGCTGACCAGAATCCTGCCGAAAATATATCCGAGGGGAAGCTGCAGGAACGTCCAGTCGCCCCGGTAGGCCAGACCGGGCACGCTGACGAATGTCAGAACCGATGTTTCGGTCGCGACGATGGAGAGCATGGCGACGAGCCAGGGGAGACGGTGCCCTCCGAGGAAATAATCGCTGTTGTTTTTATTGCTTCTTCCCTGAAGAAGGCCGAGCAGGATGTTCCCGAGGAGGAAAATAACAACGATGGTTATGTCGAGCGGCTGCATGGTTGTTCTTGTTTAAACCTGATTACGGTTTGATTCGACTTTTTTTCGGTGGCCTCATGCATCGTAAAGGTGATAGCTGCATTTGAAGGAGGAAAATTCGATTTCGTCCCCGAGCCATGATGCCAGGATGGAACCGGTATCCTTTCCTTCAAGAATCGATGTCCGGACAGCGGCATTTCCGGCAAGCAGGTCGAAAGCCGGGATGGTGTCGTTGAATTCATAGACGCCGCTGAGGAACTGCAGGCTTTCGGCATAGAGCTTCCGGATCGCCGCAGTCATCGCCACACCCGTCGCGAACGGCCTGAATGCTTGATGGTCGGTAACATGCAGCCAGATTCCTCCTATAACTTCACCGGAGAACTTGTGAAAAGTCGGTTTGAACCAGACCGGTCTGAATGCCACTCCTTCAAGACCGCAGGAAGCGCACTGCCGGGAAAGTTCGCCGGGGTGTATGAAAGGGGCTCCTGAAACCTGGAATGGTGTCGTCGATCCTCTGCCCTCCGATATATTAAGTCCCTCGAACAGGCACATGCCGGGATAGACTTCAGCGGTATCGAACGTGGGCATGTTAGGTGATGGCGGAATCCAGTGGAGGCCTGTTTCAGGGAAAAGCATTGAACGGCGCCAGCCCTCCATTTTTACGACGCTGAGCTTTACATCGAGTTTTTTGAAATCACGGTACAGGAAGGCAAGTTCACCCGCAGTCAAAGCATGACGTACCGGGACAGGAAAAATGCCAACGAAAGATTTGAATGCCATATCGAGCATTGGCCCTTCAACGATCAATCCTCCAAGCGGGTTCGGTCTGTCGAGAACCATAATTTCAATATCGGTGCCTGAAACCGCTTCCATGAAAAGCGCAAGAGTGTTAACGTAGGTATAGTAGCGGGACCCGACGTCCTGGATATCGAAGAGCACAAGATCGATGTCGTCGAGCACTGTGCGTTGCGGCAGGAGCGTATCTGCGGAATCGCCATACAGGCTGACAATGTCGCATTCGAGTTCCGGCTGGTGAGTGACGGCTATCTGGTCCTGTTCGGTTGCGAATAATCCGTGTTCCGGAGAAAAGATTTTTCTGAGGTTGAATCCCTGTTTTTTAAGGACTTCCCATGAATACCTGAGATCACGGGTGACCGAGGTCTGATTGACGATCATCCCGATGTTCCGCGTGCGTATTGCGTCTGTGTCCCTGAGAAGGATATCGAGCCCTGTGACTGTCATGGTTGTTATTCGTTGATCATGTTGCCTGTTGAAACGGTACTATGCAGCAAGGGTCTGCTACAGAACCGGTAAGTGTGCTGTATGCCGGGACCGTCACACCGGGAAGCAGAATCGAAGCCGTGACTTTCGCTTCTTTTCCGATCAGGCAGTTCCTTCCGATTACGGAACCTTTTACAATGGCATCCGGGCTGATTTCCGCTTCAGGAGAGACCATGTGCGGCCTCACTCCGATCGATCGCTCCATACGGTCCGCGAGTCCGGTAAGCTGTGCCGTTAATTCGAGGTTCGCTTTTCTGTAACTCTGAAAGGTGCCGATATCGCACCATAACCCGCTGTGCAGGAAGTACCCGAGGCCTCCGTTGTCGATAAGCCCGGTAAAACCGGTATCGACTATACTTGAAAAGCCGGATTCAAGAAAATGGAAAATTTCCGGTCCGAGCACCGCGGTGCCTGTATAAATAAGCGATGAAACAAGACCTGTGCCCCGCAGGTCCCTGAAATCCTTCACAAGGCCGTCTTCAAGGCCGACATAGCCGATCGATGCCGCATCCGGCGTTTCATGGAGCACAAGCGTTCCCGGCCTGCCGGAATTGCGGTGAAACCGGATGAGTGATTCGTAATCAATATCGGTAATAATATCGCTGTTGACCAGCAGAAAATCGCTCTGGCCAAGCAGCTTTTCGCATTTTTTCAATCCACCTCCGGTTCCGAGGATCTCCTTTTCTTCCGAAAACGTGATATCGAGGCCCTGAAGGCCGCTCGATTCGACATATTGTCTCAACGCATCCGCATGGTAATGGGTATTGCAGATGATGTCGGTAATGCCTGCCTCTTTAAGGAGGAAAAAGGTGTAAAAGAGAGTTGGAACGTTCAGAACAGGGATCAGCGGTTTCGGCATATGGTCGGTCAAAGGGCGCAGCCGGGTTCCGAACCCTGCAGCGAGAACAAACGCTTTCATGCCGTATACCGTTCAATGATTGGCTTCAGAAGTTCTCCCGCTTTTGCCAGCTCCGTGCGGGCATTGATATATTCGGAAAGATAGGCGAGCGTGGGAGCGATTGATCGTTCGAACGTGTTGTTGTTCCTGACCCTGGTCTGGAAGCAGAAGGTTCCGATCGCCTTGATGTTCCTCTGGAATGCCATGATATCGAAATAATGGAGATATTCGTCAAAACCGGTCGTGATGATGCCGTTGCCGCGGAGCGCATCGTAATGGTATTGTTTAAGCTCATCGGTCAGAACAGGGCCGAGATTTACATAGGAATCTCTTATCAGTGAAACTGCATCGTACTGGGGAAGTCCCATACGGGCATCCTGGAAGTCGATGATTACCGGCTTGTCATGGTGGATCAGGATGTTTCTGCTGTGGAAATCCCGGTGGTTCAGAACAAATTTATCAGGTTTTACCAGAATGCCTGTAATCGATTCAAATTCAGTTCTCAATTCCGAGATGGACTCTTTCCTGTATATCGAGGCAAAATAGTCAAGCAGTCCGTGCCTGATGAAGAAATCGAATTCGAACATGAGCTTTTCCCGGTCAAAGCTCAGATTGAACGGTATGCTGTCACTGTTACTCCGGATAGCCTGAAGTCCGGCCAGGATATCGATGATCCTGCGGTACAGCCGTGGAATGTCGTCCTGCAGAGATGAACCGAATATATTCTGGAGCAGGAGATCTCCGCAGTCTTCAAGGAGCAGCATTCCTGTTGCCGGATTGACCGCTTTTATGCCGGGCACAGGAATACCGTGACCTGCCAGGAGTTCATGCAGAACAAGAAAGGGGTATTCTCCACCCTGCAGGGCTTCAAAAGCGGGATCGTAACAGGAGATAAAGGATCCTTCAGGGCTGATCACCCTGAAATACTGGCGGGTTGAGGCATCTCCCTGGATTTTAACGATATCGAGGCTTTTTCGGCTTTCAGGACTGAAAAGGCCGGTTATAATATCCTGATAGGTCATATGGTGCTGTTCTGAGAGTCCTGTCACAATGAAGGTCTGCCGGAAAGACTGTTACTGCAGACACCGGAAAATCCCTTTGTAAAAAGCAAAAAAAAAGCACCCTATACAAATGTACAAGGTGCTTCTGCAAAGATTGCTACAGCTTATTTTTTAGGAGCAATAGCTGCTGAAACGCTCTGGAGAACCTGATTGCAGGTATTCAGAAGAGTACCGGCAAGATCGGTTGCTGTTTTGGTGAGAGGCTCGACCATGGAAGCTGCGGTTTTAATGCCGTTGTTGAGAATTTCAACCTGCTGCTGTGCAAGTTTGCCTAAAGTGTCAATCAGGTTGCTGATTGCACCACCCACATCGCTTGTTCCGTTTGACATAGTTTTTGTTGTTTAGATTTTGGGAAAAGAGAGAGTTAAAATTGTTCAGGTACTTTCATACCAATTTTACAACAAGTTAAAACATTTTAAATAATAGAGCAAATGTAAAAGGCGGGTTGCTCCCTGATAGTTGTATTTATTCATAAGCAGATACAGTTCCGTGAAGCAACTCTGACAGCTGCCGGTCCGCATTATTTTTTCATTCTTTGATCATGTAATTCCTGCCTGCCTGTTTTTCATCGATCATTACGCTCATATTCGCTTTCTGAAGGTATACGTTATTATTTCTTTAGTGTTGGCGGGTTCCATTAAGCAAATAAATTCTGTACTTTTAACTTCAATTATCAGGAAAATTGTTATTCTTGACTACAAAGCGGGTTCCCTGTACCAGCCTGTGCAGCAGGAACGCATTTCACAGTAATGCATTAACTCTTCGTGAGATATGTCAGAAACTCTAAAGGCTGTTATTTTATATGATAGCATGTCCAAAGGCGGTTCCACCGAATCTGCCATCAATTCCATCGGTATGAAACTGGCGGAAGAGGGTGTCTATGTCGAAAAAGCAAAATGCAAAGCCAATGCGGATTACAGTTTTGTAAGGGATTTCGATATCGTTCTTCTCGGGGCTCCAGTTTATTATTTCGTTGTCGCTTCGCAGCTCCTTGGTGCCCTGGTTCAGGGAAACCTGAAAAAAAACCTTAAAAGAAAGAAAATCGCGCTTTTTCTTATCTGCGGAACCCCTGGAACCATGGCGGCAGTGCTTTACCTGCCCCAGTTGAAGGTCAATCTTGTCGGCAACAGGATACTTGCCGAGAAAATATTTTCTCCGGCCATGCTGTCTAATGAGGATGCAATCGACGATTTCGTATACGATGTTCTTGAAGAGTACGAGAGAGCCATGAGGTCGAGAACTAAATTGCAATGGACCGACGAAGCCCTGGATATGCTTCAGGGGTTGCCACCTTTTATGCATGGTGGAATAAAAGCTCTTGTTGAAGACTATGCAGAAGCACATGGATACAATACGATCACTGCAGAACTTATGGATATCGCAAGGTCCGACCAGGGGAAGTAAGCAGTATACCTTTTACAGGGATGACTTTCGCAGATATCGCTCCTTTGGCGCCCTGTGAGACAGGAACTATTCAGTTGGACGTTTATCTGCATTTCGGGTGGAAATATATATTTAACACATAATTCGAAATCATTATGGCCCAGGAAGAAAAAAAACGCGGTTTTTTTGACAGATTCAGAAAAAGCACTCCTGCCGCAAGTACTCCGGCAAGCCCGGTTCCGAAACCTCAGCCAGCCGCACCAAAAGCCGCGCCTCCGGCACGTGTTCCGGAAAAAGTAGAAAGCAAAACAGCTGCTCCGGTCGGTAAAAATCCGT
This sequence comes from Chlorobiaceae bacterium, assembly GCA_013334225.1. Classification (GTDB taxonomy): domain Bacteria; phylum Bacteroidota; class Chlorobiia; order Chlorobiales; family Chlorobiaceae; genus Chlorobium. The sequence continues at coordinate 74,393 of JAAXXY010000002.1, forward strand.
TTTCACCTTCTGCGCCTGAACCATCTGCACCGTTGGCCACATCAGGTTCGTCCATCGATACCGTAGAGGCTTTCAACCAGATGTGCCAGGCTCTTGTCGATATCAATAAATCTCAGGTCCAGATTGTCAATATGGCTCTTACCATGCTGTCGAACTCGATCAAGAAAATTGCTGAAGGTATCAATACTGCCGACAGGCAATAAATTATCATTGAAAAACCCTGAAGATACAGATGTATACAGCTGCAGTCAGTCTTCAGGGTTTCTTGTGATTCTTTGACACATTAACCGGGAGTGCGCTCTGGATTGGTACCGTCTCTTTGACGGACGATGGTTGAGTATCCTTTTTGCATACAGGGATCGGTATTGTATCGATGAGTTATTGTTTTTCTTCCAAAAGAATTGATAGCAGGAACTCTCAATCCCTGAGACGCGTTTACAGAAACCGAAACTCTTGCCTAGTGCGCTCAATAATTTTGCTACTATCATGGAAGTTGTCGGTAAAAGTAATGCTCATATAGTTATTGACTCATGTCTTCATGAATCAACCATATATTTTTCGAACCACGAAAAAATTATCAAGTGTAATCCCTACTGTACCAATGTCAGGTACCTTATGGAGCATGACATTTTTCAGTGGGTGTTTGAGGTAAACGATCCCAGGAATCATCCTATCACTGCAGTGTTTTTCGTGAAGCAGACCTCGGAAAGCTTTTCTCTGGATGACAGTATCGGAAAGAATCTTGTTCCGAAGCTGAAGAATCAGGACCATTTCAACCGTGTCGGGAAAAGGATCAGATGGGACAATGTTCATGAAACGCCATCGTTTGAAATAAGCAATCCCAATACTTTTGTCGGAAAAGCCAATTCGGAGATATGTCTTCTTCATCAGAAAGACAATCGCACCTCGGTTTTTTTCGATACCAACATCATTCTTGATTTCCAGCTGACCTTTCCGCTGAACCTCATGCCCGAAGGCTTCCTGAAATTCATGAGCGAAACGATCATGTCGCAGATCATGCAGCAGGCGACCGAAAGCATGCTTTGCCGGGTTCAGTCCGATATCTGCTGTTCCGATCTTGAAATAGCGGCTTCCGGCAAGTAAGTCGATTCCATAAATTCCCCCTCCCGTTGCGCTGTATTCGATACGTTTGCATTGTCCATTCTTTTTTTGTAGATTATACCTGTACGGGGTATAGGTATTTAATGATTGTTAATGCTTCAGCAACAGACGATTGAAACAAAAACAGAAAAACTCATGGAAGATGTGATTATCAGATTGAAAAAGGTCGGCGGACAGGTCGAAGGGCTTATCAGGATGATTGAAAAAGGGGATGAATGCAGCCAGATTATCACTCAGTTTCAGGCAGCCAAGGCCGCGCTCGACAATACTTTTTCACTGGTGCTTGACAGGAACCTCAAGGAATGCATGAGAAAGAATGATTCGAAAAGCATTGAAAAGATTATCAAACTTATTGCGAGACAGTAAAAATCATGAAAGTAAGCAAGTTTATATCGGTTTTCTCTCTGTCTGTAAGCATGTTCTTCAGTGCACAGCAGGCGACAGCCACCGGGAGAATGATCAAGCTCTCTCTTTCCGAAGCTTTGACGATGGCCAGGGAAAACAATTTCACCATCAAAGCAGCCCGTAGCAGGGTTGATCAGGCCGAAGCGAGAATCAGGCAAACCCGCCAGAGCACATTGCCGAAAGTTACACTTTCTGAAAACGCTGTCGCTACCAACGATCCCGGTGCTGCACTGGTTTTCAAGCTGCAGCAGAACATTGTCAAAGAGACAGATTTCGCTCCTGCGAAACTGAACAATGCGGATATCATCAATGATTTCAATACTTCGCTGCAGGTCATGCAGCCGATATACAATGCCGATGCGGCAGTCGGACGATCGATGGCGAAAACGGCGAAAACGGCCCAGGAATACATGTCCGGAAGGACGGTAGAGGCAATAGAGCTTCAGGTCGCAAAGCTTTATTACGGTATGATCCTTGCCAGGAAAAATATAGAAGCGATCGACCAGTCCATTACCACCATGCAGGTCCACAGCCGAGTGGCCGGGCAAGCTTTCAGTGCCGGAATTATGTCAAAATCGGACAAACTTTCCACGGATGTGAGGCTTGCAGAACTGAACGAGCAGAAACTCATGCTTCATGATGCTGTCAGGAACGCTTCCGATGCACTGAAAGCTCTGCTCAACCTTGATCCGGCTGTCACTATTGTGCCGACTGGTGATTTCGTCATCGGCAAGGGAGTCCCGTCGATCGATGATGAGCGCGTTCCCGAAAAACGGAATGATCTCATGGCAATGATGACCTATCGCGATGTTGCAGCAAAACAGGGAGAGATGGCGAAAGCGGCCAGGCTTCCGAGAGTGAACGGTTTTCTTCGTACCGATCTGCACAGCAATGCAATTTTCAATGGCGGATCGAGCTGGATGATGGGTATCAACGTCCAGTGGGATTTGTTTGACGCGTATACGTCCGAAGGCAGGATCCAGGAGGCGAAGGCCCAGGAACTCGAAGCCTTGTACAATTATGAGGCGGCAAAAAGCGGCAGTCTTGCAGAAATCAGAAAAACCCTCCGTGATATAAAAACTTCGAAAGCAAGGATTGCCGTAGCCCGGGAGGCCCTCGATGAAGCAAAGGTCAGCCTTGATTATATCGGCAGTCAGTTCAGGAGCGGAATGGCGATGACATTCGAACTGCTTATGCGTGAAGGGGCATACACCTTCGCAAAACTCAGGCTCAACCAGGCCAGGCATGACTACTGCGTTGCAAGAAGCGAGCTTGAATACTACTCGGGCAAATGACCATGGTCATGAAAGGGATTAGAGCATCGGATACTAAACATCATTAACCATTACGGGTGTGAAAAAAATCACAGTGATCCTCATAACCGCGTTTACTGCGGTATTGACATCGTGTGGAGGTAAAGAGGTAAAATCTGCCGGTGACACGAAACCGGAAACCGCGGTTGCTGTTGAACAGATTGCAACGGTCGAAAAGCGGACCGATTCATCAGGTGCAGCGGAACTTCTCGTTCCCCGGGAATCGATATTCAGCAGAGGTCCGCTCAGCGGGGTATATGTCGTCGGAACTGACGACAGGGTCGCTGTACGCTGGATAAGCCCCGGTCATGATGAAAACGGTCGTCAGGTTGTTCTCGGTGGTCTCGATGCCGGAGAACGGATAGTCGGAAAATATACAACCCAGCTTGAAGAGGGTATGGTGGTAAAGGAGCAGGTTTCAGAAATAAAAGAGGTACAGTCCCATGAATGAAGGTATAGCAGGCAGGCTCGCCAAACAGTTCATCAACTCTAAGATCACGCCGCTTCTGATGCTGGCGGCGATCCTGGTCGGTATCATCGCGACATTCATGACGCCGAGAGAGGAGGAACCGCAGATCGTGGTTCCCATGGTGGATATCTACATTCCGTATCCTGGCGCTGTACCTGCAGAAGTCGAGGAAAGGGTGGCAAAACCATTCGAAAGGACTCTGACCGAAATTCCCGGTGTTGATTATGTCTATTCGACATCGATGCCTGATTTCGCTCTCGTGACGGTGCGTTACAAAGTCGGCGAGGATACCGAGACCAGCATGGTCAAGCTCTGGGCAACACTCATGAAGAATATGGACAAAATGCCGCAGGGCGTCCAGATGCCGCTCATGAAAAAGGTTGCCATCGATGATGTGCCGGTGCTGAACCTGACCTTCTGGAGCAAGAGCAAGGATCCTTTTCAGCTCAGAAAAGCAGTGCTCGATGCAGCAGATGAACTCAAGAAAATACCCAATATCGGTGATGTTGAAATCAAGGGTGGCCTGAAACGTCAGGTGCGTATTCTGCTGGACAAGGAGAAGCTTCTGCGAAACAACGTCAGCGCCCTGCAGATTGCCCGGCAGGTACAGATGGCGAACAGCCAGATGACATCAGGAAATTTCAGGCAGCAGAACAGTGAAATTATCGTCAAGTCCGGCAGTTTCCTCGAGAAAGCCGAAGATGTCGGCAGCATTGTCGTTGGTGTCAACGGGGCCGCTCCGGTCTATCTCCGGGATGTTGCAACGATTGTTGACGGGCCTGAAGAGGTCAATAACTACAACTTTTTCGGATGGGGGGCTGCATCTCATGCAAAAGACACCGGCGAATATCCTGCGGTGACCCTGACGGTTGCAAAGCGTAAAGGTGCCGATGCTTCAGTGCTCGCTGGAAAGGTTATTGAAAAGGTCGATCAGTTGAAGGGGTCGGTTATTCCTGCAGGTATCACGGTCACGGAAACAAGGAACTACGGCGAGACCGCTACTGAAAAGGTCTCTACCCTTCTCGAGCATCTTTTCATCGCCATTGTCGCCGTTACGATCGTTGTCGGTCTTTTCCTCGGATGGAGAGGTGCACTGGTGAACTTTATTTCCGTTCCCATTACCTTCGCACTTACTCTTCTGGTCTACTATCTGCTTCACTACTCACTCAACAGGGTCACGCTGTTTGCTTTGATTTTTGTAACCGGTATTGTCGTCGATGACTCGATCATCATTGCCGAAAATATCCACCGCCATTTCGCCATGAAGAAGCAGCCCAGGCTGCAGGCGGCCATTACGGCGGTCAGCGAAGTGGGCAACCCGACTATTCTTGCAACCTTTACTGTTATCGCGGCCGTATTGCCGATGGTATTCGTTTCCGGTCTCATGGGCCCGTATATGAGCCCGATGCCGATCGGCGCATCCCTTGCCATGATTTTCTCGCTGTTGATCGCACTGATCGTTACCCCGTGGCTCTCCTACAGGCTGCTCAAGGTTGAGGGCGCCGGTCATGAGGAGTACGATATTACCAAAACCGTTTACTACCGGATGTTCAGAAGCGCGCTTTCCCCGCTTTTTGACAACGGGTTCATGCGAATGATGGCATTCGCCGGTGTAGGCCTTCTGCTTGCCGGAGCAATTATCCTGATTCCGCTGAAAGCCGTCCAGATGAAAATGCTGCCTTTCGATAACAAGAATGAATTCCAGGTTATTCTGGATATGCCGGAAGGTACAGCTCTCGAGCAGACCGCAAGGGTGACAAAGGAGATAGCCGCCTATCTGAAGACGGTTCCTGAAGTGAAGAGCTATCAGTACTATGCCGGCACCAATGCGCCGATAAACTTCAACGGCCTTGTCCGTCATTACTATCTCCGTCAGGCTCCCAACATGGGAGATATCCAGGTCAATCTCGTGCCGAAAGGCGAGCGGAAGGATCAGAGCCACGATATTGCAAAGCGTGTGCGTGCAGACGTGCAGAGGATTGCCTTGAAATATAACGGCAATGCCAAGATCGTCGAGATTCCGCCAGGCCCTCCGGTCCTTTCAACCATTGTGGCCGAGATCTACGGCCCTTCGCAGGAACAGCAGATTGCGCTTGCAAAACAGGTGAAAAAGGTTTTTCAGGAGACTCCCGGTGTTGTCGATGTCGACTGGATGCTTGAGGATGACCAGAAAGTCGTCAATCTTGTCGTCAACAAGGAACGGGCGGCTTTTCGCGGTGTGAGCGCCGAACAGATTGCCCAGACCCTCAGGATTTCCCTCAGCGGCATGGACGTGGGGGTGCTGCATTCAGGAAACGAGAAGGAGCCTGTTATGATACAGGTACGCCTGCCTCAGTCCGACAGGACCTCCCTGAAGGATCTCTCCGGAATTTTTGTTCAGTCCCAGGGTATGGGGTCCCTGACAACCCGTCTGCGTGCCGGTGAGATGATTCCGCTTTCGGAGCTGGTCAAAATCGAGGATAAAATCCAGGACAAGAGCATCTACCGCAAGGACCTGCGAAGGGTGGTCTACGTAACGGCAGATGTCGCAGGAGCGACGGAAAGTCCGGTCTATGCGATGCTGGAGATGGATAAAAAAATCAGTCAGCTCAAGCTTCCCGGCGGATATACCGTCAATCCGCTCTACACAGCACCGCCCAATTCAGAGCAAAAGCCTGCCATGAAATGGGACGGAGAGTGGCAGATCACCTTCGAGGTCTTCAGGGATCTCGGTACTGCATTCGCCGTAGTGCTTGTCATAATCTATCTTCTGATCGTGGGATGGTTTCAGTCCTTCAAGACTCCGCTCATCATGATGATCTCCATTCCGCTGAGCCTTGTCGGTATCATTCCGGGCCACATGATCCACGGAGCGTTTTTCACGGCGACCAGTATGATCGGCATGATAGCTCTTGCCGGCATCATGGTGCGCAACTCGGTGCTGCTCATCGATTTCATCCAGATCAGGCGCGAGGATGGGGTTGAGCTGAAACAGGCCATCATAGAATCGGCGGCAGTCCGTACACGGCCGATCATCCTGACGTCGGGAGCTGTCGTGATCGGTTCGGTCATCATGCTTTTCGACCCGATTTTCCAGGGGCTCGCCATCTCCATGATATGGGGCGGTGTGCTTTCGACGGTGCTGACACTTGTTGTTGTGCCGCTTGTTTATTATATCGCAGAAAAGAAATCAACATAACGGACGGGGCAAACCATATGAAATTACTTGCTATAATGGGACATGGAGAGACCCGCCCGAAAGTGCGGGAACTTTTCAGTAAGTATCAGGTGAGCATGTTCAGCAGCATGGACATCCGCGGATGCAACTGCGAGAAGAAAAGCAGTGAATTACAGTCATGGTGGCCGGCAGACCAGATGCTCGGAGTCTACTCGTCACTCTGTTTCGCTATTGTGGACGATCACAAGGCCGATGCGATCATGCTCGAACTTGAACAAAGCCCCATAACCGTTGACGGTGATTTTCCCGCAAGAGCCTTTCTCATGAATGTTGAAAAATCAGTCTGAACGAGGATTTGCCCATGATTGTCAAACAGTTTCAAATGGGAGGCGACAGGAATTTCGGTTACCTTGTCGCCGATGAAGCAACAGGGGTCGCGCTCGTTATCGATGCTTCCTTCGATCCGCTAAGTATCGTACGGTATGCGGAAGAAAACGGATTGTCCATCCGTTACGTTTTTTCGACCCATGGGCATGCAGACCATACCAACGGTAATGCCAAAATAAGTCATCTGACCGGTATCAGGCCTTTACTGATGGGTGATATCTGTCCACAGTCCGGCATAAAGGTTGAAGATGGTGCGGTATTTCATCTCGGTACTCTCGAAATCCGTATCATACATACACCCGGACATACCGACGATTCCATATGCCTGCTTGCGGGTGACGCTGTATTTACCGGAGACACCCTGTTTACCGGGAAAATTGGTGGCACCTATACCGAAGAACAGGCCCGTGCAGAATACGACTCTCTGCTTTTCAAACTAATGACACTTCCTCCGGAGACAAAAGTCTATCCAGGGCATGATTACGGAGTTTCACCGGTCTCCAGCATTGGAAAGGAATGCAGCTCAAATCCGTTTCTGACGGTACGGGATTTCAGCGAATTTCTGCATCTCAAGCAGAACTGGGCGGCTTATAAAAAAGCTCATGGCATAGTTTGATGCTTTTTAATCGTCGTCTTATTGTTTTTATGGCCTTTTTTTTTATAAATTAAAGGCTTCCGTCAACTATATAGTTATAGAAGCGGTAAAACCTGCCTTTTCTTATTTCAAAAAAACCCGGCGCTCAGTTATTTATCGCCTGATAATTAATTAGCGGCATTCATCTTTTCAATATTCAAGGAACCTGACACCTATGGATCAGCTTATAACATTACGCACGCTACCTGTATCTGCACTCATGCAGAAAAATTTTCAGGTCATCAAGGGAAGTTGTACTGTCGCAGAGGCGCTTCAGATCATGAAAAAAAGCCATGAGAGCGGTCTCGTCATCGAGCCCCGGAATGAAGATGACTGCTACGGTATCGTCACCGAGAAGGATATTCTTGAAAAAGTTATCGATCCGGGTGAAGATATCCATCGTGACCCCTGGAACACCCCTGTTTTCCAGATCATGAGCAAGCCTGTCATCAGTGTCAATCCATCCCTAAGGGTGAAGTACGCTCTTCGGCTCATGAAACGTACCAATGTGAGACGCCTTACCATCATGGAAGGAAACAAGGTTATCGGTTTGCTGAATATGACAGATGTACTCCAGGCAGTCGAGGAACTACCCGTTCATGACGATCATATCGCCTTGTAAAAAGGACGCACCGAGCACAGTTGAAAAGAGTCCGGGCTGAAAACCGCCTGGACCCATGAGGAATGCGAAACGTTTCCATCTTCCTTAAGGATCGTTCGAAGGTTTAGAGAGATTGCCGCTTTACAGGTTTTCTCGCGCAGCTTTCCTCAGCAATACCAGAAAGATCATATTCAACGGGCAGGGTTCTGCCGTTGCAGTACCCTGCCATTTAAACGTGAGGCTTTTCCGAAGCTTCATAAGGAGATTTGAGCGTATGAAACCATTCGATATTGTTATTGTAGGAGGCGGCGGAGCCGGATTGTATGCAGCGATGGAGGCGATGAAAACCAATCCGTCACTGAATATCGCTGTACTTTCCAAGGTTTACCCGAACCGATCGCATACGTCGGCCGCCCAGGGAGGCGCTAACGCTGCACTTGGTAACAAGGCCAAGGACGACACGGTGGAAATGCACATTTTCGACACCATCAAGGGCAGTGACTATCTTGCCGACCAGGATGCCGTTGATGTGCTGTGTTCAGAAGCCCCTAAGATCATCCGCGAGCTCGACAACATAGGTACCCCATGGTCGCGCATGGACGACAACACCATCGCACAGCGCCCTTTCGGTGGTGCTGGCCGTCCCCGCTGCTGTTACTGTGCCGACAAGACCGGACATACTATCCTGCAGACACTTTATGAGCAGTGTCTGAAGAAGGGTGTGTATTTTTTCAATGAATATTTTGCCCTGAGCCTGTCAGTTAACGGAAGCCGCATGAGAGGACTGCTTGCGATGAATATCAAGACCGGCAAGGTTGAGGCCTTTCCTGCAAAGACGGTGATTTTCGCTACCGGAGGCTATGCCAAGATGTACTGGAACCGTTCGAGCAATGCAGCGGGCAATACCGGTGACGGCCAGGCAATTGCGTTCCGGGCAGGAATTCCGCTCAAAGATATGGAATTCGTCCAGTTCCACCCGACAGGGTTGCGCAAAAGCGGCCTGCTTGTCACCGAGGGAGCAAGAGGCGAAGGCGGCTATCTTACAAACAGGGACGGGGAACGTTTCATGGCGAGATATGCGAAGGAGAAAATGGAACTCGGTCCGAGAGACCTCGTGGCCCGCTCGATCGAAACGGAAATCCTCGAGGGAAGGGGTTTCGACAGCCCGGCAGGAAAGTATATTCACCTGGATCTCACGCATCTCGGCGCGGATCTTATCAAGTCCCGTCTGCCCCAGATCCGCGAAATGTCGATGCAGTTCGAAGGTGTCGACCCCATCGATGAACCGATCCCGGTCAGGCCGACCGCCCATTATTCCATGGGAGGCATCGATACCGACAATTTCGGCCGAACCGTCATGGGGGGCGTCTATGCTGCCGGTGAATGCGGTTGTGTTTCAGTACATGGCGCAAACCGCCTCGGAGGCAATTCACTTCTCGATATCCTCGTTTTCGGCCGCATCGCCGGCCATACGGCTGCGGAAGAGGCCGGCAAGTTCGCGCCGGGAGCAATACCGGAGTCCGAGATCAGGGAGAGGACCGAGGAACTGAGAAGCTACATGAAACCGTCAGGTCATTACGAACGCTACGGAGCGTTGCGAGAAGAACTCGGTCAAACACTTGCCGTGAACGTCGGTATCTTCCGTGAAGCGTCGCTCCTGAAAAAAGGCATCGAGGAGATCGCCGGGCTCAAGGATCGTTACCAGCATGTCCGCGTGTTCGATACCAGCGACGTCTACAACACCAACCTCATCCAGGTCCTGGAGCTGAAAAACATGCTTGACCTTGCCGAGTCAGTAGCTGCCGGGGCCTATGCGCGCGAAGAGAGCCGGGGATCCCATACCAGGGTGGATTTTCCCGTCAGGGATGATGAAAAATGGCACAGGCATACCATGGCTACCCTGATGGACGGCAAGGTCGTTCTCGGCGAAAAGCCTGTTATCATGGGACGTTACGAACTTCAGGAAAGAACTTATTAACCTAATTGCTCATGACGGTGTCAACAGATCCGCACATAGAAGAAGCGAAAAAAGACATCACCTTCAGGGTGTATCGCTTCAATCCACAGGTCGACAGCAAACCGTACTTCGACGACTACACCATTCAGGTGGAGCGAGGTATCACGGTGCTCAGGTCATTGAATTACATCAAGGAGCATCTCGATGCGACAGTGAGCTTCAGGGCTTTCTGTCAGGCAGGTATCTGCGGTTCATGCGCCATGAGGGTGAACGGCCTCTCCATGCTTGCCTGCACCACACAGGTATGGGAGGTGCTCGAAAAATGCAGGGAACCCAATGTCATCAAAGTCGAACCTCTTCGCAACCTGCCCCTTGTCAAGGACCTCATTGTCGATATGGACCCGCTTGTCGACAAGATGAAAAACTATTCGAACTGGGTGGATTCGAACATGCCCGAAGAGAAGATGGGAATAAAAGAGTTCCTGATTTCGGAAGAGGAATTCCTTCGTTATGACAAGGCTACCGACTGTATTCTCTGCGCCTCCTGCGTTTCCGAATGCAGTATTCTCAGGGCGAACAAGGATTATGTTTCCCCCGCGGTGCTCCTGAAATCCTTCAGGATGAACGTCGACAGCCGCGACTCCATCCATGACCTGCGCCTTGCTGAACTGGTGAAGGACCATGGGGTATGGGACTGCACGCATTGTTACCGCTGCCAGGAAACCTGCGTAAAAAGCATCCCCATCATGGATGCCATCCATGGTATCCGTGAAGATGCCATCGAGTGCAGGGGAATGAAGGATACGAGCGGTTCGAAGCATGCGGAAGCGTTCATGTCCGATATCGAAAAGAAAGGCAAGCTTGTCGAGGCGACCCTTCCGATTCGTACCAACGGTATGGCATGGACCCTGAAGAACCTTCTGCCCATGGCGATGAAAATGATCGTGAAACGAAGGACTCCGCCTCCTCCTCCGCTGGTGAAGCCGTCCAAAGGTATCAAGGTGTTCAGGGAGATGTTCAGGGAAATGACTGAACATGTCAGGCAGGATCAGAAATCTCATAAAAAATAACCGGGGGAACTGCGGGATGAAGCGTTATGCATATTACCTGAGCTGTATCAACGAGTCGATGACCAAAGAGGTTGACCGCTCGATCGATCTCTGGCAGAAGGATCTTGGAATCGAGTTGGTTAAAATGCACGAAAGCACCTGCTGCGGCGGGAGCAACCTCGACTATGTCAGTCCCAAACATTTTGCGCTTGTCAATGCCCGCAATATCGCCATTGCGGAAAAAATGGGGCTCGATCTGGTGGTATCATGCAATACCTGCCTCATGACGATCAGAACAGCAAAGAAAAAGCTCGATGAAACCCCTGACCTGAAAAAAGAGGTCAATGAAATCCTGAAAAAAGAAGGGCTCGAATATCGTGGAACATCCGATGTTCGTCATCTGCTTTGGGTTTTGATCGACGATGTCGGTATAGATGCCATAAAAGCGAAAGTGAAAGTACCTTTGACAAACTACAGGATCGCCCCTTTTTACGGTTGCCATATTCTCCGCCCTTCGAAGGTGCTCGGTCATGACAACCCCATCGAACCGAGCTCTCTCGACCAGCTTATCGAAGCACTTGGCGGAAAATCGATTCCCTACGAGCACAAGAACCGGTGCTGCGGGTTCCATACCCTTCTGGTGGCTGAAGAGGAATCTCTGAATGTGGCTGCGGAAGCGCTCGAGGAAGCGATACAGGAAAAAGCCGATTTCATTGTGACGCCATGCCCGCTCTGTCATACCGTGCTTGACGGCTACCAGGCCAAGGCGCTCAAACAGGCAGGTGATGAAAATAACTCGATTCCGGTTTTCCATCTTTCCGAGATGGTCGGGCTGGCGCTCGGGTACAGCGCAAAGCAGCTTGGCATCAAACGGCATATCGTTACCTGATGAAGCGTTTTTTTTCAAGGGAGCGAACTCTTTTCTCTACCGTTTTTCCGGCAAATTTTAAAAAAGGCTGAAAAAGCGTATCTTTGCACTTTTATTATTGCGGACAGCCGGCAATGCCGGAGCTTCTGACTTGCATTTTTTTATTAACCCTTCTAATTATTGCATTGCATGCTCAAAAATGATCTTTTTCTCCGGGCATTGAGGCGTCAGCCATGTTCCCGGACACCGATCTGGGTGATGCGGCAGGCAGGCCGTTACCTGCCGGAATACCGTGCCGTGAGAGAAAAAACCGATTTTTTAACTCTCTGCAAGACCCCGGAGCTGGCTACCGAGGTTACCATTCAGCCAGTTGAACTGATGGGCGTGGATGCTGCCATTATTTTTTCAGATATCCTTGTCGTCAATGAAGCGATGGGCATGGATGTCGAAATCATCGAAACCAAGGGTATCAGGCTCACTCCTCATATCCGCAGCCAGGCCGATATCGACAGGCTGATCATTCCGGATATCGACGAAAAGCTCGGCTATGTGCTCGATGCTATCCGTATGACCAAGAAAGAGCTCGACAACCGTGTCCCGCTGATCGGTTTTTCCGGTGCGGCTTGGACGCTCTTCACCTACGCGGTTGAAGGCGGCGGCTCGAAAAACTATGCACATGCCAAGAAGATGATGTACCGTGAGCCGAAAATGGCCCACATGCTGCTCAGCAAGATCTCGACCGTCATTACCGAGTACACGCTTCGCCAGATCGAGGCAGGTGCCGATGCAATCCAGATCTTCGACTCCTGGGCCAGTGCGCTTTCCGAGGACGACTACCGCGAGTTCGCCCTTCCCTACATCAAGGAGACCGTTCAGGCCATCAAGATCAAGCATCCCGAAACACCTGTCATTGTCTTCTCGAAGGACTGCAACACCATTCTCAGCGACATTGCCGATACCGGCTGCGATGCCATGGGCCTCGGATGGGGTATCGATATCGCGAAAGCCCGTGCCGAGCTGAAGGACCGTGTCTGTCTCCAGGGCAACCTGGATCCTACAGTACTTTACGGTACTCCTGAAAAGATTAAAGCCGAAGCGGCCAAGGTCCTCAAGCAGTTCGGTCAGCATACCGAGCATTCAGGCCATGTTTTCAACCTCGGTCACGGTATTCTGCCGGACGTCGATCCAGCGAACCTCAAGCTGCTCATCGAGTTCGTCAAGGAAGAAAGTGTGAAGTACCACTGAGCTTTTTTCACTTTCTGAAATAATCCTGCTCCGCCTGGTTTCTGTTATCAGGCGGAGTTTTTTATTCCGGTCTCCGGGTATGCATGATGTTTCGTGCGCTTCTCCGGTATTGCGCTTCAGAGGCACCCTGTTTTTCATTATATTCACATTCAATCAATTTATTTCCTGTTCCATGACCGATTCCTGCAGGTGTTCCGGGGGCCTTACGGACCGTACTCCATATGAAGAAGTTGTCCTTGACATCATGCTTTACAGTGCAAGGCTCAAGGAAACGGTTGCCCATCAGAACAGTGCTGTCATTGTGGCGATGGCGCGTATGATTGCCGGGACTTTTAAAGACGGCGGCAAAGTGCTGATCTGCGGCAATGGCGGCAGTGCTGCCGACGCCCAGCATCTCGCGACGGAACTGACCATCCGCTACCGCGGCAGCGTCCAACGACCTGCATTGCCTGCCATCGCTCTCACTACCGATACTTCAGCCCTTACGGCGGGTGCGAACGATCTTGGATATGATGCGGTTTTTGCCAGACTTGTTGAAGCTTACGGCAGGGACGGGGATCTTCTTCTCGTGCTTTCCACAAGCGGAAACAGCCCGAGTATTGTCAACGCAGTAGATACCGCCAGGGAGAGAGGGATGAAGACGCTCGCTCTTCTCGGTGGTGATGGAGGTTTGCTGAAGCGGAAAGCGGACCTTGAAATCGTTGTTCCCCATTCAGGTTCCGCAGACCGGGTACAGGAGTGCCATATCACCGTGGGTCATGTGATCATCGACCTTGTTGAGCGGCTGCTCGGGTATTACCGGTAATCGAAAAAAACTCAAAACGAACAATGCAATGCAGATCAAACAGATTGAAGGGACGCTGAGCGCGAAGGATTCGAGGTTCGCACTGGTTGTTTCAAGGTTCAATGATTTTATCGGACAGAAACTTCTGGAAGGAGCCATTGACTGTATCCGCAGACATGGAGGTTCGGACGAAAACATCGCTATCTATCGCTGTCCGGGAGCTTTCGAACTGCCGATGGTCTGCAAAAAGGTTGCCGTGAGCGGCAGCTTCGATGCCGTCATCGCTCTCGGTGTCATCATCAGGGGATCGACACCTCACTTCGATGTCATTGCCGCTGAAGCCACGAAAGGGATTGCGCAGGTATCCCTCGATACCATGGTCCCTGTCGCTTTCGGCGTTCTTACCACGGAGAACCTCGAACAGGCTATCGAACGTGCCGGGACGAAAGCCGGCAACAAGGGGTTCGATGCAGCCATGACAGCGATCGAAATGGTTAACCTCTACCGTCAGATCTGAGCCGATTGCTTTCCGGTGCTCCGGGTTTGCTTCCTTGTATCATCACTTTGTGATGAAAGAAGCCTGGAGCGCCGAACTCCGGATATCCCTCTCTCCGGCTCCTTTCATCCTGCATTTTCAGGCTGCGGTCTTGTACTTGTCGAGGTTGTTCCCGATTATTCCGGCTGTCGCTTTCATGAGTTCTTCAACACTTTTGAAGGCAGCTGGCTGAAGGGGCGGCGAGATGACCAGGGTTATTTTTCCGCCGTTGATTTTCAGGCTTTTTTTCGGTGTGATCAGGTTGCTTCCGATGATCGTGACCGGCAGGACCGGAACGCCTCCTTTCTGGGCGACAAGAAACGCTCCCCGTTTGAACGGAAGCAGCTCTCCGGTAGCAGAGCGGGTGCCTTCGGGGAATATGAGCACCGACCTTCCGCTTCTGAGTACCTCCGATGCTGCAAGCAGGCTTTTCAGCGCTTCACGGTTCTGTCCCCGTTTGATAAGAATATACCCCGCCTGCTTCATCGCCCAGCCGAAAATCGGGATTCTTCCCAGTTCTTCTTTCGCGACGAAACGCAGGTTGAGAGCCATGCAGCCAAACAAAAGGGGAATATCCGCCATACCTGCGTGGTTGCTGAGCACGAGATAGTTTTTCGATGAGTCGTAATTTTCCTTTCCGATAACTTCAACGGAAATCCCGAAAAGCCTTATACTTAACCTTCCCCACCAGGCAGCCAGTCTGTGGAAGCTGTCTCCGGACCGGTCAACAAGGTTCATGACGAGGGCGAAAGAGAGTCCGAAAAACATGATCGGCACCAGGATCAGGAAAAACAGCAGCGTTCTGAAATTCATCGTCGCTTGGGCAGGATTATTGATCGAGACTGTTCAGGTATGATGCAAGGTCCCGGTAATCCGAGCTGATGAGTGTCGCTTCCTTTTCCTTTTCGAGCAGCGAAAGCAGTCGTTCGGGAATCACGACATCTTTTTTCAGCGTATCCTCAATGATATCGATGAATTTTGCCGGATGTGCGGTTGAAAGAACGATACCAGGCATGTCGTGATATGAGCCGGCAGCTCGGGAGCGCTCGAGCGCCCTGAAGCCGACAGCGGTATGCGGGTCCATGATATAGCCGAACCGGTCGAAAACCGAACGGATGGTGGATATGGTTTCTTCGTCGGAAACAGAGATACCGGTAATTTCACGCCCCATAGCGATGTGGTCGTTGCCGTAGAAATACCTGAGCCGGGCGAAATTGCTCGGATTGCCGACATCCATTGCCGTTGAGTGCGTGGTGATGGTCGGGTGCGGATCGTAACGGCCGTCATCGAGGTAGCGGGTCACACTGTCATTCGCGTTCGAGGCTGCAATGAAATGGCCTATCGGAAAACCGGTCATTTTTGCCATCACACCTGCTGTGAGGTTTCCGTAATTTCCGCTCGGCACGGAAAATACAGGGTTCGACAGTCCGAACTGATCCTTCAGATACAGCGAAGCCCAGGCATAATAGAACGACTGGGGGATAAGCCTCGATATATTGATCGAGTTCGCCGAGGTGAGCGTAAGGCCTGCATTGAGTTCCGGGTCAACGAATGCCTGTTTGACCATGCGCTGGCAATCGTCGAAATCACCCTTTACTTCAAGAGCATGGACATTGCCGCCTGCGGTTGTAAGCTGCTGTTCCTGCAGGCGGCTCACTTTTCCGGAAGGATAGAGCAGTACCACCCTGGTGTTGGCAATCCCCTGGAACCCGAATGCGACAGCGCTGCCGGTATCTCCTGAAGTTGCAACGAGGACAGTGATCATCTTGTTGTCTTCCTCGGCAAAGTAACCGGTCAGGCGAGCAAGAAAACGGGCACCGTAATCCTTGAAAGCGAGGGTCGGTCCGCAGAAAAGCTCTTCCACGAAGGTTTTTTCATCAAGACGGACAAGAGGAGTTTCAAAATCAAAGCAGCTGTCGATGATATCGCTGAGGTGATCGGGAGGGATTTCACCACCGATGAATTTTTTCGCTATGGCAAAGGCGACATTGCTGAACGACGCTCCTTCGAGCAGTTTAATCTCCGCTTCCGAAAAATGCGGCATTTCGGATGGTATGTATAGTCCCCCGTCAGGAGCGAGCCCCTGCAGTGTGGCATGTTTGATGGAAACGGGAACAGATGCTTTATTGGTGCTGAAATAGATCATGATTGCTTTTGCCGGATATACTCTTGTGATTCATTTACAATACTCTTGCCCCTTTTTTGCAGACAGGGGAGACCCACATGTCTGAATGGAGGCGTGCTTTTGAATTGAGGAACGCATCCTGCATAGCCACTCCTGCCTTGAGGGCTGTTGTTTCGGAAGATGAAAATGCGAAAAGGGAGGGTCCGGAACCGGCGATACTGCATCCGAGAACTCCTGCATCCATTGCAGCCTTTTTGACCTCGAAAAATCCCGGAATGAGCGGAGCCCGTTTCGGCTCGGCGATAACATCGACAAGTGCACGCCCGATCAGGTCGTAGTCGGATGTCAGCAGGCCGGTTACCAGTGCGCCCACGTTTCCCCATTGCTGTGTTGCCGTTTTGAGAGGTATGCTCGAGGGAAGCACGGAACGGGCATATGAGGTCCGCAATTCAGTATGCGGGTGAACCAGGGTACAGTAAAGATGTTCAGGTGAAGGGATCGGGATGATGTCGAGAGGAGTATAGCTCCGGATCAGCACGAAATTGCCGAGCATTGCCGGAGCGGCATTGTCTGCATGGGCCGATCCGCAGGCGACGCGCTCGCCTTCGATAGCGAAATGGACCAGCTCCATCTTCGAGCAGGGGTTCCCCATGAGCTCGTTGGCTGCTACAAGGGCCGCCGCCGCACTTGCCGCACTGCTTCCCATGCCGCTGCTGAGCGGAAGGTTCTTTTTCAGTTCGAGAGCTATATGTCCCTTGAAATCGATCTGTTTATGAGTCCTTATATATTCAAGGAACTTCAGGACGACGAAGCTCGATGTATTTTTTTTCGGGTCGAGAGGCAGGGCACCTCCATCACCGCTAATAGCCGAGATCGAAACCGGGGAATCGGCACGAGGTTCGTCGGTAAGCGTGAGGATCACTTCATCACCCGGCTCGGTTATGGCAAATCCAAGCACATCAAAACCGCAGGCTACATTGCCGACGGTTGCCGATGCAAATCCTTTGACAGTTTTCATACTGTTTTCTGCAGGCAAAATTCCCGTTAATGCATGTTCAAGGCTGAAATCCAATAAAAAGGATTGTTTTCAAATAAAGAGACTATTTGAATTACTAAAAGCTTTTCATTAAATTCAGCTTCATTCTATTTGAATAGCTACAGCCCATGTAAGATTTCAAAGGAAGGTAAGCAGAATCTTTCTCTTTTCTTAACATAATAACCAAGCGGAATAAGATATGTCTACAACAGTCAGGCCTGATGAGGTTTCATCCATACTTCGCAAGCAGCTTGCGGGTTTTGAGTCTGAAGCGGAAGTTTATGATGTAGGAACAGTGCTGCAGGTTGGCGACGGTATTGCTCGTGTGTACGGTCTGTCACAGGTTGCTGCCGGCGAACTTCTCGAGTTCCCCAACAAAGTGATGGGTATGGCTCTGAACCTTGAAGAAGACAATGTCGGTGCCGTGTTGTTCGGTGAATCGAACCTCGTAAAGGAAGGTGATACGGTTAAAAGGACCAGTATTCTTGCTTCAATTCCTGTCGGTGAAGCTATGCTTGGAAGGGTTGTCAATCCGCTTGGCGAAGCCATCGACGGAAAAGGTTCCATAGAAACTTCCATCCGTCTTCCGCTCGAACGCAGGGCTCCCGGCGTCATTTTCCGTAAATCGGTGCATGAGCCGCTCCAGACAGGTCTGAAAGCTATCGACGCCATGATTCCGATCGGCCGCGGTCAGCGCGAACTGATCATCGGCGACCGTCAGACCGGCAAGACGGCTGTCGCTCTCGATACCATCATCAACCAGAAAGGCAAAGGTGTCTACTGTATATATGTCGCCATCGGACTGAAAGGCTCTACTGTCGCCCAGGTTGTCAATACCCTTGAAAAATATGATGCGATGTCGTACACCACGGTTATTTGCGCTACCGCATCCGATCCCGCTCCGCTGCAGTTCATCGCTCCGTTCGCAGGCGCCGCTCTCGGTGAATATTTCCGCGATACCGGCCGCCATGCTCTTGTCATTTATGATGATCTTTCCAAACAGGCCGTGGCTTACCGTCAGGTTTCCCTGCTCCTCCGCCGTCCGCCTGGACGCGAGGCATATCCGGGCGATGTGTTCTATCTCCACTCACGCCTGCTTGAAAGGGCTGCAAAAATTACCGATGACATCGAGGTGGCAAAGAAGATGAACGACCTTCCCGATGCGCTCAAACCGATGGTAAAAGGCGGGGGAAGCCTTACTGCTCTGCCGGTCATCGAAACACAGGCTGGTGACGTTTCGGCTTACATTCCGACCAACGTTATTTCCATTACCGACGGACAGATCTTCCTTGAATCGAACCTCTTCAACTCCGGTCTTAGGCCGGCTATCAACGTCGGTATCTCTGTTTCCCGCGTCGGAGGCAGCGCCCAGATCAAAGCGATGAAGAAAGTTGCCGGTACGCTCAGGCTCGATCTTGCACAGTTCCGCGAACTTGAAGCGTTCTCGAAATTCGGTTCCGATCTTGACAAATCTACGAAAGCCCAGCTTGACAGGGGCGCAAGGCTTGTCGAAATCCTCAAGCAGGGCCAGTATATTCCGATGCCGGTCGAAAAGCAGGTTGCCATTATTTTTCTCGGAACACAGGGATTGCTCGACTCGGTCGATCTCCGTTATATCCGCAAGTTCGAGGAGGAGTTCCTCAGCATGCTCGAAATCAAGCATGCCGAGATCCTGAAGAACATCTCGGAATCCGGCCAGCTCGAAACCGATACGGCAAGCAAACTCAAGGAAATCGGTGTTAAATTTGTCGATGCCTTCAAGCAGAAGAACAAAGCGTAACGATTGAAGGTACTTTCAGCAAACTATTAACAGACCGCTAATACATGCCTACTTTAAAGGATATACGTATTCGAATCAAAGGTGTGAAGTCCACGCAGCAGGTTACGAAAGCCATGAAGATGGTTTCTGCAGCAAAGCTCAGGAGAGCGCAGGACAGGGCTATCATGGCCCGTCCCTACGCCGCCAAGCTGAAGGACATGCTTGCATCCCTGTCTGCAAAGGTGGATACTTCCGTCAACCCCCTGCTTTCAGGACGTCCGGAGGTCAACAAGCTACTTGTGATTCTCATCACTGCCGACAGGGGACTGTGCGGAGCGTTCAACACCAATATCATCAAGCTTGCACAGCGCACCATTCTGGAGGACTTCGGCGCCATTCACAGCAAAGGCGGCGTCAGCATGATCTGTGCCGGAACCCGCGGTTACGATTTCTTCCGTAAAAGGGATTACAAGATCGTCAAGGGTTATCCCGCGGTTTTCCAGAACCTTGATTTCAGCACAGCGAAAGAGATCGCAGAAACCGCTTCAGGCATGTACCTGAAAGGTGAAGTTGACAGGGTGGTTATCGTGTACAATGAATTCAAGTCGGTGCTTGCCCCTAATCTGAAAGCGGAAACGCTTCTTCCGATCGAGCCGGAAAAGTCGACAAAGAAGGGAAACAGCAGCGATTACATTTACGAACCGTCGCCTTCCTCGATTATCGATGTGCTTGTGCCGAAACATCTCAATACACAGGTGTGGAGGATGATGCTCGAATCGAACGCGGCAGAACAGGCTGCACGTATGTCGGCCATGGATTCTGCGACGGAGAATGCAAAGGAGCTGCTCAGGACGCTCAATATCGGTTACAACCGTGCAAGGCAGGCTGCAATCACAAAGGAGCTCAGCGAGATTGTCGGCGGCGCCGATGCATTGCAGAACTGACCAGTGCTGAAGAACATTCGAAAAAGCGCCCATTCCAGGGCGCTTTTTTTTTTGCTTCCCCTTGACCAACAGGCAGCCCGATGATGCTGCTCACCGGGAAATGATTTATATTTCAGCACGTTACTGAATGGAGAACAACCATATTCATATCAATTTCAAGGTATTGGCGGAAACATGAAGATTTACAAGTTTGGCGGAACCTCTCTCGGGTCTGCCGGAAGGATCAGGAAAATCACCGATATCATTTCCTCAGCCCTTCATGAGGATGAACTTATCATTGTTGTTTCGGCCATTCACCGGGTAACCGATCTCCTGCTCGAAGCAGCAACAAAAGCATGCAGCGGAGACGAAGGGTACAGGAATATCCTTGCTGAACTCGAACAGCTGCATATGTCCATTGCCGGGGAATTGTTTTCAATCGAACGGTGCGAAGAGGTAAAACAGACGATACATGCCGAACTTGCGGAGCTCGGTGACATCATCCATGGAGTTTATCTGCTCAGGGAGCTGTCCGACCGCAGCCATTCCCTTGTGCTCGGCTTCGGTGAAAGGCTCTCTGCCCGGATTGTCAGCAGTTTTCTGCAGCTGAACCGCATATCTTCAGTGTATCTCGATGCCCGTGAGCTGATCGTGACCGATGCGAATTATGCCGATGCAAGGGTTGAAACCGCTGAAACAGAGAAGCGGATAAAAAAGCGTCTTTCCTCTCTTGACGGTGTTCCTGTCGTTACAGGGTTCATTGCCTCGGCTCCGGACGGAACTTCGACGACGCTTGGCAGGGGGGGCTCAGATTACACGGCATCGCTGCTCGGCGCTGCGCTCGGCGCTTCTGAAATCTGGATCTGGACCGATGTGGACGGATTTTTCAGTGCCGATCCGAAACGGGTGAAAGATGCTTGTGTGCTGCCGTTCATCAGCTATGCAGAAGCGATGGAACTTTCCCATGCAGGCGCGAAAGTGCTTCATCCGCTTGCCGTGCAGCCCGCAATGAAAGCAGGCATTCCCCTGCTGATAAAAAATTCCTTCAACCCGGATGTCCCGGGCACAAGGATCGAGCCGTGCCCCCGGCAGCCTGAAAAACCTGCTCTTCCGGTTACAGGGCTAACATCGATCAACAAGGTTATCCTGCTGAACATATCGGGCAGCGGCATGGTGGGCGTGCCGGGTATCGCTTCACGTCTGTTCAGCTGTCTTGCCCGACACCGGATCAACATCATTTTCATATCTCAGGCTTCCTCCGAGCAGTCGATCACTCTGGCGATCAATCCGCTGCAGGCCGCAAAAGCGAAAAAAATTCTCGAGGAGCAGTTCAGCAGCGAGATAGCTTTCCGGCAGATCGATCCCATCAGCATCCGCCGCAATCTTGCCATGATCGCGGTTGTGGGCAACAACATGTCCGGACATCCGGGCGTTTCGGCACAGCTTTTCGAGACACTCGGCAAGAACGGCATCAATGTCATTGCCGTTGCCCAGGGCGCAAACGAAATGAATATCTCGCTGGTCGTCGACAGCCATGACGAAGACAAGGCGCTGAACTGCATCCATGAATCGTTCTTCCTCTCACAGGGAAAGGTGCACCTGTTTATCGCAGGGACCGGCAATATCGCGAAAAGCCTTCTCCGTCAGATAAGTGCCCATCGGGTCAACCTGCAGCAGGACCATGATCTCGATGTGATTGTCTGCGGCCTGGCCAATACCCGGAGGATGGCGATGGACGACAAGGGCATCGATCCTCAGAACTGGGAGGACACTCTCGCGGAGAGGTCGGAACATACCGGAATCCAGGGGTATCTTCAGCTGCTGAGGGAAAGGAACCTGCACAATACCATATTTGTAGACTGCACGGCAAGCGGCGAAGTCGCTGCAAGTTATCCTGAACTGCTGCTCGGCAATATCTCCGTGGTGACGGCTAACAAGCTCGGTATGGCCGGGCCCTGGCCGCTGTACCGGCAGATAAGGGAGGCCCAGCGGAAGAGCAACGCGCGTTTCCTTTACGAGACCAATGTCGGTGCAGGGCTGCCGATCATCAACACCCTGAACGACCTGAAAAACAGCGGAGACAAGATCATAAGCATCGAAGGCGTGCTTTCCGGCACGCTGAGCTTCATCTTCAATGAGCTCCGGAAAGGCGGCCGGTTCAGCGATATAGTCTTGCAGGCGAAGGAAGCCGGCTATACCGAACCCGACCCGAGGGATGACCTGTCAGGCGCCGATTTCGCCAGGAAGTTCCTGATTCTCGGCCGTGAGCTCGGCTTTACGCTCGAATATGGGGATATCGTCTGCGAAAGCCTGGTTCCCGAGGAATACCGGGGAGAGATGTCGGTAGCGGAGTTTCTCGACCGTTTGTCTGCTGTTGACGGATGGTATGCCGATGAAATCGAAAAAGCGGCAGCGGATGGAATGACCATCGCATATGCCGGCGAAATCTGCAACGGGAAAGCGAGCATCGGAGTGAAAAGGGTTCCGGTTTCCAGTCCGATCGCCGGCCTGAACGGCTCGGAAAATATCGTTGTCTTCACGACGGAGCGTTACCGTAAGACACCGCTTGTTGTCCGGGGTCCCGGAGCGGGCGGAGAGGTGACGGCCGGCGGCGTGTTCGCCGATATTCTGCGTATTGCCAGCTATCTGGTGTAAACGGGCCGATCATGAACGCCGAAATTGTATCTGTTGGAAACGAGCTTCTGAACGGCCGGAAGGTGAACTCGAATGCGTCCTTCATGGCGGTCTCCCTTGCCGGGATCGGCATGAAGGTGGTTCGCGTCACGGCCTGTTCCGATGAAGAGAGCGAAATCTGCCAGGTTCTCGATGAATCGCTCCGACGCTCGGAATTCGTGTTCGTCACCGGCGGGCTCGGCCCGACAGCCGATGACCGTACCAAAAAAGCGGTTCAGAAGCTGCTGCAGCGAGGACTCGTCTTCGACAGCGGAGCGTATGAGAACCTCGTTACCCGTATGCGGAGGTTCGGCAGGGAGATCTCTCCCTCCCTCCATGACCAGGCGATGGTCATCGAGGGTTCGACCGTCATTGCCAATACACGGGGAACGGCTGCAGGCATGATTCTTTCCGGCGGTGAACCTTATGCGAACCACAGCCTGGTGCTGATGCCCGGCGTGCCTGCCGAAATGAAAGCCATGATGGAACTGACGGTTATTCCCTATCTCGAAGGACATTCAGCCATGGTTATCATTCAGACACCTGTAAAAACGGTCGGCATCGGCGAGACAACACTTTCAGAGCTGATTGCCGATGAAGAAGAGTCCTTGCCGGAAGGCACGACACTTGCATATCTGCCCCATGCAGCCGGGGTCGACCTGATCGTCCATACCATCGGCAGAGAGCGCGAATGGGCGGAACGCGATAACCGGAATGTCGTTGAAGCACTCTTGCGCCGCGCCGGACGTTTTGTTTATACGACAAACGAGAGAACGTTTGAAGAGTCGATCGGAGAGATGCTGACAGCTTCCGGTATGACGGTTGCAACGGCTGAATCATGCACCGGCGGGCTTCTTGCCAGCAGGCTCACCGATGTTTCCGGCTCCTCCGCCTATTTTCTCCAGGGGTTTATTGTCTACAGCAACCGTGCTAAAAAGAGTGCTCTCGGTGTTCCCGGGGAACTGATCGAAAAGCATGGTGCGGTCAGCGAGGAAGTTGCCCGGGCCATGGCGTTCGGCTGCCTCGAAAAAAGCGGCGCCGACCTTGCCGTCTCAACGACCGGGATAGCCGGACCCACAGGCGGTACATCCGAAAAACCGGTAGGAATGCTCTGTCTTGCGCTTGCCGAAAAAGCCACAGGTACAGTACGCTCGAAGACGCTTTACATGCATGGCGATCGTGCACTGAACAAGCTCCGTTTCAGCCAGGCTGTGCTGCATGAGCTGTGGGAATATCTTCAAGACCTGCAGCAGACCGAAGGCTGACCGATATCGTGTCATAATGCTTCAGCGAGGGGTATTTTTTTTTCGAGCTTTGCAGAAAAAGAGATTTCACCAGCGCTTTCAGCCTTGAAGATCACTCTGAGGATTTCCTGTCGAAAGTTTTTTTAATTATTCGTATAAAAAAGATTGTCTTTTTATCGATAACTTGCTACGACAGAATGAGTGCAGTGGTATTCATTGAAATAAATGGGATGGACATGGACGAATGGCCCGAATAACAAGATTACCCGATATAGTTGCCAGCAAAATTTCAGCAGGTGAGGTTGTTCAGCGTCCTGCTTCTGTTGTCAAGGAGCTTCTTGAAAACTCGATAGATGCAGGTGCGCGGAAGATAACACTTTTTATCAAGGATGCGGGGAAGGAGCTTATCCGTGTTATAGATGACGGATCCGGCATGGGAAGGGAGGATGCGCTGCTTTGTGTCGAACGTTTCGCGACAAGCAAGATCAGTGGTGTCGATGACCTTGAATCCCTGAAAAGCCTTGGTTTCCGGGGCGAAGCCCTTGCAAGTATCTCTTCGGTTTCCCATTTCGAGCTGAAAACCCGTATGGCGGAGGATGAGCTTGCCCTCAGGTTACGCTATGAGGGAGGGATCCTTGCGGAGGAATCCGGTGTGCAGGGCGAGCAGGGCACCACGATCAGCGTCCGGAACCTTTTTTTCAACGTTCCGGCCCGCCGGAAATTCCTGAAGTCGAACGCGACGGAGTATCAGCATATTTACGAGGTTGTAAAGTCCTACGGACTGGCATATCCGGAAATCGAATGGCGGATGTTCAGCGATGATGAAGAGCTGTTCCATCTGAAAACCCCTGATATAGCCGAACGGCTCGATGTGTTTTACGGTGAGGATTTTTCTTCCGGACTTATCGAAGTCTCCGACGAAAACGATTTTCTCACCATCAGGGGGTTCCTCGGAAAGCCGGCCATACAGAAACGCCGCAAGGAAGACCAGTATTATTTTATCAACCGCCGTGTGATCCAGAACCGGATGCTTTCGCAGGCAGTTCTGCAGGCATACGGTGATCTGCTGTTCGAGCGTCAGTTTCCCTTTGTCCTGCTGTTTATCGGTATCGATCCTTCCCATGTCGATGTGAACGTACATCCGGCGAAGCTCGAGATCAGGTTCGACGATGAGCGGAGTGTGCGCAACATGTTCTATCCGGTTATTAAAAGGACAATCCGGCTGTACGATTTTTCTCCCGATCTTGCACCGGCAGGTGTCGATTCATTCTATTCCGGAGCAGGGGGGGGCGCTTTCAGAAAACTGTCTTACCAGGATACGCCGGCTCCGTCGATAACCACAGCCGGTCTCTATGCCGATTACCGGGACAGCGAGCATGAACGGCCTGCGGCGTCATATGCACCTTCACCGTTTCAGGGAGATCTCTTTTCTGAAAAACCCGCTTCAGGACAAGTTGGGCGGGATCCTGAACTGAGGGAAAGCGTGGAAGGTTTGTCCTTCCTGCAGCGCTCTTCTTTCCAGGAAGACGAAGGGGCTCCGATTTCCAGGGGAGCGGAGCCGAAAATATGGCAGCTGCATAACCGGTATATTTTCTGCCAGATCAAGACAGGGCTGATGATCATCGATCAGCATGTGGCTCATGAACGGGTACTGTATGAACGTGCCGAGGATGTCATGGATCAGAATGTGCCCAATTCCCAGCAGCTGCTTTTCCCACAGAAAGTTGAACTGCGCCCGTGGGAATATGAGGTTTTCGAGGATATAAAAGACGATCTCTACCGTCTCGGGTTCAATCTGCGCCTGTTCGGCAGCAAAACAGTCATGATCGAGGGTGTTCCCCAGGATGTCAGGTCCGGGGCCGAAGTGACGATCCTGCAGGACATGATCGCCGAATACCAGAGCAATGCATCGAAGCTGAAGCTCGAAAAACGAGACAACCTCGCGAAATCCTATGCATGCCGGAATGCCATCATGGCCGGTCAGAAACTTTCAATCGAAGAGATGCGGTCATTGATCGACAATCTCTTTGCCACTCGTGAACCTTATTCCTGTCCGCATGGTCGACCGGTCATCGTCAAGCTTTCGCTCGATCAGCTCGACCGGATGTTCGGAAGAAAATAACAAGATGGTTGCAAGTTTCATCAAAAGTACTAAATTTAGCACCATACCCTTGTAGCTCAGTGGATAGAGCAACAGTTTCCTAAACTGTGGGTCGGCAGTTCGAGTCTGCCCAAGGGTACTTTTTCCCTCATTCGTTTGACTTTTAAACTCCCATACATTCCTGACAGCACAGAGCTTCCGGTTTCGTCGAATCCGAAGGTTTTCATATCGTTCCGTTTCAACAGCTCGTTTCGATTACCGGTCTTTTTCATACACTTCCACTGTCAGGGTAAAGTTTTTTCATCTTACAAACCGGCGGATATCGCGCTAATTTGGTATTTTATTGCCTGTAAACTTTTTAAAGGCTGTTAATTTCCCGAAAGGCATGAAGCGAATCAAAAATATTGCGGTTATCCTGCTGCTGCTGTTCATTGCAGATATTCTCCGCTATTTCGTTTATCCGGACGTCGGCAAACTTGCCGTTGAAAATCCGGGAAAAACCGCTTTCATGGTCGATCGTGAGGCCGAATGGAAACAAGATGGGCTGAAGGATAAAAAAATTCATCAGCATTGGGTTCCCCTGAAAAATGTTTCCCAGAACCTTGTCAAGGCGGTTCTGATAGCGGAAGATGACAAATTCTGGCATCACGAAGGTTTTGACTATGAAGCGATCGAGCGGGCGTTGCAGAAAAATATTCTTGAAAAGAAAATCACCATGGGCGGCAGCACCATCAGCCAGCAGCTTTCCAAAAATCTTTACCTTTCAGCCTCGAAAAATCCTGTACGAAAGATCAAGGAAGCAATAATCACCTGGAGAATTGAAAAATCGCTATCGAAACGCCGCATTCTCGAGCTGTATGTCAATATAGCTGAATGGGGCGACGGCATATTCGGAATAGGTGAAGCCGCTCGTCATTACTATGGCGTCAGCGCGTCCCAGCTTTCTGCAGAGCAGGCGGCTCATCTTGCATCGGTGCTGCCGAATCCTATAAGATATTCCCCGACCGGGACTTCAGGCTATGTTCGAAACCGTTCGAGAATCATTTATTCCATCATGAGGAGGCGGGGTATTGTCGTTCCGGATTATCAGGAGGTGATGGCGTCGGTTCCCGATACCACCGCTGTGGATTCGGTGGTAATCGGTATACCACAGAGCCTGATCGACCAGGCTGTTTCGGCGGACAGCAGCAGGAGCGACACGAAAAATGAAGAAAACAGCGGTTCCTCAATGAAAAAAGATGCAGCTCCGCCCGAGCAGCCTTCAACCGCACCACAGCATTGAAAAAGTTTATTCAGGACAGGAACTCACAAAAAGGAGCTTGATCATGAGTCTTCAGCTTGGCCAGGCCATGAAAATCGTGGCTCAGACAAAAGTCTACCTGCTTTACCGCGCAATGATATATGGTTCAGCTGCGGTTGTTTTCGCCCTGTTTCTCGGTGTAATCGTGCTTATCGGCAGCATATTCGGAGCAGGTGCGGCATTCGTGCTGTTTATCATAGCCATGATTGGCGGAAGTTTCAGTTTCAGGTTTTTTCGCGAGTATGTGCTCTATCTGCTGCAGGCCGGTCATATAGCCCTGATTACCGAAATAGCCGATGCGGGCAAACTTCCTTCAGGAACTTCCCAGACAGCCTGGGCTAAGGACCGGGTAATGAAATATTATAAAGAAGTCAGTGTGCTTGCACTTGTCGACCAGCTGGTCAAAGGTGTGCTTGTTTCCCTGAACAGGACACTCTTCAATATCATGCTTGTTTTTCCGGTTCCGGGACTTGACGGACTTGCAGGCATCGTGCAGAGGATCATGAATTTCAGCCTGACATATATCGACGAATCGGTTATCGCCTACACCTTCCATACCGGCAACGAGAATGTTTTCGATGCGGCAAAAAAAGGCATTATTGTTTACTGCCAGTCATGGAAAGCCCTGCTGAAAAATGCCCTTGGACTGACGCTGCTCAGTTATGTTTTCGTTATCATCACAACGATCATGTTCATCATTCCTCTCGGAACGGTTTCCGTTTTCCTTCCCGCTTCATGGGGACTGGCGAAATTCGCCCTTTTCATCCTGGCCCTTTTTCTGGGCATATCGGCGAAGTGGATACTGTTCGATCCCATCGCCTGTACGTCAACCCTGCTGACCTTCCTGAAAGAAGCTGAATCGACGACACCAGATCCGTCCTGGGAGTCCAGGATCGAGGCAGTCAGCGACAAGTTCCGTACGCTCAAGGCAAAAGCGCTGGCGGAATGACGCACCCTGTTTCTGAAGGGTAGATGCGGAAATAAGGAAATCATGGGAGGAAGGTCTTCTAAAGTGAAAAACGCACCTTTGAAGTGCGTTTTTCATATCGAGCAAGACTGCTTACCGTCTTTTGTTTTCGTCGTATGGTTCAAAGAGAGTCTTGTCAACTCCGCAAACCGGACATATCCAATCGTCAGGAAGATTTTCGAATGGTGTACCCGGCTCGATTCCGCTGTCAGGATCGCCTGCTTCAGGGTCATAGACATAGCCGCATGGAACACAAACCCATTTTTGCATATATGATTCTCCGTTTTGGTTAAAGAATTGATTTCTGAACAGATAATATGAAAACCAACCGGTTGAGGGTTGTGTTTTCGGTTATGGAAAAGAAAAGCGAATAGCCGTTTAAAAAGTTCTCACCCGTGAACGAAAAATATCGACGGCAATGAATATGTTGCCCTTTTCCAGTATCATTTATCCGGTTGTCTGCTGTGCTTGCGTTCGAAAAACGTTTATTTTCATTTCAACGGAGCACGGTGCACAGCATAGCCTGAGCCGAAGAGAAAAATAGCGTGAGCAACAGCTTTTATCGGTTCGGGAAATAATGTAAACTCAGGAAATGCAGGCAATTATCAACAGTAAACATCACCGGCGGCTTTTTTAAAAACGGGTCATCCGGCCCGGAACAGCCTTGATCCCATACAATATGCCGACATCACCCTATAGAAAATTTGAAAACGCCGAATTGATCCTCAGGGACGAACTTGCGATCGACAGGACGATTCTTGCAAATGAACGAACACTTCTTGCATATCTTCGATCGGGCGTTTCCCTCGTCATCGCCGGGGTTTCCATGATGCATTTTTCCCAGCACTTCTGGTTTACGGTAGTTGGAGCTGCCTGTATACCTCTTGGAATTGTAACCGGAATTTTCGGTGTAATGCGGTATTTTAAAATAAACCGTTCGATAACCACTGTTCGGAAACAATTGCCCAGAGTAGAAGAGATCGATTTCTCAACGCCGGAGTGATATATCCTGAACCATCATGAAAGAAGGGTCAGTAAACTGGAAAAAGGTTTTAACGGCATGGCTCCTGATCGTGGCTGCCGAATCGATTCATGGGACTCTCAGGCGGATATTCCTTGTTCCGTTGATAGGCGATATGCCTTCCCGCCAGGCAGGTGTTCTTGTCGGATCGCTGATCATTTTTGTCATAGCTCTATTGACTGTCCGGGGCTTCGGTATGATCACTTCACGTCAGAAGTTCATAACCGGGGCTCTCTGGGTTCTGCTGACCGTGATATTCGAAGTGTGTCTCGGTTTGCTGGCTGGTTATACACAGGAACGCATTTTTTCGGATTATGACCTCGGGCAGGGAGGCTTCATGATTTTCGGACTGCTGTTCATGTTCTTTACTCCTTTTCTGGCGGCGGAGATAAGGGGTGTTGCTGAATGAAGAAACAATACGGATGATAAACAAAGGTGAAGCCTGTTTGCCGGGCCAGCCTGAAAACTTGTTCTGATTTTCATGATGACACTGAAAACCCAGTCGCAGCAGCGGATCGCCCGCCTGCAGGAAGAGCTGAGAAAGAAGGAAGTGCACGCGGCTTTTCTGCTTATGCCGGTCGATATCTACTACTTTACCGGTACCCGCCAGAACGCCGCATTATGGGTTCCGGCCGAAGGACAGCCGGTGCTTCTCGTGCGCAAGAGCTTCTGTAGAGCAAAGTGTGAAAGCCTGATCGAAGATGTTCGCCCTTTTCCTTCGAGCAAAGAGTTCGATTCCTGTTTTTCAAGGGAGCGGCAGTGTATCGGCATGACGTTCGATGCCGTGCCTATACAGCAGCATGCATTTTATTCACGGGTGCTGCCCGGAAGGCAGTTCGTGGATATTTCGATGACAGTCCGTGAAATCAGGTCCGTGAAAACGGCCTATGAGCTGGATCAGCTCAGGGAAAGCGCAAGGATGCTTGCTGCTGTTTTTGCCGAAGTCCCCCGGTTTTTGAAAGCCGGTATGCGCGAGCTCGATCTTGCCGCAGAGATGGAGTACCGGCTCAGGAAAAGCGGGCACGAAGGGTACGTGCGCATGCGGGCTTTCAACCAGGAACTGTTCGGAGGAATGGCTGTTTCCGGAAGTTCGGCCACCTACGGTTTCTTCGATGGTGCAGTAACCGGAAAAGGGCTTTCCGGCGCTTCTCCCCAGGGCGCATCGCTGGATCCGATCCGCCTGAATGAGCCTGTACTGGTTGATTTTGCGGGAGTCTTCAACGGCTATATCACCGATATGACCCGCATGTTCGTGATCGGCTCGCTTGAACCGGATCTGCAGCGGGCATTCGATTCGGCGATCGATATTCAGGAAGCGGTGAGAAAAGCACTGTTGCCGGGAACAATCTGCGAAGAGCTCTATTTCACGGCAGCGTCAATGGCTGAAAAAGCCGGTCTTGGCGGTTGCTTCATGGGGATGCCCGGAGAGCAGTCCCGTTTTGTGGGGCACGGTGTGGGACTCGAACTCGATGAAATGCCGATACTTGCCCAGGGCGTTTCAGTTCCACTCCTGGCCGGCCAGGTTGTTGCTGTCGAACCCAAGTTCGTTTTTCCAGGCAAGGGGGCTATAGGTATCGAGAATACCTTTATCATCACTGATGAAGGGGGCGTCAGGTTGAGCGATCTTCCAGATGATATCATCTTTGTCGCACCATGTTCGTGAACCGCCGGAAAGATGACAGCCCCGGATACCCCGAGGCTGTACCTGCTGTAATTATGAAGATAATGGGCCCTCAAAAGTCGATCCTTGCGCCGGCAAGGATACTTTGACCGGTAAAGGAAATGATGTTAATATCGGTTTCCAGAATCAATTGAGACCTTGTCAGATGTCATAAACCCGATCCCGGCTTCTGATTGCCAGTCCGGGAGGCCGGTTATCAGAAGTTGACTGGATCTCGAGTCCGTTCCTATAAAGCATACCTGATACCGGCAATGATATTGTGACTCGATATGGAGAAAATATCTGCGTCAAGTTTAGCGTCACCGGCTGCGAAATAGCGGTACCCAAGATCGATGCTGACCTTGTCTGAAGCTTTGAAGCCTACACCAGCCCCGACCTGCCATGCCAGGACGCTGTCGTTTTTGGTCGTGAATGTGTCATTGCCTTCAACAGCGGCAAGGCCGAGGCCTGCCATAAGATAAGGAGTTATATCCGAATCCTTGATGGTATAATCGAGGTAGCCGTTGGCCATGAATGTCCACATGGAGATGCTTGCACCACTATTAGCAGGAGCCGGCCCCCATCTATCCAGGTCATTGTTATGGTAACCCACCTCCGCCTCGAGACGGGCATAATCGGTTTTCAGGCCGACAGCTGCGTTAATGAGATAACCTGTTTTATATTTGGCCCAGTCCGATGCATTGTTGACGGTTGAATTGGTCATCAGTCCCGGGCCGCCGGAAACACTGATATAAGGGTTCGAGGATGCGTGAGCCAGCATCGGCATTGAAAAGCAGGCGGCTGCCAGAAATGGTAAAACGATTTTTTTCATGACTGTAAAGGTTGAAATGCCGTTTATGGGAAAGAGAAAAATATTGTCTGCTTTTGATTGATTCTGAAATGTAATAATATAAAAAATATACGATAAAAATAACGTCATATTGTTTGAGACGCCTTTTCTGTCATTGTTCAATGCCGGTGTTTCTTTTCACGGATATTACCCGGGGAAAAAGAACTGACAGGGATGAGCCGGTTCATTGCGGGGGAAACGAGTATCATCCTGATGAAACTGCATGTTCTGACGACACTCCATAAAAAACAACGGCCCCGGAAATCCGGAGCCGTTGTGGGACTATCATTGAGATCGATCTAACTGAGGATTTAGATATCGATTCTTAAGCCGGCAAGAATGTTATGACTGCCGGTTGTTACAGTATCACTATGTAAAGTTACATCACCCGTCTTGAAATAACGGTAGCTGACATCAAAAGTGACCTTGTCGGAAGCCTTGATGCCGAGACCTGCGCCGATCTGCCACGCAAATGCACCGTCACTGCTGCTGCCGCCTGTCCAGTTATCGGATACACTTGCATATCCGAGACCGGCCATGATGAAAGGAGAGATTCCTTCGTCTTTCATATCGTAATCGAGGTAGCCGTTGGCCATGAACGACCAGATGGAAATATTCTCGTCAGTTACAGTGTGTCCAAAAGCTTTATCGATTGCGTTACGATGGTAACCGATTTCAGCTTCGAGACGGACCGGCTCGGTTTTCAGACCGACAGCACCGTTGACGAGAAATCCGGTTTTATATTCAACAGCGTCGGAAAAGCCGTCTACGGTTGAATTATTCATCAGACCAAGACCGCCAGAAAGGCTGACATACGGATTTGTTGCTGCATTTGACAGTGAAGGCAGAGCACACATGCCTGCTATTGCCAGAGGAAGGAGAAGCTTTTTCATTGTTAGTACCAGTTTAAGTGTTACTGAAAATTAAACTGCAAATAATATTGCATTGCAATACATAGAACCACTTACTAATGTAAAAAATTTCCAAGCATATGGAAAATTTCATGTTACTGATAGAAAAAACGTTAAATGCATCAGACTGTTTAAGTATTGTTGATGTGTTAAAATCACGAATATCATTATTGATTTATCGGAAGCAGTTACAACGGGGTGAAATAATACCCAAAATAAGGACAGAGATGGTTAAGCTGTTCAACAGAATTAAGTGTAAACTGCTTCTAATTTACTCTGAATTGCCAAATCAAGTCAGTAGTGTCCGGTAAAAAATAAAGAAGGTCTGAAAAACACTTGAGAAACGGTGATATTAAAAGCGACCAAGCATTTATATCAGCGCAATACACAAGGAGTTCCAGACCATGAAGCAAGTTACAACGATGCTGGGTGAGTTGGTAAAGATTTTTCCGAGATACGAATTTGAGAAACTCGAAAAGCAATACTAAAGCAACCGCTACACAAAGTATTACATGGGCTGGCAACAGCTGATAACCTTGTTATATGCGCAGATTGGCGGTCATGACAGTCTGCGGGGCATTCAAACAAGCCTTGGTGTCCATTCTCAGAAATGGTATCACCTCGGACTTACAGACATAAAACGAAGCACCTTGTCTGACTCCATGAAAAACCGCCCGTATCAAATTTATGAAGGACTGTTCTACAAGTTGCTCGACAAATGCCGGTCAGTCACTCCTGACCATAAGTTCCGGTTCAAGAACCCGCTCTTTTCAATGGACGCCACCGTTATTGATCTCTGCCTGAGCGTTTTTCCCTGGGCAGAATTCCGTCAACGCAAGGGAGCTATCAAATTGCACTATCTCTATGACCATCGTGGCTTGCTGCCTGCATTCATGGTCATGACTGATGGCAAGCAGAGCGATATCCGGGTGGCAAAAAGCCAGGAAAAACTTGATTTCCACCTGTTACCGGACAGCATCATTTCCTTTGACCGGGCTTATATCGACTTCGAATGGCTGTACACTCTTGATCAGCGCAGGGTCTGGTTTGTGACCCGCTCAAAAGCAAACATCCAGTACCGAATCATCGGACAGCATCAGCCCATACGACACAAACAGGTAACACGAGACGAAAAAATTGAACTGGTCGTTGAACAATCGAGGGTGAAATACCCGAAAGCGCTTCGTCTGGTATGCTATACTGATCCGGATACCGGAAAGGAATATGAGTTCATCACCAATAACATGAAACTCGCAGCGTCAACGATAGCTGCCATTTACAAGTCACGCTGGCAGATCGAAACATTTTTCCGGTGGATCAGACAGAACCTGAAAATCAAGTCATTCCTTGGTACCAGTCAGAATGCCGTATTGACGCAAATCTGGGTCGCCATGTGCTATTATCTGCTGTTGTCGTACATCAAATTTCAGACGAAATACCGCCATTCATTGCAGGAATTGACCAGAATGATCGCTGCCGTTGTCATGGAGCAGCGATTGTTGATCGATATTTTGTCTCTCAGAAGAACAATCTCTTAAAAAGGTGAGGGAACCGGCCTTTCAACTGGATTTATTTTAACCGGACAGTACTGTTTAGGATACCTGTCTTAAGTAGATTTTCTCAATCCCACGTGCAGGTCTTTATTTCCAGCCGAAGAAAACAAAGAGGTTGAACCATGAGCACATGTGTCTGGTGGAAGTGCCGTATTGGCTGAAATCTTACTTCGATGTTAATGCTGAGGATAGTGGCTGATCAAACGACAAGGGATATCAGATCAACCTCAGTCGAGTACGTTGTTTTTATCGCCTGATGGAGCTTGAAAATATCAGATCAAAGCTGAACATATTAAAACCGGCTTTACACTGAAAGGTATTTACATTTCGTCTGGAGAATTGGAGAACAATCACAACGATCAGATCCGGGCTACGAATAATCGCCTTTGCGCCAATGGCTCAGGGGCATCTTCAACTCATGGTATTGATTGGTCATAAAAGGCCGGTATTTACTGAACGGATCGGTTTCAAATACAAATGATTCTGGCTGGTGTGCCAAGGTATTCTGAGAAGCTGTGAGGATGCACAGAACACACCAAAATCCTTTATACCGATAATGGGGCGGATAGCTCACCAATGAAGTAATCATCAAATCCGTAGTCAAATAAAATGATGCTAAGCTTTCCAAGGATGGTATGAGCTGCAAAATTTGTGATGTATTCATTGAACGGTTATGGTGAGGCGTCTCATATGAGTTGATAACCTGAATCCTCCAACCAGCTGGGTTGATCTTTATAAAGGTCAGAAACACTGAAGAAATGAGCTGCAATTCGGATTCTTGCTATAAGGCTCTTGATGTTGAGTTTCCGACAATGGTTATAATGCCAAAAAACATCAAGCACCGGAGTCTCAACGGGTATGTATACTTATGATAAATAGGTTTCTATAAAAGGTGATGGCTTCAAATATCATCGAAAATATTTTTATTTCTTTTCATCATATGATAATGTATTAGTAATAATCAGAAAAAATAAATCATTATACATTTTGCACTTAAGAGGTTATTGTTTCTTTCGGGTATTTTGAGATGAGTTTCTCTCTTTTTTTTCTTTGAAGTTATTTTCTGATTTTAATTGAATTTACAGATTCCTGTGTTTTTTTAATGAGTTAACAATTGTTTATTAGCGGTATGGTATAATATTTAGCGTGCAATGAGTTTTTGTGTTATATTTTCAAATAGAAATATTTCATTTCTGAATCCCCTATCATTTCCTTTCGTTTTCAGGATTGTTGTAACCGGTCGATGTAAATAGCGAGTGAAGAGTATTTCGTTTAGAAACTGACGAGCTGATTGTATCAATATCAGGTTGTTTTATAACTCTTTAATTTCTTCCCTCATGAATAATACTATCATTTTTATCGACAGCAGAGTAGAGGATTTACAATCTCTGATCCGGAACCTCTCACCTGATCAGGAATATGTCATTCTTGATCCCGATCGCAGTGGTCTTGATCAGATAATAGATGCATTACAAGGCAGGACAGGAATAGACTCTATCCAGATTATTTCTCATGGCAGTGCGGGTACTGTTACCGTAGGATCAACTACCCTGACTCCTGACAATATTTCGCAATACAGTGAACAATTTCAGTTTCTTGGCAAGTCGTTGAGTGAAAACGGTGATATTCTGTTTTATGGTTGTAATGTTGGGCAAGGTGAAACAGGAAAGCTTTTTGTTAATCTGCTGGCAGTTTATACAGCTGCAGATGTGGCAGCCTCAAATGATTTGACCGGGAGCAAGGAAAATGGAGGGAACTGGACTCTTGAAGTTACATCAGGGAGTATTGAAAGTTCTCTGCAGATGTCATCGATGGAGAGCTATCAGTATACACTTTCGACAATAACCGGTACAACTGGCAATGACAAGCTGACCGGTACAACGGGAAATGATTTGCTGATCGGTCTGGAAGGTAACGATACTCTTGATGGCAGAACAGGCGCGGATACAATGGAAGGAGGGACTGGAAATGATCTTTATGTTCTCGATAACACAGGCGATATGATCATTGAGAGTTTAAATGGCGGGAACGATACCGTTCAAAGTTCAGTGAGTTTTAATCTTGGTGATAATGTTGAAAATCTGACTCTGACGGGAACGAATGCGATAACCGGAACCGGAAATGCGTTAAATAACATCATTATCGGCAACAGTTCTGTCAATATCATCAGCAGCGGTGCGGGAGATGACAGTCTGAACGGGGGAATGGGAAACGATATCCTGTCAGGAGGCGATGGCAATGACACGCTCAATGGCGGTATGGGTACTGACAGTATCACGGGTGGTGAGGGTGATGATCTCTATCTTGCAGATAATACAGGTGATATTGCAGTTGAAAATATCGGAGGGGGAATTGATACCGTTCAAAGTTCAGCGAGTTTCACTCTTGGGGACAATATCGAAAATCTTGTTCTGTCCGGTTCACAGGCTATAAATGGAACCGGAAACAGTTCTGATAATTCCATTACCGGAAATACCGGTAATAACATTTTATCAGGAGGAGCCGGTAATGATACTCTCGATGGAAGAGCAGGAAATGATCAGCTTTTTGGAGGAAATGGTCACGACTTATTGACAGGGGGAGCTGGAAGTGATAGTCTTGAAGGAGGTTTGGGCAACGATATGCTTGATGGAGGAGATAGCAATGATCAGCTTTCTGCTTCTGAGGGGCTTGATACACTTTATGGCGGTGGTGGCAACGATACGCTTTCCGGCGGAACGGGTAATGATTTGCTCAGAGGAGGTTCAGGGAATGATTTGCTCGATGGTGAAAGCGGCATTGACAGCATGGAAGGTGGTGCCGGCAACGATACCTATGTTGTCGACAGCGGCAGTGATGTTGTGCTGGAGAGTGTATCGGGAGGCACGGATACCGTGCAGACATCGTCAAGTTATGTTTTGACTGCGAACCTTGAGAACCTTGTACTGACCAGCTCAGGGTCGTTAAACGGTACGGGTAACGAACAGGACAACACCATAACCGGAAACAGCGGCAATAATGTGCTTGACGGCGGAGGCGGGAACGACACGCTTTCGGGCGGAACCGGCAGTGATACCCTTTCAGGCGGCAGCGGCAATGATTCGCTCGATGGCGGCAGCGGCATTGACAGCATGGAAGGTGGTGCCGGCAACGATACCTATGTTGTCGACAGCGGCAGTGATGTTGTGCTGGAGAGTGTATCGGGAGGCACGGATACCGTGCAGACATCGTCAAGTTATGTTTTGACTGCGAACCTTGAGAACCTTGTACTGACCGGCTCAGGGTCGTTAAACGGTACGGGTAACGAACAGGACAACACCATAACCGGAAACAGCGGTAATAATGTGCTTGACGGCGGAGGCGGGAACGACACGCTTTCGGGCGGAACCGGCAGTGATACCCTTTCAGGAGGAAGCGGTAATGATTCGCTGAATGGCGGAAGCGGCATTGACAGCATGGAAGGCGGTGCCGGTAACGATACCTACGTGGTTGACAGCGGCAGTGATATTGTACTGGAGAGTGCATCGGAAGGCACGGATACCGTGCAGACATCGTCAAGTTATGTTTTGACTGCGAACCTTGAGAACCTTGTACTGACGGGCTCAGGGTCGGTAAACGGTACGGGTAACGAACAGGACAACACCATAACCGGAAACAGCGGTAATAATGTGCTTGACGGCGGAGGCGGGAACGACACGCTTTCGGGCGGAACCGGCAGTGATACCCTTTCAGGTGGTTCAGGCAATGATTCGCTGAATGGCGGAAGCGGCATTGACAGCATGGAAGGCGGTGCCGGCAACGATACCTACGTGGTTGACAGTGGCAGTGATATTGTACTGGAGAGTGCATCGGAAGGCACGGATACCGTGCAGACATCGTCAAGTTATGTTTTGACTGCGAACCTTGAGAACCTTGTACTGACGGGCTCAGGGTCGGTAAACGGTACGGGTAACGAACAGGACAACACCATAACCGGCAACAGCGGTAATAATGTGCTTGACGGCGGAGGGGGGAACGATACGCTTTCGGGCGGAACCGGTGGTGATACCCTTTCAGGAGGAAGTGGCGATGATTCGCTGAATGGCGGTTCGGGTAACGATAACCTGTCGGGAGGTGAAGGAGATGATACGTTAACCGGTAGCGCTGGTTTGGACTTTCTTGCGGGCGGTTCGGGTAACGATACTTACATAATCGTCGATATCAATGACACCATACTTGAAAACTCTGGTGAAGGCAAGGATATCGTGCAGTCATCAGCAAGCTATGTCCTGTCTGCGAACATTGAGAATCTGGTTCTGACAGGTACGTCTTCAATAAATGGCACGGGCAACGATCAGGATAATACCATAACCGGCAACAGCGGGAACAATGTCCTGTCCGGTGGTGATGGAAATGATACCATTTATGGAGAATCAGGTGATGATAATATTACGGGAAACGCAGGTATTGATTTACTTGATGGCGGATCCGGTAACGATACCATGAGTGGCGGCTCAGGTGATGATGTTTATGAGGTTGACAGTGAAAACGATCAAGTTAATGAGAATTACAATGAAGGCATGGATACCGTTCGTACTTCATTCGATTACATTCTTTCCGGGAACATAGAAAATCTCGTGTTGACCGGAACTGCCGATATTTATGGTATAGGAAATGATCTTGATAATATCATAACCGGCAACGACGGTAATAATGTGATCGAGGGTGGATCCGGTAATGATACCATGAGCGGCGGTGCTGGTGACGATGTTTATGAGGTTGACAGTGAAAACGATCAAGTTGATGAGAATGACAATGAAGGTACCGATACCGTCCGGTCATCGGTCAATTACGTTCTTTCCGGGAACATAGAAAATCTTGTGTTGACCGGAACTGCAGATATTTATGGTATAGGAAATGATCTTGACAATGACATAAAGGGCAACGCAGGAAAAAATGTGCTTGACGGTGATGCGGGCAACGATACGATTTATGGTGCGCAGGGGGACAGCTATCTCATCGGTGGTGAAGGATCTGACGAATTGTATGGTTATAGGAGCAGTGATACCTTTGAAGGTGGAAACGGAAGCGATATCCTGTCAGGCGGTGCCGGGGATGATTACCTTTATGGAGGAGACATCTATGGGGCCGTTGTGGAAAATGACGACGACACGCTTTTCGGAGGAAGTGGCAATGACTTGCTTTCTGGTGGTTATGGTGATGATGTTCTCAACGGGGATGAAGGAGAAGATACTTTATATGGAGATTCAGGCTTTGATACGTTATCTGGCGGATCAGGTGCCGATCTGATAGATGGGGGCGACGATGACGACTTATTGCAGGGTGACGAAGGAGATGATACTGCTTACGGCGGAAGCGGCAACGATACGGTATATGGCGGAAACGACAATGATCTCCTTGACGGCGGAGCTGGAGATGATGTCCTTTTTGGTGAAGGCGGTGAAAATTCGCTTGAAGGAGGTTCAGGTAATGATATACTGATGGGGGGAACAGGCTCTGACTATCTGTCTGGTGGAGAAGGAAACGACCATTTGTCTGTCAGCCGGGGCAGCAACGGGAATACCCTTGATGGAGGAGATGGTAATGACTTGCTATACGGAGGGGCAGGAAATGATCTCCTGATTGGTGGTGCGGATGATGATATCCTGACAGGAGGAAACGGCGATTATCATTATGACAACGAAACCGGTTCATGGGTTGTCGCGGGCAGTACACTTGATGGAGGAACTGGCGATGATGTCCTCTATGGAGGATCAGTTGATGACTATCTGATCGGTGGGGATGGCAACGATTCTCTTTACTGCTCGATTACAAACTATGACAGCGAAACCGGCACATGGATTATAGGCAGTGCTACGCTCGATGGCGGTGCAGGAGATGATTACCTCTATGGTTTAGGTGGAGGAAACGATCTTCTGCTTGGTGGCGATGGGAATGATATGCTTTTTGCCAATGAAGGGACATATGAAGGGCAGACAATTAGCAGTACACTTTCTGGAGGGGCAGGTAATGATATTCTTGCCGGAAGTTCAGGTGATGATAATCTCGATGGTGGCGAAGGAGAAGACACTCTGATGGGTGGATGGGGTGCTGACAGTCTTGCAGGCGGAGACGGCAATGACAATCTTTCTGATGATTTTGGGGACGATACGCTCGATGGCGGGGCAGGCGACGATACTTTTATCGGATATTCAGGATCAGACAGACTTCTCGGTGGAACTGGTAATGATTCAATCGCCGACTATGATGGCGATAATACAATAGAAGGTGGTGATGGCAACGACACCCTTACAGGGGGCTCTGGTGCTGACATTCTGTATGGTGATGCCGGAAACGATCTGCTGGCTGACAATGAAGGTCCAAACATAATTTCTGGCGGCAATGGCAACGATACACTGACTTATTCATCAAGTGATATCGTTATTGATGGCGGGGATAATATCGATTCCCTGATTTTTGATTCAGGAACGAACGCTGATTTCAGCGACTTCATAACAAGCGGGGTAAATAATATTGAAATCGTGGATCTTTCGGCCAACGGCGATCACGCGATCACTAATATTACTGTCGGTGAAGTTGCAAATGTCATGGATGGAAACAGCCTGTATATTCATGGTCAGGAAGGTGATTTCATTCAATTTGTCAACAACGATACGGGCGATTGGAATAAGATAATCAATTCACAGACCGTAGATGGTATAATATACGATCTTTACTTCTGTGATACCGATCCACTGGTAAACGTCTATGTCCAGAGAGAAATCACTGTTGAATTCAGTGGTTCGAGCATTGATCCTTATCTCGTTACAACGCTTGCCGATGACGGACCAGGTTCTTTGCGTTCCGCTCTTGTTTATCTCAGTGAACATGGCAATGCTGCATCAAATACGATCACCTTTGCCGTCAGCGGTGATATTCTTGTAAATCCATCCAATCCACTGCCGACCATTACCTGTCCGGTTTCGTTTAAAATGGATGACAATACTATAGAAGTCAGGATGGAAAACGCAGAATCAGATATTCCTGTATTGCTTGTAGAGGACAATATCAAAGTAACCATACCTGATGCACTCACCATGAACGTCACCGGTACGGGATATCTGAAATCCGTTGCCGGTTTGAACAATCTTCTGATCGATACTCTCGGAGGAAAGATCATTGCATCATCTGCCGGAAGTGATGCCTATGGAATTACTGCAGGAGAAAGTGTTTCTGTGGGCGGTATCACCCGAGGTTCAGTGATTGACGTGAATGCGGAAGGAAATGGAAGTTCAGCTGTCGGGATATATTCTGGAAATGTTACAATTGGACCTGGTTTTGAAGGAACGATGACTGTTGTTTCAGATAAAGGAGAGGCATGTGGTATTGTTGCAAATGATTCAGTGACAATCAATGGCAATGTGAGTGCAAAACTCGATATAACCGCGACCGGTAATGGTACCGACCGCTCAAATCAGGATGCAAAAGGGATTGCGGCTAACAATAACTTGACTATTAACGGTGATCTTTCAAGTCATATCTGGGTAACATCATACATGAGTCCTGCATATGGGATTGTGGCAGGCGATGTTTATAACTTTCAGCCTTGGTACACAGCGTCTGTTTCGATTGACAGTATGAGTGGATGGCTGATCGTAAACGGTTATCAAGAAACAGTAGCTATAAAAGCGTTAAAAGATATCAATATTACTCATAATCTCGGCGGATTAATCAATGTAGGCTGTCCCGACGCATTGATCGGCTCTGTCGTCGCAGGAGGTGTTTTTTCTGAAGGTGGTAACATACACATCGGCAGTGTGTCTTCGCAAATAAATGTTGATGGTCTTTACCTTGCTGTCGGAATTGGAACAGCTGGTAATCCAGAAGGGCCTGAACCGCCATCGGATATCTGGAATGTTCTGATTGATGGTAATCTTGGCGGGAATTTCACCATTCATGCTATCTACGGCGCGGCTTACGGAATCACGGCTGGATATGCCTTGACCGTCAATGGAGCTGTGTCGGGGTATATTTCGGCAACGTCATCCGGAAAAAATGACGGTGATCCAGAAAGAGAATTTAATGCTTGTGGAGTCTATTCATACAAGGACTTGTCCATCGGGACGATGTCCGGCCAGGTAAAAGCTAATGCCATTCAGGGGGAAGCTTCCGGATTCAAATCTGAAAAAGGCGACATATTCATTAATGGCAACCTTTCCGGCAATATAGAGGCAGATTCGTCGGTTCATGATGCCTATGGTATTGATGCCCATTCCGGGAATATTGTGATTGCAGGGGCCCTATACGGCAGTATCAGCGTGACTGCCGGGGAGCAGGCTTATGGGATCAGAGCCGAGCAAAATCTGCAGATAAACAGGATATCAGGCTCGGTCTCGGCAACTTCGGTATCAGGCATTGCTGTCGGCTTGAAGTCAAATGAATTGAACGGCGGCAGTGGCGAACAGTCACTTGAGATCTCCAGTTCAGGTAACATAAACGTGCATTCAGAATATTATGCAGTGGGTATATGGGCTGAGGAGGCGATGAATCTGGTTATCAG
Source organism: Chlorobiaceae bacterium (assembly GCA_013334225.1). Classification (GTDB taxonomy): domain Bacteria; phylum Bacteroidota; class Chlorobiia; order Chlorobiales; family Chlorobiaceae; genus Chlorobium. Next base: position 117,560 of record JAAXXY010000002.1, read on the forward strand.
TGGTTCTGTTTCTGCTACAACTGGAACAACAATATTACCATCGGCGGCGTATTCTATTTTATCTCTTCGTGATAATGGGGGAGGATCGACAAGTATGTCCTATGCCTCGGATCGTGTAACCGTCACAGGATCAGGAACGCTCATTGGCAATGTTGATCTTGGAGGAGGAGACGATACCATTATTCTTATGGACGGAGCGGATATTTCTGGTGTTGATACCCTCGACGGGGGTGAAGGGAGTGATGTCATCGGATTTGGGGATCCTGTTTCGGTTGATCTGTCTTTACTTTCAGGCAAATTAAAGAATTTTGAGGGTATCGATCTGTCCGACGGAAAAAATACATCGTTAACAGGTATTGACCTTGCCAATGTTTACGCTATAACGGGTTCAGGTCGTGAGCTTTTCATTACAGGCGATATCGGGGATTATGTTGAACTTGACAATAATGCATGGAGTAGCAGTGAATCCGTCTTTCATGATGGAAAGACATTCATGCATTATACCAATTCAGCCGATCCATTTGCAAATCTTTATGTTCAGGCAGGGATTATCATAGGGGAGAGCACAATCGCATATCATGGAACTGAAGGTAATGACTCTCTAAATGGGTCAGACTATAATGATTTCTTGTTTGGTGAAGGTGGTAACGACACTCTTTCCGGTTCAGGAGGCAATGATCTGCTTGGAGGCGGAAAAGGCGATGATATGCTTTCTGGAGATGAGGGGAATGATACATTATGGGGTAATGGAGGGTTTGATACTTTAACGGGGGGTACCGGTAATGATGTGCTTGTTTTTGATTCCGATGCTGTTATAGATGGAGGCAATGATATTGATACGCTTCTATTCAGTTCTGGTGATAATGTTGATTTCGCGACATATAACTCAGGTACTGGTTCACTTCATAATATCGAGATTCTTGATCTCACCGTCAATGGTGATCATGCGGTCAACAATATTTCCGTTGATGCGGTATCTTCCATGACAAGCGGGAATAGTCTTTACATTCTTGGTGATAGTGGTGATTCTGTTCTGTTAGCCTCCGGGTGGACAAACGAAGGCACTTCAAATGTGAATGGTATCGAATACAATCACTATGACAGTGCGGATCACAGCGTCAATGTCTATGTGCAGAATGGTATTACTACAATGGTATAAATTTGATTGCATCGGGAACAAGCCGCATCTCTGTATGATGAGAGCGGCTTGAAAATGAGTAAATTGCATTCATGAATTTTTTATTTGTTCACCAGAATTTTCCGGGGCAGTTCCGGCATATTGCCCGGTCTCTTGCGGGTATGTCTCGGCACAGGGTGGTCGGTATCGGTGAAACGGTCAATCTGGAAGGCCGTCCATCGGTACATCCGGCAATAACTGTTGTCGGGTACCGGTTGAAGCAGGGGGCGGGTGAAGGAACGCATCACTATATCCGGGATTTTGAAGCTGCAATCCGCAGGGGTCAGGAGGTTGCCAGAATTGCCATTGAGTTGAAGAAAAAAGGCTTCTTTCCGGATGTTGTCATAAGCCATCCTGCATGGGGTGAATCACTCTTTCTCAGGGATATTTTTCCTGACGCCCGCCACGTAAACTATTTCGAATATTACTACCGGAGTACCGGAGGCGATGTCGGTTTTGACCCCGAATTCCCGTCAACTTTTAATGACCGGTTCAGGATCAGGATCAAGAATTCGACACAACTCCATGCCCTCGAATCGGCCGATGCAGGAATTTCTCCAACCTGCTGGCAGCGTAGCCTGTATCCGGATGAGTACCTCCAGAAAATACGGATTATCCATGAAGGCATCGATACAGGAATGATTGTACCCGACACCGAGGCTTCAGTTGAACTCGATGGCCACGTTTTCAGTCATGGTGACAAGGTTATTACTTATGTATCGAGGAATCTCGAGCCTTACCGGGGGTTTCATGTTTTTATGCGCTCTCTTCCGCTGATCCAGGAACGATGTCCAGATGCGAGGATAATTATTGTGGGAGGCGATGGTGTCAGTTACGGCCGGAAGCTTCCTGAAGGCAAAACCTATCGCTCGATTTACCGTGAAGAATTGCAGGGGCAGGTGGACTGGTCGAAGGTTCATTTTACCGGCAGGCTGCCGTATAATAAATATATCAGCATTCTTCAGCTTTCTTCCGCCCATGTCTATCTGACCTATCCATTTGTTCTTTCCTGGTCAATGCTTGAAGCAATGGCTGCCGGATGTGTCGTTATCGGTTCGGCTACAGCTCCTGTCAAGGAGATCATCAAACACGGGGAAAACGCTTTGCTGACTGATTTTTTTAATAAAGAACGGCTGGCAATCTTAATCAGTGACGTTGTCTCCAGTCCGTCACAATATGAAGAGATAAGAAATGCTGCAAGAAAAACGATAATCGAAAGGTATGATCTGAAAACCCGGTGCCTGCCTGAAATGCTGAACTATCTGACAGCATGAGGGATATTCGGTGTTTGTATTACTGTTATACCCACCCCCTGAGCCTCATTGCTTCTGCAACCCGTTCGATCGCTACGATATATGCTGCCATACGATTATGCACATCATGTTGTCCGGCCGTCCGGTGTACTTGATGGAACGCAGCTGTCATTTTTTTTTCGAGGCGATGGTGGATTTTCTCCTCGTCCCAGTAGTACACGTATGAATTCTGGACCATTTCAAAATAGGAAACAGTGACACCTCCGGCATTGCAGAGCAAATCGGGAATTACATAACTCCCGTTATTCCTGAGAATGAGATCAGCTTCCGGTGTTGCAGGTCCGTTGGCAAGTTCCGCTATGATTTTCGCTTTGATGTGAGGTGCGTTATTCCGGTTAATCACTCCTTCAAGCGCGGCAGGGAAAATAACCGTTACATCCAGTTCAAAGAGAGCTTCGTCTGAAATCTGTTCAGCTCCGGGGAAACCGGTTACAGAGCCGGTACGTTTTTTGTGCGCCATAAGATCTTCGTATAGAAAACCGTCGGGCTTGAAGACGGTTCCTTTTGAATCGGAAACCGCTACGATTTTCATGCCGAGTATTTCTGCCGCAAGCTTGTGGGCATAGGAGCCGGAATTTCCATACCCCTGGATTGCTGCCGCAGCTCCATGGAGTTCTATTCCGTTTACTCTTGCAGCTTCTCTGACACAAAATATGCCTCCTCTTGCCGTAGCATCGTTTCTTCCGGCTGAACCGCCGAGAGCTACAGGTTTGCCCGTCATGATACCGAACACGTTGCGTCCCTGCAGAATGGAATATTCGTCAGCCATCCAGGCCATGATCTGCGGGTTGGTGTATACATCGGGGGCAGGCACATCCTTTTCAGGACCGACAAAACTTCCAGCCTGTCGGATATAGGCGCGTGACAAGCGTTCAAGTTCGCCGGCTGACATTTTTTTTGGATTGCAGATCACACCGCCTTTCCCTCCGCCGAGGGGAAGGTTCATGACGGCGGTTTTCCATGTCATCCATGCCGCAAGGGCACGAACGGTATCGATTGTTTCATCAGGGTGAAACCGGATACCTCCCTTGCAGGGGCCGCAGGCATCATTGTACTGTACCCTGAAACCGTGGAAAATCCTGGTTGTGCCGTTGTCCATTTTTACCGGCATGGTAATATGGAGCTCTCGTAAAGGCCATCGTAGAAGCTGGTGAATGGCTGGATCAAGTTTCAGGTATGAAGCAGCTTCGTCAAGCTGATTCTGTGCGTTTGTGAAAGGATTATGTTCAGACCTGACTTCAGGTTTTTCAAGCATAGAGGGAGGGGGGTATTCGCTGGGTTTATTTCTTGTAATCATACAATCGCTTTTTTCATACAGGGGCTTTCAATCAGGGAATAATGGCTGAAAAGAGAGATAATCATTGTTTCGATTATGCTGTCTCTTCGTAGAAGATAATTGAGCCGTACCCTACAACTTCCGTCTTGTCGTCATCAGGCATGAATCCGGTATTTGTATACGAAAGTCTTTCAGCTTTCCATCCAAGTTTTTTGGCGATCAGAAGAAGCACGACAATGGCATCGGGGCTGCAGAAAAGATTGATCGATGAGTTTTTCCTGGTTTGCACGAGTTTTTTCTGGTGGGCTTCGAGCCTGTCCATATCGAGATTCACTATTGTTTCCATTGTTTCATTATCGATCACAATAGCCTGACGATAGGTCGGATAATGCGACAGGTCTGTGCTGACGACGATGAGATCGTCAGGTTGAAAGAGGGTGTGAAGCAGATCCGCAAGCTCAACATTGTCAGTGTTTGTTCCAAGCAGGATAGGGACGATTGAGAAGCCGTTTTCCAGGGAACGCTGCAGAAAGGGAAGCTGCAGTTCGAGTATATGATCCACATCGTGTGCTATGTCAAGGATACGGATGTTTTTCGTTTCTACTGAACACAGCTCCTTTGTAAGAGACCGGTTGACTGGCACACTGCCCAAAGGGGTAAGCCATTCATGCCTGCTGTCCGCAGCAACGCCATCGAAAAAAAATGCATGGGTATTGCCGAGAAGGAATATGGAGTGGAACGTCTTGCCTTTTAAAACCTTGTAGGCTTCAGCAGCGATTTTACCACTGATATCGAGAGGCGCGTGAGGCGAAAGTATGGCGCGTATTATCCTGTTGTCTTGACCGTTATAGCAAGTAGAATCGAGGAGTCTCTGCATCAGCAGCTCAAGCGCCTCGGAGTCGGCGGGATAATGAGAATCTGCTACTGCCGGATATCTTATTGTTGGGTTCATTGCTGCGGTTTAGGTGATTCCGGACACAAAAACGATCAACAGTGGTAATTTCTTCTTCTAAAGCAATGTCACTTTACAGGATACGAAGTCAAAAAATTTTGTTATAAACAGGAAAAAACTACAGGTGCACTTAAAAAAACAAAACAAAAAAACAGGTTCACAGAACCGGCTCGGCATTTTTTACAAGTCTATGAGATAGGAGAAAGGAGAACGTTTCGTCTTTTTCCAACCTATATATATATAATATAGGGTATATTTGGGATATTAATAATAATTTACATCATCGATACGAATAATTCGTTTTCGGAAATTCATTCTTCAGTCACAAACCTGCCTTTAAAGACAATTTTTGCCGGTCCGGTCAGGAATACCTCCTTCATGTCTTCGCTGAAACTGACTTCAAGAATTTCACCGCTTTTTACTCTGACCAGTACTACAGTTCCCTTAATTTTTCCAAGGCGCTTGCTCATCAGTGCAGAGGCAACAGCTCCGGTACCGCAGGCAAGGGTTTCATCTTCGACGCCGCGTTCGAACGTGCGGAGTGATAAAGAGTCGAAAGAGGTAATCTCGATAAAGTTTACATTGGTTCCTTCCGGGAAAAAATCTGTTCGATGCCTGATCGTGCTGCCAATTCCGGTAACATGTATGTTTTCAAGATTGTCAGTATAGATAATGGCATGAGGTGAACCGGTATCGACAGAATGACAGGTATAACCTTCGATTGTCATGTCATTGCGGAACCCTTCCGGTGCCAGCATCCGGAGTTTGACGGTTTCCGGTCCGGTCACCCAGGCATCATACCGGTTGCCGTTGGCTTCGAATTTATAGCCGTTTTCAAAGGAAGAAGGAATGCCTGCCATGCTTGCAAAATATACGGCGCATCTGCCGCCGTTTCCGCACATCGAACCGGGATAACCATCGGCGTTATAATACTTCATGCTGAAATCACAGTGTTCGGAAGGATCGATGAGAATCAGTCCGTCCGCTCCGATTCCAGTTCTTCTCGTGCAGAGATCCCTGATTTGCAGATGCGTAAGGTCGACAGCACGGCTTCTGTTGTCTATGATGATAAAATCGTTTCCGGCGCCTGACAATTTGCTGAAGGGTATTTCCATGGGTTTAAATTGTCGTTGTTCGGTGTATATATCCAGTGTTCATCTGTTTGGGGATCATTTGCCCTGTCTGTTTCCCACCTCCATATGAATTCCGCTTTCATACTGTATAATAAAACAATAGCGCAATTCTGAGCCGTCAAATTAATTTATTATTAAAATTTTTTTCTTATTTTACTGAGTAAAATATTGGGCGATTGATTTGGTGATGTGCTTTATTGAATCTTATTTTTCAGGGTTTTCTCCATATATATTTTTATTTCCTGTGTTGCTTTGCACAGGGGGTTCCTTGAAGGAACAGGCGGAAAGTACAACGTGAATGCTGGTATGAAGACGAAGTATCGTTGTCACTGAGGCATGACGGAAAGGTTTTTTTCGGTTTTTTTACCTGAAATATGTCCAAACAAAGGAGAGAATACAATGGCTGAACAAGTGAATCCGGCAGGAGTCAAGCCAAAGGGCTCTGTTCCACCGCCCAAGGGGAGCGCTCCTTCGCCCAAAGGAAACGCTGCCTCCGGCGCTCCATCTGTAATCAAGGAGCAGGATGCCGCCAAAATGAGAAGATTTCTGTTCCAGCGGACAGAAACCCGTACCACTAAGTGGTATCAGATCTTCGATACCGAAAAGCTTGACGACGAGCAGGTGGTCGGTGGTCATCTCGCGCTGCTTGGCGTGATGGGCTATCTGATGGCAATCTACTACATCTCCGGTATTCAGGTTCTCCCCTGGGGGGCACCGGGATTCCATGACAACTGGTTCTACCTGACCATCAAACCCAGAATGGTCTCTCTTGGTATCGATACCTACAGCACGAAAACCGAAGATCTCGAGTTTGCAGCTTCCAATCTTATCGGCTGGGCAATTCTCCACATCATTTCCGGTTCGATTCTGCTCTTCGGCGGCTGGCGTCACTGGACACACAATCTGACCAACCCGTTTACCGGACGTGCCGGCAATTTCCGTGATTTCAGGTTCCTCGGCAAATTCGGTGATGTCGTGTTCAGCGGAACAAGCGCAAAAACATACAAGGATGCACTTGGGCCTCATACTGTTTACATGTCTCTGCTTTTCCTCGGCTGGGGACTCGTCATGTGGCTCGTACTTGGCTTTGCTCCGATTCCTGATTTCCAGACCATCAACTCAGAGACATTCATGTCTTTTGTTTTCTGCGTGGTCTTTTTTGCTCTCGGCATCTACTGGTGGAACAATCCTCCGAATGCAGCCATTCATCTCAATGATGACATGAAAGCTGCTTTCTCTGTTCACCTGACGGCAATAGGCTATATTAATATTGCACTCGGTGTCATCGCATTCGTTGCATTCCAGCAGCCGTCCTTCGCTCCCTATTACAAAAAGCTTGATGATCTGGTTTTCTACCTTTACGGTGAACCGTTCAACCGTGTAAGTTACAACTTCGTCGAAGAAGGCGGCAGGATCGTCTCCGGCGCGAAAGAATTCGCCGACTTCCCGGCATTCGCAATTCTTCCGAAGAGTGGCCAGTCATTCGGTATGTCGAGGGTGGTTACCAACCTGATTACCTTCAACCATATCATCTGCGGCGTACTCTATGTTTTCGCAGGTGTCTATCATGGCGGTCAGTACCTTCTCAAGATCCAGCTCAACGGTCTCTACAGCCAGATTAAATCCATCTGGATCGCAAAAGGACGTGACCAGGAAGTACAGGTGAAGATTCTCGGTACCGTTATGGCGCTCTGTTTTGCAACAATGCTTTCAGTTTATGCAGTCATCGTATGGAACACGATCTGTGAACTGAACATTTTCGGTACAAATATCATGATGTCATTCTACTGGCTGAAACCTCTTCCTGTCTTCCAGTGGATGTTTGCAGATCCGAGCATAAATGACTGGGTAATGGCTCATGTTATTACTGCAGGCTCTCTGTTCTCGCTGATCGCTCTTGTCCGTATCGCATTTTTCGCTCATACATCTCCTCTGTGGGATGACCTCGGCCTCAAAAAGAACTCCTATTCTTTCCCTTGCCTTGGACCGGTTTACGGCGGTACCTGCGGTGTATCGATCCAGGACCAGCTCTGGTTTGCGATGCTTTGGGGTATCAAAGGTCTTTCAGCGGTCTGCTGGTATATCGATGGTGCCTGGATTGCTTCCATGATGTATGGCGTACCTGCTGCAGATGCAAAAGCATGGGATTCGGTAGCCCATCTGCATCACCACTATACGTCGGGTATCTTCTATTACTTCTGGACGGAAACAGTGACGATTTTCTCGAGCTCGCATCTTTCGACCATTCTGATGATCGGTCACCTCATATGGTTCATCAGCTTTGCTGTATGGTTTGAAGATCGCGGTTCACGTCTTGAAGGAGCTGATATTCAGACAAGAACCATTCGCTGGCTTGGCAAGAAGTTTCTCAATCGTGACGTGACTTTCAGGTTCCCTGTTCTCACGATTTCCGACTCGAAACTTGCCGGTACCTTCCTCTATTTCGGTGGTACCTTCATGCTGGTCTTTCTCTTTATTGCCAACGGTTTCTATCAGACCGATCAACCGCTGCCTCCAACGGTAAGTGATGCGTCTGTAACCGGACAGGCATTGCTGACACAGGTTGTTGATTACCTGATGAAGCTGATTGCTTGATTGTTGCATGGCAGGAGGTGTTTTCAGAACACCTCCTGCCGTGTTTGTTGCCATAACACAGTTTATCATGTAATTAAATAGGAGGGTTTCATGGCCGATCCTGTACAACAGCCAGATAAATCGACACCGCCGGCAAAAAATGCACCGGCAGCCCCACCGAAGGGCGCAGCTCCGGCAGCAAAGCAGGTACAGGCAAAGGAGGCTCCAAAACCAAAGGAATCTCCTAAACCGAAAGAGTCTCCAAAACAGAGCGGAGGAAAGCTTCGGCTCGACGCGTTAAACGTCAATCTTGGAAGAACCGGATTGCCCCAGGAATCGGCTTTGCCTGTCAGGAAAGCAGCCCCGAAAGCAGCTCCAAAACCGGCTCCTAAGGCGGCGGCCCCAGCTCCGAAAGGCGCTCCGGCAGCGGCAGGTGAACCAGGTGCGAAACCTGCAGCCCCTGCTGCAAAAGGTGCTCCTGTACCATCTCAGCCCGCAGCACAGGCCCCGGTAAAAAAAGCAGCACCAAGGGCAAAATCGCATTATTTCATTCTTGAGAATCTTTGCGTGGGATGCGGTCTATGTCTTGATAAATGTCCACCGAAGGTCAATGCTATCGGTTACAAATTCTATGGTGATGTTCAGGAAGGCGGTTTCCGGTGTTATATCGATCAGGATGCCTGTATTTCCTGTTCAGCATGTTTTTCAGGTGATGAATGTCCGTCAGGCGCACTTGTTGAAGTCCAACCTGATGGTCAGGTACTTGATTTCAGCTTTACGCCACCGGAAAGACTTGATTTTGATCTGAGATTCTTACACAGGTTCCACCGTGAGGTGCGATAGGGTAAGCTGATTATATCTGATTTACTATCGTTGCACAAAAGAGGCTGTCTCAGAAGAAAAATGAGGCAGCCTCTTCATGTTTCAGAACATTTGAAAAACAGACGTCAGGTCGGCATCCTTTTTGCCGAAAAAATATTCAATCAATAAATCTTCAGCTCTTGTCAGCAATCTTGATCAAGTCGCTAACCGTCTTTTCTTTGATAATTATCGACAGATAACTCCCGAAACACGATGGAACCAAAGGCTTATATATAACATGGATTTATGAGAGAGCTTCTTTTTTATGAATTCAGCCGCTGATATGCAGGAAAAGACAAACGATTCGCTACATAATGATTCTTTTAAAGGATCAAAACAAAAAAGTCAGGATGCCCTGGCACTTGTTATCATACCAACTTTCAACGAGTCTGAGAACATCGGGCGCCTGCTGAAGGAAATATCTTCTCTTTATCCGAAAACAGTCGATCTTCTTGTTATCGATGATAATTCGCCGGATGGAACAGCAGAGATTGTGAGATCGTTACAGCAGGAAATTCGTAGTCTGTATCTTCTTGAGAGGGAAAAGAAACTTGGCCTTGGAACCGCATATATAGCAGGCTTCCAATATGCTTTGAAAAATAAATACCGCTATGTGCTCGAGATGGATGCGGATTTTTCACATGATCCGAAGGAAATCGGGGTGTTTCTTGAAGCAATGAGGAGTGCTGATCTCGTAATAGGTTCACGCTACATGAATAATACAGTAAATGTCGTGAACTGGCCTCTCGGGAGACTGATACTATCAAAAATGGCGAGCTATTACTCAAGGATCATTACCGGCCTTCCGATTGATGATCCAACAAGCGGATTCAAATGCTTCAGTGCCGATGTTCTCCGCGCTCTGGATCTTGGAAAAGTTCACTCCCAGGGTTATTCATTCCAGATAGAGATTAATTTCAGGGTATGGAAAAAAGGATATACCATCCGTGAAATCCCTATAATTTTTGTTGACAGGTCTGTGGGGAAATCAAAAATGACGAAACGGAACATCAGGGAAGCCATTTGGATTGTCTGGCTTCTCAAAATAAAATCATTGGTTGGCTTGATGTAGGGGAAAGACAAGAGGCTGCCTCAAATATGCATTTGAAGCAGCCTCATCGATGATTCTGCGGTATCAGTTTTCTTTTGCGTTGATAATCTGCTGTGCGATATCGGGTGGTGCTTCTTCGTAATGGCTGAAATTGTAAGAGTACCTTGCTCTGCTCTGGGTCAGACGAGTAAGTGCATGGTGGAATGTAGTCAACGCGGATTGTGGTATGAGTGCCCTGACGACCTGCATTCTGACATCAGCATCCATACCGAGGATCTTTCCTCGTTTGCTTGAAATCTCGCCGACGATTTCTCCGGTATACTGATCGGGGGCATACACATTAAGGGCATATATCGGTTCGAGCAGGAACGGTTTCGCTTTTTCGAAAGCATTCTTGAATGCCATGCTCCCTGCAATTTTAAATGCGAATTCGGAACTGTCGACCGGGTGGTGGGAGCCGTCATAGGCGATCGCTTTAAGGTCCACAATGGGATAACCGGCAAGAATTCCGGTTGTAATGGTTTCCCGAAGTCCTTTTTCAACAGCAGGCAGGTAGCGGGTAGGCACGACTCCGCCGACAACCTCGCTAGAGAATTCGAAGCCAGTATCACGTGGAAGCGGCTCGAGCCTTACCCAGACATCGCCGTACTGCCCGCGTCCTCCTGATTGTTTCTTGTATTTGCCCTGGGCGGATGACGAGAGGCGGATTGTTTCCCTGTAAGGTATTTTTATTGGAGCGATTTCTACCTTCACATTGAATTTAGCCTGAAGGCGGGTGATGATCGTATCGAGATGTGTTTCGCCAAGTGTTTTCAGAATAGTCTGATTGAACTCTATATCGTGATCGACTGTAAAGCTCGGGTCCTCTTCGTGAAGGTGCTGCAAGCCTGATGAAATTTTTTCTTCGTCGCCCTGGGCTACAGGTACGATTGCCGAAGCAAGCATTGGCGAGGGGAAGATTATGGGAGTGATCCTGCAGCTTGACCCCTTGTCAGCGAGAGTATCGTTGGTGTGTGCATCTTTAAGTTTAACGACCATTCCTATGTCGCCGGCAAGCAAGCTGTCGACCGGAATTTTTTTCTGGCCGAGCATGACGTAAACCTGTCCGAGCTTTTCAAACTGTCCGGTCTGGACGTCAATAAGCTCATGACCGGATTCGAGATGTCCGGAATACACCCTCAGATAGGATATCTCACCTACGCGAGGTTCTGACATGGTTTTGAAAATGAATGCGACCGTTGTTCCTGAAGGTTCCGGCTGGAGCAGCTTTTCAGTTTCGTCGACCGTGCAGATCGCATGTTCGGGACCGCGCTCGATCGGAGACGGACAGATGTTGACAATGACGTTGAGCAGGCGTTCCGTTCCAATGAGATGGAGCGGGGATGTACAGAAAACAGGGAAAAAGGTTCTTGTTACCAGTGCGGATTTGATGCCTGTTCTCAATTCCTCCTCGCTGAGGTTTCCTTCCTCGAAAAATTTGTTCATCAGCACCTCGTCCGTTTCGGCAACCGCTTCGACAAGCTGCTGGTGCATTTCCTCCGCACGTTTCAGATAAAGGTCGGGAATGTCGGAAACAGTCATGCTTCCGGGTTTGTCAGGTGTGAACTCGAGCTGCTTCATCATAAGGATATCGATGAGTACATGGTGGCCGAGCCCTTCTTCAATAGGAAACTGAATGGGAGTGACAAGATGGCCGAAATGGTCCTTGAGCTGCATTATGGATTCGTTGAAGCTTGCCCTGTCAGCATCGAGTTTCGAGAGGACGAACATGGTCGGTTTGTAGTACTCTTTGGTGTACTCCCATATTGTATCGGTTCCGACTTCAACACCCGTTGCGGCATTAACGCTTATCAGTACGGTATCTGCCACTCTCATGGCTGATTTGACGTCGCCATGAAAGTCGAGCAATCCCGGAGTGTCTATGATATTTATCTTGCATTCGTTCCAGAAACCATGAACAAGGCTGGTATTCAGACTGTGCTTTTTCTGAATTTCATCAGTGGAGTAATCGGAGAGGGTATTTCCATCATCAATACTTCCAAGTCGATTTATTACACCCATCGTAAGGGCAAGAGATTCCGTAAGCATGGTCTTGCCGCATCCGGCATGACCAGTAATGACAATGTTGCGCAGTTTGTCCGGTTGTACGGCTTGCATGGCTGGACTCCTTGGTTGAATTTAATGGTGATCTTGCGGGCCATTGTAAAGAAGATCGGTGTGGTCAGATTAACTGGCGGAAAACAGATCATAAAGTTAATAATAAACAAAAAAAAGTCTTTTTTGCTCTTGTCGCGAGGATGATTTGGTAACGAAAAAAGAATATATTTTCTGTTTATATCGGCAATGATCAATATTCACTGCCTGTTCAGATTCAGTTTATCCTTGTATAATCAATAACCATTTTTCCTATGCCGGTAATCAAAAAGATTCTTGCCCGTCAGATACTTGACTCGAGGGGAAATCCAACTGTGGAAGTCGATGTTTATACGGAAAGCTCGTTCGGTCGGGCTGCAGTGCCGAGCGGAGCATCAACAGGTGTTCATGAAGCTGTGGAGCTCAGGGACGGTGATGCCGGGGTTTATCTTGGCAAAGGGGTGCTCAAGGCTGTTGAAAATGTCAACACCGAGATTAATAACGCTTTGAATGGCATGCTGGTAACTGAACAGGAAGAGCTTGACAAAAAAATGCTCGCTCTTGACGGGACGCCGAACAAGTCGAGACTTGGCGCAAATGCCCTGCTCGGAGTCTCTCTTGCATGTGCAAAGGCGGGAGCGGAATATTGCGGGCTTCCTCTTTACCGCTATATCGGCGGTACCATGGCAAATACTCTTCCGGTGCCGATGATGAACGTTCTCAACGGTGGCGCTCATGCGGACAACACTGTCGATTTTCAGGAGTTCATGATCATGCCTGCAGGTTTCGGTTCCTATTCCGATGCCTTGCGCTGCGGTGCGGAGATTTTCCATGCGCTCAAGTCGCTGCTGAAAAGCAAGGGATTGAGCACCGCTGTAGGTGATGAGGGCGGATTCGCACCGAACCTCCGTTCAAATGAAGAGGCGATCGAGCTCGTTATCGAATCGATCGGCAAAGCCGGTTACAGGGCCGGTTCACCGACCGACAAGGGAGGCATTGGTGATGCTCAGGTGATGATCGCGCTCGACCCGGCCAGTTCGGAGTTCTATGATACCTCGAAGAACCGCTATGTTTTCAAGAAATCGTCGAAGCAGGAGCTCACTTCACAACAGATGGCCGAATACTGGGAAAATTGGGCAAGCACCTACCCGATCATCTCGATCGAGGATGGTATGGCCGAAGATGATTGGGAAGGCTGGAAGCTTCTTACCGATAAAATAGGTTCCCGCGTACAGCTTGTCGGCGACGATCTCTTCGTCACGAACAGCAGGAGGCTTGGTGACGGCATCGGCAAGGGTGTGGCCAACTCTATCCTGATCAAGGTCAACCAGATCGGTACGCTGACCGAAACCCTGCAGGCGATCGACCTGGCAAAAACAAACTGTTACACTTCCGTAATCAGCCACCGGAGCGGCGAAACCGAAGACAGCACGATTGCACAGATAGCTGTTGCAACCAATGCGGGCCAGATCAAAACCGGCAGTATGTCGAGGTCTGACCGTATGGCGAAATACAACGAACTGCTTCGTATCGAGGAGGAGCTTGGTGATCAGGCCCGTTATCCCGGAGGAAAGGCATTCAGGGTATAAACATAGCTCGATAATATGCAGGGAACCTCATTCAACCGGGGTTCCCTTTGCTTTTTTCCCGTTTTGATGCGAAGGCTGCAGTACCTGCAGGTTCAGTGTAAAAAGCTTATGAGGGATGAAAAATATTGTCAATTCGAGTTGGGAATATATACGGGAAAACCCGAAAAGAGTTTTTTTTCAGGTTGGTTTCGTTCTTTTTGTCATCTGGATGCTTTTCGATGATCTGGGTATCATTAAAAGAATCAGGATGGAAACGGAGCATCGCATGCTTCTTGAACGTCTGCAACAGCAAAAGCAGAAAATTCTTGAAAATGAAGAACGCATCCAGAACGCCAAAAAACCGGACAGCATCGAAAAGGCTGCACGGGAGAAATATAATTTCCGTAAACAGGGTGAAACCCTTTTTATCATAAGAGATCAGTAATTTTCATACAACGCGTTATAATTCAATGTACCAGTACCGCCGCCGTTTAACCCGTGAAGTTTCTTTTGGAAAAATTGCACTTGGCGGGTACCAGCCCATAAGAGTGGAATCCATGACCAATACTCATACCATGGATACCGAGGCAACCGTTCAGCAGTGCAGAAGGCTGTATGAAGCTGGTTGCGAGATCATCCGTCTGACCGTCCCTACCGAGAAAGATGCCGAAAACCTCCGAGCTATCCGTGACCAGCTTCGTCGGGACAAAATCGATACGCCTCTTGTCGCTGATATACATTTTTCTGCCCGCGCAGCCTTGAAAGCCGTCGAATTTGTCGAGAATATCCGCGTCAATCCCGGAAACTATGCCACAAAACAGAAGTTTTCTGCTGACGACTATACTGATGCAGAATATCGCGAAGAGCTCGAGCATGTTCGTGAAGAGTTTGCCCCGCTGGTGGAAAAAGCCAGGAAATACGGTGCTTCCATGAGGATCGGTACAAATCACGGTTCGTTGTCCGACCGGGTCGTGAGTCGTTACGGCAATTCGCCCGAAGGTATGGTTGAAGCGGCGCTTGAATTCGCAAGGATTTGTGAAGACCTTGGTTATTACGATCTCCTGTTTTCCATGAAATCTTCCAATGTCAGGGTGATGATACAGGCATACCGTCTCCTTGTCATGAAAGCGGATGCTGAGCTGCGTTATGCGTATCCGTTGCATCTCGGCGTGACAGAAGCTGGAGACGGTGATGAAGGGCGAGTCAAATCTGCCATGGGAATCGGTGCGTTGCTTGAAGACGGACTTGGTGACACGATCCGGGTTTCCCTGACGGAAGACCCCGTCAACGAGGTTCCGGTCGGTTTTGCTATCGTGAAAAAATACAATGACTTCCATCTTGTAAAAGGTGACCGTGGCCGTTTACCCCTGAAACAGGTTGTCGAAAGCCGCAACCTCTCTGCAGTAGAGTCAGTTTCAATGGGGGAAGATCTGCCGTTCGACCCGTTTACCTATCAGCGCAGGTCATCTGCCCTGATCGAAATTGCCGGTGTTCCTCTTGGCGCCGATATGCTTCCCGGAGTTGAAACAGTGGTTCACACTCCTCTGGTCAGGCGAGAGGAAATTTTCGAAGAACTTCGAGCAAGGCTTGCCCCCGAAAAGCCCATGGATGCCATCCGTTCCGAATTTGCCGAAATACGCGTCACTTCGGAAAACGATCTTGCGCTGCTTGATGATCTTCTTAAAAGACTGGGGGATGCAGGTCGTTTCGTTTCAGTGGTAACCGTCGATACAGCACTTTTCATCAACCTTCTTGACAAGGTGAGCAAGGCGAGGCTCGAGATTCTTGAAGGGGAAATGCTTGGTACCGATTTTCTTCGGCATCTTGCAGGCAGTCACCGTGCCGTCATGGAGTTAAGCTTTGTCCATGAACAGTCCGGAGAATCGGTGCCTGCCGAGGTTCTTGCAAGTCTCGCTGAAAAGCTTCGTATACAGGGGCAGAGGAATCTCATGTTTTCCATTGTTTCGGAACAGGAAGTTTTCACCTGCAG
This sequence comes from Chlorobiaceae bacterium, assembly GCA_013334225.1. GTDB lineage: Bacteria > Bacteroidota > Chlorobiia > Chlorobiales > Chlorobiaceae > Chlorobium. The sequence goes on from JAAXXY010000002.1 coordinate 133,588, forward strand.
GAAGCTTGTACAGGTATTCAAAAAACGCTCACTCGATTATCCGCTTGTTGTGCGTTTCAGGAGCAGTGCGTCCGGTCGGCTTGAAAATCTTATCGAGAGCTCGATCCAGGCAGGCACGCTCTTCTGTGACGGCATCGGTGACATGATCGGGCTTGATACGGCTCTTCCTGCCGGGGATGAAATCAATCTGGCATTCAATATCCTGCAGGGTGCAAGGGTGAGAATGTCAAAAACTGAATTCATTTCCTGCCCGGGCTGCGGCAGAACCTATTTTGATCTGGAACATGCAACCGCAGACATCAAGGAGCGTACAGGGCATCTGAAAGGCCTGAAGATCGGGATCATGGGTTGTATTGTCAACGGGCCCGGTGAAATGGCGGATGCCGATTTCGGGTATGTCGGAGCCGGAAAAAACCGGATCAGCCTGTATGTAGGCCGGGAGTGTGTTGAGGAAAATATCCCGGAATCGGAAGCTGTTGACCGTCTGATCGGACTGATCAGGGAGCGGGGCAAATGGGTTGATCCGGTTCAGGTGTGAATTCGGGGCCCTCATGGCGTTTATTCTAATAACCGGAGCTTCGATGGGGATCGGCGAGGCTTTTGCCCGGGAGTATGCCCGTCGCGGAAATGACCTTGTACTTGTAGCCCGTTCAGAAGACCGGTTGCTCGTTCTTGCCAGGGAGCTTCGGTCAAGGTACGGTATTTCCGTTCAGGTCTGCACCGAGGATTTGAGTGATGCAGCCTCGCCTGAACGTATTTACGAGCATTGCCGTTCGAACGGGATTGTGATCGACATTCTGGTCAATTGTGCCGGATTGTCAAGGGCTGGGGAGTTCAGGGAAATGCCCCTGGAAAAACTCGAAGAGATTGTTGCGGTAAATATGCTTGCATCGGCAAGACTTGCCCGGCTGTTTCTTCCGGATATGAACGCCGCCGGTTCGGGTGGTATCATCAATGTGGCTTCGCTTGGCGGTATGCAGGGCGTTCCGGGGCTCGCCCTCTACTCGGCAACGAAGTCTTTCATGATAACGCTCAGCGAAGCGCTGCATATGGAAGTGAAAAACCATGGTGTGAACGTTCTTGCGGTATGTCCCGGTTTTATCGATACTGGTTTTCTCGAACGAACCGGTCACGATGCATCGGTGATACGCCTGCCTGTTTACAGTGCTGACAAAGTTGTGAGGGCGGCAATAAAGGGTTTCGAAAAAAACAGGATACGGGTATTTCCGACACTGCTCGATGCGCTTCTTGCCTTTTCGCAAAGGTTTGTATCGAGGAAAGTCGCAATCATGCTGTCGGGTTATTTTGCCGGAATAGTGAAGAGATGACAAATAAATCCTTTTTTCTTTGATTTTTTGAAACAGCTCATTATATTACCTGCCCTGTTTTTTAAATAAGCTGCTGGTGTAGCTCAATTGGTAGAGCAGCTGATTTGTAATCAGCAGGTTGCGGGTTCGAGTCCCATCACCAGCTCAGGGATGTCTCGGGTAGGTAGCGAAGTGGTTAAACGCAACAGACTGTAAATCTGTCGACATATGTCTTCGGAGGTTCGAATCCTCCCCTACCCACGTTTCAAAGGCTGATGTAGCTCAGTCGGTAGAGCACTTCCTTGGTAAGGAAGAGGTCATCGGTTCAAGTCCGATCATCAGCTCAGGTTTTGGAGTGGTTGATACGTCAGTAGCTTAATTGGTAGAGCAGCGGTCTCCAAAACCGCAGGTTGGGGGTTCGAGTCCCTCCTGACGTGCACTTAGTTAGGTTTCACTGAAGTTTATTCCGGACGGTAATTCATGAATAAATATATCGGTAAAGTAAGTCAGTATTATCGGGATGTGATCAGTGAGATGCGGAAGGTTGTCTGGCCGACCAGGGATGAAGCCAAAGATTTGACGGTGGTTGTTCTGACGGTTTCAGGTATTCTTGCCTTGTTTACGTTTCTTGTTGACCAGGTTATCAGTTTTGTTATGGGTAAGTTATTGTAAGAAACAGGTTAAGGCGGGTCGATGAGTCCAAGAAAAAAGGAAGCGGAAGTTCCGGCGGTACCGGTTGCACGCTGGTATGCACTCCGGATATATTCAGGCCATGAGCGCAAGGTAAAGGAAGGGATCGAGGCGGAGGTCGTCCGTTGCGGGCTTGGTGACAAGATCCTGCAGGTTTACGTTCCCTATGAGCGTTTCGTGGAAGTGAAAAACGGAAAGAAAAGAAGTCTTACCAAGAACGCTTTTCCGGGATATGTGCTGATCGAGGCAGTGCTCGACAAGCAGACGAGGAACCTTATTCTCGATATTCCTTCAGTGATGGGTTTTCTGGGTGTTGATGATGTTCCCACCCCGCTTCGGCCGGAAGAGGTAGAAAAAATACTCGAGCCGGAAAATGTTCTTGAGCATCGTTCCGTTGTGGAGGCGCCGTTCAAGCTCGGAGATTCAGTAAAAGTGATAGATGGGCCGTTCAGTTCGCTGACCGGTGTTGTTCATGAGGTTTGCACCGAAAGGATGAAGGTTAAGGTAATGATCAGCTTTTTTGGCCGCAGTACGCCAACAGAGCTTGATTTTTCACAGGTTAAGTCAGTTTCTCAATAATAGCGCTTAAGTTATTTAAGCTTCTGAATTGTAATAGTTTATGGCAAAAAAGGTAATCGGTTTCATCAAGCTGCAGATTCCTGCAGGCGCAGCAAATCCTGCTCCTCCTGTCGGTCCGGCCCTCGGTCAGAAGGGTGTCAATATCATGGAGTTCTGCAAGCAGTTCAATGCAAAAACCCAGTCCGAAGCAGGAATGATCATTCCTGTGGTGATCACTGTCTATTCTGACAAATCGTTCACCTTTATCACCAAGACTCCTCCTGCAGCAGTCCTTCTTCTCAAGGAAGCCCAGCTGAAGAAAGGTTCAGGTGAGCCGAACCGCAACAAGGTCGGTACCGTTACCCGTGAGCAGGTTCGCAAGATTGCCGAACTGAAAAAACCGGATCTCAATGCTGTCGATCTCAAGGGTGCCGAAGAGATGATCATGGGTACCGCCAGAAGCATGGGGATTGTTGTTCAGGGCTGACGTTCAGATCGCCCGAAAGAGTGTGGGAGGCTGAAAAGCCGCTTTTTTAACCACTTTTCAAGATATTAAAAATGGCAGGAAAAAAATACAGAAATGCGCTGACGAAGATCGACCGTTTCCATGAGTACGATCTTGCCGATGCAGTCGAGAAAGTCCGGGAAATAACGGATGTGAAATTTGATTCAACAGTCGATGTTGCCGTCAAGCTCGGGGTTGATCCCCGTCATGCCGACCAGGTAGTCCGTGGTACGGTTATGCTTCCTCATGGAACAGGCAAGACTGTTTCGGTCCTTGTCGTCTGCAAGGAGGCAAAAGTGGAAGAGGCGAAAGAAGCTGGCGCCGATATGGTGGGTTTCGAGGAATATATCGAGAAGATCCAGGAGGGATGGACCGGTGTCGATGTTATCATTGCAACACCTGATGTCATGGGGCAGCTTGGAAAGGTTGCAAAGATTCTCGGTCCCCGCGGTCTGATGCCGAACCCGAAATCCGGTACGGTGACGATGGATGTCGCCAAGGCTGTGAAGGAGGTCAAGGCTGGTAAAATAGAGTTCAGGGTCGATAAAGCAGGCAACGTTCATGCTCCGGTCGGCAAGATGTCGTTCGAGACAGAAAAGCTTGTTGCCAATATCTCCAGCTTCCTCAGGGAGGTTGTTCGCCTGAAGCCATCAGCGGCGAAAGGTCAGTATGTTCAGGGTATCGCGCTTTCAAGCACCATGTCGCCAAGCGTGAGGGTTAAAAAGGAAAAATTTGTCGCCTAAAAGGGGGGTGTTCATATGATGAAGCGGGATACAAAAGAACAGATAGTTCAGGAAGTTGCTGGCAAGATCAGCAGGTCGCAAGGTATTTACCTGACCGAATATCAGGGATTGAACGTCCAGAAAATGGCCGAACTGCGCAATGAGTTCAGAAAGGCGGGAATTGAGTATCGTGTCGTTAAAAACACACTCATCAAGAAAGCACTGAAGGATATGGCCGGAGCCGACAAGTTTTCAGCCGGTCTGAAAAGCACCACTGCAGTTGCTTTCGGTTATGATGATCCTATCGCACCTGCGAAAGTCATCAGGAAATTCAGCAAAACCAATGAAGCGCTGAAATTCAAGATGGCGGCTATTGACGGTGTCGTCTATGGTGCCGATACGCTGCCTGCTCTTTCCGAGATGCTTTCGAAAACGGAAAACATCGGTCGTGTCGCGGGCCTTGTCAACAACATGGTCGCTTCTGTTCCGATGGTGGTCAATGCGGTTACGAGGAACCTTGTGAGCGTTCTCGATCAGATTGCCAAGCAGAAGCAGTGACACGTTCAATAAATATTACGCACTCAAGAAATTAATTTAATTGACAATAAAACAAGAGAGGGAAATAATGTCTATCGAAACACTTGTAGAGGAAATTGGTAAGTTGACCCTTACGGAAGCATCCGAGTTGGTGAAAGCTCTCGAAGAGAAATTCGGTGTCACTGCAGCTCCTGCAGTCGTAGCCGGTGTCGCAGCTGCTCCTGCAGCCGGCGATGTTCCTGTACAGGAAGAGCAGACCGAGTTCAACGTCATTCTTGCTGCCACTGGCGAAAGCAAGATCAACGTCATCAAAGCCGTTCGTGCAATTACCGGTCTTGGCCTGAAGGAAGCGAAAGATCTCGTCGACGGTGCTCCGAAAACGGTAAAAGAAGGCGTTTCCAAAGAAGAAGCCGAAAAGATTGCCAAAGAGTTGAAAGACGCAGGTGCAACAGTAGAGTTGAAGTGATCTTTGACAAGAGCCATACCAGATCAAGCTCCGCTTCATTTTGAGGCGGAGCTTTGTCCGTTTGTATAAGTTTTGTTTTAAACGATAGTTTCTGTGATTCTGTGATGACAAGATCAGGCTTGAGCCCTCGGGTTCATGAGTTCTGCAGCATGTTCCGATGTTGCAAGAATGCCTGACCTTCAAGTATAGTAATTCATGCAATTGATAAAAGCGAGGTGCATGTGAAAGTGGCTGCTGCAACAACAACACCGTGTATTGACTTTTCGAAAATCCAAAGTGTAATAGAACCTCCCGACTTATTAAAAGTTCAGTTAGATTCATTCCATAGTTTTTTACAGGACAGCGTTCCTCTCGCCAAGAGAAAAGACCAGGGACTTGAGAGGGTCCTGCGCAGTGCGTTTCCCATTACCGATTCCAGAGGTCTGTACCTGCTCGAATACATTTCCTACAGCTTCGACAAGCCCAAATACACCGTCGAGGATTGTATCGAACGTGGTCTGACCTATGATGTATCCCTTAAGGTCAAACTCAAGCTTTCCTACAAGGATGAAGCCGATGAGACCGACTGGAAGGAAACTATCCAGCAGGAGGTCTATCTCGGCAGGATTCCCTTCATGACCGAACGCGGAACCTTCATTGTCAACGGAGCCGAAAGGGTTGTCGTTGCTCAGCTGCACCGGTCTCCCGGTGTTGTCTTCAGCGAAGCCATCCATCCGAACGGGAAGAAGATGTATTCGGCAAAAATCGTTCCGACCCGCGGTTCCTGGATCGAGTTCCAGACCGATATCAACAACCAGATATTCGTCTATATCGACCAGAAGAAGAATTTTCTCGTTACAGCTCTTCTCCGTGCCATCGGGTTTGCAAGGGACGAAGATATTCTCGGCCTGTTTGATCTCGTCGAGGATGTACCTTTGAAGTCCGGCAAAAGGGAGCAGCTGATCGGACAGTATCTTGCTTCAGACATCGTCGATATGCAGACCGGTGAGGTGGTCAGTGCGAGAACCGCGATAACCGAGGATATCCTCGAGCAGATCATTGCCGCCGGTTATAAGAGTGTCAAGGTCATGAAAACTTACTCCGGCAATGAAAAAGGTCCGGACAAGTCCATCGTGATCAATACCATTCTCAATGACAGTTCCGCAACGGAGGAAGAGGCCCTTGAAATTGTCTATGAGGAACTCAGGGCAAATGAAGCACCTGATATCGATGCTGCAAGGAGCTTCCTCGAGAGGACCTTCTTCAATCAGAAAAAATATGATCTCGGAGATGTCGGACGTTACAGGATCCAGAAAAAACTCGGCAGGGAGTTTGAAGAGCTGAATTCATACCTGTCAGCAAAACAGGAACTCAAAGAGCTTTCCGATTCCATTCACAACAAGATTCTTCAGACGATCCAGTCGTTCTCTGAAGAACCGATCGGAGAAGAGATTCTCGTTCTGACACATTACGACATCATTGCCGTAATTTACTATCTCATCAAGCTTGTCAACGGTTCAGCCGATGTCGATGATGTCGATCACCTTGCAAACCGTCGTGTACGATCGGTGGGCGAACAGCTTGCCGCCCAGTTTGTGATAGGGCTTGCAAGGCTGGGAAAAAATGTCCGTGAAAAGCTCAACTCGAGGGATTCGGACAAGATTGCTCCGGCAGATCTCATCAACGCCCGCACGGTTTCGAGCGTGGTTTCGAGTTTCTTTGCGACAAGCCAGCTTTCGCAGTTCATGGACCAGACCAATCCTCTTGCGGAGATGACTAACAAAAGGAGGGTTTCCGCTCTCGGTCCGGGTGGTCTTACAAGGGAACGCGCAGGCTTCGAAGTCCGTGACGTTCATTATACACATTACGGCAGGCTCTGCCCGATCGAAACTCCTGAAGGTCCGAACATCGGTCTCATTTCGTCCCTTTCGGTCTATGCCGAAATCAATGACAAGGGTTTTATCCAGACCCCCTACCGTGTAGTTGAAAAGGGCAGGGTGACCGATACGGTGCTGATGCTTTCTGCCGAGGATGAAGAAAACAAGATAACGGTTCCGGTCAGTATCCCGCTCAACGATAAAAACGTAATCTCGGAAGAATCCGTACAGGCGAGGACAAAAGGCGACTATCCAGTGGTACCTTCGGATCAGGTCAATTACATGGACGTTTCACCGGTACAGATCGTCAGTGCCGCTGCAGCGCTCATCCCCTTCCTCGAGCACGACGACGGAAACCGCGCTCTCATGGGTGCGAACATGCAACGCCAGGCAGTACCGCTGCTGACTTCCGAAGCTCCTGTCGTAGGTACCGGTATGGAAGCGAAGGTTGCACGTGATTCCCGTTCCGTTATTGTTGCCGAAGGCCCGGGTGTGGTAGAAGATCTGACTGCGGACTATATACAGGTCCGTTATGACATCGATGCCGACAGCGACGTCCGTTTATCGCTTCTCGATCCGGATGAAGGGCTCAGAACCTACAAACTGATCAAGTTCAAGCGTTCAAACCAGGATACCTGTATTTCCCAGAAGCCGCTGGTCCGTATCGGCGACCGTGTCGAGCGCGGAAGCGTCCTTGCCGACAGTTCGTCGACGGAAAACGGTGAACTTGCACTTGGTAAAAATGTGCTGGTGGCATTCATGCCTTGGCGCGGGTATAACTTTGAAGATGCTATTATCCTCAGTGAAAGGCTCGTGTACGACGATGTGTTCACATCCATTCACATTCACGAATTCGAAGCCAACGTCCGCGATACCAAGCGGGGAGAAGAGCAGTTCACCCGCGATATTTACAATGTCAGTGAAGAAGCTCTAAGGAACCTTGATGAGAATGGTATCGTTCGCATTGGCGCCGAAGTCAAGGAGCGCGATATCCTTGTCGGCAAGATCACCCCGAAAGGCGAGAGCGATCCGACACCGGAAGAAAAGCTGCTGAGGGCTATTTTCGGCGACAAGTCCAGTGATGTGAAAGATGCCTCCATGCATGTGCCCGCCGGCATGAAAGGAATTGTCATCAAGACAAAGCTTTTCAGCCGCAAGAAAAAAGTAGGGCTGGACGTCAAAGAAAAACTCGAGGCGGTCGACAGGAAGTTTGACAATAAAGAGGTGGACCTGCGCAAGAGATATGCCAAATGGCTGAAGCAACTCCTTGAAGGCAAAACATCTCCGGGTGTTTACAATCTCAAGGGAAAACAGGTTGTCGGGCCGGACACGGTTTTTGACGAGACATTGCTTGCCAAATTCAGCAATATGCCTTTCCTCGAGTCGGTTGATTTTTCGAAAGGTATCACCGGTTCCGAGAAGGCCAACGTAAATGTCGTAAACCTCGTGGCTGATTTCCGCTTCAAGCTGAAAGATCTGGCCGATGAGCGTGAGAATGAAAAATACAAGATCAATGTAGGTGATGAACTGCCTCCCGGTATCGAGGAACTGGCGAAAGTGTACATCGCCCAGAAAAGGAAAATCCAGGTCGGCGACAAAATGGCCGGACGTCATGGAAACAAGGGCGTTGTCGGCAAGATTCTGCCTATCGAGGACATGCCGTTCATGGAAGACGGTACCCCGGTCGATATCGTGCTCAACCCGCTCGGCGTGCCAAGCCGTATGAACATCGGCCAGCTTTATGAGACATCGCTCGGGTGGGCTGCGAAAAAACTCGGTGTGAAGTTCAAGACACCGATTTTCAACGGCGCTACCTACCAGGAAGTACAGCAGGAGCTTGAAAGGGCCGGCCTTCCGTCACACGGCAAGATCCGTCTCTGTGACGGGCGCACCGGTGAGAAGTTCGACGACGAAGTAACCGTGGGTTACATTTACATGCTCAAGCTGAGCCACCTGGTCGATGACAAGATCCATGCGCGTTCAACCGGTCCGTACTCGCTTATCACCCAGCAACCGCTCGGCGGCAAGGCTCAGTTCGGCGGCCAGAGGTTCGGTGAAATGGAAGTCTGGGCACTCGAGGCTTACGGTGCTGCAAATATTCTCCGTGAAATGCTGACGGTGAAATCCGATGACGTGATCGGCAGGAACAAGACCTACGAGGCTATTGTCAAAGGCCAGAACCTGCCTGAACCGGGTATACCGGAGTCTTTCAATGTGCTTGTCAGGGAGCTGCAGGGTCTTGGTCTTGAGATTCGTATTGACGACAAGGTTCCTTAGTAATGTGGTAAGATATGTGCATCATTAACGGACGTTAACAAGAGTCGTTTAAAAGGATATTGACTATGATATTTTCACAGGGAGCATCGCCGTTGAAAGGTGATTTTTCAAAGATAAAATTCAGTATTGCATCACCGGAAAGCATCCTTGCCCATTCGAAAGGCGAGGTGCTGAAGCCGGAGACCATCAACTACCGCACCTTCAAGCCTGAACGCGACGGTCTGATGTGCGAAAAGATATTCGGTCCCACGAAGGACTGGGAATGCTACTGCGGCAAATACAAGAGGGTGCGTTACAAAGGCATCATCTGCGACCGCTGCGGTGTGGAAGTGACGACAAAGAGCGTCCGCAGGGAGCGTATGGGCCATATTTCGCTCGCCGTTCCTGTCGTGCACACCTGGTTTTTCCGCTCAGTACCGAGCAAGATCGGTTCTCTGCTCGACCTTTCGACAAAAGAGCTCGAAAGGATTATCTATTACGAGGTTTACGTGGTCATCAATCCCGGAGAACCGGGTGAGAAGCAGGGTATCAAGAAGCTTGACCGTCTGACGGAGGAACAGTATTTCCAGATCATCACCGAGTATGAAGATAACCAGGACCTCGATGACCACGATCCGGACAAGTTTGTCGCAAAAATGGGAGGCGAAGCGATTCACATGCTGCTCAGGAGCATCGATCTCGATTCCCTTGCGATACAGCTGCGTAAAGTGCTCAAGGAAAGCAGTTCCGAGCAGAAAAGAACCGATGCCCTCAAGAGGCTGAAAGTTGTCGAAGCCTTCAGGAAAAGCTACGAGCCGCAGAAGAAGACCCGCAAGAAATCAGTCGCTCTTTTCCCGGAGGACGAACTCCCGGAACCATATGTTTACGAAGGCAACAAACCGGAATACATGGTCATGGAAGTGATCCCGGTCATACCGCCGGAGCTTCGTCCGCTTGTTCCGCTCGAAGGCGGACGTTTCGCCACATCGGACCTCAATGATCTTTACCGCAGGGTGATCATCAGGAACAACCGTCTTAAAAAGCTGATCGATATCCGTGCCCCGGAGGTCATTCTGCGCAACGAAAAGCGGATGCTGCAGGAAGCGGTCGATGCGCTTTTCGATAACTCCCGCAAGGCCAATGCCGTGAAAACAGGTGAGTCGAACAGACCGCTGAAGTCGCTTTCCGATGCCTTGAAGGGCAAACAGGGCCGCTTCCGCCAGAACCTGCTCGGTAAAAGGGTCGATTATTCCGGCCGTTCGGTTATCGTGGTTGGTCCCGAGCTCAAGCTTCATGAGTGCGGCCTGCCGAAAAGCATGGCTATCGAGCTTTTCCAGCCATTCGTCATCCGCCGTCTTGTTGACCGCGGCATCGCGAAATCGGTAAAATCTGCAAAAAAACTTATCGACAAGAAAGACCCGGTTGTCTGGGACGTTCTGGAAAAGGTAATCGACGGCCGCCCGGTTCTCCTGAACCGTGCCCCGACCCTTCACAGGCTCGGTATCCAGGCATTCCAGCCGGTGCTGATCGAAGGCAAGGCTATCCAGATCCATCCGCTGGTCTGTACGGCGTTCAACGCCGACTTCGACGGTGACCAGATGGCCGTTCACATTCCGCTTTCGCAGGAGGCCCAGATCGAAGCGTCACTGCTGATGCTTTCATCACATAACCTGATCCTTCCGCAGTCGGGAAAACCGGTTACCGTTCCTTCGCAGGACATGGTACTCGGCATGTACTACCTGACCAAATCACGTTCTGGTGAACAAGGTGAAGGCCAGATATTCTACAGCCCTGAAGAGGTATTGATTGCCTATAATGAGCAGCGCCTTGGCCTGCATGCCCAGATTTTCATCAAATATTCCGCTGAAGTCGATCAGAAATTCGATCCGCTGCGTGTACTCGATACCCTTGTCGATCCGAAATCGGAAAAGGCAGCCTGGCTGCGCTCACAGATCGAGAAGAAGAAAATGCTGCTTACCACGGTAGGCAGGGTTATTTTCAACCAGCATGTGCCATCGAGTATCGGCTTCATCAACAGGGTGATCGACAAAAAGGTCGCCAAGGAGCTTATCGGACGGCTGAGCAGCGAGGTCGGCAACGTCGAGACCGCAAAGTTCCTCGACAATATCAAGGAAGTCGGTTTCAACTATGCCATGAAAGGCGGGCTGTCAGTCGCGCTATCCGATGCGATCGTACCTGAAACGAAAGTAAAACATATCAAGAGCGCGCAGCGTGACAGCACCAAGGTTCTCAAGGAGTACAACCGTGGTACACTGACGGACAACGAGCGCTACAACCAGATCGTCGACGTCTGGCAGAAGACTTCCAACATTGTCGCGGAAGAGTCCTACCAGAAGCTTAAAAAAGACCGTGACGGGTTCAATCCGCTCTACATGATGCTTGATTCCGGCGCCCGCGGTTCGAGGGAGCAGGTTCGTCAGCTGACCGGTATGAGAGGTCTTATCGCGCGTCCCCAGAAGTCGATGTCGGGACAGCCGGGCGAGATCATCGAGAACCCGATCATATCGAACCTCAAGGAAGGATTGACCGTTCTCGAATATTTCATTTCAACGCACGGTGCCCGTAAGGGTCTGTCCGATACCTCCCTGAAAACCGCAGATGCAGGGTACCTTACCAGGAGGCTCCACGATGTGGCGCAGGATGTCATCGTTACCATGGATGACTGCGGCACAACCCGCGGACTCTATATACACCGGAACATCGAAGAGGAGACCAGCGGACAGATCAAGTTCCGTGAAAAAATCAAGGGACGTGTTGCCGCCCGTGATATATACGACAGTATCAATAACGGGGTAGTGGTGAAGAGCGGTGAAATCATCACCGAGGAACTCGCCGAACTCATCCAGGAAACAGCAGGTGTCGAAGAGGCGGAAATCCGTTCCGTTCTTACCTGCGAAGCCAAAATAGGTATCTGCTCGAAATGCTATGGAACCAACCTCGCTGTTCACAAGCTTGTCGAAATCGGTGAAGCGGTAGGTGTCATTGCAGCCCAGTCCATCGGTGAACCGGGAACACAGCTTACCCTCCGTACCTTCCACCAGGGCGGTACTGCGCAGGGCGGAATCTCTGAAACCGAGACGAAAGCATTCTATGAGGGTCAGGTCCGGTTCGAGGAGATCAAAACTGTCGAGCACAATGCGGTCAATGAAGACGGTATCGAAGAGAACAGGATCATCGTTATCCAGAAAAACGGCAAGATCAACATAACCGATCCCGAGTCAGGCAAGCTCCTGAAACGTTATCTCGTACCTCACGGTGCTCATATCTATTGCAAAGACGGCGATCTTGTCAGGAAGGACCAGGTCATGTTCAGCAGCGAGCCCAACAGCACGCAGATTATCGCTGAAATTCCCGGTTTCATCAAGTTTGCCGATATCGAAAAAGGGGTTACCTACAAGGAGGAAATCGATCCTCAGACAGGTTTCGCCCAGCATACCATTATCAACTGGCGTTCAAAGCTGCGGGCAAACGAGACGAGAGAGCCGAGGCTTGTCATTGTCGACGAGAGCGGTGAGGTAAGGAAGACCTACCCGGTACCGATCAAGTCGAACCTCTATGTCGAAGACGGGCAGAAGGTTGTGCCCGGCGATATCATGGCAAAGGTGCCGAGAAACCTCGATCGCGTCGGCGGCGACATTACCGCCGGTCTGCCGAAGGTTACCGAGCTTTTTGAAGCACGTATTCCTTCCGATCCGGCAATCGTCAGCGAAATCGACGGTTATGTGAGCTTCGGGTCACAGCGCAGAAGCAGCAAGGAAATCAAGGTCAAGAATGATTTCGGCGAAGAAAAGGTCTATTATGTGCAGGTCGGCAAGCATGTGCTTGCAAACGAGGGTGACGAAGTAAAGGCCGGCGATGCGATGACCGACGGCGCCATTTCGCCGCAGGATATCCTGCGTATCCAGGGCCCGAACGCTGTGCAGCAGTACCTGGTGAACGAAATCCAGAAGGTTTACCAGATCAACGCCGGCGTCGAGATCAATGACAAGCACCTCGAGGTCATTGTACGGCAGATGCTTCAGAAAGTCCGTGTCGAAGAACCCGGAGATACCGATCTGCTGCCGGGAGATCTCATCGACAGGAGCGCGTTTGTCGAAGCGAACGAAGGAATAGCCGAAAAAGTCCGGATCAGCGAAAGGGGTGATGCTCCTGCAAGGATACAGGACAATCAGCTTCAGAAAATGCGTGATATTGCAAAGCTGAATCGTGAGTTGCGCAAGAATGGCAAGAACATGATCGCTTTCGAGCCTGCTCTTCAGGCAACCTCTCATCCGGTGCTGCTTGGTATCACCAGTGCTGCACTGCAGACAGAGAGCGTCATATCCGCAGCATCCTTCCAGGAAACCACGAAAGTGCTGACAGATGCGGCTGTTGCCGGTAAAGTGGATTTTCTGGCGGGCCTGAAGGAAAACGTTATCGTCGGAAAACTGATTCCGGCTGGAACCGGTATCAAGAAATACAGGTCGATCAAACTCACCGGTGAAGCACAGGAAATATCCGAAAACGCTGAAGCCACTGATACAGAAAATCCTGCTGACCGGGAAAGCGTTTTGTCTGAAATCGAGTAAACTGTTTCTGTTTCGAAAAGCATGAAAGAAAAGCTGCCCGCAAAGGCAGCTTTTCTTTTTTCGGCGTGTCGGAACAGTCATGATCAATCACAGGAAAAGACGATGTCATACTGAGCGAAGCGAACTATCCAGTCCTGCGGCGTGATTGTTTTGGATTCTTCGCCCGACTTTGCCGGGCTCAGAATGACAGCAGGTGCAACACGGATCACTGCCGGTCGATTACCGGAATTCAGCATTACTGAACGGGATTGCAGTAAAACAAAAAGAGGCGGCCTCAGTTTTACTTCCGAGGGCGCCTCTTCTTTCAGTAAGCGCAGTTATAACAAGGACTTACGCTTATTATTTTTTCTCGAACCGGAACGATTCGAGGAAGCTGGTGTCGAATTGCCCGCTCTGGAAAACAGGGGAATGCATCACCTGCTTGTGGAACGGTATCGTGGTTTTTACACCGTCAACGATGAATTCGTCGAGAGCGCGGGACATCCTCGCTATGGCCTCTTCACGTGTGTGTGCGGTAACGATCAGCTTTGCGATCATGGAGTCGTAATTTGAGGGTACGACATAGCCTGCATAAGCATGCGAATCGACCCTGACACCATGTCCTCCCGGCGTATGGAACACTTTCAGCTTGCCCGGGCAGGGACGGAACATGTGTTCGGGATCTTCCGCATTGATACGGCATTCTATCGAATGTCCCTGCGGAGTGTAATTCCTGTTGGCGATGGATTCACCGGCAGCGATAAGAATCTGCTCCTTGACGATATCGACATTGTAACGCTCTTCTGTGACCGGGTGTTCGACCTGTATACGGGTGTTCATTTCCATGAAAAAGAACTCCCCATGCTTGTCGAGGAGAAACTCGATCGTACCGGCACCTTCGTAATTGATCGCACGTGCGGCTGCGACAGCAGCGTCTCCCATCTTTTTTCTCAGGGCCTCGTCGACTACCGGTGACGGTGTTTCCTCGATCAGCTTCTGGTGACGTCTCTGGACGGTGCAGTCCCTCTCTCCGAGATGGATGGTATTGCCATGCTGGTCGGAAAGGATCTGTATTTCGACGTGACGGGGGTTTTCGACGAATTTTTCAATGTAGACTCCGCTGTTTCCGAATGCCTGCTCGGCTTCATTACGGGCAGCGATAATGGCTTTTTCAAGCTCTTTTTCCTCGGTCACCAGACGCATGCCTTTTCCTCCACCACCGGCTGTCGGCTTTATGATGATCGGGTATCCGGTTTTTTTCGTGGCTTCCAATGCTTCCCTGAAATCGGTGACCAATCCGGGACTGCCCGGAACGACGGGAACCCCGGCGGCAATCACGGTTGATTTTGCCGTGTTCTTGTCACCCATCTGGTTGATCATTTTCGCGGTGGGACCGATAAACTTGAGGTGTACCGAATCGCAAACCTCGGCAAAATCGGCATTTTCCGCAAGGAACCCATATCCCGGATGAATGGCATCCGCATTGGTAACCTCTGCTGCCGCTATGATACGGGGGATATTCAGGTAGCTTTCTTTTGACAGAGCCGGACCGATGCATACAGCTTCGTCGGCATATTTGACGTGGATGGATTCTGAATCGACGGTGGAATAGACAGCAACGGTGCTGATTCCCATTTCACGGCAGGTCTGCATAATGCGTAACGCAATCTCACCGCGATTTGCAACAAGTATTTTTTTAAACAAGGTCTTTCCTGATGAATGATTATGGTTTAATACGGAACAACGGCTGATCGTATTCGACAGCCTGTCCGTTTTCAACAAGAATTTCTACTATGGTACCCGAAACCTCGGCTTCAATTTCATTCATCAGTTTCATCGCTTCAATAATACAAAGGACATCCCCTTTCTTGATGGTGTCGTTTATAGCCACAAACGGTGGGCTGTCGGGAGATGGCGACTGGTAGTACGTTCCCACGATCGGAGAACATACTTCAATAAGGCCGGAAAGCTGTTCGCTCATCACAGGAGCCGGGGCCGGGGCCTGGCTCGGCGCCGACGGCAGGGCCTGAGGAGCTGGTTGGTATTGAACGGGAAGTATCTGGGAGGGAACTGCAGCGGAATAACGTTTAAGGGTTATTTTAAAGTCACCCTTTTCAATGGTGGTTTCCTGGAGATCCGAGCTATTGACCATGTCAATGAGCTGCTTGATTTCGTTAAGATTCATGATTATGCAACTTAAAGTTTAGACGCACTTCCAGATATGCCTTGTGAAAAAACTACTTTTTTACTCTTTCCATATACTCTCCGGTACGAGTATCGACTCGGACAATACTGCCGGTTTGTATAAACATCGGAACGCTGATTTCCGCTCCTGTTTCAACGACAGCAGGCTTTGTTCCGCTCGTTGCCCTGTCATCCTTCGATGCCGGGCTTGTTTCTGTTATCTCGACCTCGACGAATGTCGGGAGTTCGACGGCAAGAATGGATCCGTCATCCGAGAATACGATAGTGACTGTAATTCCGTCTTTAAGAAAACGTGCTCCTGAACCGATCGCAACTTCCGTTACGTTGATCTGGTCGAAGGTATCGTTGTCCATCATGACGTAGTCTTTTCCGTCCTGATAAAGGTACTGGTACTGTTTTCGTTCAGTAACGATCAGATCGACCGATTCGCTGGCACTGAAACGGTATTCGACATTTCTGCCGGTTTTCAGGTTTTTCATGTTTGCCTGGTAGAACGCACGCAGGTTCCCAGGTGTCCGGTGGACAAGACTTTCAATGCTGTGTGGTTCTCCTTTGAATCGAATGATGGAACCTTTTGAAACATTACTGATTGAGATCATAGGCCGGGTGAAAATTGTCTTGCACAGAGAAGTTGTTATGACTTTACAAGAACCTAAATATAATACAGAGCACGATGAATACAAATTGTCTGCAAATCAAAGCCTGATAATGCTAAATAGCCATTGCATGTTTATGCAGTACTGGTTAAATTCTGCTAATTAGTAGCGTTGATAAAAAAGCAGGTTTTCCTTCAACCATAATAACCACATCATATGTCAAAAACTGATTTAGTAGAGAAAATTGCTGCGCAGGCAAAACTCACCAAAGCAGATGCCGAACGTGCCGTCAATGCCTTTATCAGTGCTGTTACCGATTCGCTGAAGGATGGACAGGATGTCACACTTGTCGGTTTTGGTACTTTCACGACAGGTGACCGTGCCGAAAGACAGGGGAGGAACCCTCAGACCGGCAAAGCTATAACCATTGCCGCAAAAAAAGTTGTAAAATTCAGGCCTGGCAAAGCATTGAAAGATTCAGTCGGCGCCTGATCCTTTTTATCAGAAGTTTTATGTTTTTACCGTAAAGTCCATCATGGGCAATTTGCCTGATGGGCTTTTTTTATCACGATCAGAATAGTGTTATGGCCACGAAAGTTATCCTTGATTTTGAAAAGCCGCTTTTTGAGCTTGAAACCAAACTGGAAGAGATGCGACTGGTTCTCAAGACCAGCAAGAGAGAACAGGTTCCAGCGGAAACAGAGATGCTTGATCAGGAAATAGAAGCTCTTGAGTTGAAAGTCGACCTTCTGCGCCGTTCAATTTATAAAAATCTTACCCGCTGGCAGAAGGTTCAGCTCGCCCGTCATCCAGAACGGCCTTATACCCTTGACTATATATATATGATGACAAGGGATTTCATCGAACTTGCCGGAGACCGGCATTTCAGCGACGACAAAGCGATCGTCGGCGGTTTCGCATATATCGAGGACAGTTCATCCGGCTTTTCCCAACCGGTCATGATCATCGGTCACCAGAAAGGTCGCGATACCAAATCAAACGTTTACAGGAATTTCGGTATGGCCCAGCCGGACGGGTATCGCAAAGCCCTCCGTCTCATGAAGCTTGCCGAGAAATTCCGTAAACCGGTCATTACCCTTATCGATACTCCCGGAGCATTTCCGGGTATAGAGGCAGAGGAGAGGGGCCAGGCGGAGGCGATAGCACGCAATCTGTTTGAAATGTCGAGGCTTACGGTTCCTGTTATCTGTGTGATTATCGGGGAAGGCGCCAGCGGAGGGGCAATAGGTATAGGAGTCGGGAACAGGATACTGATGGCGGAAAACAGCTGGTATTCGGTGATTTCTCCCGAAAGCTGCTCATCCATTCTCTGGAGGAGCTGGAACTTCAAGGAGCAGGCTGCCGAAGCGCTTCAGCTTACTGCCGACGATCTGCTTGCCCAGGGCATTATCGACCGTATCATTCCGGAACCGCTGGGTGGTGCGCATAAAGACCCGGAAACCATGGCTGCTTCGCTGAAGAGCGTTCTTGTTGAAGAGCTCAGGGCGTTGCTTCTGAAGAATCCTGAAGACCTTGTCAGCGAGAGGATCGAAAAATTTTCAGGGATGGGTGTCTGGAAAGAAGAGGATTGATGCTATGCAGGATAACAAAAAAGCCGGCGTTCCTGCCGGCTTTTTCAGTTGCATCGGAAAATGCTTTTACTTGATGATGTAGGAGTTGTCCCCCTTGAGCAGTTCTTCGAAGGTG
>JAAXXY010000071.1 GCA_013334225.1 Chlorobiaceae bacterium
CCGACAGGAAAATTGTCGAAGCTTACGGAGTATGGGGATTGAAGAAGTTCATGGGACGTGAATATATGGGCACCAACCGCATCACCTACCTTGTCGATGAACAGGGTGTGATTGAAAAAGTCTGGCCAAAAGTGAAACCGGCCGGACACGCGGAGGAAGTGCTCGATTATCTTCAGAATAAAAGCTGAAAAATCGAATGGTTAATGAATTTGAAAAACTCAAGGCAGGGAAACTGCTGATAGCCTCCGCAAATCTTCTCGAATCGAATTTCAAGAGGACCGTACTGCTCGTTTGCGAGCACAGCGAGCAGGGCTCGCTCGGGTTCATCCTCAACCGTCCGATGGAAGTCAAGGTGTGCGAGGCGATCACCGGTTTCGAGGAAATAGAGGAAGTTCTGCATATGGGCGGTCCGGTTCAGGTCGATACCGTTCATTTCATCCATACGAGAGGGGATGTGATCGACGGTTCACAGGAAGTGCTGCCGGGAGTTTTCTGGGGCGGCGACAAGGACCAGCTCAGTTTTCTTCTCAACACGGGTGTGATCCAGCCGTCCGAGATCAGATTTTTTCTCGGCTATGCAGGCTGGACCGCAGGGCAGCTTGAAACCGAGTTCGAGGAAGGGGCATGGTATACGACCACTGCGACGAGAGAGCTTGTTTTCAGCGGGGAGTACGAAAGGATGTGGAGCCGCACGGTACGTTCCAAAGGCGGCGAATATCAGCTCATCGCCAATACACCCGAACTGCCGGGCCTTAACTGAGCCATCCTGAAATTTATGCTCCGCCGGGAATGAAAACGGCGGGGCAGTTGTTCTATAAGTTGAAAAACCGTATATACCGTTGCTTCCGACGGAGACTGTTCTTTGTAAATATGGGGATGACAGGCTTTCGACAGGGCAGGTGTGATAAAGGGTTGCACTCCGAGTTTCAGCATGGATGGACTCGTTAAAGAAGTCTATGTACCTATTAGATGCAGACGATTATTCGTATGCAATGGCTGCCTGATTAGCACAAGTTAATTCACCAGCCATCGTCCGACCGGGGAATGCGCTTACTCTGAATCCGGCGGATGGCATAACCCGCGCTTGAGCTTCGGTTCGCGCAAGTAAGCTCCTTCTTCTTGATCCCTGGAAAGGGGAAGGGTAACTACAGGGATAGTGGAACGGCCTTTACAGGTGTAGCCCCGTTCCATGAAACTCCGAACACCTGAGATGAGTGTGGTAGCCTTTTAAAGCAGTGTTCTGGACGCGGGTTCGAGTCCCGCCATCTCCACTAACCAGTTGTTTTCTTGTATGCCAGGAAGTCCAGAAGCCCTTGTAAATCAAGGGTTTCTTTATTTCTGGTTGTTCGCGGAAGAACCGTGAAAGTTTGCTGAATCTACTTTCTTTGGGTATAATCTTGGTATACCAATTCACTGTCTTGGAATAACCGGTGAAAAGTTATACCCATGGCAAGGAAAGTTGTTCCCCTCTCTGCATTACAGGTTGAGAAAGCGAAGCCTACCGATAAGCAGTAAACGCTTTTTGATGGTGGGGGCCTTTTTCTTCTGATCCAACCGAAGAAAGTCAATGATCATCGCAAAACTTTACCTGCCTCAAAGCTGTGGCGGCTGAAGTATCGTTATCAAGGCAAAAGCTGCATGATCTCCCTGGGTATTTACCCCGATGTTACCCTTGAGATGACCCGAGAGCGTCGGCAAGAAGCTCGAAGGATGCTTGCAAATGGTATTAACCCGAGTGAAGAGCGTAAACATCGAAATGCTGTCCAGATCCGAGAGCAGGAAATTCAGCAGAACACGTTTGAGCATGTAGCTCGGCAATGGTATGAAATTGCAAAAACTGATTGGGTTTACGGTCACGCTCGAACGGTGTTGTCGCGAATGGAACGAGATATATTCCCTCCACTTGGTCAAAAGCTCATATCTGAAATCTCGACTAAGGATGTGTTGGCTGCCCTGCGCATAGTTGAGGCGCGGCAGGCTTATGAGTCTGCTCACCGAATCAAGACCATTATAGGACAGATATTCACATTTGCACTTATCTCTGAAATTCCTGGTGTAACCGGCAATCCTGCAGCTGGATTGGGAAAAGTGCTCAAGCAGCCAGCAAAGAAGAGTATGGCCGCTATACTTGATCCTGTCAAGCTCGGCAGGCTTCTTGTGGATATTGATGGGTATGCGGGATCACATATTGTTCGAAGTGCGCTGAAATTGGCTCCAATGCTTATTGTTCGGCCAGGTGAACTTCGGCATGCAAAGTGGAAGGATGTCGATCTTGAGAGAGGAGTGTGGAACATTCCCATTGAGGATATGAAACATACCCTGAAGGAGAAGGCGCGGCGAAAAGGACAAGTTCATACAGTGCCACTTGCAAGGCAAGCTGTCGAAGTGCTGACAGATCTATTCCCATTCACCTCAAGAAGCGAGTATGTGTTTCCTGGTCGTGCTGCCTCGAGAGTAATATCTGAGAACACAGTCACGCAAGCACTCCGGACAATGGGTTATGATGGCGGTACTATGACATGGCATGGTTTCAGGGCTACGGCCCGGACAATGCTTCATGAAACCTTGGGCTTCAGTCCTGACGCTATTGAAGCGCAGCTGGGTCATCGGGTTCCCGACAGGCTCGGAGATGCTTACAATCGCTCGAAACATCTCGATGAACGAAAGCGGATGATGCAGGTCTGGGCGGATTATCTGGATGAGCTTCGGCGGGCTTAAAATATTTTGAAATAATAATTCCAATAGGGCTCGAGTGTTCATAAAAGCAAGTGGCTGGTTAAACGGGGGCACGTCCGAGGTAACAGTTGCCGTATTAACTCTGCCTTTCCTGAACGAGGTTGATGAAACACAACTTATGAAAATAGCGCCAGAGTTTCTTTGGAAATGTGTAAACTTATAATTATGCGTTTTCCCTGAAAAAAACGAACCCATGACAAAGAAAGAAACGGTAAGCCGTCGTAAAACCGGCAAACCTGAAATCAATAAGGATGTGCATAAAGCCGATTCTTCTTTTCCAATAATCGGTATCGGTGCTTCAGCAGGCGGACTCGAGGCTCTTGAAATTTTCCTCAAGCATGTTCCCTCGAAATGCGGCATGGCTTTTGTAATCGTTCAGCATCTTGATCCGACGCACAAAGATTTGCTGCCGGAATTGCTGCAGAGGACTACCGAAATGCCTGTGGTTCAGGTCAGTGATCGCATGAAGGTCGAGCCGGATAATGTGTATGTCATACCCCCAAACAGGGATATGTCGATGCTCCACGGGATATTGCATCTTTTAGATCCTGCCGAGCCCAGAGGATTACGGCTTCCCATTGATTTTTTTTTCCGTTCTCTGGCTGACGATATGCATCAGCAGAGTATCGGAGTGATCCTATCGGGCATGGGTTCTGACGGAAAGCTTGGTTTGTCCGCAATAAAAGAAAATGGCGGTGGTGTTTTTATCCAGGAACCGACTTTCGCCAAATTTGACGGCATGCCGCGCAGTGCCATCGATGCCGGTCTGGCTGATGTTATAGCACCGGCAGAAGAGCTGCCGGATAAAATCATTACTTACCTTAAACATGTTCATTCCGTTCTCAAATTTGATTCTCCTCTTGAAGACAAGGCTTTGAGCGCTCTTGAAAAAGTGGTGATCCTTTTGCGTACAGAGACCGGCCAGGATTTTTCACTCTATAAAAAAAGCACGATCTATCGCCGTATCGAAAGGCGTATGGCCATTCATCAGATTGAAAGGATTGCCGACTATGTAAGGTTTCTGCAAGCCAACCCACATGAAACCTTATTACTTTTCAAAGAACTTCTGATCGGGGTAACGAGTTTTTTTCGCGATCCGACGATGTGGGAAGTCCTGAAAACCAGAGTAATACCGTCTCTTCTTATTTCCCGACCGTCAGGAGGTATTCTTCGTGCCTGGATAGCCGGGTGCTCAACCGGTGAGGAAGCCTATTCTCTTGCTATCATATTCAAGGAATCGTTGCAAGCAGTCAAACCTCTCGGAACGTTCAAGCTTCAGATATTTGCAACAGATCTTGACAAGGATGCTATCGATAAGGCACGTTCTGGATTTTTTCCATTGAACATCGCGGCTGATGTTTCACAGGAAAGGCTTCGTCTTTTTTTTGAACGTGAAGACAACGGGTTCAGGATAACGAGGGATATCCGTGAGACGGTAGTATTTGCTCCCCAGAATGTTATCATGGACCCTCCTTTCACCAAACTCGACATTCTGGTATGCCGGAACCTGCTGATCTATATCGAACAGGATCTACAGAAAAAGCTGATCCCGCTTTTTCATTACTGCCTTAATCCCGGAGGCTTTCTTTTTCTTGGAAGTGCGGAAAATATCGGCTCTTTTTCTAATCTTTTCAGACCGCTTGACAGTAAAACGCGTATTTTCTGCAAACTTCAGCAGAACGGATGTTCGGAACCACTTGATTTGCCCTTTGCATTCGCACGCGTTTTGCCGGCTTTGCCGGATGTTGCGGACAAGCAATATGATTCAAAAGTCTCTTCTCTCAACCTGCAGGCCCTTGTTGACCGGTTACTTCTCCAGCATTATGCACCTGCGGCGGTAGTGACAAATGACAAGGGAGATATCATCTATATCAGTGGTCATACGGGAAAGTATATTGAACCGGCAGCCGGAAAAGCCAACTGGAATATTTTTGCCATGGCCAGGGAAGGTTTACGGTATGAATTGAATGTTCTTTTCGGAAGTGCGCTTCGGCAAAAAACTGCTCTCACCAGAAGAGGAGTGACCCTCAAAATGAATGGCAACATTCTGTCGGTTAATCTCACGATAGAGCCGCTTGAG
Source organism: Chlorobiaceae bacterium (assembly GCA_013334225.1). Classification (GTDB taxonomy): domain Bacteria; phylum Bacteroidota; class Chlorobiia; order Chlorobiales; family Chlorobiaceae; genus Chlorobium. The sequence continues at coordinate 4,817 of JAAXXY010000071.1, forward strand.
GCGCCCGATCCCTTGCGTGGTCTCATTTTAATTGTTTTTAATGATGATGAGAAGGTTGCAGGCGAACTGTTGCCTGATACTTCTTTTTCAGATGCTGCGGGTAACAGACTGACATCACTTGAACAGGAACTGAGCAGGGCTCGGGATGAAATTCTGAGCATCCGTGAAGAGATGGAGACTTCTCAGGAAGAGCTCAAATCCACAAATGAAGAGATGCAGTCGACGAATGAGGAGCTGCAGAGTGCCAATGAAGAGCTGACAACTTCCAAGGAAGAGATGCAGTCAATGAACGAGGAACTGCAGACAGTCAACCATGAGCTTCAGTCCAAAGTCAGAGACCTGACACAGGTAAACAATGACATGAAAAACCTGCTGAACAGTACTGACATTGCAACACTGTTTCTTGACGATGCTCTTAACATCCGTCGATTCACCACAAGAACAACCAGTATCATCAAGCTGATTGCTAGCGATGTCGGACGCCCTATTACCGATATCGTGACCGATTTGCAATATCCTGATCTTGCTGATGATGCACGGGAGGTCATTCAGACTCTGGTATTCTGTGAAAAACAGGTTCCGGCTACCAATGGTCGATGGTTCAACGTGAAGATCATGCCTTATCGTACCCAGGAAAACAGGATTATCGGACTTGTGATCACGTTCAGCGACATCTCTACCGCAAAAAAACTGGAAGAGGATCTCAGGGATAACGAAAACCGTTTTCGGGCGGCAATTGAAAGTTCAGGCATCGTTGTTGCAGCTGTTGACAGGGATTTTCGATACACGTGGCTCTATGATCCACGTCATGAGCTGATTAAACCTGATTTTATCGGAAGACGTGATGAGGAGCTTCCTGATGAGTTGCATTTTAAAGAGCTCAAGGAAGTCAATCGAAAAGTGTTTGCCACAGGTGATACGGTTTTCAGGGATCTGACAGTTCGGCTTGTAAACGGCAGCAGCCGTTTTTATAAACTCATCGCAAACCCCATGAAAAGCGCAAATGGTGAGGTGATCGGTGTGATAACGGTCGCATCGGAAAACTCCTATCTTAAAGAGGCGCAAAGGGTAATAAAATAAAGTGATGAACGTCTCCGCTTTTTATTTGAAGCGATATCTGAGGGAGCAATGTTTCTGGATTCGGAAGGAAAAATTCTTATGACTAATGTTGAAGCAGAATGTGTTTTGGGTTTTTCACGGGAAGATATGCAGGGAAAAACCGTAATGGAACTTAGCATGAAAACTGTTCGGCAGGATGGTTCCGATTTTCCATTCGATGAGCATCCGGTCTTTATTGCATTAAGGACAGCTCAACCAGAAAAAGGAGTCGTAATGGGGGTCTTTCATCCGGGAAACAAATCCTGCCCTGGATCAGCATCAACGCGTTTCCACTGTTTCGTGAAGGTTTCTCGGCACCTTATCGGGTTTTTGTGACGTTTCATGAAATTACATCACCATAAGCCCATCTGTCAGTTTTCAAAAAGAAGGAAAACCCATCATGAAAAAGAAGAGAACACATTCTTCAGATATTGATGTGTTACGTCATAAAGCAGAGGCGATGTTGAAGCTTGGACTAAAAAACAAACTTACCATTCCAGAATCCAAAGAGGAAATGCAGCGGGTTGTTCATGAACTTGCGGTATACCAGATCGAGCTTGAAATGCAGCAGGAAGAGCTGCTTCAGACAAGACTGGATCTGGAGGAAAGCCTCGAATCATATTCGGAACTTTACGACTTTGCTCCGCTTGCGTATCTGACACTTGACAGCAAGGGAAAAATACGCAAGGCAAATCTGACTGCAACACAACTGCTTGGAATAGACCGTTCCTGTCTGGTTGGCAATCGATTGGGAATGTTTATTTATTCTGAAGATATTCCGGTTTTCAATGCGATGCTCGATAGGGTGTTCAGCAGCAAAGGTCACGAATATTGTGAGGTTGCCATCCTGGTTGCCGGGACGCCAGCTTCTTCTGCGGACACGTTCCTTTCAGGTGCCGCTGCTCCGGAACATGGCCATAAGGTGCGTATTGTTGCCGTGCAAAGCAGTAACGGCAGTGAGTGTCGAGCCGTCATATCGGATTTGAGTACGCAAAAGCATGATGAAAAGGAAGAAGCCATTCCTCAGAAGCTATTGATTCATGACGGGATGACAAAACTGCAGAGAAAAGGAGCGGGTGCAGTTTCAGATTTCAATCATAATCTGCTTGACAAAGTCATTCATTCAAGAATCCGGTTTGCGGTGCTTTCGTACCTGTATAGTGTGAATGAAGCGACTTTTGTCGATATCAGAGAGAAAGTCAGGACCACAGACGGCAATTTAAGCGTTCACATGCGGATACTCGAGTCAACAGAGTATATCAGCTGCGACAAGGATTTCCAGGCGCGCAAGCCACAAACCATTTACCGTATAACTCCCAGGGGCCGTGATGCCCTGGTAAACTACAAGAATTGCCTCCTTTCTTTTGCAGTCGGATAATTCCATAAAAGTGTTCGGCTGCCCGGCAGGGCTTGTGATTCCCGGATAACGAAGAGAGTAATATTTTTCCGGGGAATTACCATCAGGGATGAAACTTCCTGGTTTCTTGCTTTGTTATATAAAGTACTTGAAGAAATAGATAATGAATTACAAGCTCTGTTTCTTTCCATGCAAGTCTCTTAAACCAAATGGAGATACGTAATGCTCGAAACCATCGCAATCATTCTGCTGATCCTATGGCTTCTTGGTCTTGTCAGCTCTTACACCATTGGAGGGTTTATTCATATTCTCCTGGTTATTGCCATCGTTGTCATTGTCATACGTGTCATTCAGGGCCGACGCATTTAACTGCAGGTGTTCGAAGTTGGTCAGATAAGAGAAGCAGGCTTGAACCGCT
>JAAXXY010000092.1 GCA_013334225.1 Chlorobiaceae bacterium
CCTCTCCAAGAGGCAAAGCAATTTATCCCCTTCCAGGGGTTAACCAATGCCGGCCCCTCCGGGGTCGGTTGTTTATTAATGATTCGCAAATAGTTGGGTTGACGCATCCTCCTTCAGTAACTGGTTGAATTGGACATGCACACTGAAGTCGCCATAAAGATGGAAAGAAACCCGTACCACCCGGCCGATAACCGACATCGTTGCCGAAACCTCCTCCTGTATGGCGCTGATGAACAGCAACAGATGTTTGGACAATAATGACCGGGCGGTGGCTTTTTTGGAGAACCGCATGGTGAAACAACATCCGGACATCGAGATGTCCGACAACCCACCATTGTAAACGACCTCCGTTTTGCTTCCTTCACGAGTTAAAAGGGTCGCCTTCACCCTTCCTGCCGCCGGATGGTGCTTATAACGAGTTTTTCCTGCTTTTTGTTGCGAATTATTTCATCCACTCTGCCGAACTTCAGGCTGAAATCAATGAGCTTTTCATATAGGCCCGGGTACTTTTCCTCCCAACCATCGGCAGCGCTGCTTTCAAGACACATCAACTGCACCTCGGTGTGGGTGATTGCCGAAGCCGAGCAAAGAGAAATGGTGGAGAAGGTATACTCGCCCAATATATCACCGGGTCCCAACTTGGCCAGAACGACATTCTTGCCATCTTTCGGCGAGAATATTATAACATGGCCCCGATCGATGAGAAAAAGCCGATTGTTCAACGCTCCGTAAGTCAGGATCATTGTCTTCGGCCTTAAAACATACTTCTTCATGCTGTAGTAAAAGCAGTTGCGTTCTTCATCACTGAGCAAATCGTAGAGCTTACCCCAATTCGCCAGGTGGTCCGGATCTATCCCCGCCGTTTTTGCATCTTCGATTATTCCGGCAGACTTGATGATTTCACCTAGGGATTTCGAAATTACAAATATACCGTTTTTGGAGAGATTGATATATCCCACCATTTAAGAGCGGGTGACCGATGCAGTCGGTTTTCAAGGTCTATTTTTTTATCGCCACAAACTTTTACGCCTTTTACATAAGGTGCATCCAGTAGCCGTACCACAGTGCGGAACCCCTTCCAGAAAAAATTGCCGGCCCGTTTCATAACAGTACCCACACTATCCAACAGATATCCGTTCCATGACTTTTCCAGGCCAGCCCAATAACGCTCTATCCCGTTGTATTTGCTGTGATAGGGAGGGTAATAAATGATTCTGATACAAAGTCCGGTCATATCTGCAAATTCTGTCAAGCGCAACAGGAACTGGGTACGGCGTCCGTTGCATTCCGGGCCGTTATCCACATTAATGACAAGTTGTTTCAGTCTGCAAAGTTCTTGCTTTCTCTCCTCCCACCAGAGCCAAAGGCCATCGATAATAAAATCGCTGGTTTTGTGGCTGGTGCCGAAAAATATGAATGATCTGCCGGTGACCGGCTCCAGGATACCACCAGGAACCAATTTCTTCTTGGAGCACATGTCGTGGTCTAAGGCTTTGACAGCTTTCAGGCCACGCGATCGTCCACCTCTGGAGTATCTACCAACATTGACAGTTGCTTTTGTGTCGATGCTGATTCTCAAAGTCTCATAATCTTCATCCGCCTGAGCGTTCATCTGCCGGACGTTTTCAAAGATTGCGTCGGTTTCCGCTGTTTTTTTTGAACCTCGGTTTTTGCCACGGTCCGCAATCGATAATCATGACGAATCAGAATGTTGGAGATTGTGCGCACGGTTGGTAATGATCCTGCTGACCATCCTTTCTCCAATAAAGCGTTGTATACCGCTTGTGCCGTCATATTCGAATATAACAAGGTTGTACGCAAATGAGATTCTGATTCACTCTGCGGTTCCATAATGGCACGTATTTCCGCAAGCAGCGCTGGATTTTTCTCCTCCGCTTTCGGTTTATGTCTCGCGGATAAATCGTTTATGCACAAAAAACCGGTTTGAAATTCTTTGATTCCAACCTCTACAACAGATCTGCCCCAGCCAAATGCATCCTCTGCCACACGATGTTTGCCGTCCAGTAATGTCTGTGTCACATCTCCCATCGCACACCGTCGCGCAGGCCAGGGTATGAGATCAACCAAACGTAAAATCAAGTCCACCATTTCTGGAGATATTCCTTTCCGAACTAATGTCGATGTTTTCATACGCTGTGCCTCCATTTTTGCAGTATCAAAACATCATAATCGGTATTTTAGTATTTTCCAAGTCCCTTAATCGGG
>JAAXXY010000093.1 GCA_013334225.1 Chlorobiaceae bacterium
CGAAACCGGCTTCGAAGTTGAAAACAGCACCATACCGCCGCAATTCGACACCAGATTCGAGCGGAGATGGCTGGAACAGGACTTGAGCACATTCTTCAGGATTCTGCTCAAAAAAGTACGGCACATCGAAACCTTAACGCCCCCAGCTTAGGGCTGCTTACCCTGCCATGTCTCGCTCCTCGTGGTATCTGGCTTTGGCATGACCACGCTGCTCCCATTGTGTCATCCCGCCCTCCATGCGCGAAACATGCTCCAGAGCAACTGGTTTTCCGGTTATACGGCAACCTGTATCGAGAGAGACCTCCGGCAGGTCATAAAAATTCAGGATCTGTCGGTATTCCAGCGTTTTGTGCGCCTCTGTGCAGGAAGAAACGGACAACTGCTCAACCTCGATGCCCTTGCCGGTGAAACAGGTATTTCCCATACAACCGCACGTGCTTGGCTGTCGGTTATGGAATCAAGTTATATTGTCCATCTCCTTCCTCCATACTACAGAAACTTCGGCAAGCGGCTCGTGAAAACACCGAAACTCTATTGTATCGATCAGGGTCTTACCTGCTGGCTTCCTGGCATCCGTTCAATAGAACTTCTTACTGACTGTGGGTAGAGAAGGGCGGTTGACATGCCGGCAGCACAAGTAACCCATCACCTCCGGTCCCGGCTTGTCGGTTAAAAAAAGCAACACAGGCGCTCGCTGCAAAATAAACGTTGGCGTGGTTATGAACCTGCCCTCAGCCACCCTTGCAGTCATGACTCAAGCTCATCCATGTGAATCGAGCGATGACCTTCAAAAACGGTGAGAATTTCGATACGGTCGAGAGTGCGACGATAGACAACCCGGTAATTGCCGACAAAAACCTCGCGGATTTCCGGATAAGCTATTTCCGGAACAACTCTTCCACTATCCGGATATAAACCGATCAATTCACCTCTTTCAAGAAGTGTATCAATGAAATCCGATGCTCTTTTCGGGTTATCCTCGGCGATAAAGCGTTCTATTTCATCAAGTTTCTCGATAGCAACGCTTGTCCAGACCACCTTCATTGATTTGCGGATGCCCGTTTCTCTTTCATCATTTTCCTCACCGCTTCCGTATCGTACACTTCCCCGGCTTCAGCCGCCAGGAGCCCAAGGCCGACTGAATCGGAAAATTGCCTCCGATACACCAGTGCATCATATTCAGCCGGTGAAAGCAGCACCCCTGCAGGTCGGCCGTTCTGCGTGATAATGAGCGGATGCCCCGTATCCTGAACCTTTTTCAGGCAGGCAGAGATTCCCGTCTTGAACTCGCCAAGGGGAATGATATCGCTTGAAATCCGTATGGTTTTCATAAAAAAGAGCATTATTAAGAACCGGATTCAGACCTTTTTTCAGTGTTTAATATAACAACAATACTCGTCCCCGTGAAACATAATCAGGCGGGATGCAGGGGTGCGCTTCTCTGCCGACATTGCACCCCTACGGGGTTTGAAGAGGCATGACCGTTAAATCACGACGAAATATAATGCGGGAACTATCCCCTTTCTGCTGCCCGGTCTGTACTTTGCCCGGAAACTCCACTGCAGCTTGTGCTTGAACAGGTCGTGTAACCCGATACCTGTCCAGTCGGCATGGAATTGCAAAAAAACGACGTCGCAACCTGGTACTCCAGCTACGGGGCCTTGCCCTTACCCCGGGAACCGCTCTCTCTCATTCTGCCATTCCAGACAATCCGCACGGCATTTGAATCAGCAGAAAAACTGTAAGGCGATGAAAATCATTCCCGGAAACATTGCATCTCCCTGCTCTCAAGGTATTATAGTTAAATGTTTTACATGAGTATTTTCACGTACGGATGTACGTCCCCAAGTCTCTCAGCAACCCCTACACCTCTCATTCATCAGGTCAAAATGAACGGAAGTCAAAGGATGTTTCCGATTCCGGAAAACAGGTCGGAAAGAGTAACAACTGTTATCCCCGGCTTTATCCTGTAACTTTCCGAGACCGGTGCGACAACAAATGTATGGGCCGGATCGACATCAACAATGGCGGTATGGGTGCCTCGCGAAAGAACCGGAGCAACCGAGGCCTTGCACTCGATAGCGATGCGCTTGCCGGATTGCAGCATCACGAAATCGATCTCCGCACCATTTGAAGTCCGGTAGTAAAACAGTTCCGAACGGGGATACATTCCGCGGAGATTGGCAAGCACGAGCGTTTCCCACAAAGACCCGAACACAGGGTGA
>JAAXXY010000094.1 GCA_013334225.1 Chlorobiaceae bacterium
CTGCTCGAAGGCAAGAACGATTACGATTTCAATGGTTTTTCCGGCGAGTATGTCAGGAAAATGGCAGGTGCTGTCCGCAGGGGCAAGTTTCACGGCGTCTGTTTCGCCATTCACCGGAACGTGATCGAGGAAATAGGCTTTCCTGATACCGACAGACGGTTGGGAGGTTATGAGGATGCTGAATATCTTGCCCGATGCAGGCGAAACAACATTGCTGTGGGAATTGTCGGAGATTCAGTGTTCCACCATTTCGGTTCAGTCACTCAGAAAGCGATCAAACAGCAAACAGGACAAGAATCTCTTGGCGATCTACGTTATTTCCGTTCTAAATCAGGATCGAAATGGCTGGCGAGAAAACTTGACAAGTTACATTCAGGGAATGAATTGCAGCAATGGATCAAAGACGAGCTTCAGAAATCGGGATATACTCTGCACATGGTTCGCTCAGAAGGGGTATGGAAATATTATTGATTGTGCACTCTCTTGACGCGTTGTTTTACATGATATCGACAAGACACCCCTTCCTCCATAGTTGAATAACAAGATGAATGAAGTAAATAAAAAAAAAGCCGCAGTCGTAAGTGCCGGATGGATGGGTGATGCAATTGCTTGTTCCGCAGCCGCAGTCTCTCTTTCAGAACAGGGTTACGATACGTTTTATTTTATGCGATGGCCGCAATTGAAGCCGATTTTGGATAACGATAAACGCTTTACAACAAAACTTTATGGCAGTTATTTAACCTACAAGGTTCCGCGGCCGCTTTTCTCTCATGGATATACCGTGATCGCACGTGAACCGAGAGGCTGGTCATACGAAGAGCCATTTACTTCTGAAATCAGGCGGATCGCGGGATGTAAGCCGGTTTCGGAGTACAGCCTGCAACTTAATGAAAGGCAGATCGGGATGGCTCGGAAAAAGCTCTCGCCAGATCTGCCGGTGATCAGTTTTGCTCGGCAGACATACAGCAGGGCTTATGGCAGGGATGTAGATGGACTGGTGGTGGCATTGTCTGTTTTTGCGGATCTTCGGTTTGTGGGTCTTGACCCGGACATGGACAGTAAAAGTGGAAAGCATGTATCGTTAGTGCAGGACGCTTCCGAAATTTATAACTCGGATATTTATATCGGACCCGAGGGAGGGCTCTTGTGGTTGGCTGCCGGTCTTGGAAAGCAGTGTGTTTATTTCACAGAACATATTTTCGAAATTGCCAGAAGAGGAAAAGGAAATCCCCTTATGGCACTCGGAAGTAAACGGCATTTTCCTCAAAATTCACATATTGACCTTCCGCCTTTTTGTTCCAATGCTCATGTAACCGAAACCATTGCTGCAATTTTTGAAAAAAAATAACCAATCGGGTAGAGGTAGAAACCCCGGATGTCGGATTCTGGTGATAGTACAACGTTCGAACGGTGATGTTTTATTAAGTTTTCCACTGATCGAGGGCCTGTTCCAAGCCTATGGTGGCACCCATATCGATCTGCTTGTCAACAGCGACACCCTTGCCGTCGCCAGAATGCTTCCACATATCCGGCATATCCATGTGTTCAGCTATGAGCAGAGCAGGTCAAAGCAGACATATGACCTGATCAGAAATATCGCATGCCGCTACGATTTGAGCATCAGCCTGACAGCCAGTGATCGTTCGGTGCTGTTCTCACTTGTGTCAGGGGGCATATCCATCAGTGCGGTCGAAAAACAGCTGAAGAGATCATGGTGGAAACGCTTCCTGCTGACGGGGCATTACGAATTTGATGCAGATCGTCATATCATCGACAACAATACCCGGCCTCTCGGTCTGCTTGGGCTTGATTCGGAACGACCGGTGCTTCGTTCCCTCCATTCTCAAAAGGCAGCAGAAAGGGTCGACTCCATGCTCGCAGAAAAAGGTATTGGGGAATTCATTGTTTTTCACCCGGGAGCGCAATACGATTACAAGGTATATCCCGAAAAACTCAGGAACCGCCTGCTTGAAGAGCTTTCACGTCTTGGCATGAAGATCGTGGTAACCGGTTCGAAGAGCTCTCTCGATCTCCGGATCAAGAGCAGTCTGCCTCTTCTCGACAATGTTTTCGATTGTATCGGCGAGACCAGCATGGACGAACTGTTTGCGTTAAGCCTTCGTTCCCTTGCCTATATCGGGGCCGACACGCTCAACATGCATATTGCCGCTTCTCAGAACAAACGTATCTTCGCTATCTTCGGCCCTACGATTCTCAGC
>JAAXXY010000025.1 GCA_013334225.1 Chlorobiaceae bacterium
TATCCGTTTATCGTTGTCAAAGCACATAAGAAACGGCCTGCGCATGCTTGAAGAAAGATATGAAGGTTACAGCATATTTACAGCCCGATCTTCAATTTTCTGCCTCCGGTTATGGAAAAACCTTCGTGCTCATAGAACGCGAGCGTTCTCTCGAACTGCGGCAAGGGCGGGGTTGTTACCTCGAGTCGTGTCCAGCCGTGGGCTGAAGCAAACATTTTCGCTTCGGCTACAAGGCGAATACCAAGGCCGTTCGATCGGTACTCCGGGCGGACGTAGAGTTCGGGTATCGTACCGAAAGCGCCCTCGGCATAGAGCGCATAGCTTTCATACAGGGCTATGAACCCGGCAGGATGTCCGCTTTCACTGAGGGCCATGAACACGAAATATTTCTCTCTTTCCAGAAAATCCCGGAGCCTGGATGCCGTTTCGGCAGGATCCAAATTGAATGCCTGTATACCGATGGCATCCATGATCTCCGTCAGCAGCTCGCCAACCATCACGGCGACATCCTGAGCGTCGGCGGCGTTTGCCCTGCGGATGGTGAAATTCCCGCTCATATGCATTTGCCCATTATGGATTCTTCACTTCGTTCAGAATGACAAGAGCAAGGAGTTTGTTCTGAAAGACAGGCATCATCCTGAACGAAGCAAAGCGAAGAGAGGGATCTATCTTTCTATAAAACGAAAACATCTGGATTCTTCGCTTTGCTTTCCATGAACAGGAATTGCTTTCAGAATATTAATTTCCCCGAAATTTACGACTTTATTGTTCATGGTCCGTGAGCGGTAGCGGTCGGATACGGGGAACTCAGAATGACAAGAAATACGGTGTTTGTTCCAAGAGATAGTTGATACTTATAATCACCTGATTAATAATAATACATACTGCCCTTTAAACCTTTCAACAAGTCACTGATACCTTCGTCCCCGAAGCTCTATCCATCCTCCGGGGTGTAATCCGGCAGGATCGTGGTGCGTCCAGTGCAGTGTCCCGCCTTTCGGGCTCCATTCGTACTCGCCGCAGAACATAATTGTATCGCCTTCCCTGAGGCCGCTCACCCTCGGTGCGAGATCGATATTGTGCGCCACCAGCAGGGTCTGCCCATTCGACAGCTTCAGGAGGAACTTCTGATGACGGCTGCCGCGGGTATCGTCGGGCAGCATCTTGATCACAACCCCTTCTCCCGAGACCTGCAGGTTGCTCTGCCGGTTTGCAAATGCCTTCGCAAAGACCTCACCGGAATTCTCCGCGCTCCGGAACTGATTCCGGCTTTGTACGGCTGTCGAGGGCTTGACGGGCACAGAGGCATGCTGTGTGCCGAACCAGGAATATCCGTATCCTCCAAGCAGGAGCGCCACGGCGATCAGGAGCTGTTTCAGTCGTGTGCTTTCAGACATTGTTCAGATTGATCTGACTGAATTTCGAATACGTGAAAAAGAGAACTGATGTATCCGGAGAGTATAAAATAAATATACATTATACCTCCTTATCGAGACCGAAACAGAAATATGTCATGTCAATTGCCGGTTGACCTGAAATACCCTGACTAAGGAGGATTGCAGTCCGACAATGTCAGGAACGGTAAAATACATACTGTCGGAAATCGAAACTGCGCTGATCTCGTTTGCGTTTAGAGGAAAAAACACCTTGAGGCAGGCGAAAAGTACTGATGTGTTTCACACCGTGAGCAGTGAATATGGAAACCTGTCGGCACTACATCAAAATGAGAGAGGCAAGCATCAGGACATCTCATATGTCTCCTGTCTGCAACAGTATGCGTCAAACATCCCGCTTCTGAAAAAAAATAAAATAACCGAAATAAATTTTTATCTTGAAAAAGATAATCAGTCATGTTTCAGTGCCTGTAACACACTTCAATCCCTAAGATTTTTTCGACGGCAATTCATTTTAGACGATTGATACCGTTTTCAGGAACCTTCAGTTTGCAACTGACGAAACAATGACTTAACTATCCTCTTCCCCCATATTACAAAACGATTTCATACATAATGATCAAGCTGCAATGCTTGGCGATGGCCGTTATAAAAAACCTTGAGGTTCAAGGCTCACATTCTCCCGGGCTGTTATAACCTGTCCTGAAATATCGGATAAGGATAGAATATCAGCACTTTGTCCGTCGGAATTTCTTGTGATTTGTTACTCGAAATCCCGAATATCGAAACCGGTTTCGACAAAAGAATGAATGTTTTTTTTCGAGTATAGCCCGTTCTCTGATTTCTCAGGACTCTTTGATTTATGAAGTTTCAGCAGTGACAGATGGTTTTTTAGCATAGTCGGAAGATCTCATTACAACAAAATATCGCGGAGGGACACGATGTCGAAATTACATCCAACAAAAGATGCGCGGACCAGGTATGATAAAAAAAACAATGCCGTTCGCAGTTTTTTCGGAACTGAACTCGTCGAAAAAAGCAGGAAGGCACTGAAAAAAGGAGTCGACAAATTCGATGAATTTCTTGATGAAAATCAGGACGTTTTCAAACTCGAGGGCATTACTCTTGAAAAAACAGAAGAACGCGCAGGAAGCACGCTTTCAGCTGTCCGCTACAATCAGAAACATAACGGCTTGCCTGTTTATAACGCCTTTCTCAACATCTCTGTCAGAAAAAGTGACAATCAGGTTCTCTCTGCTGTCAATAAAATCGATTATGAACTGGCGAAAACATGTTCTGCGAAAGCAGCTAAACTCGATGCTGATGATGCCGTAAAGTTCATGCATGACAGATTTGATACAACTTTCGGTTCTCTTGAACACAGTGCCCCCGAACTTTTTGTCTATCGCCATTCGATCCTGGAATCTCCTCAGGTTCCCTTTGATACTGACGACATCAGAAATAAAATGCTCGAAAGCGGAAGTGGCAAAGCCGGAAAAGTGTATCTCGTCTGGCGCATCATGATGGATACTGCAAAACCGACAGGATACTGGGAACTTCTTGTCAACGCTGAAAAAGCGGAACTTGTTGCAGTGAAGGACCGCCGCCGTTTTTTAACAACCCGCAAGGCAAACATATACTGGCCGGACCCCATAACCTCATCCCAGAACACCTCGCTCAGCTGGAGCAGTGCAGAATCGACGCTCAACAATGAACTTGAGGAAGTCGACCTGGAGAATCTGAATGATCCGTCAGGAAGCACCTACCACCTTAGCGGCCAATGGGTCAATTCTGCTGAAAGAGAGGACCCGTCCTTTGCGCCACCAACAACAACCACTGATTTCAAATACACAGGAAAGAGCCGTAACCTGCTCTCAGTTATGGCATACTTCTACATTGACCGTGTCGTAGAGTGGCTGCGCACATTCAGTGTGCCATCATTCAATAACTCGATGACCGGCCCGATCGATGTCGATGCCCAGGCTTTTAACGGTGATGATAACTCTCATTTCGTAGTACCGAACAGCGGCAACCCCTTTATCGGTTACGGTGAAGGGGGCACCCCCGATGCCTGCGACCCTGGCGTTATCCTTCATGAATTCGGCCATGCCCTGCATCACTATGTTCTTGGTGCTTCGAATTCGAACAGCAGCTTCGAAGAGGGATTCAACGATTTTCTTTCTTGTGTGTTCAGGGACCGATATAACGAACATCAATTTGACAGGGCAAATGTATTTCCCTGGGACAATAATTCAACAGTTGCCTGGAGTGATTATCGCCGCTGTGATCTTGCAGCACGATTTGATGATTCCGGATACTCTTCATATGGGTTCTATAAAAAGGGCAATGTCTATGCAACAGCGCTCTGGGATATTTACCTCAATATCGGAGGGGGCTCATCAAATTCCGGTGTGCGTCTTTGGGCGGCAGGCGAAATAATGCACACCTATCTTGAAATGCTTGTTGCCGTTGGGGACAATGAACCTGTTCTTGATCTGGCGAACGGCCTTATTGCAGCTGATGAAGCCCGAACAGGAGGATTGTACAAGAAGGTGATCTGGGATGCATTCCGCCGACGGGGTTTATGGAGCAATTTTACTCCCCAGGGAAATGCCGACCCTTATATAACGGATAGCGGCACTGATGCCGGGGAACAGGCAAGTCCTGACATTCACTGGACATCACCTGACATCTGGGTACGCAACAATCCTCCGGACGCACCGGGTGAAAACCCTGACGATGGGCACCAGAACCCGATAAAAGGCGTTTCGAACTATTTATACATTCTTGTCAGAAACCGGGGGTCACAGACAGCCGACAATCTTACGGTGGAAGCATTTTACTGTGATCCGGCAACAGGAATGCTCTGGCCAAACCACTTCAATTCAATGGGCATGCTAACGGTCACAGGATCGATCCCTGCCGGAGGAAACACACGAGTAGGCCCTTTCATCTGGAATCCTCAGCATCTCGATCATGAATGCCTGCTGGCAATTGTACGTTCTCTTGACGACTTGTCCATTGTTGATTCTGTCATCGGGCCGGTCGACCACTGGAAAATTGTACGGTTTGACAATAACGTAGGCCAGCGAAATGTCAGTCCCGTCAATGCCATGCCGGGCGGGAAAACGAAAACATCCATTATTATCCGCGGTTCAAATCATCTGACAACAAATGATCTCTCAATCGATGCGAAAGCTCTGCCGAGCGATACCGGCATCGAGGTAAAAGTTGCCAGAAGTATAGTAGATAATGCAGCGGAGATTTCGTCATTCACCAAAAAGAAAAAGTCTGAACGTACTTCCTTGCTCACCATGTCCGGTGGCCATGAGGGACTCATCAGACAATTTCCTCTGTCTACCAATGCAGAATCAACAATTACCATAACGGTCGATTTTTCAATCAACGCTGAGCATCTGAAAGTATATCCAGTTATTGTATCACAATTTCAGGACGGGCAGTTGGCCGGCCGTTACACGATTGAGATCACAGCGGTCAAAGAGGCTGAGGACTGGGTCTACGGCAACAGAAACACAAAGGAGCTGCATCGTTACAACTGTGAATTTTTCAAGAAGATGAATCGACGTAATGCTGTTCCGTTTGCCCGTGCCAGTGACGGTATCATTCGCGGATATAACGGATGTATCTATTGTATGAAGGAAATTGACAGCGACCATCTCTAACCGTTTCAAGCCTGTTTTACAACGCCGTTTCAAGTCTGGAAACGGCGTTGTAACTGTTTCACTTCACAGTGCTGTATCCAGACAAACGTCAACAGAAAAAGATCTTCCATGCCAATCGAACCACTGGAAATTTATCCGATTCCGGATAAACGGAACAAACCTGCAGAGCCCCCTGTCCGAGCCACTGCAGTAAAGCGTAAATGGACCGGAACCCTGCCGGATAAATTCATTGCAACACTGGTTGAGCAGATATCGGAGAGTGAGATCACTGCGATGGTAAACCTGCTCTCTTCCTTTCATACCCGTCATACAAAATCCAGCTATATCAGTCAGGTTGCAGACTGGGTTAAAAACCGATTTGTCAGTTACGGGTATACAGACCTTTTCGAACATGTCTATATCAGGGACGGTTACACGCTGAAAAATATCGTAGCTACAAAAAAAGGAGCCGGTTCCACTGGAGAGACAATCATGCTGTGCGCGCATTATGATTGTATCATGGAACATGGAAACGATGCGACCGCAAAAGCCCCGGGCGCCGATGACAATGCCTCCGGTGTTGCGGCTCTGCTTGAAATAGCCCGTATCATCGCACTGACATCTCTTGCCGACGATGTGATGTTTGTCGCTTTTTCCGGTGAGGAACAGGGAATGTGGGGCTCTACGGCGTATGCCCAGTATGTCATGGATAATGCTGTCAATATCAAGAGAGTGATCAACCTTGATATGATAGGGTATGCACCGACTGGTTCATCGATCTATGTTGAACAGGATATGGGGAATATGCAGGCATCGAATGATGCTGCTTCCCAGCAGTTTGCCTCAGTTATGGCGCAAATGGGTGCTGACTACACAGATCTTGAAGTCTCTTTCGGAAATATTTACTCGAGCGACTACATGCCTTTTGAGGCGAGAGGTTATGTATGTATAGGCGTTTATGAAAAGATTGAAAATCCAAACTATCATACGTCGAACGATACTCCTGAAAAGGTGAATTATTCATTTATTTCCAGGGTTGCAAAGATGGTTCTTGCAACGCTTGTCTGGGAGACATCATTCCCGAGCACACAACCTGACAGCGGAATCGATCTGTACATACGGGATAACCCTTCGGATGACGGAAATCAGCCAAGCCAGTCTCCCCACTGGATTTCGCCTGACATCTGGGTACGAAACAATCCCCCGGATACACCCGGAGAAAACTTTCTTGATGGTCATCAGGCACCTATAAACGATATCCCCAACTATCTTTATGTACGGGTGCACAACAGAGGCACGACGCCTGCTCCTTCCTGTACTGTTCATGCATATCGATGCAACCCTTCAACAGGCATGATCTGGCCGGCTCATTTTACACCGATCGGATCAGTTACAGGCACCCAGGTGGTCATGCCCGGATCTTCAGTGGTGGAAGGACCATTTATCTGGACCCCTCAAATAACAGGACATGAATGCCTTCTTGCTGTCGCCAGTACCGAAGGCGATCAGCCCGTGACGAAATATTACTCGGGATCAGTTGACCATAGTTTACTTGTCCGTTTCGATAATAACGTCGGGCAGCGTAATGTTGCCCCCCAGCCCTCTGTTCCAGGCGGAAAGATGAAAGTATCGGTGATGATCAGGGGAAATACCATTCAGACAAAAAACACCCTGACGATCGATGCCGCCCCATTCCCGGACGATACGGCAATAGATGTTCGTATTCCCAAAAGAATACATGATGCCGCAGACAGCATATCTGAATTTGTTTCAGTTAAATCTACGGACCGGTTTTGCAACCTGAAATTGAAAGGCGGGCATTCAGGAACGCTTGAAGATTTTGACCTTGACAAGAACGAAACAGCAAGCATTCTTTTCACCATTGATTTTTCATATGAAGCCGAACACGGCAAAACATATCCGCTGGAAATTACACAGATTCAGGATGGCAGGATTGCCGGTCGTTATACCGTTGAAATTATTGCTGTCAAGGAGTCGGATGACTGGCTTTATGGAAATCTTCGAACAAAAGAAGTGCATCTCTTGAACTGTGAATGGCGCATTAAGATGAAACCACATAATGTCACGCCTGTAAAGAATATTCAGGAAGCAAAAGCAAGAGGATATGATGGATGCGCATACTGTATGCCGACAGAAAATACGGATAATAAAACCTGACCTGATATCTGAAATGAGATAAGGATGATCATTTCTCCTCAACAAGCTTGAGAATTTTCAGAACTCAGATCGCCAGGCAGCCCTGCCTATCCAGGAGCTCATGGATGAACACCCTGCCTGCGAACTCTTTCTCCCCTGCAGTTTCAACAATCTTCCGGTGGTGCGTGAAAAGGATCACCTGGTTCTTCTCCCCCAGTTCAGAGAGTGCTTTCAGGGTTGCCCGTGAACGGTCGTCGTCGAAATTGATCAGGATGTCGTCCACGATGAAAGGCATCGGTTCTCCCGTCTCGGTGCGCCATTCGAGCGTTGCGAGCCTGAGGGCGAGGTAGAGCTGGTCGCGGGTGCCGGAACTCATCGCCTCGGCCTGCAGCCAGCTGCCGTTCGATCGCACGCCGGCCAGGACCAGCTTGCCTTGGTCGTCGCTGTCTGTACGCAACCCCTCGAAAGAACCCATGGTCAGCTCCCTGAAATATCGGGAAGCTCGTTTCAGCACAGGGGCCTCGTTTTCCTGACGGTACCGTTCGATCTCATCGCGGAGTATCTTTACGGCAAGCTTGATGCGGATATAACGATCCGTGAGGCGGCGGATTTTAGTGAGAGAGTTCTGGAGGGCTTCGGCCAGTTCAGCCGCTTTTCCGCTGCCATCAATCCGCTCCAGCTCGTTTCTTTTCCGTCCGATGCTTTCCGACAGCTGCTCTATCTCCGGATCGAGCAGGTTGCGGATCTCGGCGTTCAGGGCATCGATCCGGGCGGCAAGTTCATCGGGATCGGCCGCTTCGGCCTGAAGTTCGAGTTCGGCGATGGATGTGCCACCGGCAATTCGGGAAAGGCTCTGTTCGAGTTCCTGAACCTTCTCCCTGAGCCTGGCACTTGACGCCGAGCGCTGCTCGGCCTCGATCAACTCCTCATGCGTCACACAGCGGGCAACCTGACGCATTGCGGCAAGCTCTTCCCCGCTGCTGCGCAGCTCGCTTTCCGTCTCGATAAGCGCTTTTTCAAGTGAGTCGAGCTCTTCGGTATCGCGCTGCAGGACGGCCTGCTCCTCGCTCGAACGGGCAAGGCGACGCTTGAGCTCCGCAACCACCTGGAACACTTCCGTACGAGCAATATCCGGAGCTATCTTCTGCAGAAGCTCTTCGACATCTCTTTCAAACTCTTTTGTGTCCCGATCGATCCCCTCGATGCGCTTGCGGAAATCCTCGGCCTCCCTGAGCTTTTCGAAACACTCCTGCAGAGTATTGATGATATCCTGAGCTTCTGCCGGAAGCACGTTTGCGTTGAGCCCGAGAGGCTGGAGCGCATCGCTCCAGTCCTTCCGCCACGCCTTCAGTTCCTCCTCCGCCCGGACTCTTCTCTCAAGGGCATTTTCAAGGGCGATACGTCCGTCACGAAGCCTCTGGTCAAGTAATTCACGATCCTTTCGGACCTTTTCAACCCTTTCCAGAAGCTCCCGAACATAGTCGATCGGTCCTTGCAGCTCTTCGCCCGGGAAAGATTCACCTTCGGCTTCAGCGGCAATTGCCTTCACGATGTTTTCCCGCAGTTCCCTGCGCAGCGCACCCTTCTCCTCGAGCTCCCGCCGGATTTTTTCAAACTCCCTTACCTGAACCCGCAATTGTTCGAATAAGGCGTTCCATGCGAGCATTTCGCGCGGCGAAAGGGGCGCGATGCCGCATGGCGCCCATTGCTCCAGCCAGCGCTGCTGCAGTTCTGCAAAGGATTTTTCAAGAACGTCATCCTGCTCCCGGAGTCCTTCCAGCCTTTTCGCGATTTTTTCCGCCTCGGCTTTGAACGACGCATGCTTCTCTAAAAGCTCCGCTTCCCGGTATAGCCGGTCGGCGGTCCGGTCGGTCCGGACCACCATGATTTCATAGGCCTCAGGGAGAGGATGCTCCGGATCGTAGTCTCGGCTCTCTTCAGTAACATCCTCATCTCCGATCCACTGGCGGCGCAGCAGCTGCCATCCCTCTTCCCGGCGGCTCCGCTGCCTGGACAGCTCCTCTTCGCTCGGAACATCAGCGCTGAAATAAAGCCTGCGCAACTGCTCATCTGTTTCGAGCAGTTGCTTCTCAAGTCCTTCCCTCTCCGTGCGGATCTGCCTTTTCCGGTCGCCGAGCTCACGGAACTCTCCATCGAAAAGCTGAAGGGTTTGGGGCAATGGAAGCGGGATACGGAGCGCAAGCTCCAGCGGGCCTTTCCACAGCCCAAGACTCTCCAATGCCGCATGGCATTCATGTTCGGCGCGGCTCCGCTCCTGCCCCAGGGCCCGGACAGCGGCATCGAGGTCCCCAATTCTTTCCGCGACAGCCAATGCCTTTGAAAGTTCAGCGGTACCATCGACGGCCGGCAGCTGCTGCCGTTCAATCTCAAGCCTCTGGAGGGCTTTTTCAATTTTCTGCAGCTCGTCCAGTGCAATTTGAGTTCCCTGAAGAAATGCTTTGTACTGATTGGCAAGTTCCTGCACCCTTCTGCGCGTCGAAAGGCCTGGACGAAGGCGTTCGACATCATTGATGGAAAAATCGGGTTTGATCTTCCGGAGCAGGTCCGCCGCCGCGGTTCTGGCACCAATACGCTGTCCCTCGCGCTGCGGACGATCACTCTTTCCTTTCCGGTATTCGCCGAGTCGCTGGTAGAGCTCGTCGATCACGGCGGCTTCATCGAGCAGAGCCCGGTTTAGCGAAAGGCCTCCCATTTTTTCCCTGAGGACCCGTAGCCTTGCTGTTACCTGTTCATGATGGATGCGGGCCTCTCTTTCCCGTTGTTCGAGGGCGGCGCGGCGCTCACCGAAACCCTCGGGAAGCGGGGTAACATCGCCCATTTCGGCCAGCCGGCGCTGCAGGTTCCTGCGGTCTGAAAGATCGGGAAGGGTGTGCTGCAGGCGTTCGAGGCGATACTTTTCTGTCTCCCGCTCCTGCTTTTCAACCTGCCTCTCCTTCAGTTTTTTCAGCGCCTCTTCGAGGGCCTGCCGCTGCTCCTCCCAATCACGACCGGAAAGCGTGGCCTCTTTCGATTGCCGCTGCAGCTCCCTGTGATGCGACAATGCCTCGTTGATCAACCGGCTCGATGCCTGGGGCCTGAAAAGACTGTCGCATTCCCGCTCGAGTTCGTCGATGACGGGTTTCAGCGAGGCAAGACCGGCTCCGGCGGCGAAGAGCGCCTTGCCCACCTCTCCCTGCTGGTCGAGAATGCCCTGTCCTCCCAAAACCAGCGTCTCATGATCGATGCCGTAAAGTGCGAGAAACAGCTCCTTTTCGACGCCGTGCAGCCAGGGCGACAGGGCCGATGGTTCAAGAGGGTTGTCGTCCTTATCGAAAAGATCTTTCTGGTTGCGTTTCCGGCGGTAAAAAGCAAACTCCCCGCCATCCTCACCAAGCAGGCATCCCCCGACGAGAAGCTGCGGGTTCTGGTGGAGAAAATTATCGGCAGTGCGCGGGGGAAAACCGAAAAAGAGAGCCTGAAGCGCCCTCATGGCGCTGCTTTTTCCAGCCTCGTTCGGGCCGTAGACAACATGGAGAGCGGGAAGAGGCGATGAAAAATCCAGAACCCGGCCGGAAAAAGGACCGAAGGCTTTCAGCTCGAGGCGTTTAATTCTCATGGCGCCCTCCACCGGCTATCGTTGCCACAAGCAGTTCCTTTATCTCTTCACGCAGGGAGACAAGCTCTTCTTCGCCCGGCTGGAAAGGGTCTCCTTCGCCGAGCAGCTCCGGCGGAAGCTTGCTGCGCAGTTTCTCGAATTCCGGTACGAGTCCGGCGAGATCAGAGTGTTCGAACCGGAGCTCTTCGACCGATCGCAAGAGGGAGTGCAGCGGCGAATCGTCAGAAAGGATCTCCCGCCGTTCTGCGCTCCTGCGGGTTTTCAGCACGACCTTTTCAAGCCAGACATCGCCAAGGTTCGCCGCAATCGCCCGGAACTCCTCGCTCAATTGAAGCTGTCTTTCGTGAAGCCGGTTATGCAGCGGCGTTGTCCCCTCCACAATGAGCCTTACGGCAAGCGGACGCCCGTCAGCCTTTGCTCTCTCGGTATCAAACGCGTCACGGACATGGTCGCAGAGCGCATCAAGAGTGCCGCAAAAGCCGGGATTGACCCGGCAGATGGCCCAGCGAAGCACATCGAGCTCGCGCTCTACAACTGCGGTGACCATCCCTTCGTCCACCGATACCAGCGTGCACCCTTTCGGGCCGGTTTCACGGATATGGCGTCCCTGGATATTGCCGGAAAAAACAACCCATGGGTCACGGCAGATCACTTCACGCTGATGAACATGGCCAAGCGCCCAGTATTCGTATCCTTTCGAGCGGAGCGTGTCGAGCGTGCAGGGCGCATAGGGTTCATGGCCGGGACGACCGTTAAGGCTTGTGTGGAGAAGGCCTATATTGAAAAGCGCAGGTTCTCCCTGGGGATAGTTACGGACCAGGTCGTCCATGACTGACCGGGATGAGAAGCTCTGGCCGTGCACGGCGACGCCGAGGTGCTCGATATGAGCGGTTCCGGCGATCCGGTGCCCGAACAGAGTGACATTGTCGGGCAATTTCAGTGAACGGGTGATCTGGCTTGCCGCATCATGGTTGCCGGAGACCATGAAAACAGGAATGCCCGCTTCACGCAGGCGGCCCATGCGGCTGATGAAATAGATGCCGGTATTGAAGTCCTTCCAGTCGCCATCATAAAGATCCCCGGCGAGAAGCAGAAAGGCGACTTTTTCATCGATGGCTGTCTCTATGAGATTGTCGAAAGCGCGGCGTGCCGCAAGACGGATCTGGTCCACAGGGGCGTCCGGGTAATTCTCGAGCCCTTTGAGCGGGCTGTCGAGGTGGATATCGGCTGCATGGATAAAACTGAACATATTTTATAGATTACTTTCCGTTGTCAACTGCTTTGACAGGTTCTTCACGGATCACATTCGGGCCCTTTTCTTCTCCGGTATAGAAAACGATGAGCCTTACCGGAACATCACCCATGTTGATGCCGTTGTGAACCGTATTCATGACCTCGACAAACGCATCTCCCTTGCTGAAGGTGAAAGAGTTCCCTTTATCCAGTTTTAC
Organism: Chlorobiaceae bacterium; assembly: GCA_013334225.1. GTDB lineage: Bacteria > Bacteroidota > Chlorobiia > Chlorobiales > Chlorobiaceae > Chlorobium. The sequence goes on from JAAXXY010000025.1 coordinate 12,281, forward strand.
CGTAATCGTGCCTTCCTGGACGTAGGCATAGACAGGTACCGGGTGTTTGTGCCAGCCGGTCGAGCCGCCCGGGGGCAGGATGATATCAAGCACGGTAACTTCCGGACGGGAGGTTTTCAGATACTTTATCGGCTCACCGCTGGTTGTTTTCGATGATACGAGGATTTTCCGTACCTCCAGGTTGCTGTATTCCGCTGCTTGTGCGAAACCAGGGAAAAGAAAAAAGCATACGGCGACAACATGGAAAGATTGTTTTATGGCGTTTTTCATGATTGAAAAAGGTATAAGTGATTTTGAAAGGCAGACGAAGAAAACGGTATACACCGGTCTTCAGGATGTTATAAATATAATCCAATCCGTTTTCAGGGCACCTCTATTTATTTGTTCCGAAGCCCGATTGTAATGTATATACCAGATAACGTGTTTTACAATTAATGCTTCCGGAGTTTTTTCAGACTTGATATCCACAATGGAAATCCCCGGTTGAAACCATTGTAAATTCAGCAGGTCTGCACCGGAGCCGCCATCAATGGCAACAGTTCTTTACATGTCGGACGCAAAACAACGTCAGGGATATTGTTACAGCTCCGGATGTTAGGCAGAAATATCAGAACATGCTTTATATTACAGCTTTACGATCGTAAACCTTGTACATTTGTCCCGATATGGAACTCCGGTCCCGAAAAAAACCAGAATGGCTTAAAATCCGAATGGCTTCCGGGGCATCGTTCGCTGCGACAAGGCAACTGCTCAACCGCCACAGTCTCAACACGGTATGCCGTTCAGCATTGTGCCCGAACCTTCAGGAATGCTGGTCACGCGGCACGGCGACCTTTCTCCTGCTCGGTAATGCCTGTTCGAGGAGCTGCAGCTTCTGTGCCGTGGACAAAGCCGAGATGATCCCGGCACCTGATCATCTCGAACCTGATAATATTGCACTCGCGATACAATCAATGAAACTGAGACACGCCGTGCTGACCAGCGTCACTCGGGACGACCTCGACGATGGAGGCTCGCATCACTGGGTTCAGACCATCAGGGCAATCAGGGCACTCACACCCGATGTGACCATCGAATGCCTGATCCCTGATTTCAGAAACAATCCGGACGCTCTTGACCGGGTAATGCAGGAAGTGCCGGATGTGCTCAATCACAATATCGAAACGGTGCCGTCGCTTTACAGGAAAGTCCGACCTGAAGCAAGTTATACCGGTTCACTTGAAATAATCGAACGCGCAAAAAAGCGCCACGGTCTCTCAACCAAATCCGGCCTCATGCTTGGAATGGGCGAAACCGCGGCTGAAGTTGAAACTGCTATCGGCGACCTCTACCGTCACGGCTGCGATATGATCACGATCGGCCAGTACCTGCAGCCATCACCGAAACATCTGCCTGTTGAAAGTTACGTCACTCCCGACGAGTTCGAGCATTTCAGGCAGGTTGCAAGGGCTGCCGGTTTCATGCATGTGCAGTCAGGACCTTTCGTCAGAAGCTCCTATCATGCCGAAGCTTTTAAAACAGAAACAGGATTTTTACCCTAAACAATAACTATTCAGCCATGGAACTATCGGTACCCCTGATGATTTATGCCTACTGGGCGATTGCGTTTGTCATCGGCTTTGCTTTTTTCAGGAATGACATTCTTTCATTCAGCAAGGAGTTCGATAACCGCAGAAAAATCCTCCTGATCTGTTCGCTCGTCATCCTCGCCATCAATGCATGGGTTTATTCCCATTCCACTTCGGACGGCGGACGTCCGCTCAATATCCCGACCGTCATCGTTTTCAGCATAGGAAACGGTGTTGCAGAAACATTCATGTTTTATGCATGTTTTCAACTCGGCATATGGCTGACTTCAAAAGTCACACAAAACCCCTGGGCCCTCTTCGTCGCCGGTTTCGTCTGTTTCATGATCTACAGCGGCTTCATTCATGGGCTTTTCTGGCTCCCGATCCTGCCGGAGCATGTCGTTCAGACAAGCCCCTACAAACCCTTTTTCATGCCGGTTCAACTGCTCATAGCCGGAAGCTGGGCTCTGAACTTTTTCTGGTACAAGGACATCAGGACCGTCATATTCCTGCATGCGCTCGTTGACCTCACCATGGCCTGGAATGTCCGTTTTTCCATGTTCAACTGAATTTTCGAGAACGATTTCGAACCCTTGATGATTATGTAGGGATAACCTGATCATCAAGGGAGTATTCAAGGCATCATGACAATGTTCAATGGTACCGTCCTGGTTGCCGGAGCCACAGGAAAAACCGGAATATGGATAGTGGAACGCCTGCGCAGGCATGGCATCAGAACACGGCTTTTTGTGCGTTCATCCCCGAAAGCGATAGAACTGTTCGGCCCGGAAATCGCCGACAGCCTTGCCACGGGCTCGCTTGAAAATGCAGAAGAAATACGTGCCGCCCTCTATGGGACAGTTGCCGTTATCTGTGCCGTCGGAGGCAATGTCAGGGACCCTGCTGCGCCACCTCCTTCCGTCATAGACCGGGATGGGATAATCAGGCTGGCGACCGTTGCAAGCCAGATGCAGATAAAAAAATTCGTCCTTGTCAGCTCCATGGCCGTCACAAGGCCCGACCACCCGTTGAACAGGTATGGGCAGGTGCTGACCATGAAACTCGAATCAGAAAACGTCGTTCGAAAACTTTTTTCCGATCCCGGATATTCCTATACCATTCTCAGGCCCGGGGGACTGCTCGACGGCCCGCCCATGATGCATGCATTGCGTTTCGATACGGGCGACAAGATCATAACCGGCGCCATACAACGCAGCGATGTCGCCGAACTGGCGGTTCTTGCCCTGTTCACTCCCCAGGCACACAATCTTACCTTTGAACTTGTTCAGGAACATGAGGCTCCACAGGAATCTCTTTCTCACTTTTTTTCACAGATTACAGCCTGAATAACCTCTTTATCGGATCACTCCCGTATCGTCAGAAACAAAACCATTTTACCTTATAAAAAAGGTATTAATACCATCCTGATTCTGATTTTAAAACTCATAAACAACATCACTCAACCGTATTTTTAAATAATTAAAATCAAAAAATAATTCATCCTATAACAATTTAATAACTATCGATAAACGTTATAAAACAAACAAAATACTGATTAATAAAATTTTATAAACCATATAAATCTGTTTAATAAAATATTAAAATCTCCATTTTAATACATCTTGCAACATATTAAAATACAAGAAAACAAAAAATATCATAGATTATAAATATTTTAGATAAATCAGTTTATGTTATTTTATTTTAAATACTTAAAATCGATACAAAAACATATTTTATTAAGAAAAGACAGGCTTGTTTACACAACTATAAACTCGTACAGAAAAAATTGTTTAACAGAATCGTAATTAATTGTTTATCCGATATTTCAATAGAGGGATCTTTGTTCAGTGGACAGACTTTCAGATGGAGATTAATCGAAGAAATGCCTGAATACTTTGTCAATATCATCAATAGTATTCCGATAATTATCCGTCAATTAAAAATGGATATTTTTGAAGCATATTATGAAACAGAAACGACAACCGAATCAGAATTATCGGAGCTGATAACGACTTACTTTCAACTTGAATTATCACCCGATAACATTTTTCCTGAAATGTTTTCAAGGCACTATCCGGAAGTATGGCAAAAAATGAAAAACTATCTGACGCTGAGAGTACTGAGGCAGGACCCCTTTGAAACCCTGATCACCTTCATGTGCGCACAAGGCATCGGCATGCAGATCATCCGCAGGCAGGTCGAAACGATTTCAAGGATTTATGGAAAAGAGCGCTCCGTTTTTTTCAACGGCAGAGAGGTAACCCTTTTCAGTTTCCCCACTGTCAGCGCCCTTGCTGAAGCCGACCCTGAAAAGCTCAGCAGGTGCACGAACAACAACCGTACGAGGGCACGCAATATCATTACGGCCGCAGGTTCTATATCTCAGGGGAAACTCGATTTTAAAAAGCTTCAGGATAAAAGCATCCCATTGGAAGAATTACGCAACGAGCTTTGCAAACTGGGAGGGATCGGTTTTAAAATTGCTGACTGTATAGCACTGTTCGGACTTGGACGAATGGATGCATTTCCTATTGACACACATGTGAAACAATACCTTGGAAAATGGTTCGGAATCGGTGCCGATCCTGGGTCGCTGACACCGGCAACCTATCTCAAGCTCGATGCCGAAGCGCGAACGATCATGAATCCCTGTTTTGCCGGGTATGCCGGGCACATCCTCTTTCACTGCTGGCGCTGTGAAGAAAAAAGGCTTCGAACATGCTGAATGTGCAGATATTCGAGCCGTATTCGGCAATTTCGCCTGAATATGGTTACCAACTAATTATGCAGCCGGTCTTGCATGGTCGTTTTTTCCGGTGATCCCTCTTTTATCTCATCACCTAATTCAATACTTTATGGTTCGATACGAAATAACGAAATGCACAGGAAAACGCATCAGACGACCCTTGCAGAACATCCCTGAAATTAATTGGAGAGCAGAAAGGCTTATTACATGTTGAAAATTATTGAAAAGATATTTGGCTCAAAACACGAGAAGGACATCAAGAAAATCCAGCCGGTCATAAACCATATCAACGAACTTCAGGCGTCCATGGCATCGCTCAGCGATGAGCAGCTGAAACAGAAGAGCCGGGAATTGAAACAGAAAGTCCGCAAGGCACTTGAACCCATAGAGCTTGAGAGGAAAAACCTTGGCCATAAACTCGACAATCCCGATATAAGCCTGGAAGAGGCCGACAGTGTCAATACAAAACTCGAGGCTCTTTCAGAGGAATATGATAAAGCCACGTTTTCCATACTCGAAGAGGTCCTGCCGGAAACCTATGCCATCGTAAAAGATACCTGCAGAAGGCTGAAAGGACACAAATATCTGGTGATGGACCGTGAAATGACCTGGGACATGGTGCCCTACGACGTCCAGCTCATCGGCGGCATGGTGCTTCATTCCGGCAAAATAGCCGAAATGGCTACCGGTGAAGGTAAAACGCTTGTGTCGACACTTCCGGTTTTCCTCAACTCACTTACCGGCAGAGGCGTCCATGTCGTTACGGTAAACGACTACCTGGCCCAGAGGGACAAAGAGTGGATGAACCCTATTTTCGATTTTCATGATATTTCAGTGGGGGTCATCCTCAATTTCATGTCTTCGGATGAACGCAAGGAACAGTACCTCTGCGACGTCACCTACGGTACGAACAACGAGTTCGGCTTTGATTATCTGCGCGACAACATGGCGGGAACGCATGAAGATATGGTTCAGCGTGATTTCTTTTTTGCCATCGTCGACGAAGTTGACAGTGTGCTTATTGATGAAGCCAGAACTCCGCTCATTATTTCTGGACCGGTGCCCAATGCCGATAACAGCAAATATCAGGAAATAAAACCCTGGATCGAACAGATTGTCCGCGCTCAGCAGCAGCTTGTGGCATCATACCTTACCGAAGCCGAAAAAATACTGAAGACAAAACCGGGTGATTTTGATGCGGGCCTGCAGCTCCTTCGGGTCAAACGCGGCCAGCCCAAAAACAGCCGTTACATCAAGACACTTTCCCAGCAGGGAATCGCGAAGCTGGTCCAGTCTACGGAAAACGAGTTTCTCAAGGACAATTCGAGCCGTATGCATGAAGTTGATGATGAACTCTATTACGCCGTTGACGAAAAGGGCGGAACCATCGACCTGACCGACAAGGGACGCGCGTTTCTCAGCAAGCTCAGCCACCAGGACACCGACCTTTTCCTGCTGCCGGACGTCGGCACGGAAATTGCCGCCATTGAAAGTGATGCATCTGCTTCCGACACGGAAAAGATCCAGAAGAAAGATGCCGTATACCGTCTTTTTGCCGACCGTTCGGAAAAACTGCACAATATCAGCCAGCTTCTGAGAGCATACTCGCTTTTCGAGCGCGATGACGAGTATGTGGTCCAGAACGGCATGGTCATGATCGTCGATGAATTCACCGGCCGCATCCTTCCCGGGCGCCGCTACAGCGATGGCCTGCACCAGGCGATCGAAGCCAAGGAAAATGTCAAGATCGAAGGTGAAACCCAGACAATGGCGACCATCACCATCCAGAACTTTTTCCGTCTGTACAAAAAGCTTGCGGGTATGACCGGAACGGCGGAAACCGAAGCTTCGGAGTTTTTTGAAATCTACAAGCTCGATGTCGTTGTCATCCCGACCAATGCCAAGGTTATCCGCAAGGATGTGGACGACCTTGTCTACAAGACACGCCGGGAGAAATACAACGCCGTCGTCCTGAAAGTCGAGGAACTTCAGAAAAAAGGACAGCCGGTACTTGTCGGAACGACAAGCGTGGACGTTTCCGAAACCATTTCCAGAATGCTCCGGGCTAAAAAAATCCCTCACAATGTGCTCAATGCGAAACAGAACCATCGTGAGGCTGAAATTGTCGCAGAAGCCGGACAGCGCTCAGCGGTCACGATTGCCACCAATATGGCAGGTCGCGGCACCGATATCAAACTTGGACAAGGTGTGAGAGAACTGGGCGGACTCTTCATTCTCGGCTCGGAACGCCATGAATCACGCCGGATTGACCGTCAGCTGCGCGGCCGTGCAGGACGTCAGGGCGACCCGGGCGAATCGGTATTTTTTGTCTCTCTTGAAGACGAACTGATGCGTCTCTTCGGTTCAGATCGGGTTATTGCGGTCATGGACCGCCTGGGCCATGAGGAAGGGGATGTCATCGAGCACTCCATGATTACAAAATCAATCGAACGGGCGCAGAAAAAAGTTGAGGAACAGAACTTTGCCATCCGCAAAAGGCTGCTCGAATATGACGACGTGCTGAACCAGCAACGTGAGGTTATTTACACCCGCCGCAGAAACGGACTGCTTCACGAACGCCTGACCAGCGATATCCTTGACCTTCTGAAAGATTACTGTTCGCTGGTGGTAAAAAAACATCACAAGCTGCTTGATGTCGAGGGAATCGAGGAACAGGTCCTGCGTGAGATTTCCGTTGAATTCAAAATTGACCGGACGGTCTTCGAAAATGACGGAGTGGATGCGACCACAGACAAGCTTTACATGACAGCCCTTTCGTTCTACAAGAGAAAAGAGGCGATCATTCCGCCTGATATCATGCGTCAGATCGAAAAATATGCGGTGCTGAGTATCATCGACACGCGCTGGAGAGAACACCTTCGTGAAATCGACTCCCTCCGTGAAGGTATCAACCTGCGTGCATACGGACAGAAAGATCCTCTTCTCGAGTACAAACAGGAGGCTTACCGGCTGTTTATCACGCTCCTGCAGGAAATAGAGCTCGAAACCCTTTCACTTGCATTCAAACTCTTTCCTGTCGACCCTGAAGAGGCACAGGAAATGGAAGAGAGACAGAGAAAGGCCGCTATAAAGCAGGAAAAACTTGTTGCGCAGCATGAGGCTGCCGAAAGTGTCTTTGCAGCTGCCGCTGCCGAAATGCAGGATAACGGCGCAGGTGATGAAATGCCCGCACAACAGCCGGTTGTCGCTGAAAAAAAACCGGGCCGTAATGACCTCTGCCACTGTGGAAGCGGAAAAAAATATAAAAACTGTCACGGCCAGCAGCCTTGATGTTTCGCAATCTTCAACTGTACCAATGAAACACACTGATATTGAAGTAAGCCTCGCGATTGCAGAAGAACATGGCCTGAATGCCGAAGAGTATACAAAAATACAATCCATTCTGGGCAGGGTACCTTCGATTACCGAGCTCGGCATTTTTTCCGTCATGTGGTCCGAACATTGCAGCTATAAAAACTCAATAGCAGTACTGAAGACACTTCCTCGCGAAGGCAAGGCCGTTCTGACCGGGGCTGGAGAAGAAAACGCGGGGCTTGTCGATATCGGTGACAATCTTGCCGTTGCATTCAAGATCGAGTCACACAATCATCCTTCCGCCGTCGAGCCCTATCAGGGGGCAGCAACCGGGGTTGGAGGCATTCACCGCGACATATTCACCATGGGCGCCCGGCCGGTCGCATCCCTCAACTCTCTCAGATTCGGTTCTCCGAAAGATCCCCGCGTCCGATACCTTGTCGACGGCGTCGTAAGAGGGATAGGCGATTATGGCAACTCCTTCGGCGTTCCTACGGTAGGCGGCGAAATATATTTTGAAGAAGGCTATACAGGAAACCCGCTTGTCAATGCCATGTCCGTCGGTATTGTCGAACATGACAAAACCGTCAGCGCTACCGCCAAAGGTGAAGGCAATCCCGTGCTGATCGTCGGTTCATCGACAGGAAGGGACGGAATACACGGAGCGACCTTTGCATCGGAAGATCTGAGCGAAGCCTCCGAGGACAAAAGGCCCAGTGTGCAGGTTGGCGATCCTTTCGCTGAAAAACTGCTCCTCGAGGCGACCCTTGAAGCGATTGCTTCCGGCTTTGTCGTCGGCCTGCAGGATATGGGTGCTGCCGGGATCACCAGCTCGACATCCGAGATGAGTGCCCGGGGTATTGAAAAAACCGGCTCCGGAGGAATCGAGATCAACCTCGATCTTGTACCTATCCGCGAAAAAGGAATGAGCGCATACGAAATCATGCTTTCCGAATCACAGGAAAGAATGCTTGTCGTCGCCGAGAAAGGGTTCGAGGACAGGATCATCGATATATACAGAAAATGGGATGTCCAGGCTGTCGTCATAGGTCGTGTGACAAACGACAACTGCCTGAGGGTTCAGCAGCACGGCGCGGTCGTAGCTGAAATCCCGGCGATCTCCCTCGTGCTCGGTGGAGGGGCCCCGGTCTATATTCGCGAAGCTGTCGAGAAAAAACCCGACACACCCGTTGCCGAACTTGTCGATGATTCGGACCTTTCATTCAACGAAATCGGCATCGAACTTCTGTCACGACCCAATATCGCCAGCAAACAGTGGGTATACCGGCAATATGATTCCATGGTCCAGACCAATACCGTCACACCTGCCGGACAGACCGATGCTGCGGTGATCCGGATCAAGGGAACCAGGAAAGGCCTTGCCATGAAAACCGACTGCAACGCACGTTACGTCTATCTCAATCCATCTTCCGGAGGCAAAATCGCTGTGGCTGAATGCGCGAGAAACATTGCCTGTACAGGAGCCAGACCGCTTGCCATCACCAACTGCCTGAATTTCGGCAACCCTTACAAGCCTGAGGTTTACTACCAGTTCAGGACTGCTGTCGAAGGAATGGGTGATGCATGCAGAGCTTTCAATACCCCGGTTACCGGCGGCAATGTCAGCTTCTACAACGAATCATCCATCGGCGGTGTCCGGACAGCCATCTACCCTACTCCGACAATCGGTATGATCGGACTGCTCGACGATATCGACAACCTCACAGGTTCGACATTCCGTCATGAAGGAGATGCCATCATTCTGCTCGGTGATCCTGAACTTTCGCTCGACGGTTCGGAATTCCTTGTCATGCAGTACGGAACTCCCGGTCAGGATGCTCCGTTTATTGATCTCGGACATGAAAAAAACCTGCAGGATCTTCTGGTCGAACTTGCCGGGAAAAAGCTCATGCATTCGGCCCATGACATTTCCGATGGCGGGCTCTTTGTGGCATTGGCTGAAAAAACAGTTATGGACAGCGAAGCTCCGCTGCTCGGGTTCACTGTGGAACTTGAAATTACAGGAACCGGACCGAACATTTTCCAGCAGCAGCTCTTTTCGGAAGCCCAGGGACGGGTGGTGCTGAGCATAGCCCCGGAAAAAGCCAAGGAAGTCATAGAGGAGGCCGTCAAATATAATGTCCCGATCAGGGTGATCGGCAGGGTCGTCAAGGGCTCAGGCACCATAGCCATCAACGGGCAGGAGGTTCTGAACATCGCGTCCGGAGAACTTGCCGAAGCTTATTACCATTCTCTCGAACATGCCCTTCACCTCGATGAAATGTAAAATCTCACGCTGAAAAAGGAGGAGCCGGGATGCTGCCTGTTGTTACCGCAAAAGAAATGCAGAAAGCCGACATGGCGGCAATTTCCGATCTCCTGATCGGCGAAACGAGACTGATGGAGCTTGCCGGCCGTGAATGTGTCCGGATTATCTGCAGGAAACTGGAAAAAGAGGGCCTGGAAGAGAACTCCTTTCTTGTCGTATGCGGAAAAGGCAACAACGGCGGTGACGGGTTCGTCATCGCCCGGCATCTGCTGAACCTCGGCGCGACGGTTGATCTTGTCCTTCTTTACCCTGAAGAAATGCTTCAGGGTATCAACAGGGAAGGATTCGCAATACTCGCAGCATACTCCCGATTCACGGCAGACCTGCGCATTTTCAGAAGTCATGATGAGGCATTACCGTATGTGGCCGAGAAACCATACGATGCCGTTATCGATGCTGTGACCGGCACCGGACTGAGATTACAGGGAGACAGAGATGAACTCCCATCTCCTCTTTCAGAAGGCATAGAGCTTGTCAACACCATACGTGACCGTACCGGTGCGGTCACATTTGCCGTGGACATCCCTTCCGGCCTCGATGCCACAACGGGCTTTTCGTCCGTGCCATCGGTGGACGCCGATGTCACCGTCACCATGGCTTTCCTGAAAACCGGTTTCTTTCTCAATGACGGTCCGGCGCTCTGCGGAGAAACGGAAGTCGCGGAGATTTCGATTCCCCGCTTTCTCATAGAACCCGCTTCTCACTACCTGACCGACAAAGAGTTCGCCGCCGGACATTTTCATCTCAGAAAACCTGAAAGCGCAAAGCATACGAACGGAAAAGTGCTGATCGTCGCCGGCTCACATTCGGAACATGCCTCGATGCTCGGTGCCGCAATCCTCTCTGTGAAAGCCGCCGTTAAAACAGGCGCAGGATATGTCTGTATTTCCGTTCCGCTTTCCATGGCGGCGGCGATACATGATGCAGTGCCGGAAGCTATCGTTATCAGCAGGGATAAAGCGGCAATCATTGAAAAGGCCGTATGGGCCGATGCAATCATGATCGGGTGCGGTTTGGGACGGGACGAGAATTCCATCGAATTGATCAGGAACATACTTGCTTCACCGGAGATTACGGAGAAAAAACTTGTTCTCGATGCAGATGCACTCTATGCCCTTTCATGTCCGGAGCTTCCTGAAATACTGAAACGATGCCGGAATACGATCCTGACACCTCATTATGGGGAATTCAGCCGTCTTGGCGGTACTGAAACAGAGAACATTCAGTCCGATCCGCTGAAAGCCGCCGAACATTTCGCCAGGCGCCACAATGTCAATGTTCTCCTGAAAGGAAATCCGACGGTGATTGCAGGGCCTGCCGGACCTGTTCTGCTGAATACATCCGGAAACGAGGCTCTCGCGACAGCCGGCTCCGGAGATGTGCTCGCCGGAATGATCGCGGCCATTGCTGCAAAAGGGGCGGATATTTTCAACGCCGGTGCATGTGCGGCATGGTTTCACGGACGGGCGGGTGATCTGGCAAACGACGTGTCGAGCCTGGTTTCGTCAGGGATGGTGCTCGATCACATTCAGGAAGCGATCCTCGAAATATTCGAGTTGCATGAATAGAAAACTCCGGTGTTTCAGGACTCCGTTTCAGGAACACGCAGGAATTTTCTGATATTTCTCGCCGCCTGACGGATCCTCTCCTCGTTTTCGATCATGGCAATCCTTACATACTCATCGCCATAGGCACCGAATCCTATGCCCGGGCTGACCGCCACCTTACCTTCCGTAAGCAGTCTCTTGCTGAACTCGAGGCTTCCAAGATGCCTGAACTGTTCTGGAATCCGTCCCCAGACAAACATGCTCGCGCGAGGTGAAACAAGCGGCCATCCTGCATTTGTAAAACTTTTCACCATGACATCGCGGCGCTTCTGATAAACATCCTTGATCTGTTCGATACAGCTCTGGTCTTCGTTCAGTGCTATGGTCGAAGCGACCTGTATCGGCGTAAAAGTGCCATAGTCAAGCCAGCTCTTGATTTTCTCAAGGGCACCGATAAGTTTGGCGTTACCAACCATGAACCCTACACGCCAACCGGCCATGTTGTATGTTTTTGAAAGGGTGTAGCTCTCGACCGCGACATCTTTCGCTCCGGGAACCTGAAGGATGGATGGTGTCCGGTAGCCGTCGAATGTTATTTCAGCATAGGCGATATCGCTGATAATATAGAAACGTTCCTGCCTGGCGATATCCACAAGCTTTTCATAAAACGAAAGCTCTACGGTTGCCGTGGTCGGATTGTTCGGAAAATTGACCACAAGGTATTTCGGTTTCGGGGATGATTCACGTAAAGCCTGCTCGATATGACGGAAAAATCCCTGTTCATCGAGGGTGAAATCATCGTTCATTTCAAGCTTCAGGCGATGGACATTGCCTCCGGCAAGAATGAAAGCCTGGGAGTGAATAGGATAACATGGGTCCGGGACCATGGCAAGATCGCCGGGATTGGTGATCGCCTGAACCAGATGGACATATCCTTCCTTGGAGCCCATTGTAGCAACTACTTCCCGGTCGAGGTCGAGATCGACATTGTATTTGCGTTTATACCAGTTTCCTACAGCTCCCCTCAGTTTGTAAATGCCTTTTGACACCGAATAACCATGGGTGCGCGGTTTATTGATGCTTTCGACCAGTTTATCGACGATATGCTGAGGTGTCGGACCGTCAGGATTGCCCATGGAAAAGTCTATGACATCCTCGCCGGCACGCCGTTCTGCCATTTTCAGTTCATTTACAGCAGCAAACACATACTTGGGAAGGCGTTTGATCTTGTCAAACTCTATTTCATCAAACATAAACGGTTGTAAAAATAATTCTTGTGAGATAAATCAAATGTCCTGCTATCATAAGCAAAAAGTGCATCATATCAATGAACTTCCCTGTTTTTCCATCCATGATTTTACTGCTGACAGCATGATGCCGCTGATGAGGATCCGGTTCAGATGAAACGTGCTGCGAACTGCATTGCATGATTCTGGTCCTTCATACCGGAAGCGTTGAACTCTTTCTTCGGAATGGATGTTTCAAATTTATACTGTTTTTAATTTAAACTCCTGAATCCTTATGGATGTTCAGAACCTTGGAAAACAGAGACAATATGAGACTTGCAGCCTAAGAAACTTAACAATCATTAAAAATTATTTACCACGGATAATTTGACATTATTGTATTTTTATTTAACATGATATGTTTTGCCGTTTCGCTCCCCGCATGACGTCAAGTAACATTTACCACACATATATACCACGTGTCAAAAAACGATATGAATGCATTGGATACCCTGAAGCACAGACTTGAGGAATCCACCGGAAATAACTACAACTGCTGCTACCAGTGCGGAAAATGTACCGCAGGCTGCCCCGCAGGTTCATTTATGGATAATCCTCCAGCAAGGATCATGCGCCTTGTCCAGGGCGGTCTGATAGAAGAGGCCATGAGGAGCGATGCGCTCTGGTTCTGTGTCGGTTGCCAGACCTGTACCGCCCGCTGTCCGCAGAACATGGAGATTGCCGCGACAATGGATTCCCTGAGAGAACTCGCTCTCGAAATGGATATCGTTTCCGACGACAAGGCGAAAAAACTGGTCACGGCCTTTCATGTCTCTTTTCTGAACAATGTCCGTAAATACGGCCGCCTTCATGAGCTTTCACTTGTCAACAGTTACAAGCTCCGTACAAGAACCCTGCTTCAGGATGCCGGCTCAGGAATGAAGATGATCATAAACGGCAAGATCAATCCCTTGCACAGCCTCTCCGGAAAAGGATCGGTCAAGGCAAAGGACCAGATCGAAAAAATTTTTGCAGCATCTGAACATCATACTCTTACCTCGGTACCGAAAAGACGACCGGTAAAGAAAGAGCCGGCAGTTACAGCGCCTGTGTCTATTAAACCGGGCATGACAATCGGTTATTATCCCGGCTGTTCACTCAGCGGCACAGCTATGGAATATGATGTTTCCGTTAAAAAAATGTGCTCGCTGCTCGGCATCAGACTGCAGGAAATAGAGGACTGGAACTGCTGCGGTGCGACATCGGCCCATGCCACCAATCACAAGCTCGCTCTTCTTCTCCCTGCAAGAAACCAGGCATTGGCCGATACCCAGGGATTCGATTATGTGCTCGCTCCTTGTGCGGCCTGCCAGAACCGCCAGGTAACAACACGCAAGACTCTTGCCGAATCGCCGGAACTTCGAAAGGAGGTCCGTTCCATCACCGGCATCGAACCGACCTGTACTGCTGAATTCATCGGTGTCACCCAGCTGCTCGAAGCGATCGATCCTGAAGAGATCAAAAAGAGGGTTGTAAAACCTCTCGACGAGCTGAACCTCGCCTGTTATTATGGCTGTCTTCTTGTTCGTCCAATGGAAGCCATGGGATTTGATGATCAGGAGAATCCCCTCAAGATGGAATCACTTGTCGCTTCACTTGGGGCCAGACCGGTAAACTGGGCATTCAAAGTCGAATGTTGCGGAGCAGGACTTACACTCGCTCAGCAACCGCTTGTCGAAGAACTGACACACAATATTGCAAAAAACGCATCGATAAACGGCGCTGACGCATTTGTCGTCGCATGTCCTTTATGCCATGCTAACCTCGATATGCGGCAGGAAAGCATGAGAAAACGCTTTGGTGATGTTAAACCGATGCCGGTTTATTATATTTCCGAACTTGTCGCTATAGCTTGCGGAGCCGATCCTGCAGAAGTCGCTGTGGGGAAACATTTCGTTCCCGCTCTTGACATGGTTTCGAAACAATAGTACGAACACGGGCGACATCCGTTTTTTTGTTGACAAACTCCAGAGGTGGCCCTGAATATTTCCTGTGTATTTCCGAATACATTTTTTATTCCGGTATCAGTTAAAAAACAAAGCAGTTATGTTGTTCAATCCGATACATGTTCCCAAGTCCCATATCACTTGCCGGAAAACGCCCTGTAACCGGAAAAAAGCCGATCAAAACGGCTGAACAAGACGACATCCGGTGAAATTCAGGCCTTTTTGGAAATATTGAACAAGGAAGACCTTGCTGTCTCCTGTTTCCTGCTGATGCTGTAAACGCATGCAGATACTTATTAAATGACTGAACTATGGCGAAAATAGGAGTTTTCATATGTCACTGCGGTGAGAATATCGCCGGAAAGGTGGATACTTCCAGGCTTGCGCACGCTCTGGGAGATCATCCCGGTGTTTCCGTTTCTGTTGAATACAAGTATTTCTGTTCCGATCCCGGTCAGGAATCCGTCAAGAAAGCCATTCGTGAAAACCACCTGACCGGTGTAGTGGTCGCCGCATGCTCCCCGAGAATGCATGAGGCAACCTTCCGGAAAGCCTGCGCCGAAGCGGGCCTCAACCCGTATCTTTGTGAGATAGCTAATATCCGCGAGCACTGTTCATGGGTGCACAGCGATGGCGATATGGCAACCGACAAAGCCATTGACATCACCCGCTCGATGGTCGAGAAAGTCAAGCGCAACAATATGCTCCAGCCAATCGAGGTGCCTGTCACCCGCCGCGCAATGGTGATCGGCGGGGGAATAGCGGGTATCCAGGCCGCGCTCGATATCGCCAATGCCGGACAGGAGGTCGTGCTTGTCGAGCGTGAACCTTCTCTTGGCGGCCACATGGCACAGCTTTCGGAAACTTTCCCGACGCTTGACTGCTCCCAGTGCATTATGACACCGAGAATGGTCGAGGCCGCCCAGCATCCCAAAATCCGCCTCCTCACCTATGCAGAAGTGGAACATGTCGATGGCTACATCGGAAATTTCAAAGTCCGGGTGCGCATGAAATCCCGCTTTGTCCACATGGATAAATGCACGGGATGCGGAGACTGTTACCTCAAATGCCCTGTCAAGAAAATTCCCGGCGAGTTCGACTGCGGCCTTGGCAGGCGCACCGCAATCTATACCCCTTTCGCGCAGTCGGTGCCGAACAATCCGGTCATCGACAAGACAAACTGCATCTATTTCAAGAACGGCAAGTGCAAGCTCTGTCAGAAAGCCTGCGCAGCCGATGCCATCGATTTCGACATGCAGGATGAGTTCCTCGATCTCGAAGTCGGGGCCATTGTCGTCGCCACCGGGTTCCAGGTACAGAACACTGCCATGTATGGGGAATACGGTTACGGGAAATATGCGGATGTCATTACCGGGCTCCAGTTCGAACGGCTTGCATCGGCCAGCGGCCCTACGGCTGGAAAAATTCTGCGTCCTTCGGATCAGAAGGTACCGGAACACATTGTCTTCATCCAGTGCGCAGGTTCGCGCGACCCGTCGAAAGGCGTCAGGTACTGCTCGAAAATCTGCTGCATGTATACCGCGAAACATGCGATGCTCTATGCGCACAAGGTACATGGAGGCAAAATCAGCATTTTCTACATGGACATCCGTGCAGGCGGAAAAGGATATGACGAATTCACCCGCAGGGCTATCGAAGAGGACGAAGCCTCCTACCTGCGAGGAAGGGTCAGCAAAGTCTGGGAGGAAAACGGAAAACTGATGGTACGCGGTGTCGATACGCTGCTTGGCCGGCCTGTGGAAATCGCAGCGGACATGGTAGTGCTTGCCACGGCGATGGTGGCCCAGCCCGGCGCCAAGGAATTCGCTAAAACCATCGGGATCGGCTATGACGAGTACGGTTTTTACAACGAGGCCCACCTCAAACTGCGCCCGGTGGAATCGTCTACTGCAGGGATTTTCCTTGCCGGGGCATGCCAGTCCCCGAAAGACATCCCCGATTCGGTATCCCAGGCATCGGCGTCTGCCAGCAAAGTTCTCGCTCTCTTCAGCAAAGACATGCTCGAACGGGAACCGGTTATCGCCAGTTGCAATGAAGCTACCTGTGCGGGCTGCTGGGGATGTGTGCTGGCCTGTCCCTACAACGCCATCGAGAAAAAAGATATCCTCGACCGTTCAGGCCGGGTCATCAAACAGGTTGCCTCCGTCAATCCGGGACTTTGTCAGGGATGCGGCACCTGCGTGACTTTCTGCCGGTCGAACAGCATCGATCTTGCCGGTTTTACCGAAAAACAGATATTTGCCGAAGTGATGGGCCTCTGACAGATGCCTGCATTCCGGTTAACCAAGAGAAATTTGCCACAAAACTAACTGATGAGCGAACAATTCGAACCGAAAATAGTTGCTTTTGTCTGTACTTACTGCACCTATGCAGGAGCTGACCTTGCCGGCACGAGCCGGCTGAAATACGCTCCGAACGTGCGAATGGTACGCCTTCCCTGTACCGGCAGGATCAGTCCGATGTTCATACTCAAAGCACTGCAGAAAGGTGCCGACGGGATCCTTATCAGCGGCTGCCATCCCGGCGATTGCCATTTCACTCACGGCAACTATCATGCACGGCGAAGATGGATGATTTTCCGGTCGCTTCTCGATTTTGCCGGCATACCTGTGGAACGGGTCAAGTATTCATGGATCAGTGCCGCGGAAGGTGTGAAATTTGCCGAGCTCATCAATTCATTAACTGAAGAAATCCGCACCCTCGGCCCATTCAACCAGTACCACGGTCTTATCGAGGAAACGCAGTCACAGGCTTCACTATAACTTTCGATTGTTCATGAGCATAGAAGTACAATACAGAAACAGGGCAAAAGAACTTCTTTCGAGCGGCGAGGTCAAACTCGTTGTGGGCTATACCGGCGGGACCACAACGGACCGTCGCAGACCGGTATTTGTCAGTTCTGCGGAACAGGTTGACAGGCTGGTTCTTGACGAACTCTGCATTGCAAACCTTTCCGGGTACCTTGTCACCGAAGGGCTTTTGAGCGATGAAAAACGCGTCGCGATCTTCCTCCGGCCGGAAGGAATCCGATCGATAAACATCCTTGCTGCTGAAAACCAGCTCAACCCCGATCAGGTCGTGATCCTCGGTTTCGAAACGGCCGGGAACACCATCAAACTTCTCGAAGGTTCCAATGCTCTCGATTTTATCGAATATGTCGTTTCTCTAAGCGAAAACCCTGTCGTTTCCGATTCAGATCCAGTTATTGAAAAACTGGAAAAGATGAATGCTCAGGAACGTTTTTCCTTCTGGCAGGATGAATTTTCGAAATGCATAAAATGCTATGCATGCAGGCAGGCATGCCCCATGTGCTATTGCAGGAGGTGTATCGTAGACTGCAACCAGCCACAGTGGATCAACACATCAGCCCATACGCTCGGTAATTTCGAATGGAATATCATAAGGGCCTTTCATCTCGCAGGAAGGTGCGTCGAGTGCGGAAACTGCGACAGGGCCTGTCCGGTCAATATACCGCTCCGCCTCATCAACCGCAGGATGGCCATTGAATCGAAAAATTCATTCGACCATTATGCCGGCCTGAGCATGACACAGGAACCGATGCTGGCCAGTTTCAAAAAAGACGATTCCGAGACTTTCATTCTATAAGTAACAAACTCGTATGCCAAAAATACTTTCAGCCGATAAACTCGACAATTGTATCCAACGATGGAAGTCATCAGGAAATACTGTTATTGGACCTGTAAGAAAATCGCATATTGCAGCTTTCCTGCCGGTTGAGAAAGCATCGGAGCTCGAGCTGGACATCGTTCTCCCTGATCGTTCGATAAAAGAGCTGTTTTTTCCACAGACCGAGCCGATGCTCAAATATGCCATCGGTAAGCAGGCGATCGACACCGAAGAATTCCTTCCGCCTTCAGGAAAAAGGATCATTTTCGGTGCCCGTCCATGTGATGCTTCAGGTGTTGCAATCGACGATCCCCTTTTCGGTTGGGACTACAGGGATGAATACTGGTTCCAGCGCCGCAACGATTCGGTGATTATTTCGATTGCATGCGTAAAATCCGATGATTTCTGCATGTGTACGTCTCTGAAAATCGCTCCTGACAGCTCGATGGGTTCGGATATCCTTCTGCGGCCATTAAATGGAGGCAAGGGGTGGCTGGTCGAGGAAATTACCGATCGCGGCCGGGAGGTTTTCTCCTCGATCACAGACCTGCTGCAGGAAAGCACGGAAAGCCCGCTGCCCCCTGCTGCCGTGCCTGAAAAGTTCAACCTCGATGCCTGCGTGGAATGGCTTAAAAAACCTGAAAATTTCGAGAGCAGGTTCTGGAAGGAAATTTCGGTGCGCTGTATCGGATGTGCTTCCTGCACCTACCTCTGCCCGACCTGCCACTGCTTCGACATCCAGGACGAGGGTGATACCTACAACGGCATCAGAAGAAAAAACTGGGACAGCTGCTCTTTCTCGCTGTTCACCATGCATACATCCGGCCATAACCCCCGCTCGACGCAGTCTGCACGCTGGCGTCAGCGCATCATGCACAAATTCAACTATTACCCGGGAAAATTCAACCTGAACAAATGTTCCGGCTGCGGCAGGTGCACCCGCCAGTGTCCGGTCGACATGGGTATTACCGAAACACTACAAGAGATTTCAAAATTACTTCCGTGAAAGAACACAACCATCACTCGCACCAGAATATCTACAAACCGGCCGTCATGAAAATCGTGGCCCGCCATGACGAGGCTCCCGGCGTGAAGACGATGAGACTGGAGTTCCAGGACCCGGCCGACCACGATTTGTTCAGGGAAAGTTACCGCACAGGCATGTTCGGCCTTTACGGCATATACGGCGAAGGGGAAAGCACCTTCTGCGTTGCGAGCCCTGAAACAAGAAAAGATTATATTGAGTGTACGTTCCGGCAATCCGGAAGGGTGACATCGGTGCTGGCGAATTCCGACATAGGCGATCTTATCACCTTCCGCGGACCATACGGCAACCGCTTTCCCTTGGAAGAATTCTTCGGAAAGAACCTGCTCTTCATTGCCGGTGGGATCGCCCTTCCGCCGACCCGCAGCGTCATCTGGTCATGTCTCGACCAGCGTGACAGGTTCGGTAAAATCACCATCGTGTACGGTGCCAGGACCGTCGCCGATCTTGTCTACAAGCATGAACTCGAGGAATGGGAAAGACGGGATGATGTCGATCTTGTCCTGACCGTCGATCCGGGCGGAGAAACACCCGACTGGAAAAACAAGGTGGGTTTTGTTCCGACCGTTCTCGAACAGGCTGCGCCATCACCGGAGAACTGCATTGCCGTGCTCTGCGGACCACCTGTCATGATCAAGTTCACCCTTATCGCTCTCAAAAAACTCGGTTTCGAGGAACGCAATGTGTTTACCACTCTGGAAAACCGCATGAAATGCGGGGTCGGTAAATGCGGCCGCTGCAATGTAGGATCTGTCTACGTATGCAAGGAAGGACCGGTTTTCACCGCCGAAGAGGTTTCACGTATGCCTGCCGCGGATTTATAAGTCCTGATCCGAAAACAAAGACCCGGTTACGATAGCTGAATCCTGAAGAACTTTCCCGGCTGATGAAAATCGGCCGGTTTTTCCGGTTCATTCCACCATGGAAACAGTCCATACTGCCCTCCCCCTGAAGAGGCACAGCACTGCATGGCTAATGAGCCTTCTCTTATGAATGGCCGAAGCAGTTCATAAGAGAACTCCATACCGAATCCCGCATCGTCCTGTAAAAACCCGAGATGTTCAATCCAGGGTTCGGCAGAAAGAATTTCATATCCCGAAGCCCTTTTTCGAGGACTGTCGAAACGTAAAGCAACCCATTGGCCCTGCGGTGTCATTTCAAATTCGAGATACCCGTTCCTGCGATCACCATCGGATATAAAAAGTTCGGAAACGCTGAACTGCCACAGACCGTCGAGAAACGCTCCCTTTTTTAAAGATTCAGATGGCTTTACCTTGAACGCATCGAAATTGAAAATCCGTGATGTCCAGCGCAGAAACGGTAGATCCGGTGAGCTTTCGGCATCCTCAAGAGAAACGAGCTGTTCGACCTGTGCGAAAACCCCTGAAGGATATTCATGATCTGTTCCAAAATACCCTGTCATGGGTCCCTGTAAAAGCATGCTGGGATACGTTTCTGCCGGAACCATACTGTCATGCGACCATAACAACCCGGTCCAGCCTCTCGATGCATCGTCAGGATCTGGAGTATATTCCACTCCGCAATCATCAAGCAACCCGCGATCGAACAAACCGATGCACTGTACCTCGAGATCGAGCTGCACTCCGGCTTTTTCAAACGCGGCACTTCTCATGCGGGCAGCAAGCCGGAGCACATCCTCAGCCGTGGCTTTTTGCCGGTTGTAAATAAAATTCGCGTGATACTGGCTGACTTCCGCTCCGCCTTCCCTCTCACCCCTGAAACCAAGCTCATCGAATATTTTCCCGCTTGAACGCCCTGCGGTGTAATTGTTCTTGAAGGTGGATCCGCAGCTCGGGTAATCGAAATGATGCTTTTCGAGACGTTCCCGTTCATTTTTCCTCATCAGCTCTTCTATCTCGTGCTTCGGACGGATATCGGGGAAACGAAGAAGCACAGCCGTGACTATTTCAGGATTTTCCATAAGCGATGTATGCTTGTAGCCATGAAAAACCTGCTCCGCGGCAAGCCGGCGCATGCGGCCATCAACTGAAACCGACAGAATACCCGATGTATGTTCGGATACTTCTCCACCGAAACATCGGGCATTCATCCGCACGGTAGCCCCGATCTGTCCGGGCAGCCGGTAGAGCCACTCTCCGCCGCTTCTGCCACATCGCAGAAGCTCTTCTGCTATTGCTGTATTTTCAACACCTGCTCCGCAGAAGAGTTCATCGTCGGAAATCCAGAACATCCGGTTCATGTTCTTCAGGGAAATGACAACCCCGGGAAATGGCATGCCTGAAAAGAGTATGTTGCTGCCTGCACCCATCAGGGCGAGGGGTAAACGATTTTCCCTGTTCCAGATCAGAAGATCCGCGAGTTCCGAAGGATAACCGGGATAAGCAACAAAGCGGGCTTCACCGCCAATTCCGTAATAAGCCTTTTGAGAAAGCTGTACATCCGATTCGAAAAAACAAGGCGGGGATAATTCTGGCATACCCGGTTATCGTTTGATATAATTAGAACCTTACTATACACCGGAACACTCTGGAATATAATGAACCGACAGAGGTTTCATGCTTCGGAGAAACTGAAGACACCCGGTATCAGCAGCGAAATAGAAAAGAAAATAATTAAAAGCGTGTTTCAAATAAATTGCATATTTTTGCACTGAAAGTTTATTATTTGTTAAAATTTCCTTTTCCTTCAACTTTTTCTCTACAGTAATGTCAGAAAACGCCGAACGCCGGGTAAATTACGCCCTTGTAAAAATTATTACCGAACAGCTTGAAATTGAGCCGAGTTATTTCGAGGAAAATAAGCCGGTTAAAATTAATGTGGGCCTGAATTTCGGTGTGGACAGCAAACAGAAACTCCTGAAAGTGCTTTTCAAAAATGAATTCGTCCAGGATGAACGGCAGTTCATCACCATCGAAGCCGGTTGTATCTTTGCAATCGATCCTGAATCCTGGAACTTCTTTACAGGCCAGCAGAGCGGGTTTATCCTGCTCCCCAAGCATTTTGCCGGTCATCTTGCATCGATTACCGCCGGTACGGCACGCGGCATCCTTCATGAAAGGACCGACCAGACTCCGATGAACCGTTTCTTCATTCCTGCCAACAATATCGAGGAGATCATCCAGCAGGATATAAACCTTCCCCTCGAACCGCAACAGAACTGAGCCGGAACCGTGATTTCAGCGCACAATCGTAACCTTGTCGGGCTTTAACGGTTCGTTATAAGACTATGATTGTGCGCTGCAGCCGAAAACTGCCTAAATTATAAGACCGGAAACTTACTGGCAGGGTTATTCCAGGTTTATTGAAGTTTCCTCACCTCCCTCTCTCTCGAAAAACCACATCACCGAAGGTATCCTGCATAAACAGATCACTTTGGTTGCTGCCGCGATCATCATGTTTTCCATAGCCGGTACGGCATCCTGTATGGGGCTTTTTTTTAATTTCCGACTACGAAAGTTACAGTATAATCCCTTACTTAATCAAGCGTTACATTGCATGGGCCTCAAGGTGGCACCTGTTTGTGAAAGAAATTGTTTTTTGATATACTTAAGAATTGAATTCATCCCCATATCCCATCTTTTTTCGTCTTTTTTTTTCTGAACGTTCAGGTATTATCAAAGTTCAAATCAACAATTGTTATGGCTATAACAAATGGATCATCATTACCGGTCTCCCGGATCGATCAAACGGCAACAGTTGAATATGAAGCTGTTCTGACAACAGGATCAGGCCTGTCACAACTTGTCGATGCCGTCTTGTATGACCCGGGGCTTTCAGGGCGGATTTCATCCCTTGACATAAAAACCGGTGCTAAGGCAGCTGAAGAGATGAACACGATACTTGTTGAGGCAATTGATTATACCGGCGCCGGAAAGGACGGGGTCTTTACCGTTGAAGAAGTAAAGGATATCAACAAATATATAAGGGATCACTATCTCACAGAGTGGGCGAAGCTTCATGGCGATGACGAAACAGGAGAAGAAACCGGGTTCCATCTCGTACAGAACGATGGGGCGACGTCACAATATCGGGGAAACAACCTCATCAACACGGTGGCTGACGGGATTTATCATCTTGGTTTTGAAATTCAGGGTGATACCATACTCAATGAAGATGGTAATCCCAATGCAACATTGCTGCAGCTTTCCGAATGGCTGACGCAGTTTTATACCGACCACTCCACAACAGGAACCGGCCTTGACAGGATCACAGACCTTATCATGGCTGATAAAGGTCTTGACCAGAACATCCCGGATAAGGAAATTGCAACAGCTGCCGATACCGCAAACCGGATGAACGAGATACTCTACGAGGCAATTAAAAATACTGAAGTCGCTGTCGATGGAACCATAACTGCAGAGGATATAAGAAAAATCAACGGGTACATCCGGGAACACTATCTCGATGAGTGGACAAAACTGCACGGCGATGATGAACCGACAGAAGAAACGGGTTTTCATCTGGTACAGAATGACGGGGCGTCAACCCGGATGTTCGGCAAGAATTTCGTCAATACCGTTGCCGATGGCATATATCATCTCGGTTTTGAAATCAAGGGCGACTACATACTCAATGAAGACGGAAAACAAAATGCCAGCCTGAGCGATCTTGCAAGCTGGGTCCAGTATTTCTATGTTGACCAGTCAAAAACTGATACCGGGCTCGACAGGCTTACCGATGCGGTGTTAAAAGACACAGGACTTGCCGCGAATACCTCCGCTGCAGATATCAATGCAGGTGCTGCAGCGGCAGATGCTTTGAACACGATTCTTAAAAAGGCGATCACAGAAACGCATGCTGCCGATGATGGCATCATCACTCCGGATGATGTAAGGACAATAAACTCGTACATTCAATCAAACTATCAGGATAAATGGATTGAACTCCATGGTGACGATGAAGATGGATTGGAAACAGGATATCATCTTGTCCAGAATGACGGGTCATCGATCAATTTCCGTGGCGACAACCTTCTCAACACCGTTGTGGACGGTATTTACCACCTCGGATTCGAAATACAGGGAGACACTGTCCTCAATGAAGACGGTAATCCGAACGCGGATGTGGCCGATCTTGCAACCTGGCTGAACTATTTCTATCTGGACAAGGAAATCATTTTTGGGACCAACAGCTCGGAAACAATAAAAGGCCTTGATATTGCCGAACAGATTTATGCTCAGGATGGAGATGACTGTGTTTATGCCGATGCAGGCAATGATACCGTAAATGGCGGTAAAGGCAACGATTACCTCAGCGGCGGTGCCGATAACGATATCCTCACCGACGAACTGGGCAGCAACAAGCTTTACGGCGGCGACGGTAACGATATTCTCACTGCGGGTGACGGAAACGACACCCTCTCCGGAGACAACGGCAACGATTCCATCACGACCGGCAATGGCTTCAACCTTGTTTACGGCGGATCGGGTATCGACACCATCGAGGCGGGCATCGGAGACGATACCCTCTATGGCCAGGACGGAGTTGATCGGCTTTTCGGACGAGAAGGCAACGATTACCTCAGCGGCGGTGCCGATAACGATATCCTCACCGACGAACTGGGCAGCAACAAGCTTTACGGCGGCGACGGTAACGACATCCTCTCCGCAGGGGCCGGGAACGACACCCTTTCAGGAGACAACGGAGACGATTCCATCACGGCCGGAGACGGAAGCAACCTTGTTTACGGCGGCGACGGAAACGACATTCTCACCGCAGGGGCCGGTAACGACACCCTTTCAGGTGACAACGGTGACGATTCCATAACGGCCGGCGACGGCAGCGACCTCCTTTATGGCGGGGCGGGTATCGATACTC
>JAAXXY010000072.1 GCA_013334225.1 Chlorobiaceae bacterium
TTGAGCCGGGCGATGCTGCCGGCGTGCTCCAGATTGCCGAGCCCGAGAGCCGCAAGGTTCTTGAGCATCTGGTCTTCGAGCTCGTTCCGGTCGATCATCAGGAGAATGGTCGGTTTCTGCGCCTCGGGAGCACGGAAGAGCCGTTCCGCCGCCTTGATCATGGTGAAGGTCTTGCCGCTCCCCTGTGTGTGCCACACAAGCCCGCGCCTATACGCAGGATCGAGTGCGCGCCTGACAACCGCTTCCACCGCGCCGGTCTGGTGCTGGCGCAGGATATATTTGTTCAGCTCCTCGTCCTTTTCGGCAAAGACAATGTAGTCATTCAGGAAAGCCAGCACCTGCGGGATGGCGCAGAAGCTCTTCACTTTCGCCTCCAGCTTGCCGACCTCTTCATGCTTCCAGTTGAATATATTCCGGCGCACGGTGTTCCATGTTGCACCGTAGGAAAAACCGATCGCGTCGGTAGCGGTGAAAAGCTGCTGCGGGATGAAAAGCTCCGGCGTTTCATTGTGGTAGCGGCGGATCTGATCCACCCCAAGGGCAATCGCCTCGTCCTTGCTGGCGTTCTTGCACTCGACAACCAGCACGGGAATGCCGTTGATGAGAAAGACGATATCCTCCCTCGTGCCAATGTGCCCGTTATGATAAGCCCACTCCTCGGTGACTTCGTAGACGTTCCGCGCCGTGTTCTCGTAATCGATCAGGATCAGATCACGCTCACGGTTCTCCTCGTGATCGTAGAACTTGCCACGGTTACGCAAATGCTCGACAAAATCCCTGTTGCCGTAAATATCCGCATGGAAATGTCGGAACTGCCCAAGTAGTGCCCCTTCTGCTTCGGCATAGCGAGGATTGAACTCCCGAACCTTGGCATCGAGCAGGTCATCGAAGAAAAGTGATCCGTTCCTTACTCGTTCGTCAGCGGGTATTGTCGAATCAAATCCCCGCCGCCGCTCGGCTTCTTTGCGAGGCAAAACATTCCAGCCTATCGCCTCGGCGTAGGCAAGGATGCGGGATTGGACAGTTTTATGTTCGGCAGGGGCAGGCATGGTTATGAAAGTGGGCGTTTGCTGCTTGAAAGCAGTTTTCTCTGTGAGATTGGGCCGAGGTAAACATCTTCATCAAGAAATTGAAGAAGAGCACGCAGTTCTCCTTTTTCTTCAGGTAAAATGATTCGATCACCATCCATCGGGATTTCATATTGAACTGCCGCTGCTGCGTCACGAATAATATCTCCCGTGGCATGATCAAGAATACCGCCTCGAAGAATCAATGCGATTTTAGTTCTGCTCCATGTATTGCATACTCTGATAAACCTTTCTGTATTGGCACATTGAAGACTGGCATGAGATACAAATTGAGAAATCTGCTCGTCGGTTGCCTCGGTAAAATATGCTGAAAGATCGAAAAGCTGCTTTGCCAAGTGAAAACTTTTGAATCTTAGAACACCGTTGTTCCAAGTGGCGGTGATGTTAGCATCCAAAAGTAAAACCGGACTGTTCAATTGTCTGAAAGTCGAAGTATCGGGCACCGAAAAAACAGCAAACCTCCGCCCTGGTATCAGAACTCGTCGGGAATCAAAGTTCTGAAAATAGAGCTTCTGCTGTCCTTCAGAGAAGTCATAGCCAACGATACCGTTGATGGGAAGATGCTCAAAATCTGATGCAGTGACTCGGCTTGCTGAAAGCGGTTGACGACAATACCCAATCAAATCCTGATGTATTGTAAAATCGTGGATTTCGAAACATTCATCATCGTTCAGCTTATAGCCGGGATCAAACTCAACAACATTTTCAATTCCCTGACTGAAAGCCTCTACAGCAGACATAAACAAATTTCTGGTTACAGAAGCAGCCGATTGGTCGAGATCAAGCCGCAAAAATGGGCTATGATCATCTTTAGTTATAAGGATAGGATTCATAGCTATTTGGTTACATCGAGTAACATGTAGTCTGTAAGACTGACTACGGTTTTTATTGCTTTGCTATTGTGCAGATTTCTTTTCGACAAGAGCGTATAACCAACATCCTCAATCGTGACCTCGTAAAAATGGTAACCAATCAAACCTAAGAGAGGGTTTGTGTGGTAGGCATTAGAAGTCATAACAACAAGCAGAAAAACCCCCAATACAATAAACATTGGAACTCCATCAAATTGACTACCACGAGCCAAAGGCAAAAGGTAGGCTAAAACAAAGCCCACAATTTCTTTATCAGCGGGCTTTATTGTTTTGATGTGGACAGGATTTGTCGCCAACCGTGTTGCCGACAACTTGATGACAGTTACGCAAGCAAAAACTAATAGTATCGCTCCACCAATGAGGGCAAGTGCCAGTATTTGTTTGTTATCGAACCAATACACCGCTGCAAACGTCAGCATCACTGGAGCAAATGCCGTCAAGACAAGCAGTAGCTTTGGGGCAAACCTTAACATGGCATATTAATTTTGTTAACTCGAATCTTCGCAGTCATCAATTCATGAAGCAGCGTGCGAAAAAGGCCTTGAAGTTGGATTTGCTTTTGCTTACAGGTTTTATGTTTATTGTCAAGCGATCCCAATATCTTTCCAATAGACTTCTGTTCCTCAGGCTTTGGATAGGCAAGCGGGAATCCTCGGATCAATGCGGCATTCATATTCCGTTGATTTGCTCCGTGTCCAAGCAATCTTAAATTTTCGTAATGATACTCGAAATAGTAATAAAGATAGATAGATAAAATATAATCTTTGTTATTCGGAATGATGGACGCACATGCCTGATTTGTGGCGGCATCAATCCCGAGGAATCCTACCTTTCCGCGTGTAATTCCTTGACCATACATCGCCATCAGCAAAGTTCCAGATGGAAAGAGTCGAGCAGCAGAGTTTGACAGGCCGGTTTGTGTAATTTTTTCTTCTGTATCTATTATCTCGCAGTAGTTGATCTCACCTGTTTTCACCCATGGAATAGTCCCTCCATTCCAATTCTCTGGAATATCTCTTGAGGGTGTACCACCACTTTGAATTTTTGCAACATCACCAACTTTGCATACCTCCCAACTCTCCGGCACCAATCCTATTTCAGTTTGCTTTTGGGGTTCGTTACGGAGGCCTTCGGTGAAAAGCTTGTGCATGAGGGCCTTTTTCAGCTCGGTGGTGATCTGGATGATCCGTTCCTGCGCTTCGATCGCCCGTTGCACCGTCGAAAGGATATGTGCGATTTTTTTCTGCTCGGATAGTGAGGGAAGTGGTAAGCTTTTCTCTTTCAGTAGCTTGAAATGACGATTATACCCCCTACTTGGTAGCTCCAGCGCCAATAAAGCAAAAAAGAAAAACTTCGGATCGTAGATCTTCTTGTTGGGGACAAGAACCTTGGTTCCGTCTGCCCCAAGTATAAAAGGAAAATCAACGAACTTGAAACACCGAGTGTGATCGCCAAAAATGATCAAGGGTAAATCGAAATCGATAACCTTGCTCTCATCATCACAATAACCAGCAATAAACTCCTGTCCCTGATCAACAACTGGAAAAAGGCCAACAGAAGCAATATCTTTTGACGGTATTTGATGTTCCCTTCCAACTTTGTTTTTTATGATTGAATTTGAAAAAGAACATATTTTCCATTCCCTTATTCCTCGTTTTCCTTCATCCAAATGGCGGTCCCGACTTGTCGGGACCGCCCCCCTTTCTTTTTCAACATCTTGCACGATTTCCTTAACGGAGGGCGGGTTTTCCAACCCGCCATTACACACTGAATGAATATTGAATTCTGAATGGCGGACTGGAAAGTCCACCCCCCGTTCAAGATTGCTCATATCCGGCCTCCGTCCTTGTCCAACTGATCCAGTATCCGGCGGCCTTTTTCCGTGAGCCGGTATTTCTGAAGGCGACTGGTGGGTTTTTCGGGGATAGTTGGTTCAATGGTTTGATCAGCAACGAGCACCCGGATGACCTTGTTTAACTGACCGGAAATGGCTTTTTGTCCCATTGCTTCCGATAGTTGGGCTTTCCCCATTGGATTAAGGACAAGTTGTCGAAGCGCCCGAATTTCCATCGACTCTGGCCGTGACTCTGGCCGTGACTCTGGCTGTGACTCTGGCTGTGTGCCAACTTGTCCGGGAACCTGGTCCCGACTTGGTCCCGACTTGGCTCCCGGCTCAGGTTTTTTCCTTCGGATCGTCAGTACCCAGAATCCGCCGTCAATCCTGATTTCAGGCTCGGGAAGCCCTGCACTCCTGCATCGCCGGATCATGTCGCGGATGCCGGTTCCCATGCGTTCGATATACTTTGTCAGATACATCGGCTCGGCAAGCAGCGGATTATGCGGAACGGAGGCATGGGGTCCGCGCAATTTTTCAAGGGTCAGGGTCGGAGGTAGAGTGCCGGGATTCCAGACTTCAAGCCGGTCCCGGAACAGCATGACCTGGACACTGGCGTTGCTGGTATAGTCACGGTGCACTATGGCATTGACAATGGCCTCGGCCACGACTTCCTGAGGAATTTCGTATTTCGTCGGCACCTGGGTGCTTTCCTCTCTTGTTCCCACCCAGAGGTCTATCTTGGAGAGGACGAAATCTTTGGCCTGATCGACGAGATCGAAAACGTTGCCTTTGTAAACCTGATATGAAGGAATAGGCTTTTCAACTTCGAAGCCGTGGAAATGGGCGCATTTCACTTCGGATGTAATCAGAAAGCGCTGCGGCTGTTTTCCGAACAGCAAGACTGCCGCATTCGTAGGCCTTTCTTTGTCGAGAAGGTTGAGATGGAGCAACACTTCATGCGGCGGCGTGT
Source organism: Chlorobiaceae bacterium (assembly GCA_013334225.1). Classification (GTDB taxonomy): domain Bacteria; phylum Bacteroidota; class Chlorobiia; order Chlorobiales; family Chlorobiaceae; genus Chlorobium. The sequence continues at coordinate 4,768 of JAAXXY010000072.1, forward strand.
TTTCCGGCAACGGAAAATTGCGGCCGCGCCTTGCAAGCACAAGAAAACGGCTGATCTTCTCTTCATCAAGATCGTCAAGCGAAGCGTTTCGGCAGAATGTAGCATCGAATGGACCGAAACGGATCAGCTCACGTTCTTCGAGAATCCTGACGAGGCTCGCATAAACAGCAGCAATAAGCTCTTCGGAAGAGTTGAACCTGCGACGGATAAGGCTACTGGCGGCATCATCGATCAATGCTCTCATTTTCGGATGCCGAATGTTGTCATCGGCTCCCTTGACATAGATCAGACGACTTTTTCCCTGCCCGGTGGCCTTGTTGAACTCCCGGTGTGTCGGTGAAAACCCTTCGACATCTTCCCATCCATACTCTTTGCCGAAAATACCGAGATAAATATCGCAACGATCAACCTCGTCGAGATAGCACTGGTCTGCCCGCTGATCGGCCGCTGGCTGATCTTCAAACAGAAAGTATTCGAAAAAGCGCCTCATCAGCGGATCGCCGGAAAGGTATTCCGCCAGGGCTTTACGCTCCTTGGCGAACTCCTTCTGTACGCTGCTGATGAATATCCTCATATCCCGACTCCCAGTTGTCTGAGGATTTCCCGTAGGGCTTCGTCGGTTGCTCTGGCTTCCTGCTCGATTGCATTCAGCTCCTCGACGATCTCGGCAATGGGCCGGTAGGTTTCGGCGTCACTGGTATGGATGTAACGGCTCGGGGAAATGTTGTAGTCGTTCTTCTTCATCTCGGCATGATCGACGATGCGACTGAGTTTTTCCTCTTCCTTCCACCCGATGATGGTTTCGACAATGCGCCTGATGCCATCTTCCGGGATGAAGTTCTTGGGATCGCCCTTTTCGAAAATCCGGCTCGCGTTGACCAGCAAGACACGATGCTGCCGATCTTTCGGCTTGGCCTTGTTCAGGAACAGCACAATGCCCGGAGCGGTGGTATTGTAAAAAAGGTTCTCGGGCAGGTAGAGCACGCTTTCGATCATGTCGTGATCGACAAACCACTGCCGGACGCTCTTTTCCTTGTTCGTCCCGGCATTGCCCGACCCGCGCGATGCCGCGCCTGTATCGAGGACCACGGCGGCCCGGCCTTTGTAGTTCATGCTGGCATGGATATGCTGGACCCAGCCCCAGTCGGCGGACGACTTGCCGGGAAACCCGGCACCCGGCGGAAAGCGGTCGAATTCGTCGTTGTCGTAGTCGGCTTCGGTGAACCAGTCCTGGTTCCACATGGGATTGGCGACAACTCTGTCGAATGTGCGTAACCTGCCCTTGCCGTCACGGAACTTCGGGTTCTTGAAGGTGTCGCCAATCTCGATCTCGCCCTCCATGTCATGGATGATCATGTTCATGTTGGCCATGGCCCAGGTTTCGGGCGTGTACTCCTGCCCAAACAGTTGCAGAGGAGCGATCGTGCGCACTCTGCCTTTTGCGCTTTCCTCCATGGCGATCTCGCATTTCACGAGAAGACCGCCGGAACCGCAGCAGGGATCATAGATTTCCATTCCGGGCTCGGGCTGCAGCACCCGCGACATGATGGTTCCGACTTCGGGCGGGGTGTAAAACTCCCCTGCGCTCTGCCCGCCGCCTTCGGCGAACTTGCGGATAAGGTATTCGTAGCTCTTGCCGATGATGTCGGCTTCGACGTCATCGAGCCCAAGACGCTTGGTACTGATGGCTTCGATCAGGTTGGAAAGACGGTCATCGTCGAGATCGCGCTGGCCATGGGTTGTCGCATTGAAATCGACACGGTCGATAATCCCCTGCAGGAGCGGATTTTCACGGGCGATATCGCGCATGCACGTAGTGACGCCTTCGCCGATCTTGTCCGAATGCTTCTTTATGACCGACCAAACTGGCTGCTCCGGATCATCCGGAACGAGAGGCAGATAAAAACGCACCAGCTTGTGGTCAGCTTTGACCAGCTGGAAAGCCTTCTTGCGTGAACCGACTTCCGATGCGATGCGGTTCAGCTCGTCATCGAAAACGTCGCACAGTCGCTTGGTGAAAATGAGCGGGAGAATGTAGTCCTTGTATTTCGGTGCATCTTTGGCACCTCGAATTGAACAAGCAGCTGCCCATATCCAAGATTCCAGGGATTTCCCGTTACCGTTATTCTTTGACATTAAAACTCTATACAAATTATTTACTGAAAAGCATGTTCAAACTTCTCCACCATTTAAGCAGTAGAAGGCCATTTGATGGATTCTATAATTTCAGAATTATCGTGCAAGATTAACATCTCTACCCAAAATAAAAAGGAGGAGGTCTTGTCGATGGGGGACGTGTCTGTCATATCCTAAAGGCTCAGGTTCATTATTGGAACTACCCCGGATACTAATACGGCTAATATACAGAAATTAGACAGATATTAGACAACGTGTTTGAGGAAACCTGCCCGTGTTTGGCAGACCTATTGATATGAAAAAATCTGCTATTTCACTGGACAGAAATTCATTCATGTAATAATATTTAAGGCTTCCGAAGGCTATCTAAATAATCCGCCCAAGCCTGCATCATCCGCTTTCGCTCATCAAGATGCTTCGAGCGATTGTAAGCATCTCCGAGCCTATCGGGAACCCGATGACCCAGCTGGGCCTCAATCGCGTCAGGACTAAAGCTTAACGT
>JAAXXY010000026.1 GCA_013334225.1 Chlorobiaceae bacterium
TTGATTAAGAGTCCTGGAAATTCCGGAGCATAACAAGTCCGTTTACCTATTCCCCTTTCTTAATTCGATTAAAAAACCACGATCATACTTGAATCATGTTGCATCTGCTATTGCTGTCGAAATACCTGGAAGCAACACATCTTTTTGATTCCCTATAAAGCCCGGCACAAAAAGGAGTAAAATCAATAATTCAACTGATTGAGAAACTATTTCAAATAAAGTATTATATTTGTATATTTTTAGTTAATTTTATGTAATCAATTATAAACAAAAAAAACGGACAAGAGCAATGAACATACTCAAGTCTATCATCTTTTATCCGATGATGTGGCTACGTGGCATATTTCTCCTGGTCGGCAAAGTCCTCCAGGGATTTTTTCTGCTCGGCGCACTATTGATTTTGTTTGCCGGACGAGGTCAAGATTATTTCTGGCCCATGCTTCTGATGTGCTCAGGGTTCAGCTTTTTCTTTTTCCTGCTTACCCAATTTTATGATCAGATTCTTCTGAAGTTAAACCCCACGGGAAACGACCTGTTTCTCATACAGTGACTCTGGCCCGGGCATCACTCTTTGCCTCGAATATGCATGACTTACAGGGATCAATAAATATTATAAAAGCAATGGAGTAACTCGGGCTGACAGCACATCGATATTTCCTGTCCCGTCTTTTCAATCGATCGGCAGTTCGTGTATCGTGTTCATCTCATGGTCCCGGACGATAACCGATCGCTCACCGATATCGACAATGCAGCAGGCGTAATGGTGTGGTTCAGAGCGCCTGACGAAACCCGGAAATGTCATGAAATGTATGCCGTACCGCTTGAAATAAGCTTCCCGGTGGAGATGGCCGGTAAAGCAGGCTATTATGTTTTCGTTCCTGCGCAGTATATCGGTAACCTCGTCATGGTTCCAAAGCAGGCCGTGAGGTTTATCCGAAGTTTGCTTCAGCAGGGGAAAATGGCAGAATATGACCGCTGATTCGCCTGATGCTTTTGCTTCATCGAGCTGGCCGACAAGCCAGTGAAGCTGCCTCCCGCCTATGGCACCGCAGTACAGGTTTGCCCAGGGATCTTTGTGCAGGAGTTCCTTGCGCGAAATATCGGTTGAATTGGAGGGTTTCGTTTCAGGTTTGATATCCATACCGTGCAGCACAATGAAGCGGATACCATGGCTGCTGAAGCTGTAGTAGGGTGAATCAAGGCTTGTACGTTCAAGATAGCGGTCAAGGGAAACGATACCCAGGCAATTGTTACCTACGACATGATGGAACGTACCGGAATATTCAACCAAAAAAGCTGTAGCGTCGTCGAGGTTCTTTTCCGCCTCGGGCACCTTGCCTTCTATCAGGTCTCCGAGCTGAATGGCGAAATCCACTTGTTTATCCTTCCAGAAATCGAAACAGCGGCGAAGATCCCGTTTCTTGACTTCCGGATCTTCGCTGTTGCCGAAATGGATGTCCGTGATGACCCCGAACCGAATATCCGTCAGTTTTTGTTTTACGTTGTGCACAAGCCGCAGCCGTTAAAATTCCTGAATGAAAATTTCCCATGATATCGTCGATATCTTCGCTGCAAAAATAATGAAAACCATTGAAGATCGGCAACAAACCGATCTTCATCCAACATTTCCATCTCTTTGCCTTGATTTCATCTCCAACATTAGCGTGTTTCGTTTTAATTTTTTACATTTTGTTCCTTGCCTAAAAAATGGGACCCGCAGATCAGAAATCGGGTGATCCTGGAATGCAAGTTCTTTTGAAATAATACGGAGAGGTGCGAGAGTGGTTGAATCGGGCGGTCTCGAAAACCGTTGTGCGCGCAAGTGTACCGTGGGTTCGAATCCCACCCTCTCCGCGGAAAGAAGGAATCATCCCTGCAACACATCAGGACATGCCATCATCGAAGCCCGCAAAACGCGGGCTTTCGTATTTTATACTTGAGAAATTAAAACGCGTTATCGCAAACAGGCAGTGTGTATTGCTATTAGTTTACTTAGTCATGAGCTTCCCTTTTCTATGGTGTGCATCGGTTTGAAAAAACTTGTTGCATCGCGAATTGTATATCTGAATGGCCGGCAAGTCTCAGGTTATTCGAATAATGTGCTCATGGATGAACAAGTTTTAAGAGAGCTCAATTGGGGGCATGGATTCATCAGGCTCTCTAAGGCATGCTTGTATGATTGAGTGTATTTCTTTGCGCATCTAATCCAATGGATTATATTGGTGTATGAATATTACCATTGTTGAACTGCCGGAATTCATCCGAAAATCGGAAATACTGATGAGTGCTGAAGAGCATGACCTGTTGCTGTCTTTTTTGGCGACGAACCCCACAGCAGGCGTTCTCCTTCAGGGAACCGGAGGTGTCAGGAAGATCAGATGGGCAACAGGCAACAAAGGAAAAAGCGGTAGTACGCGAATCGTTTATTTTTATCATAATACAGCAATACCTCTTTTTCTCTTGACAGCGTTCAGTAAAAATGAACGCGAAAATCTGACAAAAGCGGAGCGGAATGAACTGGCCGGGTTGACAAAACTGCTGTTACAAAACTACAGGGGGAAACATGAATAGCACATTTGAGAGTATAAAAAAGGGGCTCGAAGAGGCTGTGGAGTATTCGAAGGGTGAAAAAGTCCATGTAAGGGTATTTCATCCGGAACCGGTCAATGTCCAGAATATCAGACAAAAGACTCATTTGACCCAGGATGAGTTTGCTGCAGCATTCGGTATCAGTGTTGCAACCTTAAGACATTGGGAGCGCGGAGATCGTAAACCGCAAGGCCCTGCGCTTGTTCTGCTCAATCTGGTAAGGAAGTCCCCTGATACGATATTGAGTATTTTGAATCAGTAATGGATTGATGTGTTTTTGGAAAAACCTTGGATGATCTCGATAGATTTATTGAGAAAAGGAAACCTTAATAGATGTCGTTGATCATTCGAAAACTTATTTTGATTCGTCGAATAATGATCGATATACGATAAAATTTCAACCGGCAACAGAAATCGAGAAGGACTGAGTTTCCCCGTTTTAATTCTTGTCATGTCTCCTCATCTTGAGGCATGGCACAACTACCACTTACACACAAGCGCGAGACCTTCGCCCGGCTATATGTCGAGCACGGAGATGCAAGCTAAGCATAACGTGAGGCTTTTCCCTCGTCTGTTAAATGGCTTTGCAATCTGTCTTTCCGCCAGATACCTGACAATACCGCCTGACAACTGAGCGTTAAGGGACGGAGCGTTAAGGGACGGAGCGTTAAGGGACGTAAGTAATTAAGGCAACGGGATGCAGACAGGCGTGATATCCCTCTAACAGCTTTTTTCAGCGTCCCAAAATCCGGCTCACTACTGCCTTCGAAATCCCCGGCAGTCTGGCAACATCCCAACGAGATAACATAAATCACCGTTCCGGTTTTATCGCTTGCTTTGCCGATCCGGTTCAGAAAATCCAGACGGTCTTCATCATCAATAACAATTGCCGTCCGCTCAATTCCCCTCACCATCACATGATGCAACGCTCCAGGTGCATCAAGTCTCGCTCCTCTCGGCATAGCGGTTCTCCGTTTCAGATCGCTGACCAATAACTGCTCTTTATTGGAAAGATAGGAAACAATCCTTTATTTACCTCCGTTACTTACGTCCCTTATTCTTCGTCCCTTATTCTTGACATGTTCATGATTTCAGAAATATCCCGCTTCAGCCTTCTGACGTTTGAGGCTGTTTTACCTTTTTCTTACATTACGTGAAGTTTTTTATTCAGATTTTTCAGTGCACGTTTCTCCCCATTCCAACCATTAGACACCATTACGATGAAAGTTATGCAGCCCGACACTCTTTCACGGAGGGAGTTCCTTGCCAGAGCATGGAAGTATTCTTCCCTTGCCGTGCTGGCGATGTCATTCGGTTACGAAGCGGCGGCATGCTGCAGGGACAGGGAAAAATCGACGGCACTGCTCTACGCGACAAGATACGGAGCCACAAAGGATACCGCGAAGTGGATCCGTAAAGGAATGGAAATGCCGTTGGATCTTCTCGATATCGAACGTATATCGATACCCGAAGTGCTCGGCGGATACGACCGGTTTATCGTCGGCTCAGGCATCTGGATCATGGGTGCGCACCCAAAAGTGCTCGAATTCTTCGAAACCGGGAGGGAAACCCTTCAGGAGAAGCTTCTCGGCACCTTTATCGTCTGCGGATCGGCAGACGGCTCCGAACAGGGAAAGCAGAGGTCCGAGCACTATTTCAACAAAATGCACACGCCTCTGCTGGTAAAGCCCCCGCTGAGCAGGGCTTTCGGAGGAAGGATGGTGGTCAGCCGCCTGAGCGAAGAAGACCGGACGAAGCTGACCGCTTTCTATAAAAACTTTCTTAACCAGGATTTGCTCGACTGGGACCTGACCGATCCCGGAAAAGCGAAACTTTTCGGCATCAATGCTGAATCTTTTTCCGCTCATACCAGCCCTGTACTCCTGCAGAAAGCCGGCTGAGAGTTCCTGCCGACAATGACTGGAGTAACGAGGTTCAGTAGAGTACGGGACGATCCCGAAATCATCAAGTTACCCGCGACAGGCAACAGTAGTGGTTTTGATAATCTGACACACTGCCGATACCCCAGGCAGCAGAGAGGTCTGGGCATACGATACGGTAAGTTCCTCATGAATGCAGAGAGTTCCGGTTGAGTGCTTTTGGGAATGATATGCGCATGATTGGCACATCTGCGCCAAAGGATAGATATTCGTTCCTGTTTTCAAGTCAACCGCCCCCATTCCGGATACGAACAGATCGAGATCTTCATCGTCGGCAATGATCTCTCTTTTTTCGAACCCCCGTATAATCACATGATGCATCGTGCCCGGCGAATCGAGTCCCGCACCGCTACGGAGTCACTCTGTCAAGATTATTGTGTCCTCTTTGTAATTTTCTGCTTATGTTAAATAAGAGCTTAGCTCCTGTTTTCCGTATATCATCATTGATAAAAACCCCACCGGAGATCCACTATGAAAAAGTCCATTCTCTTGGCATTGTTTTTTGCAGGTCTGGCAATCAAACCGGCTATGGCTGCAGGTCCTTATATCAGCACAGCCGCCGGTATGGGAATACCAGGGAATTTAAATGAAAGTGGAGGATCATGGGGGGTCGATAACAGCCTCGCTTTGAACGAAGCTGTGGGATATGATTTCAATGGTGCGAGAGTTGAAGCTGCCGTTGGTTATCAAAATAACGATTATGAAATTGCAGGAACCGGCGGGGTATCCATGTGGACATTTATGGCTAATGCCTTTTACGATCTGAACACAGGATCCGATATACAGCCATACATCATGGCTGGTCTTGGTGCTGCACATATAAGAGCGGATGATGATCCTGGCATACCGACTCCATGGCTTGATGAAACATACTTCGCCTGGCAGCTTGGAGCCGGTATCGGGTGCAAGGTGTCGAAAACGGTAACAATCGATGCAGGATACAGGTACTTGAGACCTGAAGGAATAAGGTGCACATTCCACAATTCTGATGTCAAATGGGAAACCCATAACATTATGGCTGGAATCAGGGTATCGCTTTGACCTCAGCTCCGGGATGAGAATAAACTTGATGAAGACCGGGATCCCAAGTGGATTCCGGCCTTGCTTATTTATTTTTTTATGAAAACCCAAGTTGAGCATTGGGAAAATCGTGGCATTGTCAACAGAGTCTGCAGAGTACGTGCTTCGTGAAGACTGCTCGATGTGTGCCGGTCAGTCCCTTGGCTTAAGTACCTCCTGGTTTGAGTTTATTCCAGAACGCCAAATCCGGCAGATACAGATTTACGGGCTCACGGCCCTATGTCCCCGAAAGCTCTCTGTGCTCCGAAAGGACATAAGAAAAAAAGACAATGCTCGAAAGCATGATGACGCCAGGCAACCCATCCGGACCAAAAGCATCCATGGTGCAACCAATCAACGTATTATAGGTACGTAAGTAATGAAGGTAAAGGGAAGAAGACAGGCGTGATATCCCTCTGACAGCTTTTTTCAGCGTCCCAAAATCTGGCTCACTACTGCCCTCGAAATCCCTGGCAGTCTGGCAAAATCCCCACGCGACAACATAAATCACCGTTCCGGCTTTTTCCGCTTCTTTGCCTGACCGGGTTACAACTACAGGCCTGTCTTTATCATCAAGCACCATAGTTGTCCACTCGATTCCAGGTATCATTACATAATGCAACGATCCGTGTGCATCCATTCTCGCACTTGGCATTGCATCATCTCCATCAGGTTTCACGACCAATAAGTGATCCTTTTGCTGAAAACAGGAAATGAAATAGTTATTTACCTCCGTTACTTACGTACCTAATATCTCGCTAATTGCTCCAACAAGATAACAACAGCTTCAAATTTGCCATTATTTCCAGCCGCCACCGAGAGCTTTGTACAGATCTATCAGGTTTGAGAGGGTCTGCCGATGGACGAGGATTTCGTTCTGCTGTGCCTCGTAGAGAGATCGTTCGGCATCGAGAAGGGCGAAATGGCTGTCGATCCCGTGCGAATAACGGGCTTTCGTGATCGTTTCCGCCTGTTCGCTTTCCCAGACCAGCGCACGCAGGGCCTGCAACTGCTCGGTGTATGTCGCACGGGCTACCAGAGCGTCAGCCACTTCCCGAAACGCGGTCTGGATCGCTTTTTCGTATCGGGCGAGGGCAATATCCCTGTTGTTTTCAGCCAGCCTGAGGTTGGAGCGCAATCGGCCGCCCTGGAAAATCGGAAGCGTAATATTCGGGATGAAACTCCAGACGCCGCTCGAGCCTGTCACGAAAAGGTCTGAAAGGCTTGTGCTGGCGTATCCGGCTGAACCGGTGAGGCTGATGCTCGGGAAGAATGCCGCCCGTGCCGCACCGATGTTGGCGTTTTCCGCCTTCAGGGCATACTCCGCCTGGCGGATGTCCGGGCGTTCGAGCAGAACGACGGCCGGGATGCCTGCGGGGAGAGTCTCCATCACCTGGACCCGGGCTAGCTTTTCAGGTTCGAGCAATTCGGGATCGATCTCCCTGCCGACCAGCAGTGTCAGTGCGTTCTTGTCCTGTTCGACCTCGCGCCGGTACTGCGCCCGGCTGGACCGGGCCGCTTCGACCAGCATGGCGGACTGCGCGACATCGAGCCGGGACCTGGTTCCAAGGTCGAAACTGCGCCTGATGAGATCGTGTGCTCCCTGCCTGGTCCTGAGCGTGTTCTCGGTCAGTTGCAACAGTTCGACGTCGGCAAGGTAGGTGAGGTAGACGTTCGCAACTTCAGCGACCAGCGTTGTCTGGGCGGCTTTGCGCCCCTCTTCCGTGGCGAGGTACTGGTTCATGGCACGGGTGTTGAGGTTGCGCACCCGTCCGAAAAGGTCCACTTCGTATGCCGTCGAGCCGATGCCTGCCGTATAGGTGGAAGCGGTTTCCGGTTTTCCGGTGCCGCTCGTGCTTTCGGAAAGACGTTGCCGGGTTAAGCTTCCCGAGGCATCGAGCGACGGGAGGAGGTCCGCTCGCTGAATGCGGTAGGTGTTGCGGGCAACCTCGATGTTGAGCGTCGCTATCCGCAGGTCCCGGTTGTTGGTGAGGGCCGCTTCGATGAGGCGCTGCAGTCTGGGCGACCTGAACATCTCACGCCATCCCGTCTCTGCGGTGTTCGGCTGCCCCTCGGTTGCAAGGTTCGCTGCGGTTGTCGTCCCAAGTCCGGCAGCGGCCGGCCATTTTGCGCTGACCGGGGGAGTCGGGCGCTGGTAGCCCGGTTCCAGAGAACAGCCCGTCAGGGCGGTTACCGTGAGGCATATCAGGAGCAGCGGTTTACTGTTCATGGTTCGAACCTTTTTCGTTTTTGTCTGCAGCCATACCGGTTGCGGGTTTCCGGACAAACAGGGATTGCACAAGTACGTAGAACAGGGGGACGAAGAATATCGCCAGCACCGTTCCGGACAACATGCCGCCCATCACACCGATACCGATGGCATGCTGGCTGGCAGAACCGGCTCCTGTCGAAAAGGCGAGCGGCGTAACTCCAAGGATGAAAGCCATGGAGGTCATAACAATGGGGCGAAGCCTCTGGCCGGCAGCTGCCAGTGCGGCCTCTTTCAGCGGCATACCGCTTTCATAGAGGGTTTTTGCGAACTCAACTATGAGGATGGCGTTTTTTGCCGTCAGGCCTACGGTCGTCAGGAGACCGACCTTGAAATAGACATCGTTGGAAAGACCGGCAATGAAGGTCGCAAGCACCGTGCCGAGGACACCGAGCGGCACGACCAGCATGACGGCGAGAGGAACACTCCAGCTTTCATACAGGGCGGCGAGGCAGAGAAAGACGAAGAGCAGGGAGATCGAGTAGAGCAGCAGCGTCTGCTGGCCGGCAGCGCGCTCTTCGTATGAAAGCCCGGTCCATTCGATGCCGAACCCTTCGGGAAGTTTCTCCGCCAGTTTCGACATGATGGCCATGGCATCACCGGAGTTTACCCCTGGCGCCGGTGCGCCCTGGATGTTGAGCGAAGATATGCCGTCGAAACGTTCGAGCTTGGGCGAACCGAAGCTCCATCGGCCGGTCGAAAACGACGAGAACGGAACCATGTCGCCTTTCGCGTTCCGTACGTGCCAGATGTCGACGTCCGACGGGTTCATCCGGTACTGCGCGTCTCCCTGCATGAACACTTTCTTGATGCGTCCATCGTGCAAGAAGTCGTTCACGTAGGATGAGCCCCAGGCTGTCTGCAGCGTGGTGTTGATGTCGGCGATGGAGACCCCGAAGGCACTGGCCTTTTCGTGGTCTATGTCGATCTTGTATTGCGGCACATCCTCGAGTCCGTTGGGACGGACGCCGACCAGGGATGGATTTTTCGATGCCATTCCCAGCAACTGGTTGCGCGCGGCCATCAGCGCCTCATGGCCTTTGCCGGTCCGGTCGAGCAGCTGGAGGTCGAAGCCGGAAGCGTTGCCGAGCTCCATGACGGCCGGCGGGTAAAACGCGAAAATCATGGCGTCTTTCACGCTCGACAGGGCGCCCATTGTCCTGCCGGCGATCGAAACGACATCCTGAGCCTTTTTCCGGCGTTCAGCCCAGTCCTTGAGCTGGACGAAGCCCATGGCCGTGTTCTGGCCCTGGCCGGCAAAACTGAACCCGGTCACGCTGAAGACACTTTCGACGCTCTCTTTCTCTTGGTCGAGCAGGTATCGTTCCATCGTCTTCACGCTCTCGAGTGTCCGGTCCTTGGTCGCTCCGGAAGGCGTGGAGATCTGGACGAAAAGGAACCCCTGGTCTTCGTCGGGCAGGAACGAGGTCGGGAGGCGCATGAAAACAAGCCCAAGCAGCATCACGACAAGCAGAAAGGCCGTCAGCGAGCGGTTGACATTCCCTGTCATGACTCGCGCGCCGTCGACATATCGTTCGCGGTTGCGGTTGAATACGCTGTTGAACCAGACAAAGAAACGGCTGAGGGGGCCATTGCCATAAAGGTGACCCTCTTTGTTCAGCGGCTTGAGAATGCTTGCGCAGAGCGCAGGAGTCAGGATCAGCGCAACCAGGACCGAAAGCAGCATCGCCGAAACGATGGTGATCGAGAACTGGCGATAGATCGTTCCTGTGGAGCCCTTGAAAAAAGCCATCGGTACGAAGACCGCCGACAGTACGAGAGCGATGCCGACCAGTGCGCTGGAGATCTGCTTCATCGATTTCCTTGTCGCTTCGAGTGGTGAGAGACGCTCTTCCGCCATGATTCGTTCGACGTTCTCGACCACGACGATGGCATCATCAACCAGGAGGCCTATGGCGAGCACCATGGCGAACATACTGAGGGTGTTGATGGAGAAACCGAATACGGACATGACTCCGAAGGTTCCCAGCAGCACGACGGGGACCGCGATGGTCGGGACCAGCGTGGCGCGGAAGTTCTGGAGGAACAGGAACATGACGAAAAATACGAGGATTACCGCTTCGATGAGGGTGTGCACGACCCCTTCGATCGAAGTTTTTACGAACGGTGTCGTGTCGAACGGATAGACGACCTTCACACCCGGCGGCAGCAGGGGCTTCAGTAAAGCCATTTTCGCTTTCACCATGTTCGCGGTGTTCAGAGCGTTGGCACCGGTCGCCAGGGTGATGGCCATGCCTGCTGCCGGTTTGCCGTTGAAGCGCGTGGTCATGTCGTAGTTCTGCACACCGAGTTCGATACGGGCGACATCCCTGAGGCGGACTTGCGATCCGTCAGTGTTGACTTTCAGGATGATCTTCTCGAAGTCGTCGACGCTTTTGAGACGAGACTGTGCCGTAATGGTGGCATTCAGCTGCTGACCCGGCACCAAAGGCGTTCCGCCGAGCTGGCCGGCGGAAACGTCCGCGTTCTGTGCAGTGATGGCTGACTGGACCTCGGTCATGGTGATGTTGAAGCTCGTGAGCCGATGGGGATCGAGCCAGATGCGCATGGAGTAGGGCTGGCCGAACACCTGGATGTTGCCGACGCCGGGTACTCGGCTGAGCGGATCGAGGAGTTTCGAGTTGATGAAATCGTTCATGGCGTATTCATCGGTGCGGCCGTCTTCCGAATAGACGCCCACGACAAGCAGGAACCCCGTGTCACCTTTGGTGACCTTGATGCCTTGCTGCTGGACCTGCTGCGGCAGGTTCGACATGACCGTCTGCAGCTTGTTCTGCACCTGCACCTGGGCGATGTCGGGATCGGTTTCGGGTTCGAAGGTCACCGTGATGGTCACGTTGCCATTCGAATCGCTGCCTGAGCTGAAATAACGAAGATGGTCGATACCGGTGAGCGCCTGTTCGATGACCTGCGTCACACTGTTTTCCACCGCTTCGGCTGAAGCCCCCGGGTAGGTGGCGTTGATGCTGATGGTCGGCGCCGCGATGCGCGGGTATTGTTCGACCGGGAGCGTGTTGATGGCAATGATGCCGCCCAGCATGATGCAGATGGAGATAACCCAGGCAAAGACTGGCCGCTCAATAAAATATCCGGACATGAATTGAATCGTTGAATGAGATTTATTTACCTTGTCGGAAAGGTTGGCTGCACCGCCTCGACGGTTTTTACCGCCATGCCGGGCTGGATTTTCATGATGCCCTCGTACACGACCTTTTCGCCCGCCTTGAGTCCACCGTCAACAAGCCATTTGTCCCCGAATACCTCTGAAACGGTAATCTGGCGCGTGTTGGCCTTGCCGTCCGGACCGACCACCCAGACTGAAACCGATCCGTCAGTATTCCTGCTCACCGATTTTTGCGGGACGAGCATGGCATGGTCGTTCTTCCACTGTTCAATGCGGGCGTGAACGAACATACCTGGGAGGATCGTGTGATCCGGGTTCGGGAACAGCGCCCGCAACAGGACTGTACCTGTGGTCTGGGTCACCGTCACATCCGAAAACTTCAGTGTTCCGGTCCGCCCCGTGAGCTTGCCGTCCACCAGCAGCTGGACGGGCTTGCTCTGGGCGCCGGTACCGCCGGGGTGCGACTGTCGCAGACGCATCAGTTCCGCACTCGACTGGGAAACGTCGACATACATCTGGTCGAGCTGCTGGACTACAGAAAGAGGATCGGCCTGGCTTGCGTTGACCAAGGCTCCCTCCGTTATCTTCGACTGGCCTATACGGCCGGTAATCGGTGACATGACCCTGGTGTAGTCGAGGTTGATCTTTGCCGTGGAGACCTCGGATCTGGCAATGGCGACATCGGCCTTCGCCTGGCCGAGGCTCGCTTTCACATCGTCATACTCCTGTTTGCTTACGCCGCCGATCTTGACCACCTCTTCGTAACGGGCGGCTTTTGCCTGCACGGACTTCAGGTTGGCTTCGGCTCTGCTGAGGCTGGCTCTGGCGCTGTTCCAGGCTGCCTGAAAGGGAGCCGGGTCGATCTGGTAGAGTTGCTGCCCCTGTTTGACCATACTCCCTTCCACGAAGAAGCGTTTCGTGATGATGCCGCTGACCTGCGGACGGATCTCGGCCATACGCAAGGCCGAAGTGCGCCCCGGCAGGTCCCTGGTCAGTACGACAGGTTCGGTTTTCATGGTCACGACGCTGACTTCCGGCCTGGAGCCAGGAAGCGTTTGCTGGTTCCTGCTTCCTTTCGGCCACAGATACCATCCGGCAATAAGGAGTGCGATTAGAGCAACGATGATGAAAGACCTTTTCATGGTAATGCTTATGGTTGGTGTGAGTTCGATGGGTTTTTCGGCTGGTATTCGGGACAGGAGGCATACACCGTCCGGATCAGCGCCATAAATGACAGGCGTTGCTCATCGCTCCAGTCGAAGAGACCGAACCATTCATGGCAACTGAACCCCATGAGGGCGAAGTACGCCAATCGGGCCAGTTCCGGCTTTGCTCCGGAATCCATGGCCCGCAAATCATGAGCGGCCCAGTCTTGTATTCTCAGCTGCAGCGACCCTTCGCTTGACATCGAAGATGTGATTGCCAGGATGACGGCCCGTTTGGTGTCGTCAGGCGCTTGTTCGGCAAGTTTTATGCGGGCGAACAACTCCGGATGAGGAGTGTCGGCACATACCTCGAGAGCCGATTCGATACGCACCGTTTCCCGCTTCAGATCACGGTCGATCAGCGCCTCGAGCAGGGCTGTCTTCGACTTGTAATCAAGCACCACCCGGGATTTGCTGATACCTGCTTCCTGGGCCACGGCATCGATTGAGAGGCGGGCTGCGCCGTGCTTGACGACCACCCGCTCGATGGCATCGAGGATGTTATCGGTTGATACTTTTTTCGGTCTTGCCATGTTGCACCCTCTCAAATAATGGATAATGAAACCCCTATTTAAAAACGATCGTTTTTTTATAATTTATGAACGATCGTTTTTTTATGCAACTTTTTTCTCATGTTTTTTCAAAGGCCGAATATAAACATGGGTAGAAATAAACAAGCCCGGCGAGAAACCGGGCCGTTGCATTACAATTTTCATTCCGAAGACTACAGATACAGGTATCCTTTATCCATCAGATCCTTTGCGTAAAGCTGATTGGCAAAGAAAGGAAAAACAAACCAGCTTATCCCCAAGGTTAAAAATGTGAGTACGATTGAAATCATAAACCACCCCCACATATCCTTTACAGCAAACCAGAAAACACCTAAAACCATGCAAGGCCAGGAAAATCCGATGAAAACATTTTTCTCGGGCCCTTTTGCATGGGGATGATAAACACGCCCATAATACTTTCCCATTCCTCCAAAATTTTAGTTGAGGTGAACGACATTTTGAAACAGGCGACAGAAACAACAAAGATGCACTTTCGCTTGCACTACACTTTTATCTTTACTATATCCTGTATGGGGGGCGGGGGATATTGCTGTAAAATATATAAAAATAAATCGTTAATAAAAAAATATAATTACGAAAATATCACATGGCCTTGTCATCCGGCAGAGATCGGCAAGATTTATACATCAATTTCGGGGACTCATCAATCTGTAAGGTCAGTACCACAGCCTGACAAATACATCAACGTACAGGCCATGTTGTTGAACTCATGTTGAGTGCGCTTCGTTTGAGTAACTGGATGGCATTTTGAATTGATTGGGTAAAAGCACAAAAAGTCCCCCTCACTTGAAACCAAAGGGTCTCAAGCTCAGCTCGCGGAAAGTCCTGTAAATCGCGGGGTTTTATGTTTGTGATTGAATCAATGCATGGATTTGAGTTTTCCCTGATTTTTCTCGAAGCTGAATCAGACATTTCGTCCGCCGGATGAAGCAAACATGCTCCATGGCCGAGCAGGTGAGAACTCCTTACCACTTCACCATCGGAAAAGGATCGAAAGGATGCGTTTTCAGGCGCCTCAGGCTTAACTTGACCAGCTTCCGATGGAATCCGGCGTTCGGATAGCTTCGGAAAACCGTTCTGATGAATCCGGCATCCAGACCGAACCTGAAAAGTCCGAGCGACAGATCGATCAGGTCTGCTTTTCTGAAGGGCTCTACAAGCCATTCCGGCCTGCCCCGCCAGGGAGTCAGTTTGTGATGCTCCCCTATCATCGTGACGATCTCATCATTCCATGCGCTTTGTCCCCTTCCGTCAAGATATTCCATGGCGAGCTGTGTCGAATGCGGCAGATAATCGAACGTGTTCGCTGTCCAGATACCCAGATCGTGGAATGCAGCGACGATCATGATTTTTTCAGCTGTCGGCGACGCCGTCCCGGAAAGGGCCATGCAAAACCGGCAGACTCTGCAGACATGGTTGCGATAAGCTTCGAAATCCGGACCAAGTAAGGGGAGGTAGGAGCTGAGTATCTCGTCAGCAAGGGTGCAGGTGCTTAGCGACTCATCTTCGAATGTCTTGTTGAGCTTCATGACCATACACTCAAATTATTACTCCGGCGATTAAAATGTCATTCCTGGTCAGCAACAATAGCGTCGAGTTTGTCATTCTGAGTTCCCCGTACCCGGCCGCTACCGCACACCGACCATGAACAATAAATCCATAAATTATGGTAAAGTAATAAAGTGGATTCTTCATTCCGTTACGCTTCATTGCGGAATGACAACCCCGTTGCATGGATTTCCTTGTGACTTATTGTTGCCGGAGCAAAAGTATAGCATCGAACGTCTGCCCGTTGTTCGCCACAAATTCGGATTGGTGCTGGTGGTCGATCTGGGATTTCAGCATGAAGGTAACCTTGCCCTGACGTTACAGTTTTATTCTTTTGAATGCCCAAGTACCGGTAATTACCGTTACTTCGGTAATAAACAATCAGAAAAAAAGTCCGGCAGCAGACTGTAACCGGTTATTCCCGGAATTACAGACCTCAGAGCGTCAACCGCATATGATACCGGATTGAGCATGCCAACCGTTTTCAGCCAGTCAGGCAGGTTCCTGACCGGAAACAGTGCTCCAATCAGGAAAAAAAGGGGAAGACGGCAAAACTTGAAATCAGGCTTGAGAAGGACATTTTTCAGACATTCAGCAGCAAGCCGGTCACCCTCGGATTTTCGGGCCTTTTTCCTGAAGATCAATGCCTGTGGAGCGGCAGAAACAGCTTTCAGTATAAACATCATCGGTGACCAGGTTTTCCGGTAAACCGCAACAACAGGAGTCTTTACTTTTCCATGCCGATGATTGAAAAAAGGACAATGGGAAGCGACCGGTTATCGCCTCCATTGTCCTTATCCAGATAAAAATCTTTACTTAGTATCTTCTGTAATGATCTTCATAATGACGATAGCGGTGGTGTCTGCGCCATTCGTATTCACGACGTCTTCTCTCTTCTTCCCTGCGTCTTCGTTCCCATTCGTACCTGTGCCTTCTTTCTCTTTCATACCTGTAATCATATCTGTGATAGTCTCTGTAATATCCATCACTGCGGCCCCTTCCGTATTCAGCTTGAGCATTGACGTTCGGAAGGACAAAAAGCATGCATGATATTGCCGCAGCAATCAAAAAGTGTTTTTTCATCGTCTTTTTCTGTTTATGAATAGGTTAACAGTTATGAATGTTTTTTACGGGACTTTGTGAAAACCTGTTACCGCATCCCTCCTCGATGATTTCAAAGAAAAGCCTCTCTATTCGAAGAGGCTTTTACGGCCAATTTATAAAGGAAGCAGCTTATTTCGTTGCTTCAAGCGCAGCGGCTTCGACTTTTTCGGTTGCTTTTTCAGAAACCTTCTTTATGTGCTTTTTGGCAACAGAAGCAGTATATACTTCTACAACCGGCTTTGTGGCTGTCGCTTTGTCTCGGGCAAAAGAAACAACGCTCATCATCAATGCTGCGAGCAATCCAAATGTAAGTTTTCTATTTATTTTTATCTATTGCTGCTTACATGAGAATGAGGATTCTTTCCTTTTCTCACTGATAGTACGGGCCGATGGAGGGGTTTCTTTCAGAAAATCTTGCCGCTTCGCAGCTATGGTTTGCTGAATGGCGGAGCCCACCATTTGAAACCCTTGCCTTTTTCAGGATGTCGGCATAGTCCTGCCTTAACGTGAATGACCAGCTGCGGATGGTTTCATGGATGACAATCACCCCTCGTTATACCGGCAATTCTTATCTATCATTGAACCCTTGCGGATTTCTGTCAAGTTCGCAATGTGACGCTACCCTTGCGGGCACCTTTATTTATTTGTTCCGAAGCCCTATTGCTGCATTGTCCCGACGTGTCGGGATCAAAATCCTCATGTACTACGTGTACACTCCGGTTTCTCCGCTCCGTCCGCCTTGTACTCGTGCTTCTCACGACACACTAAATAGAGGTGCCCTTGAATCATATATCTGCATCATTTGGTTTAAATCTGTTAAACAAAAAATAAGTACCTCCAATAGAAATCAAAATACAGGCAATAGCGATCATTGAATTATAATCCGTTTTATGAAGGTCCAAAGTTATAATTTTGTTTGATATTGCAATCACCGCAATCTTTAGTATCTCCATAACAGGTATTTTATTTGAAGTTATTATTATATATATCGACTTCAATACCTCATAACCAACAACAATAATCAATATTTTTTCATATATTTCAAACATTTCATTTATATTGAAAACAAACATCAACGGATCAGGGGATAATAATTTTTCAAACCATATCAATGTTAGATGTACTGTTCCGAAAAACATACTGAATGCCAGCATAATAATTAAAAAAAGCAAAACATACTTTGCTGCTTTTACAAAGAAATTAGCTATTGTTTCGCGCATAAATCATTTGATTTAATTATGAAATCAGAAGACCTCTGTTCAATCGTTACCGTATAATGCATCATTTATCCTGCATGCAATCTCCTCCGGTATATTATCTCATAGCGATAATGCTGGTTTGATCGGTTCGGAAACATCATCCAAAAACCGGAAGTCACACATGTGATGAATAACACAAAGGTATTTTTCCTTGTGGAAAAGGTTTTGAAGGAGATCGTCGGCAATCCACCGGATAAAGAATACGATGCTGCAGTGAGTAGCGTCGATCATTGTTTCTGTTTCTAATAATCGAAAAAGAAGGGGAAATTCCTGCTTTAAAGCGAAAACAGTGTATTAATGAATATAGGGAAGGAATTTTGATTTTCGAGGAGTCTCTTCATACTTCCGGATAAAGCCGCAAAATATTTCACATAACTTTCACACATCAATTACCATCTTTAACGTTTTCCCTATTATCTTCTGTTGAATTTGACTGGAGTTACTGGAGTGCCGATCCCATTATTCTACGTCAAGACGGAAAAAAATGTCATTCGGCATCTACGGCTGTCAGGGAACAAAAAGACCGGTTATTCACCGTAGACCGTTTTTAAATCTGCAAAAAGGAAGAAAAGAATGGTATCAATTATCAGGCGGGTTATCACACTTTACGATTCGCTGGAGCACTTCTGGGAACACAAGCGTACGGAGCGCATTGCGGCAAACCTGCTGATCATGGTATTCCTCGTATCGCTTCTCCTTATCGAGCTTTCCCGACAGAGCCTGCTTCCGGGCAATTTTGACGCGCTTTTGCCGAAGAGCCATTATTACGCTATCAATATAGCATTTTCCATGCTGCTCGGCATTGAGGTGTTCGGACTGGTGTTCAGCCTTGCCAGTTCGGTTTCAGTATCGGTAGGTAAGCAATTCCAGATTCTGTCGCTTATTCTGCTTCGCCAGTCTTTCGAGGAGATCGTCAATTTCAGCGAACCGCTGGTATGGGAAAAAGCGCTAAATCCAGTGCTTTACCTCATCTCCAATGCAATTGGCGGCCTTGGTATCTTCCT
This sequence comes from Chlorobiaceae bacterium, assembly GCA_013334225.1. GTDB lineage: Bacteria > Bacteroidota > Chlorobiia > Chlorobiales > Chlorobiaceae > Chlorobium. The sequence goes on from JAAXXY010000026.1 coordinate 17,695, forward strand.
GCTGCTCGGGGTGTACTATAAACTGCAGAAACATCGTCCCATCAGCCGGAACACGGGAGCCGCAACGAATTTCATCGCATCGAAGAAGATTGTTTCGCTCCTTCTCCTCATCGTATTCATTGTTATCGGTATCATCAACGGGTCAAAATATCTGAACGGAGAAATACCCGGCGACTTCTTTTCGCTGTTCTACACGATTCTTATCTTCAGCGATGTATTGCTGGTGCTTGTTTCCCTGCGGTACAGCTCAACTTATCCGATTGTTTTCCGGAACTCGGGTTTTGCCGTTGCCACACTGCTGATCAGGCTGACACTTACGGCACCGCCGTATTTCAATGTGCTGCTCGGCATCGGGGCAATGGTGTTCGCTATCGGCATAACCGTGGCTTACAACAGATTCGATAATCCGGAACAACCAGTCATTGAATGAAGCTGACAAACCCGGCCTCATTCACGATCTTTTTTCTCAAGAAGTGCTTTCATTTCATGTATGTCTCCGGATTCGATAATTCCGGTCCATTGACCGGCACACCAGACATAACCGAATGCTGTTCAATGCACTAAGGTCAAACAATGATATCGCTTGTTTACGAAGAATTTGCTGCTTTTGCATCAGTCAGAGGAAATTCCACTGCAAATACATCCCGGGAGGTATGAAGTGAACACTGTAGGGCATCTTAAAGCTGAACTGCTTTCCATCTGGATGAAAAGGATTGAAAGTCTTGAAAACGGAGAAAGTGAACAGTCATATCATACAATCGCGGAAAACCTCATAAAACGAATAACAGCGGAAGAACCGGGTTTCAGTTCATCTGAATTTTACAAGAGCAATTTCGAAGAATATAACCCCAACATGGAAAACAACGGGCATTAAATACCACCCTCGTCGCCATGAATCAGGACCTCTACCCCATAAAGACTTTCCATGAAAGAGAGGCTGTCTTCTTTTCCCGGCCAATGGACAGATAAATATGCAAAACAGCGTCCGGAAATCTTTCAAGAAGGGAGTTCATTGCCAGAACTCTGAGGTGTTCACTCGAACCTGAAATTCCGGTGATTCACGATTCATCGATCTGCCTGAGGATTTCCCGCAGAGAACCGGCCGCCGTCAGTTTTTCATTGTCGTTGACAGAATTGTAAAAACCGATAATCGCCCTGCCGCCAATACCGATAGGGGGATATTCCTTCCGGATGAGAACCGGCATCATATCGAGAAATTGTATAACCGTCTCCCTCTTCATGCCGTTGATCCTGCAGAGAACTTCTTCTGCAATACCTGCAAAAAACTCATCATCCAGCCCGGCAACATAAGCGGCGCTCTGCACGGCGCCGTACTGAAATCCTATCACAGCGAAAACGATATCCCTGTTCGTGCTGTTTTCCAGTCCCGACGGACATTGTCCTATCGCTTCAGCCAGAAACTGCAAGGACATTTTCTTTACAGCTTCCACATTCTCTTCTTGAGTCTTCTGCATAACCTTTCGTTTTCCTGTTACAAACAAGACACATACGGCCATCCTCAACCATGCTGGACGTTATTTTCCAGAAATGTCATGGCGGCATTGATGAATTCTTCCGGTTTCTCTTCCTGCGGAAGGTGGCCGCATTCCGCAATGAGTTCCAGCTTCGCAGAAGGCAGTTCCCTTGATAGCCGGATACTCTCATCGGTCTTTACCGTAACGTCATGGTCTCCGGTAACGACAAGGCATGGCAGTGAAATGGTTTTCAGCTGCCCTTCGAGACACAGGCGGTGCGTTTCAAGAAACAGTTCCCAGAAGGCTCTCGACCAGTCGCCGTTCATGAAATCGCTGCGGCATGCGGCAAGCAGGTCGTCATCGAGAAGCTCCTTGCGGTACCACATAGCGCGTATGACCGGGTTGTATGTCTTTGTGATCATGAATCGCATGAAACCGGCAAAGAGCGGGCTCATTGCTTTCATAAAGGGCTTCATGAAAGCCGGTATTTCACTTGTGGCATAGCCGCTGTATACCATCGGTGCGGCAAGCACAAGGCCCTCGACTGCTCCGGGATGGCGAAGTGCAGTCAGGAGCGCAAGCGTTCCCCCTGTCGAATTTCCGACCAATACCGCTTTATCGTAGCCGAATTTCCTGATGACCGAAACCACCAGGTCACTCTGCGCTTCCGGAGTGTAACTCACTCCTGATGTTTTCGATGGACGGGGCCGGGATGAGTAACCGAATGCCGGCCGGTCGAAAGCGATTACCGAAACTCTTTTCGACAATTCGTCAAAGACATGCCGCCATGAACGCATGCTTAAAAAACTACCATGCAGCAGCACGACAAGCGGCTTGCCGCTGCCGGCCCTTCGCATATGCAGCCTGAACCCGCCGATATCGATGAACTCCGAACCAGGAAAATGGCCGGCGTCATCTGACATTCCCCTCCTCCCGGTGATCTTCATTTCACAATCTCCTTTCTGTCTGTGCTGCCGACAATCCCGCCCCATTCGACCGAGACAAAACCTTTTCTTTCGAAACGGCTGATCTCCGGCTCCCTGAGCCTGACCATCTCTTTTGAAGGTGTAAAATGAAGAAGGACCCTCAGCAGGCTCTTCGGTTCCGGTCTGATAATCAGTCCAAGCTGGTCATCGACAACTTCCGGCTGGATCATCCTTATAATCCAGTATGTGCTTTTCGGGAGATTTTTCAGCCAGTATGCCCTGAAATCTTGAGCTTCCTGACTGTTCAGCCCGAATGAGGGAAGATGGCTCCTCATCCATGGTCCAAGCTCGCGGCTCCTCACACACCATCCTTCCTGAGGCTGGGCGATCGGAGTATCAAGCTGCGCTTCGTAGAACAAATACCGGTATTTACGGTCTATCCGGCCTTTGCTGTCCACGTTGACTTTCCATTTATCCTTATAGTCCGGTATGGTTTTCGTTATCCTCCCTTTGGGGCCGAGCCGCACTTCAACGGTTGTATTCCTTTCGGGATAGAGGTAAAGGGCCGGTTTCTTGACAACCCGCTCCAAATCCGCTTTCAGCAGGCCTCCGGAAACGGCTTCTTCACAAAAACCGGTTGTAAAGCCAAGGCTTGTTAACAGCGCAAATACAATGAAAACCCTCATAACTGAACACATAATCATTTTATATAACGTAATATAAGCCTCTTTGAAACCGGAATGACAGAAATTTGCCTGAAACGTCATGATGCGGTGTTCTTTCCCGAATTTTATTATTCCGGAGCTGTCATTCTGAGCCCCCTGCATACGGCCGCTGCCGCACACGGACCATGAACAATAAACAAGTAAATTTCGGACAGTGAATATGCTAAAGGCACAACTTGTTCATGGAAAGCGGAGCGAAAAATCCGGAAGTTTTTGCTTTATAAGAAGGTGGATTCTTCATTCCGCTAAGCTTCATTGCATTATGACAGACCCGTTGCATGGATTTCCTTGCGACTTATTGTTGCCGGAGCAATAATAAACACGACATTACGGGCACGAATAAGTTTTTTTATTATTGTAGAACAATCCATGTAAACATAAAACAATTCGAAAAAGATTTTCATGCAGTTAAGTATCAGGGAGAACAGCTCATTTATCAAGCTGATGTCCTTTCGCATTTTCATCGTTCTTTCCTACCAGATCATTGCGGTCGTCGCTGGCTGGCATATCTATGAACTTACCCATGACACGCTCGCTCTCGGCATGATCGGCCTTGCAGAGGTCATACCGTTCTTTTCCTGTGCCCTTTTCGCAGGTCATGCCATCGATCATTATTCAAAACGCCTGTTCGGTGTCGCGGCAAGTGTGGTTCTGGTCATCAACTCACTTCTGCTGACCGCTGTTTCGGCCGGCTGGTTTGCAGGCAACAATGTTTTCTGGATTTACGGAGCGGTAGCTTCCGGAGGAATAGCCCGGGCGTTTATCGGCCCTTCATACAATGCAATGTTCGCACTGGTTCTGCCTCGTGAGGCATTTGCCCGAGCATCGGGAATAGGTAGCTCCGTCTTTCAGCTCGGTCTGGTGACAGGACCTGCTCTGGGCGGTATTATTGCAGGATGGAGCGGCAAAACGCCGGCTTACGGAGCCGCTGCACTCCTGAGTTTATTTGCTGCCGTATCCCTGTTTTCGATACGGACAAAAGAACCGCCTCCGAAGGAAAGCGCCCCTATTTTCAGGAGTATAGCAGAGGGGCTCCGTTTCGTCTTCAGTAATGAAATCATTCTCGGGGCATTGTCGCTCGACATGTTCGCGGTACTTTTCGGCGGGGCCGTTTCCATGCTGCCGGCATTCATCAATGATATATTCCATGCCGGACCGGAAATGCTGGGAATTCTTCGCGCCGCACCGGCTGTAGGAGCTATGACGACAGGGATAATACTTGCCCGTCGCCCCATCAACCGGCATGCGGGACGGTGGCTGTTCGGAGCTGTTGCAGGATTCGGCATCTGCATCATCTCATTCGCCTTATCATGGAATATCTGGCCTGCAGCCCTGCTACTGGTGCTCTCGGGCATATGTGACGGCGTTTCGGTAGTTATGCGCACAACCATCATTCAGCTTTCGACACCTGACGAAATGAGAGGCCGTGTTTCCGCAATAAACGGCATCTTTATCGGCTCGTCGAATGAACTGGGAGCAGTAGAGTCGGGTATAGCCGCTCGTCTGCTGGGACTTGTCCCATCTGTGGTTTTCGGAGGGATCATGACTCTCTCGGTTGTCGCTGCGACGGCGAAAATGGCCCCGAAACTGAGGAAACTCGAGATCCATCAACTGCAATAACATGCTATTCCGGGAACACTCCTGATAAAGAGGCAGTAATCCGGACACAACAATTTCCGCCTCTTGGATTCGTTGTGCTATATTGCAATTGCTCTTTTCTTACTCGTGAACATTTTCTCCGCCAATCTCCAAAACAGGTAGTGTCTCATGTCAAAAACGTTTTCTCTCCTCATAGCGGCAGTATTTCTGATTTTTTCATCTGCCTTTTCAGCCGAGAAAAAAAATGCAGTCATCAAACTGGACCCGCAGATTGCTTTGGGCTCCTTCAAGGGAACAGTTGAAGAACATTTCTCCGGTATTCTGCGTACCGCAAAAATTATCGCCTTGACGGGTGAGGCGAAAACGGGAATATGGGAATCGGTAAAACCTCTCCTCGATGAATTCAGCAAAGAGCTTCCAACCGATGCAGCGGCCTGGTATGCAATGCCGGACGGAAGTTATTATACAACGGTATCGGGGACCTTGACCGACCAGAATCTTAAAGACCGGCCTTACTTTGCGAGGCTTCTTGCCGGTCAGGATGTGCTTGGCGATCTCGTTATCAGTAAAACTACACACCACCGTTCGGTAATCGTTGCCACTCCGGTAACCTTCAACGGAAAGGTCGTTGCGGTCATTGGGGTTTCCGTGAGGGTTCGACTGCTGTCAGACATGGTCAACGCTCAGTTGACACTCCCCGACAATACCTATTTCTATGCGCTCGACCCTGAGACGAAAATTGTCCTGCACCGCTTTTCGGACCGAATGTTTAAATCAGTCAACAATGTTGGAGATGAAAGCCTCGGCAACGAATTCAAAACTATCATGAACAAGGATCACGGCGTTTTCAACTACAGGCTGCATGGAAAGAACATGACATCTATTTACCAGAAATCGGCTCCTCTGGGCTGGTATTTCTTCATTGTCCAGGAGAAGAAGTGACAATACATTTCAGGACAGGCAGCCCGGATTAAATGACTGCCTGTCCAATAGTTAAAACTTACCGTCGATCATCGGACCCGACTCATCCTTTCGCATGCTGCTTAACCCATGAAACAAAACAGTCCATCCAGTTCTGGATGAACTGCCTGCTCGCCTCTCCGATCGATCCGTCTTCGCGGAACAATCCTTCCTTTGCCTGAATGAAAGCTTCCGGCTGGCCAAACGCAGGCACGTCGAGATATGAGAGGATATTCCGGAGATGCTGCTGGGCAAGGGCCGTACCGATAGCACCGCTCGAAATGCCCAGTATACCGGCAGGCTTCCCCTTCCAGACACTTTGTCCGTAAGGACGTGAGGCATGGTCGATAGCATTTTTCAGCACGCCGGGAACCGAGCGGTTGTACTCCGGGGTAACGAAGAGCAATCCGTTCGCTCCACCGATCTCCGATTTCAGGCGACTGACCGCATCGCAGGGATTTGTTTCGTCATCCTGGTTGAAGAGCGGCAGATCATCGATCCTCACCCGACTGAATGCAAAATCCGGAGGAGCCAGCAGTATTGCCGCTTCGGAAAGCCGCCGGTTCAGCGACTCTTTCCGGATACTGCCGACGATACAGGCAATTCTGTATTTGTTCATGATGGATTGTGTTTTTCAGTTATCAACGTTCAGTTGTCCCTTCATTAACAGCAGATGCTTACGCAGAGCATCGATAGCGACCCCCTCGATATCCTCCACCGGAAAAGAGATCTCTTCATCTTTGTTCCGCCGGGCAAGGATATAAAGCAGCGGAAGAAAATGGTCAGGGAATGGGACTGCTGCATGCGTCCGGTTTCGTAATGAAACTCAGGTTTATGAAACATATACCTATCGGAAATCCGCTTCTGTTTCTGAAACGACATCCGGAAAATGTATGTACGGAATCACCCGCTGTTAAGAAAAATACGTTATCCCGGTTTTTACCGTTCACTCTTTTTCTATTTTCAGGAAAAAAGCATTTTCATATTTCTCTTTGTTGCGATATCTCCACGGAACATGTTGACCGCACCGTTATTTTAACATTCAGCAATATTATCGGCACACCAAATGGCACATCCTCTTCTTATCATCAAAAATATTACCCACGAAGGGCCTGGACTTCTGGAAAACATCCTCGAGATACATGGCATCCCGTCACTGACGTTCGATATTTCAAAAGGTGATGGGTTTCCCGATCCGGGAAATTTCAAAGCCCTTGTCGTGCTCGGCGGCCCGGCAAGCGCCAATGATGAAACGCCCGTCATGCACAGCCAGCTCAGACAGATTGAAAAAGCGCTTGCTCTTGAAATCCCTTTCCTCGGCATCTGCCTCGGCATGCAGACCCTCGTGAAAGCAGGTGGGGGAAAAGTCCTGAAATGCCCGGTGAAGGAAACGGGATTTGTCGATCCCGTTGGCCATCCGTACAGGATAGATCTTACAGAAGCCGGTATCGAAGATCCTCTTTTTTCGGGCCTCGGAAAAAGTTTTCGGGTCTTCCAGCTTCACGGTGAAACCGTCGATCTCGCCAACAGCGGAATGGAGGTGCTGGGAAAAGGAATTCAATGCCCGATCCAGGCGGTCAGGGCGGGAAAAAATGCTTATGGCCTGCAATGCCATTTCGAGCTGACCCCCGGAATGTTTTCCAGCTGGCTCGATATCGATACAGACCTGAAAAATATGGACAGGGAACCGCTCACCCGTCAGTTCGAAGAACTGAGGGAAGAGTATACGGTAACGGGTGTGGCCCTCATGAACAATTTTCTGCGGATCGCCGGTCTTGCCTGAACCCTATAAAACAATGGTCGATCCCCGCCGGATCACGCTCCTGAACAATTGCGCAGATAAAGACGGCATGGTGGTCTACTGGATGTCGCGCGACCAGAGGGTCAGTGACAACTGGGCGCTGCTCTTTGCGCGCCACAAAGCCGCTGATCTGGAGCAGCCGCTCGTTGTGATCTTCACGCTCTCGCCCTCTTTTCCCGGAGCTTCTCCGGCCCACTACCGTTTCATGCTCAATGGTCTGCAGGAAATAGAAACCGGCCTCGGAATACTCAATATCCCTTTTGTCCTTCTCTTCGGCAAACCGGGAAAAGTACTTCCAGATTATCTCGACAAGACCGGTGCCGGGATTGTGGTGTGCGATTATTCCCCGCTTAAAATCTCAAAAGAATGGAAATCAGCTGTCGCGAACAACATTACAGTCCCGCTTTACGAGGTAGATGCCCACAATATCATTCCATGCCGGACCTCTTCGCAGAAGCAGGAGTTTTCGGCGAGAACGCTCCGACCGAAAATCAATTCGCTGCTTGGTGAATTCCTGACGCCCTTCCCGGAACTGAAACCACAATCAGATGCTCATCATATAAAGTCGAATGATTGGTCCGGAGCATTCGACAAGGTACTTGCCGCACATGCCGCAACACCGTCAGGCTGGCCGTTGCCGGGAGAGCATGCTGCCATGGTGTGCCTCGAAAAGTTCCTGTCCGGAGGACTTCACCGTTATTCGGAGAAGCGAAACGACCCGAATGCACACGCGGTTTCGAACCTCTCGCCTTATCTGCATTTCGGCCATATCAGCGCTCAGAAGGTTGCCATGCTTGCTCTGTCGGCCGGAGCATCCGAAGCCGATACCGAGGCGTTTCTCGAAGAACTTGTCGTTCGCAGGGAGCTTTCGGAAAATTACTGCCACTACAATGCCCTGTACGATGCATACGACGGCATTCCCGCATGGGCCCGTGCAACACTCGAGCAACACACCCGTGATCTCCGTGAATACCTGTACGACGAGGAATCGTTCGAGAGGGCGGAAACTCATGACCGGCTCTGGAATGCTGCCCAGAGGGAACTTCTCGAAACCGGGAAAATCCACGGTTATATGCGGATGTACTGGGCGAAGAAAATACTCGAGTGGAGCGAAACGCCGAGGCAGGCCTTCGAGACGGCACTTAAGCTGAACGACCGCTTCGCGCTCGACGGAAGGGACCCGAACGGCTATACCGGCATCGCATGGTCGATCGGAGGGGTTCACGACCGGCCCTGGTTCGAGAGGCCGGTCTACGGCAAAATACGCTATATGAACGCTTCCGGCTGTAAAAGGAAGTTCAATACCGAAAGCTATATCAGCCGTTTCGGATGCTGATATTCCCTGATAACTATTCCAGGGCGAGATCGATCGTGCGCCGATCGATGTCTACGCTGTGCACCTTGACTTTCAGGCGCTTGCCTATCTGCAGCTTTTTCTTCTTGCGCTTTCCGATAAGCGAATAGGTCGCCTCGTCATATTCGTAATAATCATCGGTGAGGTTTCGCATATGCACCATTCCCTCAATCGCGAAATCGACCAGCCTGACATAGATGCCGTAATCGGTCGCACCTGAAATCACGCCGGGATAGATCTTGCCGACATGGCTTGCCATGTATTCGACCTGCTTGAGCTTGATCGACTCACGCTCGGCCTCGGTTGCGTTTTTCTCACGTTCGTTCGAGATCTGGGAGACGGTACTGATCTTCTCGGCAAGCTCCTTGATGCGGAGATCTGAAATTTTCTTCCTCTTCTTCCTCAGACCCTCATATTCAAAAAGCAGGCGGTGCACCAGGAGGTCGGGATAACGCCTGATTGGAGAGGTAAAATGCGTGTAATGCTCGAATCCGAGGCCGAAATGGCCCGCATTCTCGCCGGTATAGATCGCCTTGGACATACAGCGGAGCACGAGCTCGTTGACCAGGAACTCAATATTCGACCCTTTCACCTGCTGCAGCAACTCACGCAATGCCCTGGCAGTAACGACGGGGCCTTCTTTCGATCGGTTGATCTTGAGGTTGAAACCCAGACGCTTGACGAAATTGGCGAGGATCAGCACCTTTTCCTGCTGTGGAGCGTCATGTACCCTGTAGATAACAGGCCGGGATCCCTTCTTTTCGACCTTGAAGTTCTTCGTGAGGTATTCTGCAACCTTGCGGTTTGCAAGCAGCATGAATTCCTCGATGAGACGGTGGCTGCCGAGCCGTTCCTTCTTCATCACCTCGAGAGGTTCCCCGTTCTTGCCGAGCCTGAAACGTACTTCCTCGGTCTCGAAATCGAGCCCCCCGTGACTGAAACGCTTTTCGCGAAGGATTATGCTCAGACGTTCGAGAAGCTGCAGTTCGGTTACATAGTCACCCTCACCTCTCGTGAGGATATCCTCGACATCTTCGTAGGTAAAACGCCGTTTTGAATGAATGACGGTCTTGTGAAACTCGTGCTTGTGGATTTCTCCTTCGGCGCTCATGGTGAAAAACACAGAGTAAGCCATCCGGTCAACACCGGGATTGAGGCTGCAGACCTGTTCGGAAAGCCTTGCAGGAAGCATCGGAATGACACGGTCAACCAGATAGACAGACGTTGCCCGCTTCAGGGCTTCACGGTCGAGCGGTGAGTTTTCAGGTACGTAATGGGAAACATCGGCGATATGTACCCCGATCGAATACATACCGTTCTCGAGGCTCTCGACCGAAAGGGCGTCGTCGAAATCCTTCGCATCGACGGGATCGATGGTGAAAACGGTCTTGCCGCGGATATCGAGCCTCCCGTCAAGGTCCTTATCCGAAATCCCCTCGCGGATGGACGCGGCATAATCGAGCAGCGTCTTTTCGAAGGTTTCGTCGATGCCTTTGCTTCTTGCGATCGCGCTTACTTCAGCACTCGATTCTCCTGCTTTGCCGAGCACTTCCAGCACCTTGCCCTGAATGATGCCTTCCTTGCTGAAATCGAGCTCGCCGACCAGTACCTTGAGACCGTCGACGGCTTTCGCGGCATATCTGATCGGCACAACGATTTCCGGCAGGATCTTGCGCACATCGGGCTTGAGGGTGAACTTGCGGTTCGCCTTGACAAGAGTCCCCACGATTGTGGTAATTTTGCGTGACAGCACCTTCATGATGATGCCTTCGCAACGCTCATGGGGAGTGGATTTTCTGGTATATGTTTCCGGCACCTTGGTGATGACCACTTCGACTTCATCACCGTGGATGGCGGCATTGATGTCACCGGCCTTGATGAACACGTCGTCGTCGAACCCTTCGACATCGACGAAACCGTAACCGTTCGGGTGCGTGGAAATATGCCCGGTATAGCTCTGGTTTACCTTGTAGCGCTCTTTTCCGTCCGCTGGGAAAGGCTTTGCCAGCTCGATGACCTCTTCGAAGGTCGCAGGCTCCGTTCCGGACATGCCGTAGCAACGATTGGAGTCCTTGTCGACAACCCCTTCCTCCTGAAGCTTGTGAAGAACATACCAGAAACCGGGAAGCTGCCAGGACTCCGTGTAACCGAGCATCTTGGCGATGTCGAGGGACCGGAAGCGTTCTCCTTCACGATCGGAGAAAAAATTGATTATCTCGGAGGCGAGTGAACTTTCACCGCGCCTGAAAAGAAATTCGTTGATGAGGATATGGTCGTTCGGCCGCACCCGCTCACCGGTAATCTGTGCCGGTTTTCGCGAGCCCCTCCGTGCCTTTTGAACTTTCTGTACTTTCTGCTCCTTCTGTCCGGACTGTTCAGCCGATTCTGAAGGTTTTGGTTTCCGCCTGTTACGCTGTCTTGCCACTACATTCCATCATTTTTGCCGGGATTCGCGATATTTCTGAAACCTCGCGCGGATAAACCGCTCCGGCCCGTTCAATCAAAACTTTTTCAAACTATCTGTAGTTAATATGAGAATAAATCAGCAAAAAACCAGCGTCACGGCCAAAAGGGCTGTATCGCACCAGTACGGATGCAGGCAAAATAGGTACCCGGAAAGGCGTCTGGCCAGAGAGTAACTTCTTGCAATGTTCCGATTTAGAGGGTAGTGCAGATAAAAATGTCCTCACAGTAACTTTAAAAATTAAACATAATGAAAAGAAACAACAAAACACCCTTGAAAGCGGCAATTTTCCTCCTGCTTGTCGCTGTTATTCCATTTTTAACCGTAAACGCAAAAACACCAAAACGCCAAAACGGAAGCAAACAAAACGGAAGCAAAATCGTCACTATCGCCGGGCACGAGTGGATGGTGGAAAACCTTGCCGTCGACCATTACCGGAACGGCGACCCCATACCAATGGTTGAAGATCCTGAACAATGGGTCCAGCTCACTACAGGCGCATGGTGTTATTACGAAAACAAGAGCGAAAACGGCGTGACATACGGCAAGCTTTATAACTGGTATGCCGTAAACGATCCGCGCGGAATCGCTCCCGAAGGATGGCATGCAGCGACCGACAATGAATGGAACGACATCGTCACAGCTCTCGGTGGTGAAAAAGCTGCCGGAACCAGGCTGAAATCAAAGGTACTCTGGAACGCACCTCTTGTCGGAGCTGACAACAGTTCCGGTTTTACCGCCATCCCGTCCGGGTATCGCAGCAGCAACGGCGTCTTCTCCCTGCTTGGAACCAACAGCAGCTTCTGGACTGCGACTGAAGAAAACGCTTATTCAGCATGGTACCGTGACATATACAACAGCTACTCCGCTGTTTACCGTAATTCGAGCAGTAAAACGCAAGGTTTTGCCGTTCGCTGCGTAAAAGACTATTGACAAGTACGATTTAACTCCATATTTATGGAAACAGCCGGCAAGAGAAATGACAGGAAATCTCACTTGCCGGCTTTTATCGCTGAAAGCCTCTTATAATAAAATAGAAATACATGCGCAGATTCTTTTCCTCGAGCCGGTACCTTGTCCTTATAGCGGTGACGGGCTCTTTCCTCGCTTCAGTCACGTTGCTGCTTTACTCGTGCCTTGCCATTGTCCAGCAGATCATCTCCATCATCATGAACGGATCCGTCAGCACAAAGGAAGCCAAAACCATCGCTCTCGATTTCATTGAAAATGCCGATGTCTTTCTTGTCAGTACCGTGCTCTATATCATCTCGCTCGGGCTCTACGAGCTATTTATCGACGACAGCATCGAACTGCCGGAATGGCTGGTCATAAAAAGCCTCGACGACCTTAAAGAAAAGCTCATAGGAGTAGTCGTCGTCGGGATGGCCGTCGACTTCCTCGGCCATGCCGTGACCTGGCATGGGGATACATCCATTCTCTACCTCGGCGGCGCAATCGCACTCGTTATAGCAGGACTCACCTTCTTTACTGCATTCAGGAAAAAGGCGGCATATAACGATAAGTGACTCTTCTATGATTCTGCCTATTTATGATTTACAGGATTTATTAGACTCGACACAATGTTTGTTAGATGTTGAACGTTGGTGGTATTTTCCTTTAACGGGTACTGAATTCTGGCACCTTTTTTTACCCTGACATCGGATTCATGAATAAACACACGGAGTGTGTTTTATGGTACAGGGTTATTTTAAAAATACAGATACAGTTCCTTCCGTTACCCAAGAGTTACTCTCTCTCTCCTCCGAAGAGTGGCTATTGAGACGCAAAGGGTTTCGGAATTCCGAAAAAAGCATCCAGGTCAACGAGTCACTGCTGACCATTGGAAACGGTTACCTCAATATCCGGGGAAGCCTTGAAGAACTGCCTCATGGGCATTGCGGAGGCATGTATATCAGCGGGGTTTACGACAAGTCGGAGGCTTCGGTTGAAGAACTTGTCAAATGTCCCATGTGGACCGATGTATCGGTCTGGAGTGACGGGCACAAATTCTGCCTCTCGACCTGTGAAGCCATCTCTCATGAGCAGGTTCTCGACATGCGCAAAGGCATACTCCATCGCAGAACCACCTTCAGAAATCCCCATGGAAAAATCATAACGCTCGAGACCATCCGTCTTGTCTTCATGCACGATGATCATCTGGGTTACATGCTTGTCAACATCACGCCAAGAAATTTTTCCGGACCAATCAGGGTTTTCACCGGCCTGAACGGCGAGGTATTCAACAGGGGCTATTTCCGGCATGAAACACTCAAACATCTTCATCTCGAAAGAATCGAGAGAGGCAGAACATTCATGTATCTCGAGATGAAAACCCGTGAACGTGAAATTCGTATTTCGGAAGCAGCATCATGGAAACTTATCCATCCGACAAGTAACAATCACCGGGTCGAACCGAGAATCTACGGTGAAAAGTTTACCAATGAAATCACCATCGATGCGGTAAAAGGAACAACCTATGTTTTTGAAAAACTTGCAGTTGTCCTTACAAGCCGGGAAATCGAAGCAGATAAGATGTTCAAGAGAACTGTCTGCAGGCTGAAATCCTATATCCGCAGCGGCGTCAATACGGAGTTGCATTCCCATCTCGAAGCATGGGAGAAAAAATGGAAGCAGGCAGATATCGTGATCAATGGCGATGAAAAGGCTCAGCATGCATTGCGTTACAATATCTATCAGCTTCTGATAAACGGTCCGACAAGGCCCGCCAGCATCGGCGCCAAATTCCTGAGTTCCGAGGGTTATCTCGGGCATATTTTCTGGGATACGGAAATCTTCATCCTTCCGTTTTTCATATACAATTTCCCGCAGATAGCCAGAAATATGCTCCTCTATCGGTACAATACCCTTGATGGGGCAAGGAAAAATGCGCTCAAGAAAGGGTACCTGGGAGCCAAGTATGCATGGGAATCAGCAACGACGGGTGAGGATGTAACCCCGAGGTTCGCAACAAAACTTGAACGGACGATACGGCTTATTTATACAGGGATGGAGGAGGACCATATCGTTTCAGATGTCATCTACGGCGTAGAAAAGTACTTCCGCGTCACGGGCGATGAGCAATTTCTGCTCGACCATGGACTCGAGATGGTTTTTCTCACAGCCCAGTTCTGGGCATCGAGAGTTGTCAGAAACGGTAAACATTATGAAATCAAGTGTGTTATCGGCCCTGACGAGTTTCATGAACACATCAATAACAATGCCTATACCAATTTCATGGTACGCTGGCATTTAAACCTTGCGTACCTGCTATACACATACATGCGCAAAAACAATGCCATCTTCCTCGATGGACTTGGTGAAAAGATTGGTCTGAGACAAGAAGAGGTTGAGAACTGGCTTGTGATCAGCCGGAACATGAAGCTGAATTATAATCCGGAAACCAGGCTTTATGAGCAGTTCGACGGCTATTTCGCACTCAGGGATTATGTCATCGACGCATTCGACCGGAAGAGCCACCCACTGCTGCCGCGCGGAGTCAATTCCCGCAGCATACAGTCGACCCGGCTGATCAAGCAGGCCGATGTCCTTGCGATGATGCTGCTCTATCCCTATGCCTTCACCGACGAGGAAAAGATTGCCAATTTCGATTTTTATGAACCGCGTACTGCCCATAAGTCATCCCTGAGCCACTGCATGCATGCCATGATGGGCCTGGCTGCAGGTCGTCGTTCGAAGGCCTACAGCTATTTCATGAAAACAGCACTTTTCGATCTGGAAAACCTCCATGAAAACACAGCCTTTGGCATTCATGCAGCAGCAGCCGGAGGTACGTGGCAAACGGCAGTTTATGGTTTCGGAGGGTTTTCAATCAAATCGGACCGGCTGGTACTTAAACCCTGGCTCCCGAAAAAATGGGAAAGCCTGTCATTCAGGGTCCAATGGAAAGAAAGAATGGTGGATGTTACGGTATACCATGACAAGATTGCAATCTTGATTTCATCAGAGCAAGAACAATCGCTCCCGCTCAGCCTTTATAAAAATACATATACTCTCATTACCAATCAGAGATATGAATTACCGTATTGTGCCTCCTTAAAATAATCAGGAATAAGACAGGGTCACAGGTTGAAAAAATAAACATAGCAGTCATATGCTCAGTAAACATGCATAGTATTGATTTCACTATACTGAATTTCATAATTCCTGAGGAAAGTTCGGAACCGATTCTACTTCAAATCACTTGACGGGTAATGATTTTATTATATGTATGAAGTAAATGAAACGGTCCGCATCGAATCATTCAGTGATGCGGTTTTTGCGATAGCGATCACGTTGCTTGTTATTGAAATCAAGGTGCCGGGCCACGAGCAGGTTGCGAAAACAGGCTTGTTGTATTCTCTGATTGATATCTGGCCAAGTTATCTGGCATTTGTAACAAGTTTTGCCACCGTCCTCGTTATTTGGGTTCATCATCAGAGAATTTTTGCGATACTCAACAAATATGATCATAAGCTATTTTACTATAATGGCTTATTACTTTTTTTCGTTACGTTCATACCTTTTCCGACAGCGTTATTGGCTGAATACCTGCTGTATCGTGAGTCAAAGGTAGCCGCTATCTTTTATACTGGAATATTCCTGGCAATCTCACTCTCTTTTGATTTGCTCTGGCGACATGTATCAAAGCAATTGCTGTCAAAAAATGCGATAATGCTGAAAAAAGATGAGGCTCTCGAAATTACGAAGCAATACAAGTTCGGGCCGCCGCTTTATTTGCTCGCATTCGGAATGTCTTTTGTATCTGAGCCATTGAGTATCACTATATGTTTGTTGCTGGCATTATTTTTCGCTCTCCGTGGATGGCCTTTCAAAGAACCCTTATAGCCCTAATGGTCTGCTTTTCAACAAAAAAACTTGTGGATCAACAGGTCCTGTATGACGCAAGAGAACAGGCATCGATTAAACCATGCGATCATTTGAAACTGTCGGGGTTTACGATCAGTCTACAGTAGAGGACCCGGAATTACAGGATGGCTTTCCAGAACAGTTTCCAGCTTTATTTTTTCTTCTTTTTGCTCTTATCCAGACAATGCAATAGGCTCCACCCACAAGGATAGTCCAAACAAAAATCAGATAGATATCGCTTCGCTCAAATGCCTCAATGTTCATACTGGGAGGGGGTGGGGGTTAACGATCCATTACATTGACTTCCGTTAAAGCATTACGGATTTACGATCATACCGCCGGTCTCGCCGTCATTGAATCTTTATAAGTAAACCTCACTGTAACTTCTTGTTCCTGTTTGTCTTATATATTTCAGGCCGTATCAGCTACCGCTTCTGTCTGCTTGAGATGGAGCTGGCAGACCTTGCGGAAGTGGTGCCCGTAAATTGCCAGCGTTACCGCAAGCGGCAGTGCCCGGGGGTTTTTGAAAAATATCCATACCAGCATTTTCCAGTACTGGAACCGTTCCCTTCCTATGACGCCGAGCAGCAAGACCGAACGGAAAAAAGCCATAAGCTGAGTCATCCGTATGGTGCTTTTCAATTCCGGTACACGGTATTCTTCAAGCAGAGTTCGCATACGCCGATAATATTGCTTGGGGGCATACAGATAGCGCATCATCTTCATGTACCCTTTCCGCAGGATATCGGAACCCATGTTCGGTATAATGTTGGTATTGCCATCGGCATTGTCGCCGCTTACCGCATCCAGCAGCCGCCCTTCGCTTTTCATCCGTTCATACAGTTTCGTGCCCGGCAGAGCCTGAAGAATGCCGACCATGGCAGTGACTATCCCGCTATTCTGGATAAACTCGATCTGCCTCCGGAATGTCGAGGGCGTATCACTGTCAAACCCCACGATAAAGCCGCCCATGACCTCCATACCTGCATGCTGTATCTGCCTTATGTTGTCAAGCAGGTTCCTCGACGTATTGTGTTGCTTGCCGCAACTCTTGAGAGCAAGATTATCGGGGGTTTCGATGCCGATGAATACCTGATTGAAACCTGCCTGCACCATGAGGGCTATCAATTCAGGATCGTCAGCCAGATTGATCGAACATTCGGTATAGTACGGGTTTGTCACATCGTGCAATTGCCGCCATGCGATCAGTTGGGGAAGCAGCTGTTTTTTCAGGTATGATTTATGGACGATAAAATTATCGTCAACAAAAAAGATGGTGCCTTTCCATCCGATCTTCCGGAGCCCTTCAAGCTCATCGATAATCTGGGCACTGGTTTTTGTACGTATTTTATGACCGAACAGCGTGGTGATATTACAGAAGTCGCATTGGTATGGGCACCCCCGTGAAAACTGGATCGCCATGGATGCATATTTCCTTATTTCAAGTATTTCCCACTGAGGGGCAGGAGTGCTTGTGATTTCAGGAAACAGTTCATTCGTATAGAGCCTTTTCGGTAAGCCGTTGTTCAGATCTTCAAGGAAAGCCGGCAGGGTAAGTTCAGCTTCATTGAGCACAAAATGATCGACACCGGGAAACTCTTCATGGCATGAGGTGAACAATGGGCCACCGGCGACAACTTTTATTCCGGCTTGACAACATCGATCAATAACTTCACGGGCGGAGTGCTGCTGCACAGCCATGGCACTGACAAAAGCCATATCGGCCCATGCAAGATCTTTTGTTTTAAGCGGTCTGACGTTAAGATCAACCAGCCGCCGTTCCCAGCTTTCAGGCAGCATCGACGCTACGGTGAGCATTCCAAGCGGAGGCAGAGCCGCTTTTTTTCCGACAAATTTCAGCGCGTGTTTGAAGCTCCAGAACGTATCGGGAAATTCAGGGTAGATGAGCAGGATTTTCATTGCAGTATTACACCTCCTTGTGAATTACTATCCGGATGCACCAGACAGACTTTCAGGAAAGAGAGACGGCAGTTTATATCCGGCGACATCCTTTCCTGTACGTTCGAGTGTTGATCCGTGGTATTGTTCAGATAACCATCCCGCTGATTCCGGCCATCTTCATGCATCCAGTCATCAGTTCGCTATCGGGGACTTTCTTCCTCCGGATCAGCGGAATACTCCGGCTTTGTTCAGAAGAAGCGGAAGCGGTTTGGAATAACTCTTCTGTTTCTTCTGCATCAGCCTGTAATAAAGTTCTTCGTAATTGTCCACCATCTCTTCCAGTGAAAAACGCCGCTCGAATTCATCCCGGCATGCTTTCCTCGATATCCGGCCGATATTGCGTATGGCTTCGATGAAGTCCATCCGGCTGTCACAAATAAAGCCGGTTTTACCATGGGTGATCACTTCCGGTGCCGAACCGCATCCCCTGACGATCACCGGTGTTCCGCAGGCAAGGGCTTCGATCATCACCAGGCCGAACGGTTCCGGCCAGTCTATGGTGTTGAGCAGCGCCTTCGCGTTTTTCAGCAACTCGACCTTGCGCCGGTCATCGACTTCAC
>JAAXXY010000095.1 GCA_013334225.1 Chlorobiaceae bacterium
AAGCCGAAATGAGTGTGGCACTACTGAAGCGCCTGGGAAATTTCAGCGCCAGATAGAGCGCCATACGTCCACCCATCGAATATCCTGCCAGATGCACCGGCCCGGGACGGACGTTCGCGATTGACTCGAGCAACCCGAGGGCTGCATTATGGAACGCCATAGGCCCTGTCTGGTCGCGGCTCCTGCTCGCCCCATGCCCCGGAAGGTCAGGCAACAGGCATTGAAACCGATCGCCGAGGCTTTCGGCAAACGGTAGCCAGTCCCGTCCCGACCCGAGGAACCCATGCAGGAACACTATCCCCGGCAGCGAAGCATCTCCGACGGTAATGAGATGAGGTACAGTATCAGGTGATTGTATTGCCATATCAGCTAAGCATTGTGACTGATTCCCGGATCCAGATCCGGCCATAAAATGACACGATTGACTTTCAATATATGATCCTCACAAATAACCCTATAGATCGTTCGTGAGGGAATTGTTAAATTACGTTGTAATTGCAACGCGATTCTTGAAATCCGAAGGATGTATGAATAGCCAATCATTACCCTTCCTTTCTTCATTCGTCGACTCATCACTGCGCGCAACCGTTGAGCGACGACTCAGCCTTAAGGAGTTCATAGCTCGCGGACTTGCCTCAAGAGACCGTGCACGAAAGACTGGACAGTATGAGGATGCTTGACTTGTCGTTGAAAAACTTCAGAAGATGCTTATTGAAGCAAGAATGAACGAGAGGAAATATAATATTGACCAACTGCTAAAATATCCATTGAGTATCTTCTTAACGAAAGGACGACTTTATGACCATCTATAGAACTGAAAAAGATAAGGCCATAGCCCGTGAAATCATTTCGTGCCCCGGTGACACGCTCGCCGAACATCTTGAATTTACAGGGATGACCTCAGCACAATTGGCTGAGTGGATAAGTCTTTCCCAAAAAAACGTTAACGAAATCATCCAAGGCAAAGCAAAGATTAGTTCTGAAATTGCCATTCAGCTTGAAAGGGCTGTTGGTATTCCAGCTGATCTTTGGATGGAGCTTGAACACAGGTATCGGATTAAAATAAAAGAAATTAAAGATGCAGAAATTCTGCTTGACATAAATAGATAATGACGACTTCATCAGACGCAAAACATTACGGTATTCAGCAACATATCAAAGTCTGAATACCCCTAATTCGACCAATATGCTCACTGAAAGCTTTTCTAAAATTGACATGGCACTCCTGAAAATGGTTTGTGATGACGCGTGGCCCGAATCACCTACTTTAGAGTTCAAGAGGGATGCAAGAGAAGTGTAACAGGATCTTCCCTAAAGATTATATGACCCTCACCATTGACCGTCAAATCGGGCGATTCCGAGGATTTATGATCTTCTCGGGCCTGTTCAATATCGTTCTTGCAACGCCGTTGATGGTGCCGGAACTGTATAGCCATTATCTGGCCCTGTTCTGGCGGCTTAATGAGATGCTCGGGCTCGGGGGAGTTGCGCCGGTCATGCCATTCAGCCCTGTCGGGGCGCTTCTTGCCAATACGGCAGGCATTGACCTTGTGCTTATCGGAGCCGTCGTGCTCTATGCTGCGCAGGATCCGTTATCGCGCCGGGTTATTCCAGCCCTCAATGCTGCCGGCCGCACCCTGTTTTCAGGCGTCATTCTCTACTATGTGATCGTCTACGACATACCGCGCATCGTCCTTCTGATCGGCGGCATCGATCTTATGATCAGCGGAGTTTTCGCATATTTTCTCCATTCCCTCCGTTCGGCATGATAACACTTGATGGTATAGTGTATTACCTTGATTGGCGAACCGGTTTCTGCTAAACAATTGGAGTGCTTATGGCATCGGATTCAGCTTTTGTCGAATACATCTGCGAGCAGATGGGTGCTGCCGGAGCGATTGCGTTTCGGAAGATGTTCGGGGAGTATGCGATCTATTGCGAGGGGAAGGTGGTTGCGCTGGTTTGCGATAATCAATTGTTCGTGAAGCCGACAGTCGCTGGGCGCGCCTTTGTTGAGCAAGTTGTTGAAGCTCCGCCATATCCGGGCGCCAAGGCTCATTTTCTGGTCGGGGAGGAGTTGGACGACCGGGAGTGGTTATCGACACTCATCAGGATCACCGGC
>JAAXXY010000027.1 GCA_013334225.1 Chlorobiaceae bacterium
TATGGTCAATAAACACAGAACCTTGTGCTGAAGCTCACTTTGCCGTTTTTCCAAGGAATCTCGTCAAACCATGTATTTTAGCCGGAACAGAAGAAGGAGACCTGGTGCTCGATCCGTTTTACGGTTCCGGAACCGTTGGAATTGTCTCCCAAGAGCTTAATCGTAAATGTCTGGGTATAGAAATCAATAACGACTACATTTCTATTGCAAGGAAAAGGACAAATCAGGTCCAAGGATGCCTTATGCTTCAGGAATCGTAAACTCCCATCGAGCATGAACCTTACAATAGCATTTCAAAAGATTCTTGATCTGTAATTTTCTCTCGCTTCCGCCATCAAAATAAAGGCTAAAAATTGTTTTATCACCTTCTTTTACATAACAATATCCTGGCTTCGGATACTGCCGAGAATCATTCATCATCTCAAGGCTGCCAGATTCTGCCTTTAATAACAATGTTTTAGGGACTTCAACCAATTCATAAATCCAGACTGGTGTTTTTTGAAGCGTCCTCAGCATCAAGATTCGATCATACTTCTTCATTTGCTCAAGAAATAAGTGGAGAAGTGTTTTCATGTCTTCTGGATCATCACCCCACTTTCCTTTCCCAAGTTCCATAAACTTGCTTATCCAGATCAGGTCCTCTTTGATATCCCTATTCGCCTGTGTTTTCAGGGATATTGGGACATTATCGATAGTAATATCATGACCGGGATTACCTTTAGGAGCAAGAACTGCCGTTTTAGAAGACATGTTTACCGCCCTTTCAAGAACAAATTCGAACTTATCTTTTGAAAAAGGTTCTACTGAAAAGCTATGATGGATTCGCAGTGCATCACCAAAAACAAACAAAGTATCTTCATCAAAGAGATCTGACTGGAAAACACTGTATTTATGTGGATATTGAAGAATCTGAACCGTTCTCTCCAACCACAAAAACTGACTTGGTGAGAGTTCTTTCATTGCTTCAATAAGAGCTTCAATTCTCTTTTTTTCCAGCTTCTTCATATCACGTGAGGGATCGTTTAAATATTTCAATATAGTCCCTGCCTTTTGCAACAGAAATAATATGGCCCTAACGAACTTGGAAAATAAACCTTACGAGTCCTGAATACGTCGCTTATCCGCTCCTTGATCGGCCAAAGAAAACTACTCTTTCTCCTTCCCGTCTTTCTTCCCCCCAGTCCTCCCGACAATAACTCCTCCCACAATCAGCAGCATCGCGATGCAGAACGAGGCGAGTGAGATCGTGCGGCCCTGGTCGAAGAGCGAGCGGTCGTAGCGGAAGACGACTTCGTGCTGGCCTGCGGGAATGCGCACGCCGCGGATGAGGCCGTTGACTTCGAGGACAGGAACCTCCCTGCCGTCGAGCAGCGCCTTCCAGCGCGAGGGATAGTACACTTCGCTCACCACGAGAAACGCTTTGGCCGGTGCGCTGACTTTCAGCGTCATGCGTTCGGCTGTCCTCTGCATGGAAAGGACCGTTCCCCTGGCGAAATTCCAGCTCTCGCGCCAGTGCACGTCGACATAGACCGAATCGACGACATTCTTTCCCCCAAGCACGTGCCTGAACAGTTCGTCCCTTCCGTCGACTCCAGTGACCGTGGTGGCAAACCAGGCCCTCGGGCTACTGCCTTTGAGCTGATAAACCAGGACATCGGTATCGCCGCCCGCAAGCTGCAGTTTGCCCTCTTTCAGCAGTTCAAGCTCCGGATGCTCGATCGGCACGGGAGAGAGGATATACCCGACGTTGAGCATTTTCAAGGCGGTGATCGATGAGATGTTGTCGGTCCTCTTCAGGAACTCTTCGTATATCTTCAGCTTCGCCGGATGGTAGCCCCCGACCGATTCGATGCCGAAAAGCGCAAACTTGTTCTCCCCGAAAAGCGGTCCGCCGGGATAGACCCTGAACGCTCCCGGGCGGGAAGCGAGAAACGAGGTAATGTCGTCGGGCTCGAATGCGCGCTCCACCTGTGCGCTTTGTACGAGCACCGGAGAACGGAGGGAGCTTTCCGGAGGATAGGCGATCTGCGCATCGCACCAGAGCAGGTCACCGGCTGCGAACAGGAGAATCAGCGATGCTGCAATCCGGTTGTTGATCTGTTTTCCGTAGAGAAGCCAGAGCACCGAAAGGGAGCAGCCTGCAAACAGCACCACAGTCCAGACGCTGCCCTGCAGGGTTTCCCAACGCACCTTGTTGATCAGGAAAGCGGCATCGAAACTTTCCGTTGGAGGCGGAGGAAAAACCGACCGGAAAAAGCCTTCGAGAGGCTGCCCGAAAGCAAGAAAAAGCAGTGCGACCGCGGCAAGCGCAATGGTCGCTATCTTCAGCGGCTTAAGCAGCTTTTCCCGATCCGCAAGGAGCAGTTCATGCAAGCCCCGCGCCGAAAGTATCGAAAGGACAAGATATGCCATGACGAGCGCCATCGACGGCACCCTGAACCTGCTGAAGAGAGGCGCTGCATGATAGAAAAGCGAAAAAACGGGCGAGAAAAAGCTGCCGAACGAAAGGAGCAGCGAAAGCAGAAGCGCCGCCGCAAGGAACCAGGAAACCGGCTCCTTGCGGGAAAGAAACAATCCTGTCGCCGCAAGCAGCAGCACGATGATGCCCGCATAGTTCGGAAAATCCGTAAATGGCATGAACCCCCAGTAGGTGACGCCCCCGAATCCGAAACTGCCCGGCACGAGGAACGTCAGCAGCTCGAAAGGATGCATCGACCACTGGGTTGCGTATTCCCACGACGCCGCACCGCCCTGCTGCGCCGCGCCCCTGACCGAAGAGGCGGCATACTGCGAAGCCGGAAGGTAGATCGATGCCGACATCGCAACGCCAAGCACAAGTGAGAGCAGAAAGAGCCCTGAAGAGCGCAGCTTCTCTGCAGGCGTTTCCTTTCGCGACACGAGGAGAAACAGGGCGAACAGCAGCGCAAGCACCCAGCTGTAGTAGGCGATCTGCACATGGGCGCGCTGCAGCTGAAACCCGGCAATGACCGCAAGCAGGCCCGCATCGGCAAGTCCACGCCGGTCGATCACCCTGCCGGTTGCCCAGAGCAGCCACGGCATGTATGCGGCCGTCATGAGCTGGCTGCCGTGGCCGTGCACCAGCATGACCGTCATGTAGGGGTTGAGCATGAAGACCGCGCCGCCGAAAACCGCCGCCAGGGTTTTCACGCGAAGGTCCCTGAGGAGCAGAAATACCCCGAGGCCGGCGAAAACAAGATGCTGCAGCTGCAGGAACATTCCGTCGGCATGAAAGAGGCTGAAGAGCATATTGGGATAGTAGAGAGCGCTCAGATAGCTGAAAGCCTCGACTGTCGGCATGCCCGAAAACACCCAGGGCTGCCAGAGAGGATACATTCCCGTAGTCCCTGCAAGCCTGTCGAGCGCGATCGTCGAAGCACGCGGCACCAGCGCATCGGGCGCAACCGGAACCATCGACTGGAAAACAATCGGGTAAAACAGGAGCACGATGAAAAACGTATAACAGAGGTAGACGATGAAAATCTGCAGGATCTTTTTATTCATGGTGCTGTCACCCGGCTTCGTTGTTGAGGAAGGGAAAGATTTTTAAAATAATCTCCCTTTCATCCTCTTCCAACTTCAGAACCAGCAGCAGGGCCGTATAGACCGCCACGGTTACGAACGCCCCCGGTATCAATCCCCCTATGAACGGAAAGGTGACGAGCCACGGGCGTACGGCTATGAGTGTCCCCGCAGTGATAAGGCCCGCGATGAATGGCTTCCACAAAGACTTTCCGAAAGGATGGATGTCGAAGAGGTTATGCACCTGCATGAGACGCACGGCGGCAAGCAGAAAGAAAACCAGCAGATTGGCGAGTGCCGCGCCGTTGAAACCCATGCGGGGGATCAGCAAAAGGTTCAGGGCGATCTGGAGCAGAAGGGCCCCGAGGGAATTGACAAGGCTGAGCTTCGAGTAGCCCGTCATGGCAAGCACCGTTGTCGACAGCCCGAGCCCGGCCTGAAAAAAAGCCGATATCGAGAGCAGTATCAGCGCCATTGAGCCCGATATGAACTGCGGGCCGAACATGCCGAGGACGGTCTCCGGCATGAAGATGAAAAGAATGACCGGCGGTATGATAAGGGTAATGATCCAGCGAGTGATCATCCTGAAAATCCTTGCGATCTCGATGTATTTCTTCGCTGAATGGAGCTCGGCGATCATCGGTGCTGCAATACCTGAAAATGCGAGAAAAACGGAACGCACGATGCCGGCGGTACGTGCCGCAGGATGGTAGAGGCCGACCGTCGCCGTATCGGTAAACGCGCCCAGCATGACGATATCGAGCCAGTGCATGATCATGCTCAGGAGCGATATGAACATGAACGGCAGGGCATAATTAAGTATCGTGCTGTCGAAAGGCGCCGCCGCAATGTCTTTGCCCGTCGTACCGGTGTATTCCGCAAGATAGGGGCGGATCCATAAAAACGTTCCTGCCGCCGAAAGGGCGAAAGGAAAAAGCAGCGCCGCTTCGAAACCGGCCGTGTAACGCAGAACGAGGGTAAGCAGCAGCAGAAGCAGCGGGCTCACGACCTGGGTTGCCGTGACTTTAGGCTGAAGGCGCCGGAAACCCTGGATCGCATGCCCGAAAAGCAGTGTTGCGGCATTGAACGGTACCGCCGCGGCGTAGCAGCAGATCGCAAGCCTGAGCAGCCCTTTTCCATGAAGCGTCGAAGCAATATCCTGAGACAGAACAAGAAGAAGTGTCGATACCGCAAGGGAAACGAAGAGCGATATTTTCAGGGCTGACCCGATCACTTTCCTCTGCCGGGCTGAATCGTCTGAATACACATTTATGTACCGCAGCAGGGCCGAATCAAGGCCGATCACGGCGATCATTTCGGCTATCTGGATGACGGCGACGGCAAGTGCATAGACTCCGAGGAATTCAGCGCCGAGCAGCCTCGCTACAAGCAGGTTGTAACCGAACCTTGCGGCCTGGCCGAAAAGAAACCCTCCGTAGGAGAAACCCGCCTGACCGGCTATGACGATATTGCGGCTCATCTGCTGCTCTTCTGATAGGCTTTTGTCAATTCTTCCACCATTTGCCGGGCGAGGACATCCCAGCTGTACTCCCGTGCGAATGCCTGCCTTTCGTCCCGGCGACTGTCGGCGAGGGCCCGGGGCAGCATTTGAACGAACGTTTCCCGCGTATCGGCAACATGCACGACATCCCTTGCCCGGTCTACCGCGCTGCAGTAGTTCATTGTAAGCACCGGAACTCCTGCGGCGCAGTACTCGTAAAGCTTGTTCGGATGTGAAACCCCCTTGAGGCGGTTTCCGGGAAGCGGGATGAGCGCGAGATCGAACCGCTGCACCCAGGCTGGAAGTTCATCGTAATCAATTTTCCCGAAAAAATGAACATTCGGAAGCGATTTAAGGTCTGACTGCCTCTGCCACCAACCCCTCTCGTACGCGGGCCCGAGAAGCACGATGCTTGTCTCAGGCCAGGCCCTGGCCACATCGGCGACAAGTTCCGTATCGAGCCAGTCCATGGCACCGGCATAGCCGAGTACCGGCTTTCCGATCCCCGAAAGCTTTACAGGAGCCACTGGCCGGAACGTCGCGAAATGACCGAACTCGACACCATTGCCAAGCTCCACGCAGCGGACGTCTTCCGGCACAGGAAGCCTCGCTGTCAGCTCCGGGCTCACACTGAAGAGCAGGTCAGTCTTTGAAAGCCATGTTTCAAGATAGTCTTTCAGCCACGCCGGCACCCCGGGAAAGGCAAGGTGGTCGTCATTCGCGTCGTAAAACCTGAGCCGGCACGGCAGCATGGCGACAACCCTGCCCCAGTAGACGTTCGAAAGCCCGATTATTCTCTTGCGGGAAGCGAAACCGAGAAGCGTGATCCAGCAGAGGGCAAGAAGGATCCCGGGCAGGGAAACGAGCGAACGCAGCACCGGGTTGTCGAGCAGCCGCCCGATCCTGTAAGGAACGCTTTTCAGGAACGGGACGCTGACGACCCAAACCCTGCCCCTTTTTACAGGAAGCCAGTGATGACGGCGCCCGACAGCGTAAGGCTCGATGAAAAGGATTTTCCAGTTTTCGGGAAAACGGGAAAGCAGCCGCTGTTTGCGGGTCGACAGGAAATCCCACTGTATTTCCGAAAACCAGACGAGGCGGTACCGGTCTCCATGATTCCGCTTATAAAAGGAAAAGCTCATAAATCTGAACCTTTTCATAAAAAGCCCGCATGAGTGGTTTCACTCCCGTCAGATAAAACAACGGTTCCCTGATCCTGAACTCCCGTTTCCTCTCGACCGAAAAACCGGCCCGATGAAAAAGCAGTGTGGCCGAACGGCGGCTCATTTCATGAAAATGACCGGGACTTGCAAGGCATTGCGGTTTCAGCAGAGGCATGGAAACGAAAAACCTGCCTCCCGGCCTCATGAGCACCTTGCCGACTTCAAGCATGGCATGGAGCGGGTTGAAGAGATGTTCGAGCACCTCGAAAGCCGTAACGATGTCATAGCTCCCTTCGAGATCGCCGGTATCGAGATCGACCGAGGTATTGTCGAAGGGACAGCTGAAAAGCCGTTCCATCGAATCGGTCAGAGGGGTCCTGCAGCCAAGGTCAAGGCCTCTTTTCAGTCCTTTCGAGGTTGCGGATGAACCTTTGAGAAAATCGAGTGTTTTCTTCCAGCGGATCTTGTGGGCCTCTTCGCCGAGGTAACTCTCGTCGATAACCGTCCTGCAGCTCTCGTTCATGATCACTCCCTCCGGGTATGGTTATTGTTTCGCGTTTTTCCTCATGACTGCACCGGAAATGCTCATCACAGCCCTGAAAGGCAGAAGAAGAGGGTAAAGCGCCATCCCGCTCCATGCCCGGTGTTTCCTGAAAAGCCTCCAGAGCGCCGAGCTTTTCCTGAACTGTTTTTTCATCAGGTTTCCGGCAAGCGATGCCGAAACCTTGTGCCAGACTTTCGAAGCGGGCACATACTCGATGCTCTTGCCCATCGCCCTGACCCGCAGGGAAAGGTCCACATCTTCAGCATACATCCCAAACCCTTCATCGAAACCTCCGGCTTTACGGAAATCCCGGCATCTCATGGCAAAGCAGCATCCGGTCGCATACCCTGTGATGCCCGGCCGGTTGAAGCGCGGCCCATCTTTTTCGCGGATACCGACATGCTTCACCAGCCCGACTGACAATCTCGCGATCCCTCCCGCATACCAGATCGTGTCCGGATGATCGAGATAGAGTATTTTCGGAACGGTAATCCCCACTTCCGGTTTTCGCAGGAGCGTTTCCACGAGCGGCGTGCAGAAATCCCGGTCTGCAATGGTATCGTTGTTTAAAAATACCACAAATTCGTCTTGCATCTCCATCGCCTTTCCGAAACCGGCATTGTTGCCACCCGAATATCCCAGGTTTTCAGGCAGCTCGAGAATCTCCGTACCGGGAAAAGAGCTCCGTATCCTTTCGACAGAGCCATCGGTGGAACCGTTATCGACAACAAGCACCCTGTATGAAGGTGAAACGGTCTTGTCGAGGGAGGCGAGACAGGCAAGGGTATCGTTTGCACCGTTCCAGTTCAGGACGACAATGCAGGTATGCGGCGGCATGCTCATCGGCGTCCGGCTTCTGCTTCGAGAAAACGTCCGGCCGCTTCGGAAAAAGCTTCCCATGAACATTCCCGCGAGATTGACAGGATCTCAGCGCGCTGAGCGTCAAGCCTGCCGCGGCTGTCGAGATACTGTGAAACCGCTTCGGCAATCCTTTCGGGAGAAACATCCCCGGCGATCCAGCCGCTCTTTCCCGGCCGGATCATATCGGGCAGGGAACCCACCGGAGTGGCGATAACCGGAAGCCCGTATCCGTAGGCAAGCTGGACCACTCCGGACTGCGTGGCGCTCCTGTAGGGCAGTACCACCGCATCGGCTGCAGCAAAAAACGCTCCCGTTCGTTCAGAAGGCACATAGCCCGGGTAGATATCAACGTTCCCGGCTATGTCGAGCTGCCTCACCAGCTCTCTGTACCTTGCGGGCTGTTCAAAAAAATGCCCTGCAACGACGAGCTTCAGCGACGGCTCTTTTTTCAGAATCGCAGGCATGGCCTGAAGCAGAAGATCGAGCCCCTTGTACCTGCGGACATACCCGAAAAAAAGCAGAACAGGGACATCCGGACCGATACCGAGCTCTTTTCGCGCTTCAGCCGAGGAAACGCTCTTTCCTGCCGGTTCATAGACAGGGTGATAGAGCTGCAGGCGAGGGACCTCCGGCAGATCGGCCTCGAGCTCCCGTGAGACAGCGCCGGAAAGCGTTATGAATGCATCCGTGCAGGCTGCGAGAAGCATCTTCATCAGCGGCTCGAAAAAAAAGGATTCATGGGCGGCATAGTTGTGCAGCAATACAACCGTCCGGACACCGGTCATCCGGCGCAGCAGCAGGTATAAAGGCGCAAGAAAGCCGCTCCAGTAGGCAACAAGAACTACATCGGGCTGCAATGACCGGATGAACCTTGCCGTCCTGAACCAGGAAAACGGATTGTAAAGGACCAGACCAGGCCTTGTAATGCTGGCTTTACCGGTTGATTGGTCGCCCTCTAACGGAGCGCCGATGAGAAAACGGGGATAAAGGGCTTTGAAGGACACCGGAAGCACATCGTATCCCTTTGTGCGTAGGGCTTCCAAAAGAAGCGAGCTGAATTTCGCTATTCCGCCTTTGAACGGATAAAAGGGGCTGATGAATGCTATCCTGAGCGGTTTCAATAAAACATCCGTAGGTTTCTGGTCTATTGTTCTCCAAATCCCTGTTCGAAAAACTCCACCAGCTGCCGGGCTGCTTCCGAAGCATCCTCACCGTCAAGCTTCAGCGTGAGGCGGGTCCCTTTCGGAGCGGCAAGGCTCATGACGCCGATGATCGACTTCGCATTGATTTCAACGCCTTCCATCTCGATATAAAAATCGGATTTGAAGCGGGATGCCAGTTTGACGACCGCAGCGGCCGGTCTTGTATGGAGGCCGGCTTTATTTCTGATGACAACTTCCTGTATGATCACGACTTGAGATTCCTGTTTGTAGTCTTGTTTTACATTCGAAAGGAAGAACAGTATCACAGCTTTTTCACCATGGCAATTTCATCGCACGCCATGAGTTTCGGGCAGTGGGTACAATCCCTCCATATTTTCTGGGGAAAGTACTCCTTCATGATCTCACTGTAGCCGACACGTCTGAAAAACTCGGGATTGAGCGTCAGGACAAATACTTCCTTCACCCCTTCCTCCCGTAAAACCGTTTCCGCCTTTTCAACCAGCAGTCTGCCGATTCCCTTCATTTTGAAGCGGTTGAAGACCGCAAGCGACCGTATTTCAGCAAGCATGAGGTTATAGAAAGCTATAGCGCAGCAACCGATAACTTCACCGTTATAATCCGCAACAAAAAAATTACGAATATTTTCGATAATATTCTCACCCGATCGCTCGAGCATGATTCCCTGGAGGGCGTATTCCGCAGTGATAGCGGAAATCGCAGCAGCATCCGCGAGACGCGCATGCCTTATGACCACTTCACTCTGCATGCTCAGGCCGGGTCGTCGCATATTGTTTCGACTGCCCTCGTACGGTTCGACACCTCTTTCCAGAGTTCATCCTTGAGTTCCTTCAGTCCGTAACCTGTAACACTTGAAACCGGAATCACCTTCACACCCTCTTCAAGATAAGGAATTGTAAAATCCCCTCCAGCAATATCCATCTTTGTAATGACGGCAATTCTCGGTTTTTCGAGAAGCCCTCTGTTGAATTTTTCAAGTTCCGAAAGAATGGTTTTGTATTCATGGGCAATATCCGCACTGTCGGCTGAAACAAGCACCGCAAGGATCTTTGTCCGCTCGATATGGCGGAGGAACTGCAGGCCGAGCCCTCTTCCTTCAGAAGCGCCTTCGATGATACCCGGGATATCCGCTATCACAAAGGACTTGTATTCTTCATAGCGCACGATGCCGAGGTTCGGCACCAGCGTCGTGAAGGGATAGTCAGCGATCTTCGGCTTCGCAGCGCTTACCGATGAAATCAGTGTGGACTTTCCGGCATTCGGAAATCCCACAAGCCCGACATCGGCCATGAGCTTCAGCTCCATTTCGAGATTGAACTCCTCACCTTTCTGGCCTGGTTCCGCAAAGCGAGGCGCCTGCCGGGTCGATGTGGCAAAATGCTGGTTGCCGCGCCCCCCGCGACCACCTTTCGCAAGAAGGATTTTTTCATCATCCCCTGTCAGGTCGGCGATAATTTCATGGGTTTCGGCATTCCTGACGACCGTACCGCATGGAACCTCTATAACGATATCCGCGCCGTCCCGACCTGTTTTGCGGGCACCCATGCCGTTGACCCCGCGACCGGCCAGATATTTTCTCTTGTACTTGAAATCGAGAAGCGTAGTCAGATGGCTGTTGGTGCGAAGCCATACATGGCCGCCCCTGCCTCCGTCACCGCCTTCGGGACCTCCCTTCGGCACGTACTTCTCCCTGCGGAAGTTCACGCACCCGTTTCCGCCATTACCGGCCTGAATAAATATGGACGCACTGTCTACAAACTTCACCTCTGCTCCTTCCTTTTGAAATAATCCTTTGCATTATCTATCTTAGCCATCAACAATCAAAACCTCTGCGGCCATGGCTTCATCCCATTCCTCAAAACCCTCCATCGAAGAGCTCATAGCAAGGCTCGAGGAAATCACCAGAAAGATCGAAAATCCCGATACAGGTCTTGAAAGTTCGATCTCGCTCTACGAAGAAGGCCTTTCGATCGCGGAACAATGTAAAAAAAGACTTCAGGAAGCAAGAAAAAAAATTGAAGTCATCAATCCCGATCTTGCCAAAGAGTGGCCTGAATCCTCCCGCACCAAGGACCTTTTCGACAGCGGATCCTGAAAACCCTTACCCTTCGAGCTTCTTCAGCAGCACTTCGTTCACCACCTGCGGATTTGCCTTGCCTTTCATCCTCGCCATGCACTGGCCTACAAAAAAACCGAGCAGCTTGGTTTTTCCCGCCCGGTAATCCGCGAGCTGCTTAGGGTTTGCATCCATTATTTCCTGCACGACCGACTCGATCGCACCGGTATCGGAAACCTGGGCAAGCCCCTCTTTTTCAACAATTTCTGCAGCTGAAAGCGGACTGGTCTGCATAAGCTCGAACACCTGCTTTGCGATCGTGTTGCTGATGGTGCCCGATGCGATCAGGCGGATCAGGTTGCCAAGCCTTTCTGGTTCAATCGAAAACTCATCAATGTCAAGATACTTCTCCTTGAGAGTGCGCATCACTTCACCCATCACCCAGTTCGACGAGGCCTTTGCGTCACCCGAGATCTTTACCGTCTCTTCAAAATAATCGGCGATACGCCGCTCGACGGTCAGGACTCCCGCGTCGTATGCAGGAATGCCGAATTCGGAAACGAAGCGGCTTGCGCGTGCTTCCGGAAACTCCGGAAGTTCCGACAGCATCCGGTCGAGCATCTCCTGGTCTACAAGCACCGGCAGAAGGTCGGGATCGGGAAAATACCGGTAGTCATGGGCATGCTCTTTTCCCCTCATCGACCGGGTCTCGCCCTTGTCGGCATCCCACAGGCGGGTTTCCTGCACGATGGTGCCTCCGCTTTCCAGGATTTCCTCATGACGCAAAGCTTCGAACTCAATAGCCTTCTCGACGTTCTTGAACGAGTTCATGTTCTTGATCTCGGTCCGGGTGCCGTATTCCGTAGAACCGACCGGGCGCAGCGACACGTTCGCATCGCAGCGCAGACTGCCTTCTTCCATGTTTCCGTCCGAAATACCGAGGTACTGGACAATCTGGCGCAGTTTCTGCAGATATGCGGAAGCCTCTTTCGGCGTCCGCATGTCGGGATAGCTGACGATTTCGAGCAGGGGAACACCGCTGCGGTTGAGATCGATATAGGTATCGTCGCCGATGTCGTGGATCGATTTGCCGGCGTCCTCTTCGATATGGATCCTGATCAGCCTGATCTCCCTTGTTCCCTCTCCTGCATCGATATTGATGGAACCTTCGCCGCAGATCGGCTCTTCGTACTGGGAAATCTGGTAACCTTTCGGAAGATCGGGGTAGAAGTAGTTTTTCCTGGCAAGCACGGAATGAGGGGCTATCGTGGATCCGAGCGCCAGACCGAGCTTGACGGCATCTTCAACGACCTGACGGTTAAGGACAGGCAGGGCTCCGGGAAGAGCGAGGCATACCGGACAGACATTGCTGTTCGCCGGTTTTCCGAACTGTGCCGAACAACCGCAGAATGCTTTGCTCTTTGTGCTGAGCTGACAATGGACCTCGAGGCCCACCACTAATTCATACTTCATTAACAGAAATTAACGTATTGATAAAAACCAACGACCGGCGACACCCGGTATCTGCATAACACGACTTTCAGTTGGGCCTGTAGGAAAACTTCTGGCCGCCAACGGTCAGTTCCGCCATAAAACCTGCCTTGGGCTTGATAAATACAGCAACACCATGGGAGTAATCGGTACTGGTCGCCGTCCCCGACTTGATGACGATAGCCGTCGCCTGGGCATTGAGCTCATAGTGCCCTTTCTTGAACTCGTCGAGCTCGGGTTTGTCCTTGAAAAATATGATCTCGGAAAAAGACTGACCGCCGAGCTGAGGACCCACATTGAGCTGGGTTATTTTTGACTGGCCCACAAGCACACCCTGTTCATAGACATACCCCTTGCCATGACCGCCGCCGAACAGTATATAACCGCCCTTGTACACATTTGGAAAAACAACGTAGCCATAGGCATTCTCGAAGAAACGGTCGAGCGATCCTGTTTTCTTGAAAAATATGACCGCGCTGTTTGCCTTGCTGGCATCAGCCGGGTCCCATCCTGCATAAGCTCGCGTTACAAAAACTCCTGCCAGCATAAACGCAAGCATAACGATCCTCATCATCTTCATCATGGCCGTACTTTTTTGTGGGTTAAATAAAATCAAACCATAGTAAACTTGCAATAATCTACAAGTTAGAATGTAAGATTTTCACCTGAAATTCATGCAGAAGATACCTGAAGATTGGATGATCCTGTTTCAAAATTTTTATTACTCCGGCATCAATAACTCATAAATGAATTCCGTGTTTCAGTCTGTCATCCTGAACGAAGCGCAGCGGAATGAAGGATCCATCTTATTTGCAAACATAAACTTATGGATTCTTCGCTTCGCCCGGAATGACAGGAACAACGAGTTTATAAAAAAACATGTCTGATATTTTTTAATCACCGGATTATTACTCCGGCATCAATAACTCATAAATGAATTCCGTGTTTCAGTCTGTCATCCTGAACGAAGCGCAGCGGAGTGAAGGATCCATCTTATTTGCAAACATAAACTTATGAATTCTTCGCTTCGCCCGGAATGACAAGGCGAGATCACGTGAGTTGTGACCTTTAATCGCTGGCTTTAATAATAACGGTGAGCAGTCATACTGTTTGATGGAGCCGTTGCATTTTCATGCCGGATCAGTGCAGCAAGGGCTTTATAAGGGAGCTGCTGCACTGACGGGCCCAATGGATGGTCAGGCTTCGAGCTCGCGCTTGAGGGCCTCGCGCTCGATCTCGAGACGGCGGATTTCGCGGTTGATGCGGTCAAGCTCTTCCGGGCTGCTGTCGATTTCAAGCCTCAGCCGCGATGAAGCCTCGTCGATAAGGTCGATAGCCTTGTCGGGAAGGAACCGGTCGGAGATATAGCGGTTAGAGAGCTCCGCTGCGGCGACAAGCGCTGCATCCTTGATGCGAACGCCATGATGGATTTCGTATTTCTCCTTGAGCCCCCTGAGGATCGAAACCGTATCCTCGACGCTCGGCTGGTCTACCAGTACGGTCTGGAACCTGCGTTCGAGGGCGGCATCTTTTTCGATATGCTTGCGGTACTCGTCGAGGGTCGTGGCGCCGATACAGCGGAGCTCGCCCCTTGCAAGGGCCGGTTTCAGGATGTTGGCCGCATCCATGGAACCTTCGGCAGACCCGGCACCGACAAGCAGATGGATCTCGTCGATGAAAAGAATGACCTCGCCGTCCGAAGACTGGACTTCCTTCACCACGGCTTTCAGGCGCTCCTCGAACTCGCCCCGGAATTTGGTGCCGGCTACGAGCTGCGCGATATCGAGCGCGGCTATCTGCTTGCTCTTGAGGTTCTCCGGAACGTCGCCTGCCACGATACGCTGTGCGATGCCTTCGACCAGCGCGGTTTTTCCGACGCCGGGATCGCCGATCAGCACAGGATTGTTTTTCGTTCTGCGGCTCAGGATCTGCAGCACCCTGCGGATCTCCTCGTCACGGCCTATTACCGGGTCGAGCTTGCCCTGACGGGCCTGGTCGTTCAGGTTGCGTGAATATTTTTTCAGGGAGTTGTAGGTCTCTTCGGCACTCTGGCTCGTCACCCTCTGCGATCCCCTGATGGTTGCGAGCACCTTGAGGATCGAATTGCGGTTGATGCCCGCATCCTGCAGCATTCGCGCCACGGTGGCGCCTGATTCGCTAAGTGCGATGAGAAGGTGCTCCGAGCTGATATATTCGTCCTTGAGATTTTCAGCCTCTTTCAGGGCCATGTCGAAAACCTTGCCGAGGTTCTGGGAGAGGTACTGTCCCGTGGCCGAAGCGCCTGTCACCTTGGGAAGCCTCTCGATCTGGCGGTCAAGCGCCGCATGAAGGGTATCTACCGGTGCTTCGAGCTTCTGCGCTATCTGCACGGCAATGCTGCTTTTGTCCTCGAGCATGACATTGAGAAGATGCTCGGGCTCTATCTGCTGATGCTGACGGCTGCCTGCGAGGGTCGAGGCCCCCTGCAGCGCCTCCTGCGCCTTTATGGTAAATTTGTTCGGATCGAACTGCATGATCGTCGTAGTTATATTTTTTTGTTTCTTTTCATAGGGTTCTCAACAGCGATTATGTATTCCGCGGTTATGTAAACTGCCTATCTATAACAATGCAAGAGCATTAAAAGTTAGCAGGGAAAGAAACGCTCCCCTTGGAAAATGTAAAAAAAGGAAGCCTGACATGCCGGTTGCCGACATGGAAAACAAAGGAAAAGCGGTTGCAGCTAAGCCTCCGCTTTCCTCTTTCTTGATGAGATCAGTCGATTCAGGCGGGAATGAAAAAACCCGTATCGGAAACCCATGGTTTTACTGCTCCGAAGGAGTTCCGGGCTGACTTTTCGTAAAGTTTTTCGCGAAAGCGAGAGTGACAAGCCTCAGGATCTGTGCCCCGCTGACAAGCAGTTCTGCGCCTTTTTCCTTGATGCGGTTCTGGATCGCTATCTGGCCCTTGAAATAATCGACGCTCGCCTTGTCATAGTTTCCCTGGCTGACATAGGCATCAATCGTCTCTTCGGCTTCCTGGGCCGACATGTTCAGTACCTTCAATCCGAGTCTCGCCCTTTCGATAGGATCGAGGATTTTCTGACCGGTGTTTTCCTGCTCCATAGCAATATTGTTTTTATCGACTGAAAAAGCTGAACCCTCAAGTTATTCAGGATATAAATGTAATAATTTTTCTTCAAGAACCCTTACCTGGTGAAAATCGCGAAACTCACGGATTTCCATGTCAGCGTTTCGCCCGCCATCCCCTGCCGGTCAGGGTCTCGGCAAACAGAAGCAGGAATGCCGCAGCGAGCACATAGCGATCCAGCGGTCTGGTTTCGGAGGGCTCCATCACCCACTGCGAGGATGCTGCGATCCGGTTGATTGCCGCAGCGATATCGGGGTTGACCAGATGATCGGCGGTGCTGCGGTAATAGATCCCTCCGGTTGACGTCGCAATGGAACGAAGCGATTCGGGGTTGAAACTCGTTGTTACCGGCCTGCCCTTCTCGTCCCTTTTGATATCCGTTCCCGGTCCCGAAGGAATGACAGCCGGGGAAGTTGTACCTACACCTGCCACAAAAAAACGCACGCCCTTTTTCTTCAGGCGCTCCGCCGTGGTAATGAAACCTCCGGAATGGTCCTCACCGTCGCTAAGCAGCACTACAATTTTCTCGCCTTTCGTCTGGACGGCGATTTTTTTATCCGAGACAGGTTCGAGAAGAGAGCCTGCCATTTCGAGCGCCGTGCGGAAAGCGGTACCCTGCTGTTCGATAAGCTCCGGAGACGCCATGCCGAGCAGCGCATCGAATGCCTCCCTGTCAGAAGTGAGCGGACACTGCACGAGAGGTTCGGCCGCAAAGAGAATGATCGATCTTCTTCCGCCCCGAACATCATGACTGATGCGGGTTATTTCAAATTTCGCCTGGCTGAGGCGGTCGGGAAGCACATCACGGGCCAACATGCTCCTTGAAACATCGAGCATGAAAACGATATCGACACCTTTTCGCAGAACCGGTTTACCGCCGTTGCAGAGCCTCGGGCCCGTCATGGCGAACAACGCGAGGCCAATTGCAAAAAAAAGCATGATTCTCTTGACAACCAGGACCCTGAACGATACAAAAGGCATCATGCTTTCGGCGAGAACCGAACTGACGACCTCCTCCCGCGCATTCATCTGCCTGATGACCCCATAGCCAAGCACCACGGCCAGCGGGATCAGCAGCATGAGAAAACCGATATTTTCAGGCCATTCAAAACACATGGGAACGATTCCGTTTTGAAATACCGCCAGGCGGCAGATATGTAATTTGCAACGATTTCGGCATTCAGGGTATCCTCAGAAGCCGGGTGTTCGATAACAGGACATCAAGAATGAGCAGCGCAAGCGCCGAAAAAACGAGCTGGAAAAACAAACTTGAACGGCGTTCGAGCAGATGTCCGGAATATCGTTTCTTCTCAAGCTGATCGATCGCCGCTATGGTTTTCTGCATCGCTCCGGGGTCCTCGACCCTGTAGTAACCACCACCTGTCATCCGTGCTATTGCCCGGAGGGTTTCGTCATCCGTTACCCTGTGAACCTGTGCCGTATCTCCGGCTACGGGCTTTGCCGCATTTACCGTATAAATCCTGACTCCGTTATGGACAGCGAGTTCCGCGGCCGTTGAAGGCCAGACTTCGCCCGTATTGTTTTCACCGTCGGTCACGAGAATGATGACCTTCTGTGCAGAATCCGAAACCCTGAGCCGGTTGAGCGCAATGAGAATCGCCGTCCCTATCGCGGTGCCGTCATCCTGTATGACCCTCGGCGAAACACGGTCGAGCAGCATGGCCAGGACTTCATGATCGAGCGTCAGCGGGCACTGGGTATATCCTTTGCCGCGGAAAACCACCAGACCGATCCGGTCGTTCGTCCGGCGAAGCACAAATTTCCGGGCGACATCTTTTGCCGCATCGAGCCGGCTTTCTCCGGAAAAATCCTTCTGCATCATAGACTCGGAAATATCGAGGGCCAGCATGATATCGATCCCCTTCGCTTCGGCCTCTGTCTGGCGATAGAGAAGATGCGGGCCCGCAAGCGCAATAACCATGACAACGAGCGAAGCCCACCTCAACCATCGCGGCAACGTCCGGACAAACAGGCCTGCCTCGAACCCTGCATCGCGCAGCTTTTCGAGACCGGGAAAAAGCATGACGGGCGAATTGCCCTTTTTCTGGCGCCACCGGACGTAGAAAAATGCAAGAAGCAGTACCGGCAGCAGCGCCAGCCACAAAGGCTCTTCCAGTTCAAGCGTTGGTATGTGCGACAGCCATTCCTGCATAGGGATGTTCATTTATCCTGAAAGATGCAAAATCCCCGGCAAAGAAACACTTTATCAGGTTGCTATTCTCTGCGATGCCGGACTCCATTTTCTGGCAAACAGAAAGGTTATACTGATACATTCAATGATCGGTGAGTATTTATAACCCCGTCAACTACTGCTCGCAGATGAGCATGAGACATTTCCTGTCATCCTGAACGAAGCATAGTGCAGTGAAGGATCCATCTTATTTTTCAGAAAGGGAGCCAATGGAAAACCATAGCTGCACTTCCTGATCTTGGCAAGCATAAAATTCCCGTCAAAAATGAACACAGCGATGACATGCTCTATGGCACCGAACTCAGCAGGGTTTTGTGGTTTCCAAGAATGTTCTCGAATCTCGATCAGAAGAAAAGAGATTATTCGCTGTTATGGTATTACAGAAACCTGCTGATCGCAACAATGCAGGTGATGAGCCTGTCAAACTTTCTTGTCCGCACGCAGGACTACCAGAATATCGATTCAAATACTTCACTGATTAATTACTCGAAGGATGTAGCAACTATTTTACGTGAGTTCGAGGAGGGATCAGAAAAAACTTACCGCAGCAAGAGTCTCGAACGGCAGTTGCAGGATAACCAGCAGCTTCAGAAAGTTCTGCAAAATTATTGAACATCTATATTCCCTATATCGGGTTCCTGCATGCTGAAGAGAAGGGAAACCCTGCACTCATAAACGATCTTGTCGAGGAGTTCAGAACGATCATCGATTCACTGAAGCTCTACACCCTCAATAAAGGTATTCTGCGGCACAAGGATTTTTATTACCGGAAATACAAAAGCAGCTACTTTCTTACCGACGAAGCCAGGAAAACATTTCTTGAGGTGTTCGAGCAGCGGATGCGGGAAGAGGATCACGACCCCTTAACCGGAAAAGCTATGAACATACGCCGTCATATAGAAATGCAGGCCGAAAAGCTCAGGCAAGTGCATGCTGGGACTTGAACCCTCTATGAACCATACAGGACGGAATGGTGAAAACCGGAGGATAGTTTTCATGAGGATGAAACGCTCCCGATAAACAGGGTTATCGTCCAACCAATAAAGGAGTTACACGTCATTTTCAGGATAATTATCCTACGGTTATTGCATAAATCAATATAATTCTATAACATACAGGTATTCATACGAATAAAAATCAGTACGTTGTCCCTTGACATTACTGAAGTTTACCGATCCTCCGGTTTTCGCGCCAGCAGCCCTTGCCCCATGCGGATTTCCAGAGGTACAGATTATATCTTATTGAACGCGAAGCGTATTGCGACCCGAAGCGAAACAACTCATTCTTGCGCGATGGGAAAGAACGCTTCATATCTTATTGCACGCATAGCGTATTCCTACCCTTTAAACTGCCCCCTGCTGTTTCTGACACCCCACTCACATCTTCATATCTTATTGCACGCCAAGCGTTTCGATGCAAATAAAATGGCGGACAAAAATGTCCGCCCTCCGTTAATCGTTTCTTATTCCACACAAACCGTTTTTCAACCAAACAACCCCATCACCCATTCCCCATTTCCCATTACCCCATTATATCTTATTGCACGCACAGCGTATTGCGACTCATGGATGAATGGCAGCGTCTTGAAGTACCCGATGCTCGGCGATCATATCTTATTGAACGCGAAGCGTATTGCGACATTGAGAATGTGCCCGTATCGATTTCCGTTACCAGACGGATCATATCTAATTGCACGCATAGCGTTTCGATTCACAAAAATAATGGCGGACACGAATGTCCGCCCTCCGTTAATCGTTTCTTATTCCATGCAAACCGTTTTGCATTCAAACAACACCACATCCCATTACCCACTACCCATTACCCATCGCTTCCTGTCATACCGCTCCTACGGAGCTAAACCCAAATTTTGTTTGTTCCTCGACCCAGGGGCTTCACCCCTGGCTACCGACATACCGCCCCACCGGGGCTTCCCACATCCCATTCCCCATTACCCATTCCCCATTACCCATTACCCATTACCCATTACCCATTACCCATTACCCATTCCCCATTCCCCATCACTTCCCGGCATCTTGTGCTGAACTTTTCAGGTCATCCTGTTCTGCCAGGTCAGCTTGAAGCGATAAAAGAGTTGATGCTTTGGCCCTCTATGGAGGTAATCGATGTGCAGATGGGGACTATTGCGGAGGATCGGAAGTTTGTTGCAAATATCGTGAGGGCAATCGATAGAATTGATCTGTCGCCGGAGCAATGGCAGACTGTCGGTATCGTAGCTGTTCCTGCGGGTTATTCGGCGATATGGTCGGTTATCCTTGCCGATCTGCATGGCAGGCTCGGGTATTTCCCGGATGTCGTTCATCTGCGACCGGCTCAGAGTGCTTCGGCTGAAAAGTATGAGGTGGCCGAGATTATGAACCTGCGTGAGGTTCGCCATGCATCGAGAGAAAAACGGTAACAGAAAGGAGCTTTTTTTATCCGGTAAAAATAATCGTCATGCGAAACTTTCATTCCCGACTTCGCCATTTAGTGCGGATTCCCACTGGATCTTCCGGCTGTTCGCCATTTCACCGGTATCCACGCGCGGAGGACGTACCCATCCCCGGTTCGTTCATCACGGATATAAGCTTCGTGAAGCTGCCAGAGCTCTTCCTGGATCAGTCTTAATGACCATCCTCCCATGATGGTCAGGATGGTGATTAAGCATGCATATCGACCTTCACCATGCCGAATCCCTGTGAGTTCTTTTCACCAAAACCGCACTCGTATCCTATTTCTATCAGCTCCTTAGGAGCGCGAAGGCAAAAAGGGGCGAGCGTGCCCTTGACTTTTATTTCGTCCGAACGGCCTTCTTTGATCGTTATGAGTTTCTGCACCCTGCCGCCCATCTTTTCAACATAGCCGGGATCTATGGAAAACGCGAAACCGGATGTGTCACCGGCATATTCTCGGCCATGCAGCGCCTGATACTTTCTTCGGAGATTCTCCAGCACGATGCGTTCAAAATCCGTATCGTCCGGAAAGAGATACTGGGGATTGTGCTCATGATCCTGTTTTGCAGAACACACCAGAGGCGAGAGCATGATGAAACGCATGTCGTCAGACATCTCAGGATGATCGAGCTTGCGCACGGTCTCCACCCGGAACCGCTCCTTGCCGATCGATACTATCGGCTCATGCAGAAGTCCGAGCACAAGATGTTCGACAAACTCCTCTTTCGGAGAGGATATGGTGAAATGCAGGAGACGCGAACCCGTGCTCATCGTCCAGTTGTCATGCAGCACCCATTTGCGGTGGTTTGAGGGATAGAGAGGAGAAAAGGTAAACAGCTTGAACGCCCTGTTCTGCAGCCGGTAACCCTGCTCATGCAGCCTTTCCGCATACTCGCTCGAACTTTTTTCGACGATGTTGTAGATGAGGGAGGAAAGCAGATAGGAATTGTTGATGGGCAATGTCATCGACCGTTTTCGATGCGAAAGCTCGAGGGTAATGCGCATGGAGCTTCAAGAAATATTGTGGAAGTCTTTAAATTCAGCAAATGTAAATGGAGCTTGCAAACAATCAAAGCATTTTCCAGCCAAGCTGTCTTCATTTTTGTAGGATGTGATGAATAGTGATATAAACTCCTTAACTGTTGAATGAAATTCTTTACAACGTTTTCTGTTATTTTCTTTTGTTTGTGCATCAATGCATTCAAAATGAGCAATTTCATTTCTGTAATCGAGTATTTCTTTAATACTATTCAAATTAAATGATAAAATACCTTTATTTAAATTATTTGTCCAAGTAAACGCTTGCTCAATACCGCCATCTTTTCCAATTTTTTTCTTAGTTTTAATTGGTCTCGTGGTTTTATCACTTAAAAGAAATATTATCAATCCTCTAATAGAAAACCATTCTAATTGAGGATCGAAATTACGTCCACTGCTTGCTAATATTTCACCTTTATTAATAAGGTCTATAATCCTGAAGGCACATAAACATTCGATAGCTTGAGTAATGCATAAAGCGGCTTTATCAAATTCATCTCGGTTTAAAGCATCTCTTCCGCGAGTCCATCTATCAAGAGCAAGCACTATTGCGCCGTAAGCTGTTTTTCTCTGGCCTATGCAGTTAGTTAGGACTGAAAGAATATCTTGATGTCTATTCTTGTAATAGTCAAAAAATCCAAAATTACTTTTTTTAGCAAGGTCATATGCTTGAGAATAGTTATATTTTGACCATTCACTGTAACATCGAGCTGCTATTTGTATTTGCATTAGTCGTTTTTTTTCTTTTTCTAACCCGTAATCTTTTGCTTTTTCTTCCGTTAGTTTTTTATTTGTTTTTTCTATAATATTATTAACAGCATCGAAGTCTTGTCTTTCCCAAAGCGAATTAATCAAAGCTTCTTCTTGGACATTATAAATATCATATGGGTTATCAAGAATATGAATAAACTCTGTTCCTGGCTTAGGATGATCATCTATATACTCATCGAAGTCTACATAAAACAAATGATAATTATTGACAGTTGTAGCTAAAAATCCTCCTCCGACCATAGACTTCTTTCCTCCAGTAATATCAACACCAATTTCCTCAGATTTGTATGCATCTATGCGTTTATTGATTACTGAAAACACTTTTTCTGGTGATGTATTTTCTATTTTTGCATTATCATCTATTTTAATATTTTTTATATTTTCAATATATTTTATAGCTTCAATGCTTAAAAATATTTTTGATATTATAGGGGATGAACCGTGTATTTGTCTTAAATTGTTTATAATTTGCTTTTTCTGCATTTCACTTTCATGTGAGAAAATCAAAACCAATTTTTCCGTTGGGCGAATTGTTAGGATAGAAAGTAAAAGTGGTTCTAACGTAGTTCCGACAATAACGAATAAACATTTTACTTCTTTCCTTGAAGTATATCGATTCTCTAAAAGTCGTTGAGATTTTGGAATTAACTCTTTTAATCGCCATCCAAGTGAATCGAGTGTTCTTTTATCTTTATCGTTTTCGTATTCATAAAATATATTTATAAATTTTTCTTTTTCTTCTTCAGAAATACTAAGCACATTGATTCTTTCTTCTCGAGTCATAAAGCATTATCCTCGTAAGTAATAGGTCCGAATTTTAAATTAGCCCAGCCAAGTGGACGATATGCATTTGAATAATTACCACTTTGACGAAAAACTAAATGACGTGAGTTAGGCGCTATTTTATTTATCCAATCAACTATATTTCCGCGTCCATTAACCCCTCTTTTCTGGTTATCTATCTGACGCTGTGTCATCTGCAAATTTCTTATTTTTTTACGATACTCTTCTTTTATTGATATAAATAGTGTTTTGCAGAGTACTCCCGAACCTAAACCTATATTTATTTTTGACAAAGTATTTGAATCATTTGTATCATAAAAGCTTAATATTTTACCCACTAATTTATCTTCTACTGAGCCTTCATCGATTTTTAAATCATCAAAATAAAATAACAGCTCGTTCTCCCATACCTGTGTAAAAAAAGTATTAATAATTTTTCTTATATCACTTATGTTTTGAAAAATAATTTGAAATTTTTTATCTGAAGTAGCTTCAAAAAACGAACGAAGAATTTCATGGTCAATTGTTATTTTAAAAGTAATCGCAGATTTCTGGTTGGGTTCATAACATTGCTTTTTATTAGAATTAACTGCATAATCGAGTGTTTGTCTATTTAAATCCCTATCACCATATTTGTCAGGGTTTTTCAGCATAATAATTTTTACGTCTTCATCAACCAAGTTTGATTGCATATGCGGAATAGGAGTTGAGTCACTTACGAGGATTGCTCGCATTAAATTTGTTATTGATCCATTATAAGGCCTTGGTCTATTAAATAAAATAGAATTTTTGGCGTCATCTTTTTCTGTTAATTCAAAATCTTCAAGAACTGATTCAAGTAATTCTTTATCCATTCCTTTTCTTATATTGAATCCACTATTTGTGTCATTCGGAACAATTT
This sequence comes from Chlorobiaceae bacterium, assembly GCA_013334225.1. Classification (GTDB taxonomy): domain Bacteria; phylum Bacteroidota; class Chlorobiia; order Chlorobiales; family Chlorobiaceae; genus Chlorobium. Next base: position 23,619 of record JAAXXY010000027.1, read on the forward strand.
GCTTCCCATCAAAAACATTTTTTAAATAGGTATCATTTAAGTAATCATTTTTTGTTCGTATCATATGCTCTTTAAGCATTGCATAAACCAATGCGGTTCTTATAGCTCCTTTTATACTGCTTCCAGGAATATAGGCAAATCCCTCACCATTCCGAATAAAACGGGTGCTATTAGGTGCAGTTATTTCTGCAACAGATAATCCTTTGACAAATGTTTGAATATCTATATTTGGAAAAATATGCTGTTTATTGTTTTGGAGAAATCTGAGACATGGGTTGGCTTGTTTTTCTTTTTCAGAGTCTTGTAATTGTATCCATTCTTCAACATTTTCTATATATTTTTCAAAAAGGTTGTGTTCAATTAATTCTTGTGAAAAGCGATCAGAGTCAAGGATAAACATTTTTTCTTGTTTTTCAAGCCATACAACTCCCCAACCATAATCAGGATTCCCAGCTGAAATGTGAATTGGTGAAATCGGAGTAAGAGTTACATCACAAGTTTCAAATCTTTTTTTCATAATTATTAGCTTCAATAAGATTTCAATAGCACCCAAAAAGACTTTCCAAAACGAAAAACTGGATGTGGAAAATCAATATTATTTTGTTCATCAAGAGGTGCTACGTTTTCAATTTGTCCAACAGGGCAGAGGCTCTCTTCAAATACACTTCCTTCTAAAAGCATATAAATTGTTTGGCGTTTCATCTGGTACAAATTCACACTAGAAAACGTCCAGCCTTTTCGTAACACAATGTCGTAATGTGCAACTTGGTCGTTAGTAATCCCTTTTAATGTATCAGCTTCTGCTTGGGTTGGCAAGGAAAGAGAAAACAGGCATCGAAGTGTGCTTAAGCCCACATCAAAGAGATATCCAAGATTTGAACCATCTGTTTCTATTGGGCACAAAATACCGTTTCCGTTTCCTATCTCAAATCTACCTAATCCAAAATTTCGTTCGCCCCCTAGCCCAATTTGGCTTAGTGCTTTTAATCCAAGATTAAATTTTTCTTTGAACAAGTCATTTTTAAGACTAACCAGAAAATATAATCCGCAGGTAGGAGCGTCTTTAAACTCATATTGACTTTCATAAAACAAATTACTCGCAGCAGTAACTCTGTCCTGAGTGTGTTTTGTAACAATATGTTTTCTAAATAATGATCCATAATCAAGTTTTTCGGAAAGGTTGTTTGGGTTATCAGGAAATACTCCACTTGGTGGTTTTGGGTCAAGCCAATGTTTAAACATGTCACTTGTAACCCAATGCGCTTTTTTTATGATCTTTTCCAATTGCTCTTTTTTGGAACTTTTCAGTTCCTTTAGCCAGATAGATGGAATGAACGGCTTTGGTATAAAGTATGTGGCACTTCCTTGATAAGCATAAAATGATGTAGAGCTAAGAACGAAAGTTTCGCAGCATAATGCAAGTTCATCGTTTGTAAGAATTCCATACTTAGCCCAAGCATTGCAAAGTGCGCTAAAAAGAGTATCAGAGTGCACAAAAGGCTGGGAGTCCTCAATGCCAATCCCTGAATTATCAGCACCAAACCGAATTGGGGAGGTAAACTTCAATCTGACAATGTAATGCTTCACTGATTCTGGCATTTCTTATCGTAGTAATTCTTGAAGTGATTTTTAATCTTTTCCTGTTCTTGTGTAATACTGTTTCTTATTTCTATTAGTGTTTTATTTGTGAAGCTTACTGGTTCGCAATTATTATCTATCGATAGTAATTCTGGAACGATTTTTAATTCCAAAGAAAGTCCGTAAAAAGAAACACGACCATAGCCTCGCGATCCGCTTCCCCCGAGGTAACTATGCTGCAGAAGTAGGAGTATGTTAAAAATGTTCTGAAGATCTATTATAGTATCATTTAGGTAATAATCTATATTATCACGAGAATCATTACCAAGATAAACTATATTTTTATCATCTGTAATAACTTCTAAATTATAGTCTAATTGCAGTTCGAATTCGGAGTTACTTCCAACACGTTCGTTAGTTCTTGGGTTCGCATGAGCCGAAAGCCTGTCAAGTGTATTTTCTGATTTCTTTTCAAGTTTGAAATTAATTGGCAAAAGGTCGTGCACTATCAAACGAGCAGGGAAGTTTAATTTATCACCATCTTTTGATGTTGAGCCAAAGAGGCGAGATAGCTCACATGATAAAGCCGTATCAATATCATCAGCTTCATAACGATAAATTTTATCGGCCCCTTTACGGTTCGAGGTCAACCCATGCCATTTTTCAAATAAACTACGGGTTTTACCTTTAAAAGAACTTCCTGGAATATAGGGTTTATTGTCAGTTGTTTTAATTACGTACCTATCTATGCCACCTATTTTAAGTTCATCATTTCCTCCACCGATATGTAACCCAGTTACACATTTTAATTTTCCTGAGATAGAAGCAACCCCAAGAAAAATAATTTTTAAGTTTTTGCGATTTTGATCCTTTAATATTCTCATGGTAGATTGTGATGTAAATTTATTTTAGTCATTATTATCGTCTCTAAATGCTTCAAAATGGGCAGTGATAGAATCAATTAAGTTGACAAAAACTTCAAAGTCTTTGTCATTATGAATTTTATTTGATTTGATCAATCCATTCACAAATTGATAAAACGGCTCAAGTTGTTCTTTTTGTCTACTATACCCGTGTAGTAGTTGAATTCGAAACAACTTGATTTTATTGATTTTATCAGATGATTGATCAATTGTTTTAATTTCATCAATATACCGTCGTAATTGACTGTATTTTAATCCTGATTTGAAACATTTAAATCCAATCACTATACCGTATTGAACTATTTTATCAGCGGATAAAGAATTTAATTTAGATTGGGATATATTTCCCACCAATTCATCAGATGACTGATTTATTAGTTGATTTACAGATGTCACCCAATTCTCTTCTGTCCCCTCAAGTAGTTCATCAATGTTTTTGTAAAGAGCCATAAAATTTATCCCCCACGTTTTAAGAGTTCAATCCATGTCAATGGAAGATGAAGAATATTAAATTTTGTCAAAATAAAGTTTTGTTTAAAAAACCGTAACCCATTTGGCTGTTCATCAAAGTCTTTTGTATGTTTTTTTAAAAACCAAAGAAAATAAGGTATATATAATATGCCTTTTTCATGCCACTCATGAGTAATATCAAGTAATGTATAGGTTACGCTGTTAGGAAGGTTTTTCATGAATAAACGATTCATATCATTATCTGATTTATATGAATATGAAACAAAGAATTTAACAATCTCTTTTACAGTATTAAACTGTTTCCAATCAATTATGAGCATTAAACGGTCATCGTCTTTATTTATTCGTTCCATCTTATTATTCCTTTCTATTTCCATAAGATGGTCTGCATAAAACAATGCAATTCTGTTTTTTAGGCCATCTTTTTTCTTTTGACCGGATTCATATTTCGCAACACTTTCAGCCTCGCCGGATTTCTTTGCCATTTGGTAAAGTGGAAATTTTGGATGGTGTAAAGTGAGTCCGCCTGAAATTCCCCACCCGCCTGAATCGATATTTTTCTCGGCGTCCAATGAACCACCGGTGAAAAGAGCAAAGCTTCGATGTATGTCAAAAGCAAGTTCAGTGGTTTCATCCCAAGCACCGAGAATAAAGAGGTCATCGCCACCTGAGTAAATCACCGAGACATTGCGACCTATATCTCCATGCTGGTTCTTTTCTTGGTAATTTTTTCCGACAATGTCTGTTGCCTCAAGTCCAACGCCTAAATTGCCTATACATATTTGATTGAGGTAAACCTTGAAAAAGATGTTCAGCATCCGCGATTTGGTCGATAGCTCTGTTAATTGCTCTATACCACTGAACATATTGCCCATGTTATCCACATCCATGCGCAAAGCACCGATAAGGTCAGCACCGCATGAACTTGCCGCTAATCCCGAAAAAGACGCGGTATCATTATTTTTCGGGTCCCGCCCTTCTTCTTTAAGAATGTCCTGCTCTCTTTCTTTGGCATAATTGGAAAGGTCTCCATACTTCCTCACATAATTGGCATACTGAAAAACGGAGCTATCATCCCAAAAATTGATCTTCCAATGATGCGCAGATTCAGCGTTAGAGACTTTATGAACTGTATAGAACACGCCACTGCCATCAATACCAGGAAGAACAAGTGTTCCAAAGTTTTCTTTTTTTTCCCTATCTACAACAGCATCATACCGGTAAATCGTATTTTTATTGTCAATAAGCCAATCACCCATCTTGAACTGGTGGAAACAACTTTCAGAAACCCAAACACGACCATCTTCAATCTTGTTTTCCCTGGTCATTTTATCACCACCCGGTAAAGCAATATCTCTCATCTGCTCATCATCCAGATCATCTCGCCTGGTAATCTGGCATTCAGTCTGAATGGTTACCTGCTTGGGCATATTAGGCTCAAAGAGCTTGTCAAGTTGACCAATGAACTTACGTCTCTTTAACTTATCAAGCCTATCTGCCTGTCTTTGCCGTAATAGCTGAAATTTTTCTTTGTCTTTCAGATCATCAACTGAACAGCCCAATACATCTATAGCGACAAACAAACGTCCTGAAAACTCTTTCAGCGCCCACTCGTTCAAAGTGTTGAAATATTTTTCTATGTTTTCCTCTAGATCCTTTTTGTTGGGCAGGAGCAGAGCAAACCCTCCACCACCAGAGTAAATTACTGCATGTCTGCCAGCAACATCAACATCAAGAATTTCAGTGATAATATGCTCGCACAGCAGTTCAAGCATGAACGACCGAGCACGCAATGTTTTGAGTGCGCCTTTAGAGGTGATGGTATAAACAGTGTCCTGAATACCTGAAAAGTCGCACCCTACGAGCAGGCATCGCTGATCACCCTCTCCTTTTTCAAGACAGTCCTGAATTGCTGCCGCGGTTTTAAAAAGGTCATAAACAGGGGTTTGAGGATATGAATCCACAGCAACAAATGAACCGTATTTTTCAAGTAGAGTTAGTTCATTGTGTTCATCCGATATAACAGGTGGGCAGACTTCTGAAAAATCACCGGAAGCTAACTCGTCAATGGGATAATTGATTACCTCCGGATTCAGAATGGAAGGCTTAAAATATCTTGCCGAAGAATCATCAGGATTTGAAAAAACAGATTTCAGTGCATTAAGGGAAAGCTGTTTCGATATATCAATGTCGAGGAGCCTAAAGGCCTCGCGGTACAATGCCAACTTTTCAATAGAAAGTGATTTCTCTCTGAGAAGCTCCAAGCCAAGTTGTATAACAGGATGCTGATTTGACATAACGGTAACGTTAAAATGTACTTCAGCAAAGCAAACGACTAAAACCGGATAAAGGCGGGGGTTTTGAACTGACAACCCGGAAACTTGATGCTATAGTGCACAGGACGGGCGAGGGTAATGCATAGAGCGATGTATGTTCAACAAATCATAGCGTTAAGCATCATGTATATGTACTGATTTTTCCGGTAAAATCAATGGAAATACAGGAATTCACCTGTAAAAAAGCAGATCTTTTATGACATATTAAAAACTGACGAAATGTCAAAACACAATATTTACACCACTAAAAAAACAAAATGGAATAATTTATGGCACTTTTACTGTAATAGCCTGCTGAAAAATAAAAGGACTAACATCGGCTGGCAAGAATTTGATTTGTCTTATCCCAACAGTGCTCAATTAACTTTCAACCTGATCGATATACCAGACATCGTAGGCAAAAGCCTCTTTACTTCCTGTGCTGATGTATTGAAATTTTCTGCCACTGACCAGAGTTGCAATCGATGCAGCTATAGTATTCGGTTTCTGACCACCGGTAACGTCTATAATAATTTCATTTTCCGCATACCCGTCATTTTTTGCCATCTCGTAAAAAGTTTCAACTTTGTTGAAAACCTGTTTAACGTCTTCATAATCAATCCCTTTTGGTTCCAACACTTCGATTTTCAATGATGGATAAAGGGACTCGACAACCTGTTTGAAAACAGGCATGAGAACTGCCGATCCTTTTTCACCTTCCGAGGTAAATACATAAAGCGTTTCCAAACGTCTTTGATGGTATCGGATAGCTATCAGAGGCATTTCCCATTGCTTGTCAAGAAATGTTGCCATCGAGATCGTGTTGTCTTTCAGAGACCGCTCGATACGGTTAATTTCTGCCTGGATCAAGTGATCTTCCTTGCCTATCGTGCTGAGAAATATCCCAAGAGCCTTTACTTCTGCAGGAGTTTGTTTCTTGACTTCGAGTTTATCATCCTCTCTGCTTACTCGTTGAAGCTGCCATGCAAAAAGCCCTAAAATCGCAACAGATGTAAGGAACTTGTAGGAACAGATCAACCAGCAAGATTCCTGCCAATTACATTCAACAAGATCGGCTATGCCTTGAGGCAGCCATCCGACGGCTATAAAGACAAGTGCCGCATAAATAACTGCAACCGCACTGGTATTTTTTTTCCCGAACATGCTTTCAGCAAAACGTTTAACGCGTAAAGCATGCATCGATTGCTGTATGTTGCGCCCTTTATGCTTTCGGCTCATAGCTTATATCTATTTATAGAATGAAAAATCGCTGTCACGAAATAATGAACGGGCTCTGGATTTCAAAGTCACGGTTACCGTCAACTTCAACCCGACCGACACAGTCGCGGCAGAGCTGGTAGTACCGGATGCTGTCGAGGGGATGCTTCCGGTCGAGCAGTTTCTGCAGGCGCATGCGGAGCCGGGCAAAGTCCTCTTCGGAGACGAAACATTCAAACACGCTGTACTGCACTGCCGAACCGTATCCTTCAAGAACCTTGTGGATTTTCGTCCGTCTCCGGTCGTTTTCGATGTCGTAGGTAACAAGGATAAATTGCATCATACAGCCGTTCCGCTACTGTTTTCTCCGTAAAAACATGCTGTATTTATAACAACATGCCTGCTACACTACCCGTCATTTCATAAAAATACTTATTTTTACAAATATTTTTCTATCCCAACCACTGCACAGCTATAGCGTTTCACCGAAAAGCCGGTTCACCGGCAGGTTTCGTCAACCATCTAACCTTTCAGCTCATGGGATGGCTGTGCAACCAGATGGCTCTGCCTGAAACGCTTTATCAGGCATGGAACAAGGTAGCTTCAAACGATGGCATGGCCGGGTACGACAAGCAGTCGATCATCGACTACTCGTGGCGCATCGAAGAGCATCTTGCCGACCTCGGCAGACAGCTCCTGACCGGCACCTACGAGCCGCAGCCGCTCCTGAAACTGGTCATGATGAAACCGAACGGCAAACTGCGTACACTCCTGATCCCGTCTGTCATGGACAGGGTTGCGCAAACAGCGGCAGCAATTGTACTGACACCCCTGGTGGAATCGGAGCTCGGGGCAAACACGTTCGCCTACCGGCAGGGTCTTTCACGAATGACTGCAGCCCGTGAAATCGAAAGGCTTCGAAACCTTGGTTATCATTGGGTGCTCGATGCCGACATAAGCAACTTTTTCGATACGGTTGACCATCGGCTGCTTTTCGAGCGATTTCAGGAACTCTGTGACGACCCGGAACTGCTCAGGCTGATAACATCATGGCTGACCGCTGAAATTGCCGACGGCCAGGTTCCAAGAAACAAGAACACCGCCGGTTTACCGCAAGGCTGTCCGATCTCGCCGGTACTTGCGAACCTCTACCTCGACAAATTCGATGAGCGCATTGAACAGGAAGGGTTCAAGCTCGTGCGCTTTGCCGACGATTTCCTCATCCTGTGCAAAACCAGACCGAAAGCCGAAGCCGCGCTCAAGCTCTCAGAAAGAGCCCTTGCCGAACTGAAACTGCAGCTCAACAATGAAAAAACGAGGATCACCACTTTTTCCGAAGGGTTCAAATACCTCGGATACCTCTTTATCCGCTCACTCGTTCTGCCGACAAAAATGCATCCGGAGGAATGGTACGACAAGCTTGGCAAGCTGAAACTCCGTAAAGTCCCGAAAGACATGAATAAAACTGAAGAGCAAGATGATGCTTATGAACTGCTGACCGGTGAAAAAGAATCGATAACGGTCACCAAAGAGATGCTGCAGCAGACGGAATTCGGCGATAAATTGTTGCAGAGCCTTGATGCACAGCAGGTTGATATAGAACAGTTTCTGAAAAGAACTGAAAAAGAAGAGGCAATCAGACAAAAAGAAAAACACGAAGCACTCAGCAAGCTCTACTCCCCCTTGCTGAACACGCTCTATCTTCAGGAACAGGGCAGTGTGTTGCGCAAGGACGGCGAAAGGTTCAGCGTCGAAAAAGATGGAAAGCAAATCAATGACATAATTGTCCGCCGGGTGGAACAGATTCTTGTACTCGGCAACATCACGCTCACTACTCCGGCAATGCAGTATTGTCTCCGCAGCAACATTCCTGTGACATTCCTTTCACAGCATGGAGCATATTTTGGAAGACTTGAGGCTACTACCGCAGACAACTCGGCTGCTGAAAGGTTCCAGTACCTTCGCTCTCTCGACGAACCGTTTGCCTTCGATATCGCCCACCGAATTGTCGGGGCGAAAATCAGGAACTCCCGCACCATGATTCAGAAACGCAGGGCAACGGCATGGGAAAGCAACGGTGAGCTGAAAGAGAAATTCGACAATAGTCTGACGATCATGACTTCGCTTGCCGAACATGCTGAAAAGTGTGAAGACATGGAAGCGCTCAGAGGTCTTGAAGGCAAAGCTGCGGCACTTTATTTTGAACTGTACGGACTGCTTTTCAAAAAAGAACTTCCTTTTTACAGTACAGCATTCCGCCGTATCCGTCAACCGCCGACCGATCCGGTCAACAGTTTGCTCAGCTTCGGATACACACTTCTGCATAGCAACATCTTTTCGCTGGTGCGCATGAAAGGGCTTAACCCCTATATCGGGTTCCTGCATGCTGAAGACAAGGGAAACCCGGCCCTTGTCAACGATCTCGTCGAGGAGTTCAGAACGATCATCGATTCACTGACGCTCTACACCCTCAATAAAGGTATTCTGCGGCACAAGGATTTTTATTACCGGAAAGACAAAAGCGGATGCTTTCTTACCGACGAGGCAAGGAAAACATTTCTTGAAGTGTTCGAGCAGCGCATGTGGGAAGAGGCTCACGACCCGCTGAGCAGCAAAGCCATGAACATACGCCGGCATATTGAAATGCAGGTTGTTAACCTCTGTGAAGTGCTTGCAGGAACACGAACTGTCTATGAACCATACAGGACGGAATGGTGAAAACCGGAGGATAATTTTCATGATGATGAAACGCTCCCGATAAACAGGGTTATCGTCCACCCAATAAAGGAGTTACACGTCATATTCAGGATAATTATCCTACGGTTATTGCATAAATCGATATAATTCTATAACATACAGGTGTTCATACCAATAAAAATCAGTACGTTGTCCCTTGGCATTACTGAAATTTACCGATCCTCCGGTTTTCGTGCCAGCAGCCCTTATCCGGTGCGGATTTCCAGAGGTACAGATTATATCTTATTGAACGCGAAGCGTATTGCGACGCCCTGCGATAAAGTGTTCTGTTATTCGTTTCATGGATTATATCTTATTGAACGCGAAGCGTATTGCGACCTTTTCTCAATAATTTCATAATAAGGCTTAATAAATTTCATGATCATATCTTATTGAACGCGAAGCGTATTGCGACGATTCCTTTCCGTCCGAATTCGTCACGAGAACCGGCTTATGACGGATCATATCTTATTGAACGCGAAGCGTATTGCGACAAAAGGAAATAGGTAATAATCGTGGATATCATAGCTATGATCATATCTTATTGCACGCATAGCGTATTGCGACTTTTCCAGAAAGAAATAAAGACGAGAAGGAAAAAAGACTTCATATCTTATTGCACGCATAGCGTATTGCGACAGATGCTGCTGCGTGTCCGTAATAACCGGCACAACGGCGACTTCATATCTTATTGCACGCATAGCGTATTGCGACTTCGGATGCTCCGCCACCGTTGAAGCCACTGACGTATCCGCCTTCATATCTTATTGCACGCATAGCGTATTGCGACTCATGTTTAATTGTTCTCGGATAATCCCTCGCCATCTTCATATCTTATTGCACGCATAGCGTATTGCGACCCGATAAATCATAATCATTATTAGCCTCATAAGCATTGCCTCTTCATATCTTATTGCACGCATAGCGTATTGCGACTTAGATCATAAAGACCGTCCGTCCATCCGAATTTCCTACGCACTTCATATCTTATTGCACGCATAGCGTATTGCGACTCAAGTGGCTCGTCGTCCAAATTAATAACTGGCATAGCTTCATATCTTATTGCACGCATAGCGTATTGCGACTATTTGTAATACCAACGCTTTCTGCTGGGCCTGCTTTGCTTCTTCATATCTTATTGCACGCATAGCGTATTGCGACTATACTGGAACTGCATGTTCTGGAGTTCCTGAATCATGCCTTCATATCTTATTGCACGCATAGCGTATTGCGACCGTTGGCCTTGGTCGGGACGCAGTAGCCTGTTACTTCTTCATATCTTATTGCACGCATAGCGTATTGCGACTGTGTTATTTATATTAATACCAATATGTGATGCTTGTGCTCTTCATATCTTATTGCACGCATAGCGTATTGCGACGTTCTTGAGGTCTGACAGGTCTGCACCGTATTTTGCTTCAAAGTATGCTTCATATCTTATTGCACGCATAGCGTATTGCGACTGGTGGCACACTTACTCATCGTCTTCATCGAAGAGACATCTTCATATCTTATTGCACGCATAGCGTATTGCGACCAAGTCTTTAGTAATGACGATTCGAACCTGATTGCCGCTTCATATCTTATTGCACGCATAGCGTATTGCGACCGATCTTGGCACGGTATTTGTCTATGTCCATGAGTGATCTTCATATCTTATTGCACGCATAGCGTTTCGATTCACAAAAATAATGGCGGACACGAATGTCCGCCATCGGTTAATCATTTCTTATTCCATGCAGGCATTTTGCAACCAAATATCCCCACATCCCAATACCCATTACCCACTCTCCATTACCCATCGCTTCCTGTCATACCGCTCCTGCGGAGCTAAACCCAAATTTTGTTTGTTCCTCAATCCAGGGGCTTCACCCCTGGCTACCAACATACCGCCCCACCGGGGCTTTCCTCATCCCATTACCCCACTCTCCACACCCCATTACCCATTACCCATTACCCATTACCCATTACCCATCACCCATTACCCATTACCCATTACCCATGGACATCTTCTTCACGCAAAACAACCTGCTGACGTTCTTTGCCCTGACGGCAGGAGTCGTTTCATTGATCGAGCTGCTGGAGTATCTGGTGACGAAGAACATTCCATGGCTGATACGATCAGTGCATATGTTCTGGAAAAGGATGCGGTATCGTTTCAGGAAAAATGAAGAAGTGCAGGGGCGGCATCTTGTGCTGAACTTTTCAGGTCATCCTGTTCTGCCGGGTCAGCTTGAAGCGATAAAAGTGTTGATGCTTTGGCCCTCTATGAAGGTGATCGATGTGCCGATGGGGACTATTGCGGAGGATCGGAAGTTCGTTGCAAATATTGTAGGCCACCTCTAATAACTGTGTTTTGCAATATTGCATGAACTGATAAGTCAGCAAGGATCAGGCTCTTTCCCGATAAATCGCCGTTCTTTGACAAATTTTGGGCAATAATGCCCCATAAA
>JAAXXY010000003.1 GCA_013334225.1 Chlorobiaceae bacterium
GAAGAGGATTGATGCTATGCAGGATAACAAAAAAGCCGGCGTTCCTGCCGGCTTTTTCAGTTGCATCGGAAAATGCTTTTACTTGATGATGTAGGAGTTGTCCCCCTTGAGCAGTTCTTCGAAGGTGCCTGCCCCTTTCTCCTGGGCGGCCTGGATCTGACCGGTAAGCGCATCTTCGTAGGTGATTTTGTCCTGGGCAAAGAGAACACCGATCGGGCAGGGAAGCTTCTCATCATCTCCTTCACGATCGTCGACGAACCGGGCGAGGATGGATGCCTTGTTGATATCGGTTTCGTCATGGATCCAGAGATCGCTGGTCGAAAGGCCCTGTTTTTCGATATCCACGACGATCGGTCTGAAGCCGTCAAGCATGATTCCTTTCCCGCCGTCCTTGCCGAAGACCAGCGGTTTGCCCTGTTCGACGTACATGGTTGTTTCGGACCTGTTTTCAGAGTTCGCGAAAGCTTCGAACGCCGTATTGTTGAAAATCGGACAGTTCTGGTAGATTTCGACCAGCGACATTCCCTTGTGCAAAGCGGCCCGCTTCAGTACCCCGCGGAGAAACTTGCCGTCACGGTCAAAGGCTCTCGCAAAGAAAGAGCCGCCGGAACCGATGGTCAGCGAAGCAGTATTGAAAGGATGGTCGATAACGCCTGAAGGTGATGTAACCGTTCTCAGTCCGAGTTTCGTTGTCGGAGAGTACTGCCCTTTGGTCAGACCATAAATTTCATTGTTGAAAAGCACGACGTTCAGATCCGGGTTTCTTCTCAGGGTATGGATGAAGTGGTTGCCGCCGATTGAGAGCGCATCGCCGTCACCGGTTGCAACCCAGACACAAAGGTCGGGACGCGCAGTCTTCAGGCCTGTCGCCATCGGAAGTGCCCTGCCGTGTATACCGTGTACGCCATATGCAGACATATAGTATGGCAAGCGTGACGAGCAGCCGATGCCCGAGATAAAAACGAAGTTTTCCCTGGGGATGCCGAGATCCGGGAGGGTGTTTTTTATCTGCTGAAGCACGGCATGATCGCCGCAGCCCGGGCACCATTTCGGTTCCTGGTCCGAAGCGAAATCCTTTGCCGTAAGGGTGGTGCCTGCAGTTTTCAGTATTTCTGTATCACTCATTATTCAAGCTCCTTTATGACGTCGATGATTTTATCGAGAATTTCCATTTCATTGAACGGCAGCCCCTTGATCTTGCTGAACCCGACCGGTTCGATCAGGAATTTGTCACGGATGACATGGAGCAGTTGTCCGTTGTTGTTTTCAGGAATAAGCACTTTTTTATAGTTGCCGAGAATCTGTCCGAGGTTTTTCGGGAAGGGATTCAGGTAACGCAGGTGTGCATGTGCCACGCTGGTGTACCCTTCATCGTGTGCGTTCTCGATAGCGGTTTTTATCGCACCGTAGGAAGAACCCCATCCAAGGACCAGCAGGTCTCCGGATGCCGGGCCGTTATCGATTGTCTGGAGCGGGATGCTGTCCGCTATTTTATCGATTTTTTCGGCACGCAGTTTCGTCATCAGTTCATGGTTGTCCGGATCGTGGGAGACATTGCCGGTTTCGTGCTGCTTTTCGAGACCTCCGAGACGGTGCTCGAGCCCCGGAGTTCCGGGTACCGCCCATGCCCTGACATGCTGCTCGTCACGCTTGTAAGGCAGGTACGGAGGGTCTTCAGGTTTGCGTGCCGGCTGGATATTCGGGTTGATATCGGCGAGGCTTTCTTCCGTAATGACTTTCCATGGTTCCGAGCTCAGCGCAAGGTATCCGTCGGAAAGGCAGATGACCGGGGTCATATGTTCGAGTGCGAGCCTTGCAGCTTCGTAGGTTGTATAAAAACAGTCTACCGGAGATGAGGCTGCGACTACGGGAAGGGGGGCATCGCCATGACGTCCGTAGAGCGACATGAAAAGGTCGGACTGTTCGGGTTTGGTCGGAAGGCCGGTCGATGGACCTCCTCGCTGGACATTGATGACCACGAGCGGGATTTCCATGATGACAGCGAGACCGAGCGCTTCCGTTTTGAGGGCAAGGCCAGGTCCGGAAGTGTTGGTTGCCGCCAGTGCACCGCCGAATGCTGCACCGATGCTGCTGACTATGCCTGCAATCTCGTCTTCTGCCTGGAAGGTCTTGACGCCCCATTTCTTCATCTTGGCGAGGGTCTGCAGGATTTCGGTCGCAGGTGTGATCGGGTACGATCCGAGAAACAGTTCGAGACCTGCTTTTTTGGCGGCTGCGGTCAGCGCGATGGCGCAGGCTTCGTTTCCGGTCACGCGGCGGTAGAGTCCGTGCTGTTTCTGCGGCGCGATATCGAAGCGGCCGATGTTCGCGAAAATTTCCGTTTCATCGCCAAAGTAATAACCGGCCTTGACGGTGCGGATGTTTGCCTCCGCAATGGCAGGGTTCTTGCTGAACTTCTCCTGCAGCATTTCCACGGTGCCTTCGAACGGCAGGTTATAGAGCCAGTACAGCAGACCGAGTACGAACATGTTCTTGCACCGGTCTATTTCCTTCATGCTCAATCCGCTGTCCTTGAGCGCTTCGCGGGTAAGCTGCAGCACAGGGACAGGGAAGACGATATAGTTGCTCAGCGAGCCGTCTTCGAGCGGGTTTACGCCTTCCGGATATCCGGCGAGCTTGAGGTTTTTTTCATCGAACCCTTCGGTGCTCGCGATGATGATACCGCCGCGGTGCAGGTCCTTGAGATTGGCTTTCAGGGCCGCGGAGTTCATGGCGATCATGACGTCGAAGCGCGCTCCGGGGGTATAGACCGGTTTGCTTCCGAACTGCAGCTGGAAGCCCGAAACGCCCGAAATGGTCCCGGCAGGGGCCCTGATTTCGGAAGGGAAGTTTGGAAATGTATTCAGTTCGGAGCCTCTTACAGCTACGGTATTGGCGAACTGGGTGCCGGTCAACTGCATACCATCCCCGGAATCGCCCGCAAAAAGGACGGAAACACTGGTTTTTGGTATTACATGGACCTGTTTGCCTGTTGTTCTGGTATCAGTCATTGGACGATTATAATTTCATTTCAAAATTGATAAACAACAACAATAAAACCCCGCATCAATGATACACCTTTTAACGGAGGCCATTGAGTTTCTGTCTGGTGAAAATGAATGCTGGTGGGTAATGAGAAGACAAAAAAACGGAAATGCACAGTCTTCTGCAATATTAACAGTATAATGGATTTGAGATTTTAAAACAAGCTTCCGGCTTATTTTAAGGAATTTTTCTCAATAACGATGTTATTGGCTTTCAGGTATTCCTGCCACAAAAGTTCTTCCCTGATCGGGCAATCGACAGACAGATCACAAAAATCGCAGCGCGTCATGCCGTACATCTGTTCCATCCAGCATCCTGACGAACTTTTCTTGACTTCATTGACATGATTCGGATTTTCCCTCATTATTTTTTCGGAAATCTCCATGAGTTCCAGAACACCTTTCCGTCTCTGCTCATCTTCAACTCCCCAGCTCATAACGGTCCTCCTGTTTTATTTGACGGGTAAAAGCAATGCAAAACGGTTTTCCGTACCACTTATCCAATATAGTTTTTTAAAAACAAAATACCGATTCATTGACTTTTTACCCGCTTGCGGAGGAACTCGGTACGATCCGGGACATGAGGTAAAATTATATTGGCAACAAGGCTGGAAAATGAGTAAATTCAAGGACGTAAGCGGCAACCGTCAAGCTTCGGAGCATCAGGACGGCAGGCATTCCAACTTGATCAACAGCATATGAAATCCCGAGAAATCAGGCAGTCTTTTTTTGATTTTTTTGCAGAAAAAGGTCATACCATCCTTCGTTCAGCCCCTGTCATTCCTGCAGACGATCCTACACTTCTTTTCACCAACGCCGGAATGAACCAGTTCAAGGATGTTTTCCTCGGAAAGGGAACGAGACCTTACAACCGCGCTGCCGATACCCAGAAATGCATCAGGGCATCGGGTAAGCACAACGATCTCGAAGATGTCGGACGCGATACCTATCATCACACCTTTTTCGAGATGCTCGGCAACTGGTCATTCGGAGACTACTACAAGGAAGAGGCTATAGGATGGGCCTGGGAGCTTCTTACCGGTGTATGGGGGCTGCCCAAGGAACGGCTCTATGCCACGGTGTTCCATGATGATGATGAAAGCCTCCAGATCTGGCAGAAACAGACCGATATCGATCCCTCGCATATTCTCCGGTTCGGGGAAAAAGACAATTTCTGGGAGATGGGTGAAACCGGTCCCTGCGGTCCATGTTCGGAAATACATATAGATCTCACGCCGGACTGTTCCGGAGGAAAGCTGGTCAATGCGGGTGATTACCGGGTCATGGAGCTCTGGAACCTTGTCTTCATACAGTACAACCGCCAGAACGACGGCCGTCTGGAGCCTCTGCCGCAGAAACATGTCGACACCGGCATGGGTTTCGAGCGTATCACGGCCGTTCTTCAGGGAAAAGGCTCGAATTACGATACCGATGTTTTCAGTCCGCTCTTCGACCGCATAACGGAAATTACCGGAGTGCCTTACGGGGCAACCCTCGACGGACAGACCGATATAGCGATGCGGGTTATCGCCGACCATGCCCGTACGCTCACCTTTGCCATTTCCGACGGGGCCATGCCTTCGAACGAAGGGCGCGGTTACGTGCTTCGCAGGATTCTCAGGCGTGCGCTGCGTTATTCGAAAAACCTTGGTTACCATGAGCCGATCATCAACCAGCTCGTTGCGACCCTCGCCGATTCCATGGGCGATGTTTTCCCCGAACTGCGCAATCAGCAGGAGACCGTCAGCAAAATCATAAAAGCCGAGGAGGAAAGCTTTATCGTCACCCTCGACAGGGGAATAGAGATATTCAACGAAGTGATCGAAAAGGTGAAGGCCTCGGGCAAGACCGTCATCAAGGGAAAGGATGCTTTCAAACTTTACGACACCTACGGCTTTCCATTCGATCTTACCCGCCTGATGGCATCCGATGTCGGCTTTCAGGTGGACGGGGAAGGTTTCGAGCACTGCATGCAGGAGCAGAAGCTCCGCGCCCGCACCGACCGCCGCGAAAAGCAGCAGGTGCATGACGAGGCTGCAGAGTGGCACTGGTTCGCGGAGAAGAGCCGGACGATCTTCGAAGGCTATGACCGGCTCGAAATGCCTGTTTCCATTGTCGGAGCGAGGTATTCGCGCGGCAAACTGCTTCTCGTTCTCGAGAGCACACCTTTTTATGCCGAGAGCGGCGGGCAGGTCGGTGACAAGGGGTGGATCGAGACTACAACCTACCGCCTCCATGTAACCGATACCCTGAAGGACGGCGACGCTTTCGTGCACGTCGTTACCGAAGCGTTCGACAAGATCCTCGATACAACGGTCAACCCCGGCGATATCTGCCTCGACGTGAACCAGCTTTCGGCAGAGGCTTCCGTCGACCGGCACCTGCGCCAGGAGACCGAAAGGAACCATACTGCCACCCACCTTCTGCACGGTGCGCTGCGCAGGGTTCTCGGCCAGCATGTCCAGCAGAAAGGTTCCTATGTCAATGCAGAACGGCTTCGCTTCGATTTCAGCCATTTTTCGAAGCTTTCCGAATCCGAAATCGAGGAGGTCGAATCGCTCGTGAACGAGCAGATCCGCAAAGCCCAGGAAGTGAACAGGCATGCGGATGTCCCGTATGAAGAGGCAATAGCGAAAGGCGCCCTTGCCTTTTTCGGCGACAAGTATGCCGACAGGGTCAGGGTTGTCGAAATCCCGGATATATCTGTCGAGCTGTGCGGCGGCACCCACGTTGACAATATCGGCCGTATCGGTCTTTTCAAGATCGTCAGCGAATCCTCCGTTGCTTCAGGCGTCAGGCGTATCGAGGCGCTGACCGGCAAAGCGGCGGAAAGGCTTCTCTGGAGGGAACACCGTGAATTGCAGGAAGTGCGCCATCTCCTGAAAGCCAAGGGCGATGAACCGGTGACCGAAAAACTGGCCGTCCTGATGGAATCGAAAAAAGGACTCGAAAAACAGCTTCAGGATTTCAGGATGCAGAAGCTTCTTCAGAATGCGGAGAGCTTTCTCGACGAGGCTGTGGAAGAAAAGGGCATCAGCGTGCTCGTCCGCCATGTTGACGGAGTTACGGCAGATGAACTGCGTATGATCGGGCAGGCTCTGCTGGAAAAACTGAAGAGCCGGAAAGTACCCGGCACCGGTTTGCTGAGTTCGATAGAAGCCGGAAAAGTCTCCCTGGTCAGCTATGCCAGCAACGAACCATCGTGTACTTGTCAATTCGATTCGGGGGCTCTCATCCGTGAGGCCGCAAAATTTGTCCAGGGAGGCGGTGGCGGCAAACCTGAGCTCTCAACGGCGGGAGGCAAGGACCCTTCGGGAGAGCACAAGGCTTTCGAAGCATTCAGGGTGGCAGTGAAAAAACTGATCGAAAACTGAGCGCACGAGGAGTAGTTTGTTTATGCTTGTTTTTGACTGCTTTTTCGGACGTTGCGAAAAACCTTCTTGCGACCGTTGTATCTTCAGGATGGTTCGATCCCTGCGCCTCGCGCTCAAATCCCGTTCAATGCACCTCGAAGAAGAAGCATCCTTCGCTGCCCCAGCTTCGTGCGATAAACCCGACACGTTGACGCCGCCCCTTGCAGTGAGCCCGACCCCTCAAAAACAGGAAACGAAGAAGAGACGCAAGCGCCTTCTCGCTCCCAGGGAGGAAATCGGGTGGTATCCGACGATCAGGCCGGAACTCTGTAACGGCTGCGGCGACTGCAAGGTGCTCTGCAAGCCCGGCGTCTTCGAACTCGGGCCTCCCGATCCGACGGGAATCCACAGGCCGAAGCTGGTTGTCGGGCATCCCTTGAACTGTCTCGTGCTTTGCGACCGGTGCGTGCCCATCTGCACATCCGGAGCCATCGTGATGCCGAAGAAGGAGGATTTCGAGAAGTACGTTGAGTACGTCGACTGAGGGGACGGAAAACTAAAAGCGGAGTAAACCTTGAGCGGTTCAGTATCACAGTCAGGAAAAAAGAAGCGGCTGCTTGCACCGCGTGAAGAGATAGCCTGGTTTCCCGTAATCGAATCGGAACTGTGCAACGGGTGTGAGGCATGTGCCGATTTCTGCAGGCCCGGAGTCTTCGAGCCCGGTCAGGCCGATCTTGCTTCCGAGGTCGTCCGGAAGCCGAAAATGACCGTAGCCAACCCGTACAACTGCGTTGTGCTCTGCACCCGGTGCGAACCGGTCTGTCCCTCCGGAGCTATCACGCTTCCTCGCAGGAAGGCGTTCGAACATTTTGTCGGGTACGTCGATTGAGAGGCGTATCCCTGCCTGCCGGGATCGAATTCTTATCCCGACTTATCACAGAGATAACCGGTTATAATGTTCTTCAAGCCGCCTTTTTCCTAGAAAATTCACAAACGAGCGTGATCAATCCGAGGAGATTCGGTTAAGGAATTCATGGTGGATTACCGTAAATTATGGATACTATTTTAAGGTACATAAGAGCGGAGATATGTTTATGACAGCGAAAGAGAAAATTATTCAGGTGGTGGAACAGCTTCCCGCCAATGCCACGATTGAGGATGCGATGGAACGGCTTCTTTTTCTTGCTAAAGTTGAGAAAGGTTTGAAGCAGGCGGATGAAGGGGACACTCTCTCTCACATCGAGGTCAGGGAAAGGATGTCCAAATGGCTCAAATAAGGTGGACTCACCAGGCCGCAGACGACCTTGAAGCGATTACAATGTTCATTGCTGCGGATTCCTCCTCATACGCAAAGCTTTTTGCTATAGATGTATTGTCTGTCGTCGATCGTTTATCAGAGTTTCCGATGTCAGGCCGGGTTGTTCCGGAACTTTATGATCCCTCAGTCAGGGAAGTGCTTTTCGGGAACTATCGCATAGTGTACAGGCTCAATGGCGATCAGGTGGAAATCCTTTCGATATACCATAGTGCCCGGCTGCTTGATCCCGGTTCATCGGGACTGACACATTTATAGGGCTTCGGAAAAAACAATAGAAGTTCACTGAACACCCTTGCTCGTCGGTATCTATCCCTACACCGACAGTTCATCCCTGTCCCTGAAGCCCATCAGGTAGAGGATGGCATCGAGGCCGAGGGTCGAGATCGCCTGTTTCGCCCGTTCGCGTACGATCGGTTTCGCCCTGAAGGCGATGCCGAGCCCGGCCTTGCCGAGCATCGGAAGGTCGTTGGCGCCGTCTCCAACCGCTATAGTCTGTTCCAGGCGGATATTTTCCTTTTTCGCGATCAGTTCGAGCAGCTCGGCTTTCCGTTTTCCATCGACAATCTGGCCGACCACCCGTCCGGTCAGCCTTCCTTCCACGATTTCAAGCGTGTTGGCATAGACATAGTCGATATTGAGCTTTTTCTGCAGGTAGTGCCCGAAATAGGTGAAGCCGCCGGAAAGGATGGCTGTTTTGAAGCCAAGGTTGTGCAGGTTGTGGAAAAGCCTTTCGGCACCCTCGGTGAGCTGCAGCCTCCGGGCTATCGTTTCAAGCACATGCTCATCCAGACCTTTCAGTTTTGAAACCCTTTCCTGCAGGCTTGCTGTGAAATCAAGCTCACCGCGCATCGCCCGTTCCGTAATGGCGGCAACTTCATCGCCGACACCAGCTTCGAGGGCAAGTTCGTCGATCACTTCGGAGGTGATAAGGGTCGAATCCATATCGAATACCACCAGCCTGCGGTTGCGCCGGAAGATGCTGTCTTCCTGGAAGGCGATGTCGATGCCGAGGCTGTCGGTGATGGCAAGCATCTGTTCACGGAACCGGTTTTCTTCCTCGAGCCTTCCCCTGATCGAAAATTCCACACATGCCCTCGTATGTTCGTTTTCATTGTTTTCCAGGGGAATACGGCCCGAGAGACGGCTGATGGTGTCGATATTGAGATTGTGGGAGGCAATGATCGAAGAGACCCGTTCGATCTGTTCCGCAGTGATCCTTCTTGCAAGCAGCGACAGTAGGTGCCTGGGTTTTCCCTGCTCATTGACCCAGAGGCCGTATTCCTCATCGGAAACAGGAGTGAAGGTTATCTGAATGCCGAGGGTGTGTGCGCAGAAGAGCAGGTCTTTGAGCACCGGAGACGATGCGGACTCAGCCGGTACCTCGACCAGCATGCCGAGCGACAGGTGGTTGTGGATAACCGCCTGCCCGATATCGAGTACCGGCACATTGTACCCTGACAGGATCGACGTGATTTTCGACGTAAGGCCCGGTTTGTCCGGGCCTGTGATGTTGATGAGCAAGAGTTCGCGCATGTACGGGAGATATCTATTGTTACCGTTTAAGGTTGAGGTTCAAGATAATGCTGTTTTGGCAACCTTCAAAAAAGGGGGGGGCTTAGACAACAGACGAGCAGTAACAAGCATTATTACTGCGGCAACGACAGATCGATGAAGGGTATGATATTGTTCCTGTCATCCTGAGCGAAGCATGGCGTAGTGAAGGATCTATCTTCAATTTCAGAAAAGGGTTATGGATTCTCCGCCCGACTGCATCGACCTCAGAATGACAATTTGCGTAAACCGGATAAATACCTTTCATCGCCGGAGTAATAAGTGAATGACAATGCGTTGCGGCGTAGTTGTCGGTTGTTTGATGCCGTATTATTTTGATGGCTCTGCGCTATTTTGCTGTATTTTCATTAGCCCGGAATCATCGTGACATTAATGCCGACACTCATATGCAATTCACTTGATGTGAGGCTGGTGATATTCGAATCGTTCATGATTTGATGAGCCGTAAAGATTTAAGCAGCACGAAAGTTTATACGCATGTTTTAAACAAGGGCGGTCACAGAGTAAAGAGCCCTGTTGACATGTTTCTTGCCGGTTTAGAATGATCTGTATAAACCGACAGGTTTGAATAATTGTCAATGCTTTTATGTTTTATATAATTAATAAATTAGCTGGTCTGTGAGTGTGAATTTGAAATTGTCTTATACAGAAAGCAGCTTTCTGCTTTTCCGGAATTAGGCAGATCAGTCTAAACATTGTTAAGCACATAGAATACGGAGTCACTGATGACACAACCAAATACATTTGACGTTGCTATTTCTTTCGCTGGTTCAGAGCGTGACTACGCCCGGTCGATACAAGAGATATTGACCGAGAATGGCGT
Organism: Chlorobiaceae bacterium; assembly: GCA_013334225.1. GTDB lineage: Bacteria > Bacteroidota > Chlorobiia > Chlorobiales > Chlorobiaceae > Chlorobium. The sequence goes on from JAAXXY010000003.1 coordinate 10,111, forward strand.
TAAAGTGTTCTTCGATGAATTGTATGAAGCAGAACTGTGGGGTGAAAACCTCGTTGAAGAACTTGGAGACATATATGAGTCCAAGGCTCGGTTCTGCCTGATTGTCGTCTCCCAAGAATACGTTAAACGCGTATACACGAATGTCGAGCGTCGCGCTGCTCTTGAGCGTGCTATTAATTCAGCCACCGCTTACATACTTCCCGTAGTTACAGATGACGCTTGGATTAAGGGGCTGCCAAAATCTACTGCATATCTGGACCTCCGACGAAAATCCGTCATCGGAATTGCCGAGGCAGTGATCAAGAAACTTCGCGGTAAAAACGCACCGGAAAAGATTGTTATACCCACAGGAATAAATGTGGCTAGATTGCCGATTGGGTCTCTCAGTGCCAACGAACTTCAAAAGTACCTGTTGCAACTATGTGCCCAGTCACAAAACGCAGGAGTGGTTGCATTTGGGGCTCTCATCTACGATGAACGCACTGCCGAACTTCGGCAGCTACTGCGCAATGAAGACTATTGGGATGCGCTCGACCGCATTTCGGGTCCGGATTTTGAGGTTTTCGCCATTCGTGATGAACAACAGTCACGCTACGAGGGTTCCGGTACGATCGAGATGTTAACAGCTGCGTCGATTAATCGTTCGCGCGGCAGGACTATTTACTTTTCCCGTTTGCTCAAGGAATACTTCGACGAAGATGACACAAGACTCGCATACCCTTCGTTGCTTTTGTTTCTTGTATGTTTAGGAGAAGTCTCCAAGTGCAGATTGGTGCCGCTCAGTTACGGTACTATTGACGCTGTCTTTGACCAGCTCCGCACACTGTTTTCGGTAATTGCGGATACGATCGCCGCCTGGCGCGATTCCGATGGCACGTCTGTAGATACATTGTGGACATCGCTTAAGGAGAGCTTACTTGAAAAGAACTACACCCTTTACATCCAAAATGCTCCGTCATCTGCAGGTGATGCCATTGAACGCTTGGCTCCGTTTATGAAGTGATCAAAGAATTGTGCCTAACAACCGCATCAACTCGGTCTGGCAATTCCGCTGCGCTCCATTGCCAGCCGGTTATGCGGAGCGTTATGTGTAAAAACAGGAAAAAGAATGAGCACTAAGAAAGCATTCGTATTGATGCCCTTCGCAGAAGAGCTTTCCGACGTGTATCGGTATTTAATCGCTGACGGCCTAACTAATGCAGGTTACGACGTGAAGCGGGCGGACGACATTCTCAGTCAAAACAATATTCTGAGCGATATTGTGTCAGGGATTGTTTCAAGTGATTTAATTGTCGCCGATCTAACGGGCGCAAACCCTAATGTTTATTATGAATTGGGAATTGCTAATGCGCTCAACAAAAACGTCATTCTGCTAACGCAGGATATAAAAGAGCTTCCTTTTGATTTGCGCTCATACAGGGTTGTTTCATATAGTTTGCATTTTGCGAAAATGAATCAAGCAAAAGAAGAGCTTTGTGAGCTGGCTTCAGAAGCGATCAAAGGAAAGCTACCTTTCGGAAATCCTGTGAAGGATTTTTGTGGAACAAAGTATAACATTGCTGAGAACTTGATCTCCGATTCCAATGATTTAGAAGAAGATTCTGAAGCCGATTGCGGATTGCTCGATTATCGCGTTAAACTTGAAGATGGTTTTGAAGAGTTAGGTCAGATCGTAGCCGCAGTCGGTTCGAAATTGGAGAGTGAAGTCACTCCAGAAATTACACGCTCAGGAGAAAAACTTAACTCCGGAACGCACTCCGCAAAACAGCAAAGAAACTTCGTAAGGGATTTGGCTGGCCATCTTCAAAAATATGGGGCATTCGTCAAGCCACAAAATGAAAGGTATAGGAGTCTACTCAATGAAATGGAAAACAGTCTGGAATTTATTCTTGGAGGCGAATTCGAGGTAGAAGCTGGAGCAGAGAAAGATTTACAAGACTTTATCGAGGTATTAGCCGGACTGGAGAAGTCCGCATTTACGGGGCGCCAGAGTTTTGCTGCCCTAATTGAAACCATGGATGCGCTACCAAAGATTGAGAAAAGTTTCAATCGTGCCAAGATATTCATGGCTACCGAGTTAAAAGACTTTGTTTCGAACATCGATCAAACCATTGCTGTGATCTCAAGATCCGTCCGAATGGGGAAGTCATTGTTAGAAAAAACACATAACAAACAGGTCAACGAGGTCGCTTCGCGCTAACGCGCTTGCGCCTATTACCTGAGACGTTGGGCATCGACATCAACAATATCCACTGATACACGGCCTTGAAATCCCCACTTCCACCAGAACTTGAGGTGATCAGAGAGAATGCGCTACGTGCGATCCGACCTCTCAAGCCTCTCGGTTCATCAACAGAGCACGATCCCAAAACGCTCTTTCTTGCAAGACGCACCGATGCTGGTCGCGGATTGCCACCCTACTACTTGGTGTACTTTCTTCTTGTCGACTTGCTCGGATTCCCGCACGCAGGAAAGTGGGAAAAAACTGCGTGGTCTGTTGCTGTCGACTGGAACGGCCGCGGCTTCCTTATCGAACATCGGAAAATGGGGCTTGGTGTCTTTGCACAAGACCTCAAGCGTGACGAAGCTGCTGCATGCGAACTTGTCATCCGAATTCACAAGGCCGTCCGCGCCGCACAACCCTTCTTTGAGTGGCTAGCTGGCGACGCCGTCTCACGTTCGGAAGTAAATGTGGTCAACAATGCATCGTCTCTATATGGGAGATACGGCTTCATGCGCGACTCCTACCATTCAAAGCGCGAGGAGTTCGAGAAGCGCAAAGATGAGCGAGTCGAAACGCATGGCTCTAATCCTGGCAGAGGCACTTGGACCCATTCATCGTTCCCCGCATATCACCTTATTGCCGAGAGTAACTGGCTAGCCATTTCGGCTGTCGAGGCATTCTTTGCCTGGACAGAACACATCTTCATCCACGTCGCCCTAATGACCGGAAGAAAATCAACGGCTACTGAGGTAACAGAGATGGCCGAAGCAGACTGGTCAATAAAGTTTCAATCTGCTCTGGGCCTCACGGATTCAGAGGCCAAGACCCACTACGATCAATTGGTTTCACTCCGCAAAGAGCTAAGAAATTACGTAGCTCACGGAGCCTTTGGAAAGCAGGGCGAGGCATTCTATTTTCATTCCGGCGCAGGTGCTGTACCCGTCTTACTGCCACACAAAGTGGGAAGTCGTAAGTTCAAGCTTGCTCATGGGCTGAGTTTCGATGCACCCGCCGCCTTTGGAGCGATGGAGGACTTTATTGCGTATCTTTGGTCTGGCGAGCGCGCACCTGCTGAGCAATATATACAACAGAGTGAGCTTCCGTTGATTCTCACGTATGTACACGACGGTACATACTCTCGCGCAATGAATTCAGTCGACGATATGGAGGAGTTCGTAAGCCATCTCTCCGGCGAGTTCGACCGCGCAGTGGACATGGATTGGTAGTGGCGGCTCCCGAACGTAAAATAGAAGGAAGATTGGGGACATCCGTAAATAAATAAAAAAGACTGTAATCTTTAATATTCCAATCTGATTGCATCATCAACAATATTCCGCTATCCTGGAAGGTCCAAGACTTTATTTACGCAGCGGGAGCCCTGTATCATGTGATCGTGCGGGGAATCAGTATATGTAGTTATGAGTGTACCATCCTTGTTCCTTTCAACAGCCCTGTCGGCAGGATCATGTTCCGATAATCTCATTGAGGCCGTCGATAACCCGAATCAACTCTTCTGCAGAAAGCGTTCCGATTTTGCTTCCGATCCGTTCTGCTGAGAGAGTTCTGATCTGGCTGATTTTAACCCATGATCTTTTCGGAAGAGCAGCTGATTCAATTGGCATGGTAAGCGGAAAACCCGCTTTTTGAGGCTGGCTTGTCAACGCGATCGCAATAACAGTTCCTGATCGGTCATTATACACATCATGGCTCACCACCAGAACAGGTCGAAGACCGGATTGTTCATTACCCCGCGTCGGGTTGAGGTCAGCCCATCGGATATCACCCCTCAGTATTCCGGCCATGTCCCAATCTCTTCGTTCATACCCTCTTCCGATAGTTGGCGCTCTTCGACAGCATCGAGTTTTGCGCATTCTTCGGCCAGTCTGCTGTGCTCGATGCGCTCAATTTTTTCATAGAGCGCTTCCTGAATTGCCTGACTGCGATTGGCAAAAACCTTCGCTTTGACAAGCCGGTCAATTTTTATGATGGCCGCAGCATCAATGGTAACCGCAACTTTTGTTTTTCCCATCTGCTCACGTTATTGAATAGTTGTCATACTTTTTATCATACCAATTCATCTTGATTAAAACAACGACCGGTCGTCATTGACTTCAGAATACTGGAGTCACTCTGCTTTGGAAGAGTAATGCGTATCCTGAAAAAGTGATGATACTGTAGATAGTGTGAATGAGAATCGCTATGCCTGTGGCAGGGGACGTGAATGGGAATGACTGCGGCAGCTACCGGAACGAGCATTTATGTCTGGGAGCCTATCAACAATCATGCTCATATCCTTCTGAAAAGCGGAAACAGCTTGCTTTGGAGTGCGTGCTCGAGCTGGGAATGATCTTTTTACCGAAACATCGCTTTTGCTCAGGGCTTCAACAGCAGCGGTAAACCGGATTATGAGCCGCGTTGGATGATAAGTTTACGCAGTTACGAGCGTGTCACTCTTTATCCTGAAACACGAGTTCAAGTTGCAGTGGTCTGCCCCGGCATTTTTGATGACTTCAAAATGTTGTTTAGATTTTATAAAGGAACTCATTTCCAATTAAGGGGCTTGACCAATGAGAATAGCAGAACTTCATCCCCAACCCGATTGGGTATTGTCAATAATTGCTGAAGATGGTCGCGTTGGCCTTTTTGATGTTTCACCTTATCTGGGTTATGAAGCATTCGAAGAGCTTCGAGACCATGACGAATTTATGAAGGTCGGCAATGGGGGATTCTTCATCGAATGGGAGTGTGGAGCTGATTTGTCAGCGGATACCATTGAGGCGCGATGGCAGGTTGTTGGAAACGCCACATCGAAGATAACGGTTTGATTCAGCCGCACAAAATCCGCGATAAATTTGTTAACATCGATGGTGCAATGCTGCTTTTAATAAGCCGGATAATGGGAGAATCGATGAATACCGCTGAAAAGATTTACAAAACAGTTTAAGGACTTTCGGAGCCGATGCTTCATGAAGTGCTGGATTTTGCCGGGTTTCTCAAGCAGGTACGAGCAATGGAGACCTCTAAACCAGGTAATGTCGCTGAACGGATTCACAGACGATTTGCAGGATTGGATACGGAAACGATTCCTTTTCCTGAGCGTCTGAGTCGCGATTGAATGCAGGATTAGCTGAATGATATTAAAATGGAGATGGATAAATGCAACGCACAATTGAAGATATTACTGCCGAACTGATCAGGTTGCCAAAACAGGATCGTCTGGAAATCGTAAGATTTCTTCTTTTTCTCGATAATCGATCTTCCGATGCTGATGAGACTGACATTGCCTGGGAACATGAAATAGCAGAAAGGGTTCTTGCTGTTGAGGAAGGGACAGCTAAGGGCATCGATTATGATGAAGCGCTGAAGAAAATTGATGAACGATTTGCGTCATGAAGAAAATATTTCTTCAGCAGGCATATGAAGAGCTGATTGATGCAATAGCATATTACGAAGAACAACAGCTGGGGTTGGGACTGAAAATGAAGGACGAGGTTGACCACCACGTTCGCTGGATTCTTAACAATCATGCAATTCCTCGACTTCGCATTGGCGGTTATCGTCGTGTCAACCTGAAGGTTTTTCCATACTATATCGCTTATCTTGTTTATCGAGAGACATTATGGATTCTCGCAATTGCTCACAATCATCGAAAGCCTGTATACTGGATAAAAAGAAAAAATGAAATCCGCTGACAAGAGCATCAGGATGAACTTCTGAAAAACTGGTTCAGTATCAAGGAATATGGCGAGTTTCATAAAATAAAACCACTGGTATAAGAGGATCAGTGTAATCAGCAATTACCCCCCCTTTTCGGAAAACAAGATTCCCCGAGTTGGTGTGTCCTCCTGATCAAAACAGATTGATAAAATATAGAAAGAAATAACGTATTATTTGTTGTGGATATTTGATAAACCATTGATAGATAAGGAACATCGTACCGGATCCTTTTTACGGAATTGCCGCCGTCAGCGCGTTTCATGGATGGAAACAGTCTGATCAATAAACGTTGCCAAATCGGGCGGTTTAAGGTTTAAAGAAAAAGACATTCTGATCAGCATGAACTCGAGGGAACACCTCATCATCATCAAAGGTAAGGACCTTACGGACCGGATTTTGCTGATCGTGCGAAAGCCCGGACTAATGGTTGTGACTTTCAGCACAGGAAAGTCATACAGCTATGCAGAAGATAATGTTGAGTGGCTTTCAAATCCGTCTCGCATACCTGTTGATAATTGCCGGGTTTCAGCTGGCGGTGATCTGTTTTTTGATGTAGAGGATGTATTGCATTTCAATAATTGGGTGAAATTTTTCCGCAGAAATGGAGATAGCCGGTGCTGCAGGTATTCAGAGTTTTCGGTGCAGCGAATGATCTCATCCGATGGGCGCAATACCGATGTTCTCGCCTATTTTCGGGAACTTGCCGAAACATCCGGCCTCAGGACGGATGACGACAAGTCGATGATAGCGATGAAATACCAGCATCTGGATTACGTTTCCGGTCGCAGTATCCTTTCCGGTTTTCTGCAAGGCCGTTCTCCAGTATCAGAGATGGTTTCATCGGACCTTATTTTCCCGTTTGGCTGTAATATGAGCCAGAAAATGGCGGTGCAAAGAGCGATGCAGCATCGTCTCTCCCTTGTTCAGGGTCCGCCGGGCACTGGCAAGACCCAGACCATCCTGAACTTGATAGTCAACATACTGCTCCTCGGGAAACGGGTCGCAGTGGTTTCCAATAATAATTCGGCTACAGCTAACGTGCTGGAAAAGCTGAAGAAATATGAACTGGACTTCGTGGCGGCATTTCTCGGAAGCAACCAGAACAAGCAGGAATTCATCGAGGGGCAGTCAGCCGAAGCTGTTCATATGCCGACTCTTCAGGCAGATGAGGAAGCTTCTATGTTTAAGGAGATTCTCCTTCTGAATAAAGAGCTCGATGATGCATTCGTAAATAAGAACGAGTTGGCTGAAATAATTCAGCAGATCGATGCTCTTCGACTGGAAATGGTTCACTTTGAAGTGTTCTGTCGGGAACGGACGGGAGGTGACCTGAATGTGACAGATCGGCCGTTTCAAACTGGATTATCCGCAAGGAAGCTGTTGCATGCATGGGTAGTTACTGAAAAGGACGCAAAACGTTCTGCAAGAGCTTCGAGTCAACGTGTCGGTTTTCTGGAGAAAATCAGCCTTCTGTTCCGATTTGGTATTGCAGGGAAAACCCTTTTCGAGTTCGGCGCAGAGGAGCGCATTTTCCTATTGCAGAAAGCCTATTACAAGCGAAAGCTTGACGATATGGAAAGCAAACGGAAAAAGCTTGCAGTATCTCTGGAGGGATTTCGTTTTGACGAGCGCCTTGAACGCCTGACAGAACTTTCGATGAAACTGCTGAAGCATCGTCTGGCTGAGTCCTGCAACAACCGGAAACGGAGAATATTCGAACTCGAAGATCTTTCGAAACATCCTGAAAAATTTCTCAATGAATATCCCGTCATCCTGAGCACAACGTTTTCTATCATTACGTCACTCAAGGCTGGTTATCAGTTCGATTGTGTGATCGTTGATGAAGCGAGCCAGGTCGATTTGCTCAGCGGTGTCCTTGCGATGAGTTGCGCAGAGAAGCTCGTCATAGTCGGTGATCCCATGCAACTGCCCAATGTGTTGTCGGAAGAGGATGAAAAGCGGGCGAAAAAGGTCGCTTTGCAGTATAATCTTCCGGAACATGCCCGCTTCGACAGGCACAGTCTGCTTTCAGCTGTTCGCACGGCTTTCCCTGAAATTCCCGAGACGCTGCTGAGGGAACATTACCGGTGTCATCCCAAGATCATTCAGTTCTGCAACCAGAAGTTCTATGGTGGCGAATTGCTTGTCATGACCAATGATCAGGGAGAACCGGATGTTCTCAAGGCCTATATGACCGTTGAGGGACAGCATGCACGCGGTGCGGTCAATCAGCGGCAGATAGACGAAATTACACAACATATCCTGCCTGAACTGGGATCGTTCAAACCGGCCGATATCGGCATTGTTTCGCCATTCAGGGCACAGACAGACAGGATGCAGGCATCTATGGGTTCTGAAGCAATTGAAATCGATACGGTGCATAAATACCAGGGCAGAGAAAAACGGGTTATAATTATCGCGACCGTATCGAACGAAGCAAATGCATTCGTCGATAATCCGAATCTGCTGAACGTAGCAGTATCCCGTGCACAGGAAAAGCTCCGGCTGGTCGTTTCCAGGGAGATGGCGGAAGGGAACGGCAATGTCGCTGATCTCGTACGTTACATCCGGTACAACAATTGCGAGGTTGTTCCCGGCAGGGTTCGTTCGATCTTTGATCTGCTCTATTCCGACTATACGGCAGTGCGTCTGAAGGTCTTGAAAAAGCGCAGACGAATTTCGAAATTCGATTCCGAGAACCTTGTTTATAGCGAAATAGAGACGGTACTTCAAGAGAGTGCCTATCGAGGTCTGGGTGTCGTTTTTCAAGTTCCGCTCTCGATGCTTGTTCGGGGTATCGGGAACCTGACCGCGGACGAATCCGCATATGTCAGCCATCCATGGACCAAAACCGATTTTGTGGTTTACCGTAAAGTCGACAAAAGTCCGGTGCTTGTCATTGAAGTCGATGGCTATGCTTTCCATCGCGAAGGAACACGACAGGCTGAACGTGATATTCTGAAAGACGCTGTGCTGTCGAAATGCGGGTTGCCCTTACTGCGCCTGTCGACGATCGGAAGCGACGAGCGAAGCCGGATCAAGAATAAGTTGGATAATTTGCTTGGGTATTGACCGAGGTAAAAAATGGACACTTGGAAAGCGCCGATCAAAACCGGTAGAGAATAGATTAAATTACGGGCTGCAAGGAATTCACAGTCCTGTTGACAGTTTGTAAGCAACATTTGCATGCCGATCCATATAAAATGCTCAAATAATATGCAAGAGAACAGCAATAGCACAATGGGTTACAAAGAACACGCAGTAAAAGATGTAGAAAATTTAAAATCAAATATAAGAGGCGCCACTCGGATTCATGGCGCAGGTCAATCAGACAAAAAGATCGCCTTCGTTATTGTTGATGTTCAAAATGATTTTTTCTCCGGCGGGGCATTGCCAGTCCCGGAGGCAGAGACCCTGATCGAACCGCTGAATGCTGCAATAAAAAATGCTGAACAATCCGGCCATTTAATAATTTTCACCCAGGATTGGCATCCTGTAAATCACTCGTCGTTTGAAGAAAATGGTGGTGACTGGAAACCGCACTGCATTCAGGGAACAAATGGCGCGGCCCTGCACTCCAGGCTTTATTGTCCGAGTGGTGCGAAGATTGTCCGTTTTGGTGTGGAGCCGGAGATGGATGGTTATTCTCCATTTGAAAACCCGTTGATGGACCAACTTATTGATACTCCTGAAGTAGGCCTGGTATACGTTGCCGGAATAGCATTGGAATATTGCATTTTTGCTACCTGCAAACAGATACGCGACAGAAACAAAGAAGTTGTGGCTCTTGAATCGTTAATAAGAGCAGCTTCACCTGATAAAGCAAACGAAACGTGGAGCAAGTCAGATAACCTGTCGATTAAAAGGCTGCCGAATCTGCCGGAAGAACATAAAGGGGTTCTTGGGGTCATTGCACAATAAGTCAAAAGAAAACGAGTGCTGTTTTTTTTCTTAAGAAGTAAGATATTGAGAATAAGCACCAAAAGCCCAGAACCTGTTGCGGGTTATGATTAATAAATCTGCGGTATAGGCGGATTATCTGATTATTAATTGGGTCACGATGGCCTTCACTTCGGGGGTGATGGCTTCAACTGCAGACCGGTTCAGGGTTATACCATTGTCATCACCGTTAGCCTGCCGAATCCCTACTTGTCAAGCAGCAGAAAGGATTAACAAGGAGAAATCACCATGAAAATCACCGTTCTCAATGGCAGTCCAAAGGGAGAATTGAGCGTCACCATGCAGTCGGTGGCCTATCTGGCAAAGATCTATCCGCAGCATGAGTTCAACATCATCCATATCGCTCAAAGAATCAGGCGGCTCGAAACCGACCCGGCCGTATTCAACCAGGTCATCGAGCAGGTGCGCGCTTCAGATGCAGTCCTGTGGGGCTTTCCCCTGTATATCCTCATCGTTCACGCGAACTACAAACGCTTCATCGAACTGATCTTCGAACGCGGAGCAGAGGCCGCCTTCGCCGGCAAATACACGGCATCACTCTCTACTTCCATCCACTTCTTTGACCACACGGCCCACAATTACATCCATGCCATCTGCGACGACCTGGAAATGCGCTTCGTCGACTCGTTCTCGCCCGATATGCATGACCTGCTCAATGAGGAAGGCCGCAGGCAGCTCGCCAGGTTCGGCCAGCAGTTTTTCGAGGCTGTCCGGAGCCAGGTGCCCACCCAGCGGCAATATCCGCCCTTGACCCATCGCGAGTTTTCATACCAGCCTGAGCTTACGCCCAACCCGGTCTCCACCGCCGGGAAGAAGGTGGTCATTCTGCATGATGAAGAGCAGCCCGACAGCAATCTGGCGAAAATGGTGGCGCGCTGCCGAAGCGCTTTGGCAGGCGAAGTGACCGTGGTCAATATTCATGACATCGATATCAAATCCAGTTGCCTGGGCTGCCTGGAATGCAGCGGAAACTACAACTGCACCTTCACGGGCAAAGACGGGTTCATCGAATTTTACAAAGCAACCGTTATGACAGCGGACGTTCTCATCTATGCCGGACGAATGGTGGACCGCTACCTCTCCTCACGCTGGAAGATGTTTTTTGACCGCATCTTTTTCAATACCCACACCCCGATCCTGATAGGTAAGCAGGTGGCCTTTGTCATCTCAGGCCCATTCAGCCAGGTTCCCAACCTGATGGAGATTTTCAGCGGTTTCTTCGGGTTTCAAGGGGCCAATATCGTTGGCGTTGTCAGCGATGAAAGCGGCAATTCCGCTGACCTCGACCGCCTGCTCGACCAGTTGCCGGCCCGTGCGCTGGCCTACGCTCAGGCTGGCTACCTCCGCCCGCAGACCTTCCTCGGAGAGGGAGGCCTGAAAATCTTCCGCGACGATATTTACGGTCGCCTGCGTACCATTTTCGCCGCCGATCACCGCGCTTTCCGCCGCATGGGCGTTTACAGGACTTTTCCTCCTGCAGAACTCAACATAGCCCTGTTGAATACTTTCGTCGCCCCGATTGTCAACCTGCCTCCCATCCGGAAAAAGTTCGACAAGATGATAAAAAAACAAATGGTCCAACCACATCAGAAGGTGGTCGCCAGGGCCAAGGCCGATGAAAACTCAGGGTAATAATTCTTACAGGAAAGAAAAAGGCATTGGCCCGCTGATCGAGAAAACTCTGCTTGCGCTTGGGCAGCTGTTCTTCATGTTTTGACTCGCGATCCTGACGTAAGAAACAGAACATCCTGCAAGCACCGATAAAAAACGGTGGAGAGTAAGGATGTCCCTCGAAAGCATAATGAGGGCAAGTCCGGTGATGTTCTGAGTTATATACATGGAATGGACTAACGTGAGACCCAAAAAACCGGACCACTTGGTTGTGGAAATTTTGGTTAAATGCGTATGACCCATAATTGGTTACCTCAAAAGTGGAGTTTCCTGCATATTTTCTTTTAATCTCTAAGGGTCTAATTCCCCGAAGCTCACTTCGAGAAAGAATCGATAAAAAATGAATTCATACCCCGTAGCTCTGCTGCGGGGTAATTGATTGCAAGAAATTCAAGCGGAGTTAACCCACTCAAGGAATAGTGAAACCTGAACCAAACAGAAGGGGAGTCCTATGACCGAGCATGCTGCAGATGATCAGATTGACTTCGTGTTGCTCGACGAGGCCGCGAAGAAGCTTTTTGGATACTATGTATACCGCAAGTTCCGCCTTTACCTCTCTTCGATCACGAGAGTACTCAACCTGCAGTTACAGGAGGGCCTCTGCGAAGGACTGACCCGGCCGACAGCGCGCGGGCGCGCAGTGCCCTTCGATTTCCGGTCGCTCGACTTCGATGTATTGATCGAGATTATCGGTGTATACACCTACGTACTCTCGTGTCACATGAGCGCGAACCGGCGATTGCTGAACCGTTACGATGGGAAGCAGGTGCTTTACCTGCGTGGTTATGATTTCGAGGCGGCCTTCGCGGTCGGTGGCGAACTGGCCGCAGGTATCTCGACGATGGATACGGAGGGATTCACGCTGAAACTGCCTTCATTCCTGCAGCTCAGGCTGTTCAAAGTGCTGAGTCCCAGGGAGGTCGACTGGGAGACGGTGACTGCGGAGCGCTACTACGGCGACTTCGGCAAGCTGATTCAATGGATCAATCAGCGTCCTGCCGCCGTCTACCTCAACGCGCTTCACTGGAAGCAAGGGGTGCTCGAACTGATTCCGCGGATGGACCATTACATCGTCTATGTGTCATCGCTCACCGAAAGCGCGCTATGGGAGCTCGAACAGCTGAACACGGATCAACGGCGCGATCGGGTGACTGTCGTGTTCGACGAAAAAGCGATCACCAAAAAAGAGTCGCAGCTCGCGATCCAGTCTGCGATGGATGGGCGGCTGGGAAAGGCTGTCTGGACGAAGCAGGGCGGTTCGCCTTCACTGACGGCAGCGCAGGTCCGCGACGGACTGGCTGAGGTGTTCAGGGTGATGAGCCCCGACGAATTCGAGGCGAACATCGAGGATGTCAAGCGCCGCATCGACGCAAGCAATGCCGAGCTCAAGCCCGGCGAACGGGAGACCCGGCTCGACTTCGAGTTCTATCCTGCAGTCCCGGAAGCGGATCTTACGAGGCTCCAGGAGATGTCGGCAACGCTTGAAAAGCTTTTCGAAACCGGCCAATCCGGTCCTATCGACTCCTTGCCGCTCTATGTGTCCCAGCTCCAGCTCAGGATCTGCACGACATTGCTGTTTGGCGATCACGCTGCGACCGGTCTTGCGCTGGCGGCATATTCAGCGGTGATGCAGAGCGCATACGATTACTACTCGCAGACCGGCGAACGAACAGACGATCTGTCGGAGGAGGACCGAGACAGATTGCTTACAAAGCTGGACAAACACGTTGCGTTATCCGAGTATGCGGGCCTTCGGCTGATCGCCTGCGGGCGCAGCCATGAGTTCATGGAGCCGTCCGAACAGGCGAATGCAGCCTGGGATGAGATTTTCGCCGCAACCCGTGCGAATGCGGACAAGGTTTTCAATGGAAGCCAAAGGCCATCTAAGTGAGTCGGCCCGAGCCTCAAACGTGTTCCGGGACATTGAGCCGCTCGATTGGCGGATGCCCTGAAGGATCCGGCAGCTTCGAACCCCGAAAAACTCCCTGAATCATAACATCAAGGGGAAAATCTGAATAGATAGTCTCTGCTCAGAAGGGCAGTTGTTTATTGTCCCTGCGTTCTCCAAGCAGTCTGAATTCTGTATATTGATTATCTCCTTCTTGCAAAAGCGATTTAAATCTTTGGCGGATGATAAGTTATCTGAAAAACGGGACTGCCGGTCTGGAGTTTATCGAGGATTGGCAGGAAAAATGCTGGATCAATATCGAGTGTCCCGATAAAAATGACGAATATTTAATTCTGAACAAGCTGAAGATTCCCGCCTGGTTCTACCAGGATATTGATGATATCGATGAAAGACCGCGCATTGAAACAGAGGATGAATGGACAATGGTACTGTTGAGGATTCCTTACAAGACCAACGACGAAAACCTTCCGTTTTCCACCATTCCGCTCGGCGTTATTTTCAACAACGAGATTGTCGTGTCGATCTGCTTTTTCGAGACCGATCTGCTCCGTGACTTCATCGCCTATACAAAGCGAAAGAACATCTTTATCGAAAATAATTACGATTTCGTTCTGAAACTCCTGCTCTCATCGAGCGTTTGGTTTCTGAAGTATCTCAAACAGATCAACCTGCAGATCAAAAGCGCTGAAGACAAGCTCGAAAAATCTATCAAGAACGAAGACCTCCAGACTTTGCTTCAGATCGAAAAATGTCTGGTGTATTTCATGACTTCTCTTAAAAGCAACGACATCCTGCTGCACAAGATCAAAAATTTCCTGTCGAGGCAAGAGGGTTTCGAACTGGAACTGGTGGAGGATGTGGAAGTCGAGCTGAAACAGGCCCTGGAGTTGACGAACATATACAGCGACATCCTCAGCGGCATGATGGATGCTTATGCTTCCGTCATATCGAACAACCTGAACGTTGTCATGAAGCGATTGACTTCCATATCGATCATTCTGATGATCCCGACACTGATAGCGAGCCTCTATGGCATGAACGTACCTAACTCGTTCGAGTCTCAAAAATTCGGGTTCTGGATGATCCTGCTTTTTTCGTTCCTGCTTTCGACCTCCGGCGTACTGTTTTTTAAAAGCAGGCACTGGCTGTAATTCAGTCTGGGCAGAGGGAAAAACGCCGGTAGCGGAAATATATGCCGTCTCTATTCCGGGCTACTCATTGGTTTTTTTATCCTTAAGTACTCGATAGACCGAAAGAAAGGGAACGAGGCTTCGCTTCAGGTAGCGTTTCATGTGTTGCCTCATTATTTTGGCATTATGCTCGGTGAGGCTCATGATGGCATGTCCGGCAGGGATCGTAATGCCTTCATTTGCATAAAAAGGTAAATGCTCCCGCAGCCATTTGCCTCTCTCCAAACCGTTTTTACGTTGAAAAATATCGTGACGAGTGGTATAGAAGCCGTTTAACTGATCTGATCTCCGGCTGCCGCAAGATTCCATTTCCCAGGGCGATTCTCCTGCTTTCAGGAGGTCAAGCAGTGTTGAACGGCGCCAGATAGCATTTCCCAGCGAAGTTCGATAGTCATCGCCGGGAAGTATTTCAAGCAGCTTATCATCGATACTGCGCTTCAACTGATCGCTTCCACCATGTGCCTGCAATCTCAGATGATTGGCCTGAAGTTTTACAAACCGCTCATAATACTCTGCAATTTCAGAATTCGATACTTTGCCAGAAAGAAAGAAGTCATCAAGAAACCATAGAATATTTGTCGCCGGGACCCTGGCAACCATCGCTCGTGTCGTATCTGCCCAGCTTTTGTCAGGTCCGGTGCAGAGAGTTGTCACTCTTGGATCATCATAGACCTTTTCGTTGCTTCCCAGAAAAACCGGAAATGGGCAATCCGGCCAGTATTTAAAGAATAACTGAAAGAAAACGGGCCAGATATCGGCATACTTGTCACAGCTGTTCACTAAAACAACGAGATTTTCTTCAGGCATGTTCGACATGTCAGCCCTTAAAATATTTTATGGAAGGATGATATCATTCCCACTCGATCGTTGCGGGTGGTTTCGATGAAATATCATAAGCTACACGGTTGATGCCCCTCACCTCGTTGATGATCCTGTTGGAAACCCTTGCGAGAAAATCATGCGGAAGCTGTGCCCAGTCGGCGGTCATGCCGTCCGAAGATTCGACCGCCCTCAGTGCAAGCACGTTTTCATAGGTCCGCTTGTCCCCCATGACGCCAACCGACTGAACCGGAAGAAGTACGGAAAATGCCTGCCAGACCTGCTGGTAGAGCCCGCTCGATTTCAGTTCCTCGATATAGATCTCGTCGGCTTCGCGCAGGATGTCGAGCCTTTGCCTGCTGACCGATCCAAGCACCCTTACGGCAAGTCCGGGTCCGGGGAACGGGTGACGCATGAGCAGGTCTTCGCTGATGCCGAGCTCGCGGCCCACGGAGCGAACCTCGTCCTTGAAGAGCTCACGGAGGGGTTCGATAAGTTTGAGCTTCATGCGTTTCGGAAGACCGCCAACGTTGTGGTGCGATTTGATGGTTTCGGATGGGCCCTTGACGCTGATGCTCTCGATGACGTCGGGATAGAGTGTTCCCTGGACAAGGAATTTTTCCTTGTGGACATTTTCGTTGAAAACCTGGATGAAGGTTCTGCCTATGATCTTGCGTTTCTTTTCCGGAGATGCCACGTTCTGGAGCCTTTTCAGGAACAGATCGGATGCATCGGCAAGGGTGACTTTCAGGCCGAGCGGCTTGAGGTAGCTCATTACCTTTTGTCCTTCGTTCTTTCTCAGGAGTCCGTTGTCGACGAAGACACAGTGGAGCTGCTTGCCGATCGCCCTGCTGACCAGTACGGCCGCAACGGTCGAATCGACACCTCCGCTGATGCCGCAGATCACGGTTTCCTTGCCGGCTTTGCGGCGTATATCGTCGATCTGGTGGTCGATGAAGCTTTTTGATGACCAGTCCGGGGTTATGCCTGCGATATCGATGAGAAAGTTCGAGAGGAGCTGTTTGCCGTAAAGGGTATGCTGAACCTCCGGATGAAACTGCAAGCCGTAGACTTTCAGTGCGGCCCTGTTTCCATAACTTTCTATGGCGCACATTTCAGAATTTCCGCTGCTTGCGGTTACCCTGAACCCTTCGGGCATCCGGACCACCTTGTCGCCGTGGCTCATCCATACATCGGAATCAGGAATATTCCGGAAAAGCATGCTTTCCGGTTCATTATCACGGTTAACGAAGATTTTCGCACGACCGAACTCATGTTTCGCTGAACCTGCAACCTCTCCGCCGAAATGCTTTGCGATAGCCTGCAGACCGTAGCAGATACCGAGCACAGGAATGCCGAGTGAAAATATTCCTTCATCGGGCATGATCGATGATTCGCTGTAAACACTGGTGGGCCCGCCCGAAAGAATGATGGCCTTCGGATCATGTTCCCTTATGGTTTCCGGCGAGGTATTGTAGGGAAGGATTTCAGAATAGATACCAAGTTCGCGAATACGTCTTGCTATCAACTGGGTGTATTGCGAACCGAAATCCAGTACTAATACCGATTGCATAAATAAAGAGTTAATGTTTTAAAAAAATATTCTGCAAGCGCTCATTGCCTGTTATGATTTTCAGGCGGCATCGCCGGATTCAGCGGAATTGGAGGATATCCTCCTCCATGACCTGTCGAGTCACTTGCTCCGCCCGAATAGCTGCTCGCATGGGAGTTATAATATTCAAAACCTTTCGGTGTGAAATATTCGACATACACATTGCTGCCGAGCAATTCGGATGGCGCATTGGTCTGGCCGGAAATAGGCACGGCAACCACCGTTTCGGGGATATGGAAATACCGGTTTTCAAGTTTGAGCGAAGGGTCGCCGTAGCAGCGCTTCATGAACATGGCCCATATCGGAAGGGCTGCTCTTGCGCCCTGGCCATACTCCATCGATGTGAATTTGATGCGTTCGTCATCGAAGCCGGTCCATACAACGGCAACAAGCTGGGGGGTGAATCCTGCAAACCATGCATCACGCATGCTCTGGGTTGTACCGGTTTTTCCCGCGGCCTCGTTATTGAATCCATAGGTTGATCGAACTGCGGCTCCAGTGCCCCTGTTGATGACATCCTTGAGCATCGATATCATCACGAAGTTTGTTGTGGAGTCTATGGCAACATGCCGGTTGGGAATGTATTCCGAAAGCTTGCGATGATTTTTATCGTCTACCTTCAGAATGGAAACAGGTTCGTTCCAGATACCGTTGTTGGCAAAGGTCGAAAACGCCCCGGCAAGTTCAAGCGGATTGACCTCCGAAGTTCCGAGGGCGAGCGAAAGGTTCGGGGCCAGGGGAGAGGTGATGCCCATTCTTCTCGCATAGCTGATGATTTCCGAAACCTTCAGCTGTTCATAGGAAAGTCTCACGGTAACCTGGTTCAATGAACGGCATAATGCGTCGCGAAGCGTTGTCATGCCGCCGGAAGAACCGTCGGAGTTTCTTGGTGACCAGATGGAGCCGTCGCCGCTTCTCAGTTCGAGCGGCTGGTCGAGCACACGGAAGTTTGCGGGCAATCCCTTGTCGATTGCCGTCGTATAGACAAAAGGCTTGAAAGTCGAGCCTGGCTGCCGTTTGGCTTGCCAGACGTGGTCGAACTGGTATTTGTAATCGTCAGGGGAGCTGTTGCCGCCTACCCATGCCTTGACATGTCCGTTTGATGGATTGATAGCTACAAGAGCGACCTGTATGCGAGTTTTGTCTCTCAGCAGTCCGTTCAGCCAGACCGTATCGGCTTTGAGCTTCGCCATCGCCTTCTGGTCGGTTACGCCGTCATCGATCATCTCCTTGTAGCGGTCGCTTTCGCGGATCATCTGGTTTTTCAGAGATTCCGTCCATCTCCAGGAGCGGTCGAATGTCGCCTGTAAAGCTGCGAGATGTTCCGCGACAGCCTGCTGGGCATATTTCTGCATTCTGCTGTCGAGCGTCGTCTGGATTGTCAGGCCGTCCCGGTAAAGATTGATATCTCCCAGCATCGAAGCCGGTTTGACCGTCTGACGGATGTACTCGGTGAAATAGGGCGCGAGACCCTGACGGCTTGCCGGTGTGTATTTCACTACAAGGGGCGCCCTTTTCGCCTGTGCAGCCTGTGCCGCGGTGATATAATTTTCCTTTTCCATCAGAGAAAGCACTATGTTCCTTCTGCTGACGGCATCGTTCGGGTTTTTTGCCGGGTTATAGGCTGTAGGGTTCTTGAGTGTCGCTATCAGGGTTGCGCTTTCAGGAAGGGTTAGCTGGTACGCCGATTTTCCGAAATAGGTCTGGGCGGCGGCTTCCACTCCGTAGGCTCCTGAGCCGAAATACACCGTGTTGAAGTAGAGCGCGAGGATCTCGTCTTTCGTATAGGTTTTTTCAAGTTCGACAGCCGTCACGAACTCCTTGAGCTTTCTGCTCACCGTTCTTTCCTGGGTGAGGAACAGGTTTTTCGCAAGCTGCTGAGTGATTGTGCTTGCCCCATACCAGCGGGATCTTCCCTTGATGATATTTTCACCCATCACGAGAGCAAGCCTTCTCAGGTCCACTCCCCAGTGCTGGTAAAATGTAGCATCCTCGGTCGCAATCAGCGCGTGGCGCGTGGACATTGGGATGGATTTGAGCGGTATGAAGGTCCGGTTTTTCAGGAAGTACTTGTGCAGCAGCACGCCGTCTTCCGAATAGACCAGGGAAGCAAGTTCAGGATTGGGATTTTCAAGTTCCTCGACACTCGGAAGGCCAAGGAACGATTTTTTCGCCAGAACCTGACCGGCCGTCAGCATTATGGCAAGAAACAGGGTGAAAAGAACAACATTCTTCATGGAAAAAAATTTACTCACGGTCTCGTTCGTCTTGATGTTTTACACATAGTATCGTAGTTCAATGCAGGTGCATGCTCATCGATTACAGACCGGTCATCCTGATCAGGTCGACCGGGGTGTCTTTTTATAAAATTGTTCGGCAAATTCAAAATGTTTTTCAAGGGCGCCGGCAAACCGCAGGGTGTCTTCAAGCATCGGGAGGTGGCCGATGTCCATGAATTTTGCCAGTTTTGTCGGGATCGCGGTTTCGGCAAGCCGTCTTTCATACAGAGTTATTGTCCCTTCGGGAGGAATGGTATGGTCAGCCATACCGACACAGCAGAGCACCGGTGACGGGATTTCAATGACATGACGGGTATATGCCCTGAGTGCTTCAGGGTCGATTGAAAACTTTCCGACAGCATTTGTCGCTTCCTTGTCGGACTGGGTGAAATCTTCAATGATGATATCGTGATATTCCCTGCTTATCTCCTTTGTCGCAGCCCGTCTGATGAACATGCTTCTGAGCGGTTCGACCAGGAATATGTTGCGGAAATTCATTGAAAAATCGATCAGTCCCCCGAGAAAAAAGAGGCCGAGCGAGGTAAAGGCAGTCTCTTCGAAAATGCCGCATGCCACGATGGATGAGGAAAGAAGGGCATTGCGGTACCGGAGGCAAAGTTCTGTTGCCACCATTCCCCCCATCGAGTGCCCTACGATATGCAGGTTTCTTGATTTGTCGAGCCCCAGGAATTCGATAAGCCTCCCGGCCTCGTTGGCAAATCCCTCGATCGTGAATGTCGGTTTGTAACCCCTGATCACGGTTCTGCCGGTACCGCTCTGATCATAGATGATGCAGCGGTATTTCGGTGACAGTTTTTCAATCAGCGGTTTCCAGTACCTGCAGGAAATTGCCCAGCCGTTGACAAACAGTACTGCCGGTTTTTGAAAACCAGAGGGATCATGTTCGGCACTGTCTTCATAGTACAGCCTGCAGCGGTCAGTGTCAAGATAACTCATTATCGATACCTGATTTTTTCTCTCGAGCAAAAAAAACTAATATATACAACAATAATAACTTTTCAGCCTTCACTCTCGAAGGTGCATTCATGAATGCAGATTAACCGGTTGTCCGGGTTTTTTCATTTTTTATCATCAGGCAATGGACTACTCATTGAACGGACTGGTATCTTTTATAATTGATTTTATCATGCATATCGATACCCATTTGCTGTTTCTTGTATCTCAATATGGAGTATGGATATACGGTATATTGTTCCTTATCGTTTTCTGTGAAACCGGCCTTGTGGTGACACCTTTTCTTCCAGGTGATTCACTGCTTTTTGCAGCCGGAACACTTGCCTCTCTGCAAGGTTCAACCCTTGATCCCCATCTTCTTGTCATTATCTTTTTTTCCGCGGCATTCATCGGTGATAACCTCAATTATTTCATTGGACGCCGGATTGGTCCCAAAGTTTTCGGTTTCAGGAAATCAAAATTTTTCAATCCTGACCATCTTGCACAAACTCATGCCTTTTATGAAAAACATGGAGGCAAGACGGTGATCATAGCGCGTTTCATTCCCATTATCAGAACGTTTTCTCCATTTGTTGCCGGTATCGGCGCAATGACATACAGTCGCTTCATTCTCTTCAGTATCGGAGGGGCATTGATATGGGTATGTCTGTTCTGTTACAGCGGATATTATTTCGGGCAGTTTCCTGTTGTACAACAGAACCGGAAACTTATATTCCTTGCCATTATTGCCGTTTCCCTGATGCCTCCTGTCATCGGATACCTTAAACTCCGTTTCGGCAGGAATGGATCCGGCGCAAATGTTTGAGAAATGTGGATAACTTGTTGAGTGATTGTCAGCTTTTACATTTTTGTGTGATTTCCGGTTAGCCGAAAAGATGTCTTTTGTGCTATTAAATTATTTATTTATAGTAAGATAGGTGTTTTATTCGGCTTTTTCGATATTGCCGGGCCTCAGTGTTGAAAAGTGCGCTGTGTTATAGGTGTATTGTTGATAAGTTTTGATTTTTAAATGGTATGTGAGCTTTGAGTACGTTCCGGAGAGCTGAAACAAGCTGAATCCCGGTAAAAAATGTTATTTTAATCACTGAATTTTATTATAATCAGTACCCTTTTCGATGATTTCGGCGTATAGCGCAGCCTGGTAGCGCACTTCCTTGGGGTGGAAGGGGTCGTGGGTTCGAATCCCGCTACGCCGACACTTTTTTTTGTTACCTCTTCGGGGTTCCTCGCTTTTTATTCCTTCCAAAAAAGTCTGATCCATTCCTTTCCGGAGCAAAGGCTCTGCCAATATTGCTTCGATATGTAAACTATGGTTCTTGCAGGTGAGAACTTCCTGATCTTTACCGGGGTTATACTTTCATCGATTCGATTATCGCAATCTTGTCACCATGGGGAACGTTTCTTCTGTCCGTATGGCTGGCAATGCTTATTCATACAGAAACTACAGTCCTACAGGCCATGGAAGTTCAGGATATGCATGTTGTCATTATCGGTGCCGGTATCGGTGGTCTTTCTGCGGGAGCCATACTTGCAAAACGGGGAGCGATGGTGACGGTGCTCGAAGCACAGGACTATCCGGGAGGTTGTGCGGCAACATTTTCAAGGGATGGTTACCGTTTTGATGCCGGTGCGACGGTAGGGTGCGGGTTCCATCCGGGAGGACCGATGGATGAACTTGGCAAGGAGCTTGAAATTGTATGGCCGGTTAAACCGGAACCCGTTGCATGGGAGTACCGTGATGGCAACATCTGTCTCGATCTCTCTACCGGCAGGACGGAAATACTGGAACGCTTTCCGAAAACAAAGGTATTCTGGGAGGAACAATCCGCTCTTGCCAGACTGCTCTGGAAGCTTGCCAAAGGCGGGCTTTCCTGGCCCGTGAAAGGGCCTCGCGATCTCGGGGAGCTGATTCGTAAAGGTTTTGCAGGCTTGCCCGCTTCCGCGAGCCTGCTGAAATATGCGTCAAAAACCGCATATGAGTGGCTCGCTACGCATGACCTGCATCATGATCCGGAATTCTTGCGGTTTATCGATGCACAGCTCCTTGTTTCCGTGCAAACCACTTCTCAGTTCGCCAATGCCGTCAATGCGGCAATCGCGCTCGATCTTCCCGCTTCGGGCACCTGGCGTATCGAAGGCGGCATGGGTTCGGTGGCTTCACTGCTTGCCGGGTTTATAGAAAAACATGATGGTGTAGTGCTTTACCGGCAGAAAGTGATCCGCATCGATTCCGTGCGAAGGCAGGTGATTGGTCTGGAAACATCTGACGGAGGCGCTTTTGCCGCGGATTTTGTTCTGGCGAACATGACACATGCATCCCTTGCAATGATCGAGGGCACGGAACCCGGACTTGAGCCTGAAAAGGAGAAATCTCAACTCTGGAGCGCTTTTACCCTTTATCTTGGAATGGACCCGGGAATTTTCAGTAATCTTCCGGCCCGGCATGTTCAAATTGTCAGCAGAAACGGAAAACTCACAGAGGGCGATTCGATATTCGTTTCCATTTCATCTGACGATGAACCCGACAGAGCGCCTGAAGGATTGTGCGCCGTTACCATTTCCACGCATGCTGAACCTGGGCGCTGGTTTGAAGCTCTCAGGCAGGGCCAATCGGTTTACAGGGAGTTGAAAGATGCCTGCACGCAAAAGGTGCTCGATGTGCTTTCGGAGCAGTTTACCGGTGCCCGTGATGCTGTGAGCACCATGGATGCCGGTACGCCGGTTACCTGGGAACGCTATACAGGACGGGTGAATGGCTGTGTCGGTGGTTATCCCCAGACATCGCTCTTCAGGGTAAGAGGTCCAGCGACTCGCTACGAGAACCTTTATCTGGTCGGTGATTCCATTTTTCCGGGCCAATCTTTGCCTGGAGTAGTGACAGGGGCGCGCAGGACGGTGGAACTGCTCAGGCAGCAGGGATCGAAAGGCATTGCCTGAATGGTGCGGTTCCCTCCTGCACTCTTACCGCTTTCTTGACTATATTGTTTTCATGGAAACGCTGGCGAAACTTCAGATACTTTCCGGAGCGGCGCGATACGACGCATCGTGTGCTTCGAGCGGGTGCAACAGGGAAAGCAATCCCTTCAGCACCGGGAACACTTCCCAGAGCGGCATCTGCCACTCGTGGTCGGACGACGGCCGCTGCATTTCGCTTCTGAAAATCCTGCTTTCCAACGATTGCATTTACGATTGTGCCTATTGTGTGAACCGCTCTTCCAATCCGGTCGAAAGAGCATCCTTCGAAGCATGCGAAGTGGCCGATCTCACCATGGAGTTCTACCGTCGCAACTACATTGAAGGGCTTTTCCTCAGTTCGGCGGTCATGAAAAGCCCCGACCAGACTATGGAACGCATGATCAGCGTGGTTGAAATCCTGCGTAACGAAGAGAGGTTCCGCGGCTATATCCATCTGAAGATCATTCCCGGCAGCAGTCCGGAACTGGTGAGGCGCGCGGGCCTTTATGCCGACCGCATCAGCGTCAATATCGAACTTCCGTCGCATGAATCGCTGAAACGCCTGGCCCCGCAGAAAGAGAAGTTCTCCATTCTCGAACCGATGTCCCTGATCGGCAGAGAGATAGGCCAGAACCTGCTCGAACGACGTACGAGCCGGAAAGTCCCGAAGTTTGCACCGGCCGGCCAGAGCACACAGATGATCATCGGCGCCAGCCCGGAAAGCGATTTCCAGATCCTCAAGCTTTCGCAAGGGCTCTACCGGAAAATGAACCTGAAACGTGTCTACTATTCGGCATTCGTACCGGTCAACGAAGACAACCGGCTTCCAGTCCTTGCGGCCCCGCCTCTGCTCCGGGAGCACCGTCTTTACCAGGCGGACTGGCTGCTGCGTTTTTACGGTTTTTCGGCCGAAGAGATCCTGTCGGACGATATGCCGAACCTCGACGAATCATTCGATCCCAAGACCGCGTGGGCTCTGAGGCATCCCGAGTTCTATCCCGTCGAGATCAATCGTGCTGACTATGCCACTCTGCTGCGTGTACCCGGAATCGGCGTGACATCGGCCCGCAGGATCATCGCCGCCCGCCGGTTTTCCGTGATCACTCCCGAAGGGCTGAAGAAAATCGGGGTAGTCATGAAGCGCGCTAAATATTTCATCACCTGTTCCGGCCATCCGTTTGAAAAGGCAGGACGTTCTGCCTTGCAGCTTCGAAACAGATTACTGCTCGGTGACGGAAGCGGCTCGCCGACTGCGGAGACTCCGAAGCAACTTGTCCTGCCGGGGCTTATTGCCTGACGCGATGAACCGTTACCTCTACGACGGCACTTCCGAGGGCCTGCTGAGCGCAGCGGCCCGGATTCTTTCAGAAGAAAAGATTATTGAAAACATTACCCTTGCCGAGCGGGAAAACACGCTTTTCGAAGAGGGGGTTTATATTGCGACAGATACGAAAGCATCCGAGGAATTTTTCAGCCTCCTGCAGAAGCAGGCTTCCGAAGCGGCATATACGTTTTACTATTTCACAATGGCCGAAAAGGAAGGTATGGGGACAAGCATGCTTAACTATCTCTCTCTTGCCATCCAGCATGGCAGCAAAGTGAATGGTTACCTCACCTATCCGGCAGTGAAGGAGATCGTTACGGTTGCAAGGAAAGCCGGCCGTGAACTGCACCGCATGAAAGGGCTCCTGCGTTTCGAAAAGATGCAGGACGGTGCCTACCTTGCAAAAATGGAACCTGACAACAACATCATCCATCCTCTCGCCCTGCACTTCAGCAAGCGGCTCAGGGCCGAGAACTGGTTCATCTACGACGTCCGCCGCCGAACTGCCGCCCGCTGGAACAGGGGAACTCTGATGCTCGGAGCTATCGAACAGTTCACCGCTCCTCAGCTGTCAGACGATGAGAAAAAAATTCAGGCGCTCTGGCAGACTTTTTTCAATACCATCGCGATTTCCGAGCGCAAAAACCCCCGGCTGCAGAAATCAAACATGCCGATGAAGTACTGGAAATATCTGACCGAGAAACAGGGGGAACAGTAAAGGTACATTGAAGAAGCTTTAAAAAGCGGTAGCGGTTGTTTCAATTTTCACCTGCCGCGCTTTTTTGATTGCGGCAAAAATCGCCGAGAGAATTTCCATTGCCGGATTGCCCGAAGCCGACAGCATACGGTGCAGAATTTTACCCGGTTTGCAGACTTCTCTGCAAGACGATCGAATGCAGTTCCTGAATTTTTCCTCGCTTCGTCCGATATTAGTTTACGCCGTAAACACTATATTAATATCGTACACCGCTGTTTATCCGGTTTCGAAATGCCGAAATCCGCTGTTAGACAAAATTTTTCAGGATTACAATAAACCTGCAATAATGGAAAATCTGTTGTTTGCGTCATTTATCACCTTATCGGTCATGTTCTTATCGGCAGTCTGCATGCTTGTAGTGAGAAGGCTTTTCGGCCATACGGTACTCGCCCTGCATAACGATGTGGCCGGCTTTATCTTCAATGTCATCGGCGTTGTCTATGCCGTTCTGCTTGCTTTTGTCGTTATTGTAGAATGGGAGCTTTTTCGCGATGCGAAAGAGAAGGTTCATGAAGAAGTCCGCTGCATGTCCGATGTTTTCCGTGATGCGAGGATTTTCGGTGAACCTTATACTTCGACAATCCGCAAAGACATTCTGGATTATTCCGATAGCGTTATCAATGAAGAATGGCGGTTGATGGGAAAAGGTGAAATCAGCTCGACAGCCCGTGTCAGGATGAGAAAGATTTTCAGCGATGTGACATCGATCAACCCCCGAAACGATTACGAAAAGATCTGGTACCAGGAAATCATCGCGCGGATGAACAATTTCAGCGATGCGAGAAATGCAAGACTGTTTTCCAGGAACAACGGAATTCCCGAAATGATGTGGAATGTGCTGATTATCGGTGGTTTCATTACTATTGCATTCAGTTTCCTTTTCGGAACAAGCAATGTCTGGGCTCAGATATTGATGGTATCTTCACTTTCCGGGATGATTGTTCTGGTCATGATTCTGATAAAGTCGCTCGATCACCCGTTCGAAGGATTGATCTCAGTCGGGCCTGATGATTTTATCGAACAGGTTAAATTCTTCATGAGCTATTACTCGTCCTCTTCGCAATAGCGAACGCTGAGGGATAACTGTTTTTGTTTCCTGCAGGGAACGTGAGATAAAGAGGGAAATGATCCCGAAGAAAATGTATCCAGCATGCAGGAACTGATATTTTTCATCTGTCGTTTAATTTTAGGCTCATCAAATTCACTATAGGAGTGAGAAATATCAAGTTTCTTTGATATTGTGATCATATACGGGGTTGGATTACCAAAATAAACCAAACCAATGATCTCGCATGTCTATTTCGAAAACAGCTGAAAAAGCCATTGCGGCATATGGCGGCATGGAGCTCTGGCAGAGCGCGGAAACGCTTGAAGTGGAGGTGAATGCCTACGGGTGGGCGTTTACACTGAAACGGAGGCCGTTTTTCCGGCGTGTAAAGATTATCGAACAGGTGCACACTCCTTTTTCCTCCCTCACCCCGATCGGGCGGGTTCCGGGTATTTCAGGTATTCTTGACGGACATGACGTTCGCCTCGAGGACAAAACCGGAAAGGTGATCGCCGAAAGGAAAAATGCACGGCAGTATTTCAAAATCGGCCGGCGTCTGTTTTTCTGGGACGATCTCGATATGTCCTATTTCGCCAACTATGCTTCCTGGAATTACTTCATCCTGCCGGCTCTGCTTATGCGCGACGATATTGAGTGGAAGGAGTTTGAACCCGGTCTGCTCGAAGCGCGTTTTCCTCAGGAAATTCCTACTCACAGCCAGGTGCAGCGCTTCAGGTTCGACCGCGATAACGGGCGACTGATCCAGCACGATTATACGGCAGATATTATAAGTCCGCTCGCCAGAGCTTCCAATGTTGTCCTGCAGCACTCAAGGAATACGGAAGGTCTGCTTTACCCGTCGGAACGGAGAGTGACTCCAAGAGGGCCGAAGGGAAAGCCCCTGAAAGGACCTGTTCTCATTCATCTTGACATTCACGGCTTCAGGCTCAGAGGTAAACTGACCTGAAACCGTGAACTCACCGTACCGCTTGTTCTTCTGAATATGCGCTGTTTTATTTTTTCAGCGGCGGAAATTCCGCAAGCGTTTTCGACACCGCTTCGTCGATATCTTTCTGGAGGTCGTCACCGTCCCTGTAGTTTTTCAGGATTCCCCTCGCAATTCCTCGCCATGCCAACTCGTTTTTTCTCTGGTCAATAACGTCGATGACAAGCGAGCCTTCTTCGTACCGTGTTGCATAAGGTCCCCACCAGTAAGGATTGTAAAAACCGTACCTGCCATGGTAGTACCCTCGCGAATAATAGTATCCCATGGGTGGAGTGGTGTAATAAACTTTGTCCCGGACTGCCGCAGAGATGGAAACCGTGAAGTCCACAGGTCCATTACTGTTCATCACATAACCTTTTGCCGCGAACTCGCTCTGGATTGTATTTTTGATCCTTTTCAATATCAGCGGATTGTTAGCCAGAACGTTACTGCCGTTTTTTGCAATCGTGACGTCAGCCCAGCGGTAAGTTTTATAACTCGCGAAAGGAAAACTGCTGTCGTAATCGGTTACGACGCTGATGTTCGAGCATCCTGCCAGCATGAGCAGTGCCGTTATCAGTGAAATCCATGATGGTCGTCGCATGGTTAGCCTCCTTCACCAATTTTGTTTCGATTCATTCCGGGGCACACAGCCTCCCATACCCCACTTTAATTTGACGTTTTCCGGGATAAAATCTTTTACAGGCACCCTGATGGATAAGAGTGGAAATGGTTGGCCTGCTTGTTCGACAAAAAAAGAAAAGCGAAGGGAAAAAACTCCCCTTCGCTTTTCAAATCAACAACTTGTCCCGTAAACATCAAATCATGGGTTACTCATCTTTCCGATCCTTGATTACCGATTGAACATAAAAAAACTGACAGTTGTTGAAACTCTTTCAAACACACACACACAACATTAAAGGAGAACACACACTTTCAACCTTTTTCATTTATTTCGACGACTGTTGCTGAATATTCTTGCACTGTTATTTTGAAAAATCAGAAATAACGGCATTACGCCTCCCGGGTAATGCAAAAAACAAGTTGAAAAGAGGTTGTTTTCATGCATTCTGCCTGGATAAAGTAACGTGTTTTAAAAAAAGTATTTTCCGGCAGTCTGAAAGCTTGCCTATATTTGCATATGGCATGACTGCTTCTGATGGCTTACATTGTATTTAAACCCTTCTGTCCGGGTTTTTTTCCGGTCATCGAGCGTTTCAGTGCCTGTAATGATTTATTGATTTCAGATCCTTTCTCTACAAGATAAAACGGCATGAAACAATTGCTTTGTAACACGTTCGGTCACAAATTCAGTGACTGGCAGTTTGTACCCGGTACTTCCTGCGATCAGGTAAGAGTCTGTGCAAGGTGCGGTGTCAAGCTGACAAGATCTGTTTCCCACAAGTTTACTGAATGGAAATATGTATCCGATCAGTCTTGTATGCAGGAACGAACATGCCAGCAGTGCGAGAAAAAGGAAGAAAGGGAACAGCATGCCTGGATAAAGGAGGGTGAACATCAGGATTATTGTTACAGACGGAGGTGCGCAAGGGATGGCAGGGTAGAAGAGAGGATGCACGAGTGGGAATACAAAGGAGAATCGGAAGAGATCCTGAAGAAAGAGTTTAATAACGATGTCGAATGGCATTATGTCGTGCAATGTACGAACTATGTCTGCAAACACTGTGGAATAATCGATAGACGGATGACAGGGTATTCCAACTGGGTCGAAGCGAAAAGAGTTTGATCTCAGAGGTTTTCCGATATTTTTCAATCTCACCTTATCTGTTTTTCCGGGAGCCCGCAATACACCGGACCGACCTTCATTCATGAGCGTTTCCGGGCAATTGCAGATAATATATCATTGTATTGAACCGGTAAAATATTCGAGACTGATCCCATGAGTTTTGCAGGTGAGATTATTGGCAAGGAAATATCGGGAGCCTTGGGTATTTTGAGGTTAAAGTCAATTGCTGGTGTATCATTTTGAAGATGTATAGTCAGGAACTATGGCGATTATTGCAATCGATCAGGGGACGACAGGTACAACCAGTATCCTCTATGACGAAAAAGGCGCTGTTTTGGCCAGAGCCTATCGTGAATTCACCCAGATCTATCCCAGGGAAGGTTGGGTTGAACATGATCCTGAAGAAATCTGGCAGACCGTTGTCCTGGGGATACATGAACTCGGAATGAAATATACCGGACCGGTTGAAGCTGTCGGGATAACCAATCAGCGGGAAACGACCGTCGTCTGGGACAGGAGAACCGGCATCCCGGTTTACAATGCCATAGTCTGGCAATGCAGAAGGACCAGTGAATTTTTAAGATGGTATGAACCCGAAAGGGAACTTATCAGGGCCAGAACCGGGCTGCCGCTCGATGCCTATTTCAGTGCAGCCAAAATCAGGTGGATACTTGGCCATTGTGCCCGGCTTGATTACGAAAACCTTCTTTTCGGCACCATCGATACCTGGCTGATCTGGAAACTGACAGCCGGCAAAGTGCATGCAACCGATTTCACCAATGCATCGAGGACGATGCTCTTCAATATTGTAGACAAACGTTGGGACAAAGATCTTCTCGACCTGTTCGATGTACCTGAAATGCTGCTGCCGGAAGTCAGGAATTCAATGGATGGTTTCGGTACGGTTACCGCTCTGCCCGAACTTCATGGAGTGCCGATCAATGCGGTGGCGGGCGATCAGCAGGCAGCTCTTTTCGGCCAGTGCTGTTACAGTCCGGGCAGCATCAAAAATACTTATGGCACAGGGTGCTTCATGGTTATGAATACAGGGGAAAAGCTTGTGCATTCGCAAAACGGTCTTCTTTCGACACTTGCAGTCGATGTTTCCGGTAAACCCTGCTATGCTCTGGAGGGATCTGTTTTTATAGGCGGGGCGGTGCTCCAGTGGCTTCGCGATGAACTGAAGATCCTGCATAGTGCCGAAGAATCGGAATCTATGGCCCGAAAGGTTTCTGGAAATGCAGGGGTCTATATCGTACCGGCATTTGTCGGTCTTGGAACTCCCCACTGGAGAGCGGATGCAAGAGGGACTATTACGGGACTGACACGTGGAACAAACAGCAACCATATCATACGTGCAGCCCTTGAGTCGATCGCTTATCAGTCGTACGATGTGTTCAAGGCAATGGTTGCAGATACCGGTATAATCCCCGAGTCACTCATGGTTGACGGCGGGGCTTCAGGCAACTCTTTTCTCATGCAGTTTCAGGCCGATCTTCTCGGTGTTCCGGTTGTAAAACCTGAAAATATTGAATCAACTTCCCTTGGAGTTGCCTATCTTGCCGGCCTGAAAAGCGGTATCTGGACTTCTGTCGATGAGCTGAAAACACACCGGCATTTCGAACATTCCTATATTCCCGGAATGGATCCGGAATCAAGAGAGAACCTTCTTTCCGGTTGGCAGCGGGCGCTCAGGCAGACGCTCGCCTTATAAGGTGGAGAAAATAAAATCAAGAACCCCTAAAAGAACATGAAATGAACACTGACGAACATGTTTCCGGTATGGCTAAAACAGTGTCATGCCCGGTATGCGGAAGCCCCTTTGAATGTACCCTGAACGCATCATGCTGGTGTGCAAGGAAAGTTGTTCCCGACGATGTACGCTATCATCTCGCTTCAAGGTATGATACCTGTGTCTGCAACAGCTGTCTTGACAGGCTGATCAGAAAGAGCACCACAGGTCAGAATCTGGAGGGCTGAGAACGATGAAGAAATATTTCATGCTCATGATACTGCTGTTTGTTCCTTTTGTTTTTAAGAGCGTTTCAGCAGAGGAAAATCCTTCGATTGAAAAGGGTATGCAGCTTTTCAATTCAACCTTGTTTGCCGGCGCGACTTCAGGTAAAAGCTGTGCAAGCTGTCATCCCGGGGGGGCGGACCTGCAGTTTGCCTGGGTAAATCCTAACCTTGCCGGACAGGTCAACAACTGTATTATCGGTCCGCTGAGGGGAGTACCCCTCGACGAAGATTCGATGGAGATGCAGTCGATATTGCTCTATATACAGTCATTGAAACAATAACACATTATGCAGAAGGAAACCATATCCATACTCGGGTGCGGCTGGCTGGGTCTGCCGCTCGCGAGTACCCTTGCCGCTGCAGGTTACAGGGTGAAAGGCTCTACAACAAGGGAAGAGAAACTGGAGGCACTTCGTAATTCTGGAATTGAACCGTTCATTATCAATCTCGATCCGGAAATGAGCGGAGATGATATTACCGATTTTCTTCAAAGTGATATTCTTGTGGTCAATATTCCACCTGAACGTCGGGATGATATCATCGAATACCATATCGGGCAGTTTTCCTCTCTGATCGACGCTCTTGGTCAGTCAACAGTCAGGTCGGTGCTTTTCGTCAGTTCGACATCGGTTTATCCTTCCTGCAACAGGGAGGTTACCGAGGATGACAGCATCGATCCGGAGTCACTTTCCGGTCAGGCGCTGCTGCTTGTCGAAGAAATGATGATGAGTGAGAGCGGTTTTCAGACAACAGTCCTGCGTTTCGGAGGGTTGATCGGTTACGACAGGAACCCTGCGGGTTATCTCGGGCATATGAAGGAAATAACGGCCCCTGACCAGCCGATGAACCTGATTCATCGCGATGACTGCATCAGGATCATGATGGAGATCATTCGTCTTGAACAGTGGGGGGAAGTATTCAATGCATGCGCTCCAAAGCATCCTCTGAAACATGAATACTATGCCAAAGCTGCCGAAACGGCCGGAATTCCATTGCTTCCATCCGCGAAGTCTTCCGGACCATCTGCATATAAACTGGTGAACAGTTCCAAGCTGGTCAATGCGCTGCAATACAGTTTTCTCTATCCCGATCCCCTATTGGCAATCGGTCGTTAGTTTTCAGGAAAGAGCAGAAGATGGTGTAAGTCTTATAATATGAATTCGAGATCGTATCCTTCTGCGGCTGATTCCGCTGTAAAAAGTCTGAGGGCATCGAGAAAAGCAATGAATTTCGAAGAATCGATTTTCCGGAGATAAGCGACACTGGCAGGCTGATCCTGCCAGCCAAGCAGTATTCTTTCCCTGGAATCCGGTTCCATTTCTGCAGCGGCTTCAGCAAGGATTTTTTCGAATACGGCAAGGCTGCTGTTGTGCAGATATGCTTCGTCCCAGCTGTCAAAACCGTTGCCGGTTTCTGACATGAATGGAAGGCCGTTCAGTGTTTCGGCAATGCCGTAGTGGAACAAGGCGGAATAGTCATGGGCATCTATGTCGAAAGAACCGTACGTTTTGTAGGTACTGTCATCGAGATGTATCCTGTTGATCACGCCTGTCCTGTATATGGAAAGCGCAAGATGATCAGGATTATTGTCGTCTATAAAAATATGGTGAACATTCATAGAATGCAAATATACAGAACCTTTAGTTCTTTTTCGGGGTTTTTCTCTTCTGACGGAATTGATTTTAACCAGCTATCTTTATATAATTGTCTTTCGCATGTTTTTGATGGTATGCTCCTCAGGATATGATTGAACTGGATATTCACAACAATTTTACACGTACATAAAGAATGGATGGAAATTTTTCTAATAGAGTTCAGGAAGTGATACGTCTCAGCAGGGAGGAAGCTCTGCGACTGGGTCATGATTATATCGGCACCGAGCATCTTCTGCTTGGACTTATAAGGGAAGGTGAAGGTATCGGAGCCAGAATACTGAAGAACCTTAAAATAGATCTGTTCAGCCTCAAGCAGAAAATCGAGGAAAGTACCCATCCAAAGGTTCCGGCAACCCAGATGGGCAATGTTCCCCTTACCAAGCAGGCTGAAAAGGTGCTGAAAATCACTTATCTCGAGGCGAAAATCTGCAAATCCAATATTATCGGCACCGAGCATCTTCTGCTCTCGATTCTGAAAGGTGATGACAATATTGCAGCCCAGATTCTCGAACAGTTCGGGGTGACCTACGATCTTGTCAGGGATGAACTGATGACGATATCAAGCAGTAAAAGCGATTCGGATGAACCTCCGATGGAAGGTTCCTATTCGCTCGGTGGTACGGAACGGCAGGCCAGGAGGCCGGATCCCCGTAAAGGAGAAAGGACAAAAACCCCTGTGCTTGACAATTTCGGGCGCGATCTTACCCGTCTTGCGGTTGAGGACAAGCTCGATCCGATAATCGGCCGCGAGAAGGAAATAGAGCGTGTCGCCCAGGTGCTGAGCCGCAGGAAAAAGAACAATCCGGTCCTGATAGGTGAACCGGGGGTTGGAAAAACCGCCATTGCCGAAGGACTTGCACTTAACATCATTCACCGGAAAGTGTCCCGGGTGCTCTATGACAAGAGGGTTGTCGCACTCGATCTCGCAGCGCTTGTCGCAGGCACGAAATACCGTGGCCAGTTCGAGGAACGCATGAAAGCGCTCATGAACGAGCTCGAACGCTCACGGGACGTGATTCTATTCATCGATGAGCTTCATACCATTGTCGGTGCAGGCGGAGCTTCGGGTTCCCTCGATGCGAGCAATATTTTCAAACCTGCGCTTGCACGCGGCGAGCTCCAGTGTATTGGTGCCACGACGCTTGACGAATACCGGCAGTTCATTGAAAAGGATGGCGCACTTGACCGCAGGTTCCAGAAAATCATGGTCGAGCCGACATCGGTCGACGAAACGATACAGATATTGAACAATATCAAGTCGAAGTACGAGTCGCATCATCATGTTCACTATTCGGAAGATGCCATAGAAAAAGCGGTAAAACTTTCTGAACGTTATATAACCGACCGTTTCCTGCCCGACAAAGCTATCGATGTCATGGACGAGGCCGGTGCACGGGTTCATTTGAGCAATATCCATGTTCCGAAAGAGATTCTCGAACTTGAGAAATCCATAGAAGAGATCAAGAACGAGAAGAACCAGGTTGTGAAAATGCAGAATTTCGAGGAAGCTGCCAAGCTCCGTGACAAGGAGAAGAACCTTCTCGAGGCTCTCGAGCATGCCAAGCAGGAGTGGGAAGACAAGGCGGCTGAAAGCGTCTACGAGGTAGGCGAGACCGATATTACCTCCGTGATCGCCATGATGACGGGTATTCCCGTTGTCAGGGTTGCGCAATCCGAGTCGAAGAGACTGCTTTCCATGGAGGCCGACCTCACGAAGGAAGTGATCGGACAGGACGAGGCGATCAAAAAAATTACCAAGGCCATCCAGAGGACAAGGGCCGGACTGAAGGACCCTTCGCGTCCGATCGGTTCGTTCATTTTCCTCGGTCCGACCGGCGTCGGAAAGACCGAACTTGCCAAGGCATTGACAAGGTATATTTTCGACAGCGAGGATGCCCTGATCAGGGCCGATATGAGCGAATACATGGAAAAATTTTCGGTCAGCCGACTTGTGGGTGCGCCTCCGGGATATGTCGGTTATGAAGAGGGCGGACAGCTTACGGAAAAAGTCCGCCGCAAACCCTATTCCGTCGTGCTTATCGACGAAATCGAAAAAGCGCATCCCGATGTGTTCAATATCCTGCTTCAGGTGCTCGATGAAGGCGTGCTTACCGACGGTCTCGGCAGGAAAGTCGACTTCCGCAACACTATCATTATCATGACCTCCAATATCGGAGCGAAGGATATCAAGAGTTTCGGTGCCGGATCGGGCATGGGTTTCACTGCTCCCGATGATTCGGCAGGCAGCTACAAGGCGATGAAATCGACCATCGAGGATGCCCTGAAACGGGTTTTCAACCCCGAGTTTCTGAACAGGATCGATGATATCATCGTGTTTCATCCCCTCGAGAAACAGCATATTTTCAAGATCATCGACATTACAGCCGGAAAGCTTTTCAAAAGGCTACATGAAATGGGTATCGAAGTACAGATCGATGAGAAAGCGAAGGAATTCCTTGTCGACAAGGGATATGACCAGAAGTATGGAGCTCGTCCCCTGAAGCGGGCGCTTCAGAAATATGTGGAGGATCCTCTCGCTGAAGAGATGCTGAAAGGCCGATTTACGGAAGGCAGTACAATCAGGATCACGCTGGATGAGAAAGACAATGAGCTCAGGTTCATCGACGGAGAACCAGCTCGTACTGAAACGAAACCGGAAGAGAAGATCGACAAGGAATAACGATTTCCGGAAGCTGTATAATGAAAAAACCCCGCTTGCCGGGGTTTTTTCATTGCATTATTTACCTGATCGGCGGATGGTCTTTGACCGCTGCAAGGGAACGCTGCAGAAGCTCTTCCGGAAGTGGATAATCACTGAGTTTTCCTGAAAGGTAAGCGTCGTAACCCTGCAGGTCCATGAGCCCGTGGCCCGACCAGTTCATGAGAATGACCTTTTCCTTTCCCTCTTCCTTCGCCTTTTTCGCTTCCCGGATGGTCTGGGCTATCGCATGCGAGGTTTCAGGAGCGGAAATGAATCCTTCCGTATGGGCGAAGAGCATGGCGGCTTCATAACATTCAATCTGACCGATTGCCGTTGCATCGATCAGGCCGAGCTGCCTGACATGGCTGACAAGCGGGGCCATACCATGATAACGCAGTCCGCCTGCATGGATTGCCGGAGGAATGAACCCGTGGCCGAGGCTGTGCATGGGCAGGAAGGGGGTCATTTTCGCGACATCGCCCGCATCATAGATGTATGGACCTCTGGTCAGGGTCGGGCATGCTTCAGGTTCCGTAGCGATCACCTGGATGTTTTTGCCATGGATCTTGTCATACAGGAAGGGGAAACTGATACCCGCGAAATTCGATCCTCCTCCTGCGCAGCCGATGACGATATCGGGATATAGGCCCACTTTTTCAAACTGCTTGCGTGTTTCGAGGCCGATGATGGTCTGATGCAGCATGACATGGTTCAGGACACTTCCGAGTGCGTAGCGGGTATCGTCGTAGCTGACGGCCTGTTCGATCGCCTCGCTGATGGCTATGGCAAGGCTTCCCGGGGTGTCGGGAGTCTCAGCGAGAATTTTTCTGCCAATTTCAGTCTGATCGCTGGGACTTGCGATGCAGTCGGCTCCCCACGTTTTCATCATGATTTTGCGGAACGGCTTCTGGTCGAAGCTGATACGGACCATGAAGACCTTGCAGTCTATGCCGACGAGCTTGCAGCTCATTGAAAGGGCGCTGCCCCACTGGCCGGCACCGGTTTCGGTGATGAGATGCTTGATGCCGAACTGTTTGTTGTACCATGCCTGCGGAACCGCTGTATTGGGTTTGTGGCTTCCGGCCGGAGAAACGCCTTCGTTTTTGTAGAATATTTTCGCCGGGGTCTGCAATGCGGCTTCCAGGCGTCTTGCCCGGTAAAGGGGTGAAGGCCTCCAGATTTTCAGGATTGAAAGCACCTCTTCAGGGATATCGATCCACCGCTCGGTACTGACTTCCTGTTCGATGAGGTTCATCGGGAAAACCCTTGCAAGAGCGTCAGGTCCGATTGGAGTGCCGTCCGGACCGACAGGCGGTGGGAGCGGTGAAGGCAGGTCGGCCTGAATATTGTACCATTGGCGGGGGATTTCGTCTTCATTCAGCAGGATCTTCGTAAAGTCCGAACTCATGATCGTTTTCAATTTTGAGTGAATGGTGGCTGAAAAGGAGAGTAATAGATGTTTTTGTTTTTCGGATACTGATGATTATGTCATGCATTGCCTCGATTTAGGCTCGTATCGAAGGTTTTACCGCCTGCGATGTATTTCTGATGTCAATACGGAACAACGAAAAACACCGGAAAAATGCCTTGTAGTGCTGTATGGTGCCGAAGGCGGGAATCGAACCCGCACGTCCATTGCTGAACACAGGATTTTAAGTCCTGGGCGTCTACCAGTTCCGCCACTTCGGCAGCATGTTATCCCTTTGGAGGTCGAACAATTTACTATCTTCACATGGTTTACCAAAAAAATAAATGATTTCGGAAACGGTGATATTTAAGCATTCAACGCAGTATCACTTCAGGTCTGAAAATGATCGAAACCACTTATCGATGTCAGGTCGATCGTCATTCCATAGATATCCGTAATCCTTATTCCGGCTTCGGGTTCCGTGATTTCGCCGATGATCGATATATCCCTGCTGTCATCAATGAGACCGGAAAAATTTTTCGATACGGTAAAAAGCAGTTCATAATCTTCCCCACCCGTCAAAGCCCACGTCAGAGCATCCTGCTGCATTTCATCGGCAATTGTGCGTGTTTCGGCATGGATCGGGATACGGTTTTCATGGATGAGGGCACCGGTTCCTGACTGACTGCAGATATGCCGAAGGTCCGGGCTGAGGCCGTCCGAAATGTCGATCATGGATGAAGGGATGATGCCGTTTATATCGAGGAACCTTACGGTATCGAGGCGCGCAAGCGGCAGAAGCTGCCGCTGTATGGCTTCAGGGTATTCCTGAAGGTCGGCCATGACGTTCCTGTTGTAGGGCTCGTTGTTTTCGATGTGTTCAAGCATGATCTCCTTTTCCCGCATGAGGAGCCGGAGCCCGGCGGCGGCTCCTCCAAGAGCGCCGCTGACGCAGACAAGGTCACCTGGTTTTGCGCCTTTCCGGAGCGTCACCCTCTCAGGGGGTACATCCCCTACCAATGCGACGGAAATGATCAGGCCCGACCGGGACGAAGAGGTATCGCCTCCGGCGATGGCCATACCATATTGCAGTGCGGCATGCTGCATGCCGCGGTAAAGTTCCTCGATCATTTCAACGGTGAACGCCGGAGGTATGGCAAGGGAAATCAGGGCGTAGCGAGGAAGGGCGTTCATAGCGCAGATATCCGAGACGTTGACGCTGATTGCCTTGTTTCCAAGATGTTTTATCGGAGTTGTCAGGAGATCGAAGTGAATCTGATCGACAAGAATATCGGTGGTTGCGACTTGAAAAAGAGTATCCGATACCTTGTATACGGCACAGTCGTCTCCGATTCCGTAGAGGAGATCCGGCGTGGCTTTCAGCGTGGGTTCGGCGATTTCGCTGATCTTTCCGATAAGCCCGAATTCCCCGATTTCCTTGATAGCTTTATATGGCATATTTTTATGTACATTGATACGGATAAAAAATCATCTAGTATTCCGGAAATGTCTTTGCCGGGCAAAGTTCCGGAAGCAGACTTTCACTAACAGGTACAATACCTCTTTTTATGGGTTTTTTTGATAAGTTCAAAATTTCAAGGCTGAAGGAGGGTCTGGGAAAAACCCGCGAAACGCTTCGTGAAAAACTTTCGTTCATAACGCAGGGGAAAACGGAGATTGATGATGAATTCCTCGAGGAACTTGAAACCATACTTGTAGCGGCAGATGTGGGTGTCGAAACCACGCTCGGTATTGTCGATGCGATAACGGAGCGGGCAAAGAGAGAGACTTACCGCACCGAAGAGGAGCTCAACCGGATGCTGATGGATGAAATCCAGCTTATGCTGACAGAAACCCGTGAAGAGCACCCCCTCGATTTCGAAGCAATACTTCCTGCAAAACCATATGTTATCCTGATCGTGGGAGTCAACGGGGCCGGAAAGACTACCAGTATAGCAAAGCTCGCGCATCATTATGAAAAGGCCGGCAAGAAAGTCATCATTGCCGCAGCCGACACGTTCAGGGCTGCTGCTTATGAACAGCTCAAGATATGGGCAGACCGGGCAGGAGTTCCGCTGATCGGCCAGGGCCAGGGTGCGGATCCCGCATCCGTGGTTTACGATGCAGTCAGTGCGGCTGTTGCCCGCAATTCCGATGTCGTGCTTGTCGATACGGCAGGCAGACTGCATAACAAGAGCCATCTCATGGAAGAGCTCGCGAAGATCATGCGGGTTGCGAAAAAGAAAATTCCCGAAGCGCCTCACGAAGTGCTGCTGGTGCTTGACGGTACGACCGGGCAGAATGCTGTTATGCAGGCCAGAGAGTTTACAAAATTTGTCCATGTGACCGGCCTCATCGTCACCAAGCTTGACGGTACTTCGAAAGGGGGGATAGTGCTTTCCATTTCACGAGAACTGAATCTGCCGGTCAAATATATCGGTGTCGGCGAGAAAATCGACGATTTCCAGCTATTCGACCGCGAGAAATTTGTCGAAGCGGTGCTTGGGCGTTGACGGTACAGGGCTTCATGGTTCCAGAAGCGAGGGAACATCATTCCTGAGAAGCCCGAACAATTTTTCCCGGTTCGAAAGCTTCAGCAGATGGGTGCTTTTTCTGCTGTCCTGTGCGCCGAGGCGGTAGGCGAGCTGTGATGTTTCATCGAGTGAACCGAGCAGTCCGGATATTTTCTCTTCAAGTCTTTCCGGGCTCTGTATGATGATGATATGATCGATTTCAGCTTCAGTGCAATCCATCAGGTAATCGATGTGCCAGTGCAGTTTTTTTTCGATATTCCTGTCGCTGGCTGCAATCCCATAAAAAAGGTTTACGATCGAATCCCGGATTGCATGACGGTTCTTTCCTCCTGACCTCGTCGCGTGGCGTATGAGCCTTTGTGCAAGAGGGTTTCCTCTTTTTTTTCCGCCAAGCGCAGAGCCGATATAGACGTAGTCACCATCCGGAACTGCGATCACCCTGCCTCCCTGAAATCTGCCGAATGCCAGTTCGAGAGGCTTTGAGACATGGACCAGGAGGACATAGGTGCCTTCGGGTGCCGGGTTCCCGAAAATGGTAAACTGCAAACCGGTCATTGTTTTTTATGGTTTTTATGCAATATTATCGAACGAATATGTAAAGACGGAAGCATGTTATCCTTGTTGAAAGATACGGTGTCGAACAGATACAGGGGAGATTAAACGCTCAAAGTTTTTTTGTAATGGAACGATCGGAAAAACTTCTCGAGCTCAGTCGGGTGGAGATGGTTGAAACGCTCAGGCAATACGGTATCGAAAACCGTAAGGTGCTCGATGCGTTTCTTCAGGTGAAACGTCACCTTTTTTTTGAAGGGGATACCATTGATTTTGCCTATAACGATTGCGCCTATCCCATCGGCTTCGGCCAGACTATCTCCCAGCCGTACACGGTGGCATATATGACCACTTTGCTTCTGGAACGTGTTCCATCAGGGAAAGTACTCGAGATAGGGACAGGGTCAGGATACCAGGCCGCTATTCTCGATGCGCTTGGATATTCGGTCTATACGATTGAAAGAATTCCGGAGCTGAAAGAAAAGGCCGAAGATATTTTTTTACGGCTTGGTCTCGATATATCATGCAGTTTGCGAGACGGCACCCTCGGGTGGCCGGAAGAAGCTCCGTTCGATGGTATCATCGTTACCGCAGGTGCTCCGAAGGAACCGGGACCGCTTCTCGGGCAGCTTGCTGAAAACGGATGTATGGTTATCCCGCTGGGCAGCCATGATTCGCAGCAGATGACCGTCATCAGGAGGCATGGTGATATATACGGCAGGGAAGCCTTTCACCATTTTGTTTTTGTCCCGCTTGTAGGCAAGGAAGGTTGGGACTCAACTGTTTTTTAACAACACATTAATGAAGGGATGATTTATGGGTTTCATGACCAGCTTGCGGGATAAAACGCATGTTATTTTATTTACCCTTTTGATCGCGTTTCTTGCGCTGATCATTTTCGAGTGGGGCATGCAGTACACGGGTGGATTTTTCGGCAAGGGCAATACGAATCTCGCTGGCAAAGTAAATGGAAAGGAAATTCCTTACAGCCAGTATGATGAAATATACAAGGAGATATCCGAGAATTTCCGGAGAAGCAATCCTTCTACCGATATTACTCCTGAAATCGAACTTGGCATGCAGGAACAGGCATGGAAGGTTGTTGTCGATCAGACACTGCTCGAGCAGCAGTTGGGAAAATTCGGCATTACGCTGCAGGACCAGGAAGTTGTCGAAGCTCTTGACGGACCGAATCCCCCAATGGTGATCCGTCAGAATTTCACCGATCCTGCTACAGGAACCATCGACCGCAAGAAACTTGATGCTGCGCGTCGAGATCCGCGGGCTAAGGATCTCTGGGTCCAGGTTGAAAAGATCGTCCGCAGGGAACTGAAGATCAGTAAACTTATCAGGGCGCTTCAGTCACTCGACCATCTTAACGGCAGCGATATAGATGATATTGTCAAAAGACAGCTTTCCCGTTTTTCAGCCTCTTTCATTCCTTTCCCGTTCAGCTTTGCCGTACCGGACAGCAATTTTCCTGTAAAAGAGGATGAAATAAAAAAATATTACGATGAACATAAAGAGCTTTTCAAACAGGTTCCGTCGAGGAAAGCCGATTATGTCTTTTTCCCTCTTATCCCTTCATCGAAAGACAGTCTGAGTTCCCGCACCGAGCTTGAAGCTCTTCGTGCCGAGTTTTCAGGCGCCAAGAGCGACAGCGAATTTGTCAAACTGCAGAGCGACCGCTCAAACGGCATCAATGTTCAGTACAACCGTTCGAATTTTTCCGAGTCGGCTGCCAGTGTTGTGTTCAATCCATCGAACCTCAAGCCCGGAGCTTTGATCGGTCCCGTAGCAGACAGGGGTGAGTACCGGCTGATCAAGGTAAGGGAGGTAACAACTTCTGCCCAGCCTGTTGCAAGAGCCTCGCATATCCTGTTGAAAGTCAATCCTGCAAACAGTAACGATGTCCAGAGGGTTCGCGAGCTGATTCCGCTGATTTTCAAACAGCTCCAGGCTGGAGTACCTTTCGAAGAGCTTGCCAGGAAATATTCCACTGATCCCGGCAGCGCCGCGAACGGCGGTGACATCGGATGGTTCAGCAAGGACAAAATGGTGCCGGCTTTTTCCGAAGCGGTTTTCAAAGCCAGTCCGGGAGCTGTCATAGGGCCGGTCCAGACACAGTTCGGTCTACACATCATCAAGGTTACCGGTTTCGACCAGAAAGCCATAGTCTGCTCGGAAATCGTCCGCAACATCAAGCCTTCGACGGAAACCGCGGACAGCAGGAGGCGTATCGCCATGGCTTTCCAGATGACCGCCAAGACGGCAGGCCTCGACAAGGCTGCGGCTTCGCAGAAACTTCAGATCGAAAAGACAGGAGAATTCGGAAAACGTATGCCTATTCAGTCGATAGGTTACAGTGACAAAATCTCTTCGTTTGCATTCAAGTCCAAGGAGAGTGAGGTTTCGGATGTTATCGAGACTGAAAAAGGTTTTTATATCATGCGCCTGACGGCGAGGAACGATACCGGTTACCGGTTGCTCGACCAGGAACTGAAGGAAAGGATCACGGCTGAGCTGGTAAGAGAGAAGAACGGCTCGGTACTCGAGAAAAAGCTTGTTTCGATGGCAAAAAGTCCGGGAGCTACACTGGAGAACATTGCTGCAGCTAACCCCGGGATCAATGTTGTGACAGCCGAGGACATCCGCTGGAGCGATGCATTTATTCCTGGTTACGGTATTGACAGGCCGCTTGTCGAGGCAATGTCAGGTCTCGATAACGGAAAATTGTCTGCTCCGGTAAAGACAGCCAGCGGTTATGCGCTTGCCATTGTGACCAGGAAAGCCCTTCCCGAGGGTGTCGACCTCAAAGCTGAGGCGGTCAAGATCGCTCCTCAGCTTCTTCAGGTCAAACAGCAGCAGACCATGGAGGAATATTTTAATTCGGTCCGTAAAAACTCGAAAATCGAAGATCTCAGACCCTGAAGTCTGTCTGAACAGAAATCAATGAGCTGCCTGGAATGCCTCCAGGCAGCTTTTTATTTCTGAA
The DNA here is from genome assembly GCA_013334225.1 of Chlorobiaceae bacterium. GTDB lineage: Bacteria > Bacteroidota > Chlorobiia > Chlorobiales > Chlorobiaceae > Chlorobium. The sequence continues at coordinate 53,147 of JAAXXY010000003.1, forward strand.
GCAGTTTCAAACGCAATGCATTTGCGGGCCAACTCTTCAGTTTCGGCAAGCGTGTAACGCGATACCTGTGTTTTCAGATTTGGAATATCCGACACAACGACGCTGAAGCGCTTCAGTCCGCATCCGAGAAGGAAGGGGAGAGCGACAGGATTCGATCCCATGTCTCCGCAGATCATCGCTCTGCAGCGGTTTTTTTGGGCGGTACTGATAATCCGGTAGAGCTGGCGGACAATTGCAGGATGAAAGGTATCGAACAAATCCTGGACAATAATGTTGTTTCTGTCGACGGCAAGCGTGTATTGTGTCAGGTCATTGGTGCCGATACTGATAAAATCGACGTATCTGGTGATTTCATCGATCAGTTCAACTGCTGCAGGTACTTCGATCATCGCACCGACTTCCGGCTTTTCGATCATGGGATCTTCCTTTTCGAGTTCGGCAAAAGCCTTGTCGACAACTGACCGGACCTGCCGGATTTCATCGATCGAAACAATCATGGGAATCAGGATGTCGATGTTTCCATGGATGTTTGCCCGTACTATCGCCCTGATCTGTGCTTCGAGGATATCAGGGATATCGATGAGTATCCTGATGCCTCTCCAGCCGAGGTTCGGGTTCGGTTCCTTGATCGGTGAATAGAGCAGTTTGTCTCCGCCTATATCAAACAGGCGGATATCTATAGGCATCGGATTTATGGTATCGGCCATTTCACGGTAATAGGCATACTGCAGGGATTCTCTCGGCGTGTTCGTGCCGTCGGTAAAAAGGTTTTCGCTTCTGAACAGACCGACGCCTTCCGCGCCGGAAGCTTTTATGGTATCAAGCTCCTCCTTGAAATCGATATTTGCATAGAAGGTGATCCTGACACCGCATTTTGTTGTGGCAGGAAGTTCGGCGGTAAGGGACGCTTTGTCTTCAATCTGTTTTTCATCCCTCTGTTTTTCAGTATAATATGCAAGCGTTTTTTCTTCAGGGTTGATGATGACCTTTCCGGTACTTGCGTCAAGGATCATCTGCATACCGGTCGATACCTTCTGTGAGAGATTTCCAAAGCCAACGACGATCGGTATGTTCAGTGACTTGCAGATAAGCGAGATATGGGAGGTTTTCCCACCTGTATCGGTGATGAAACCCTTGATGTTGCTGCGGCTCAGCAGAATGACGTCAGCCGGAGAAAGATGGTAGGATACAACTATCACTCCTTCAGGAAGCCATGAATGAAGCTTTTTTATATGAAGGTTTCTGATAATCCGGTCCTTGATATCCTGGAGATCGTCAGCACGTTCACGGAACAGCAGTTCATCGGAATTCTTGAGTTTTTCGACATACTGGTCAAACTCTTCTTCAATAACGACATGTGCGGGCTTGTGTTCCGACAGGATGCGGTTTGAAATGGCTTTGACGAGTACAGGGTCGTGGAGTACCATGATCTGGGCCTGAAAGAGGTCGGAATATCCTTTGCCGAGTTTGCGTGTAGTAACTTTTTCTATTTTTTTCAGCTCTTTTTCCGAGCGCCGCAGGGCGGCAAGAAAACGTTCGACTTCTTCAGTTACGTCTTTTTCTTCGAGTTTACGGAAGTCGTGTTCACCCTGTTCCTTCACGAATGCATAGCACATTCCGATGGCAATGCCTCTCGATGCACCGATGCCGGTATAGATTTCTTCCTTTTTATTTATGGTCTTCTCAGTACCCTTCACAACTCTTTCTGTTTTTTTTTCTTTGATACCGACGTCAATGGGGGATTTTTTTTCCGACATAGCTAATACTTAAAAGGGTGCATCATCATGAGTTATAAATGAGCCGGCATTCATTTTACCCGGATCGGGCAGTGCAGATTGAAAGATCTCCTGTTCAGGTGAATAGGTGACTTCTCCGCCTCCGGTAATATAGGTATTCGACATGGATTGAAAACGGCCGTAATTTTTAAGGAACAACAACCGTATGTCTCCGATCGGGCCGTTTCTCTGTTTGCCTATGATAATTTCCACGACATCCTTGGTCGATGCGCCGTCTTCGAAGGTTGTTTTGCCGTACATTTCTGGACGCGACAGGAACATGACCACGTCAGCATCCTGTTCGATTGAGCCTGATTCCCTCAAATCACTGAGCTGGGGTCTCCGGTCGCCTGAGCGTTGTTCGACGGAGCGGTTGAGCTGGGCAAGGGCAATGACCGGAATGTTTAGCTCCTTGGCAAGTGCTTTCAGTGACCTCGATATCTGGGCGATCTCCTGCTCCCTGTTTGACTTTCCGTCACGAACAGGTGTTACAAGCTGAAGGTAATCAACAACGACCATGCCGATGTTTTGTTCCTGTTTCATCCGGCGGGTCTTTGCCGCAAGTTCCATGATCGAAATGCCGGGAGTATCGTCTATGAACAATTTCGCTTCGTTGAGCTTGTCCATGCTGTTGATGATGTCTCCCATCATTTTCGGAGTGATGCGACCTGTTCTTACAAGCTGGGATTCGACACGCGCTTCGGCGCACATGAGCCTGATGGCGAGCTGTACTTCCGCCATTTCAAGACTGAAAAACAGTACGGGGGTATCGAAATTTACAGCGGCATTCCTGGCAAGTGCAAGGGAAAAAGCGGTTTTGCCTGCCGAAGGCCTTGCTGCGATGATGATCATGTCGGAAGGCTGAAAACCGGCTGTCATCTGGTCGAGATCGGAAAAACCTGAACCGACGCCGGTAACTGAAGATTGTGATTCCCTCAGGTTTTCGAGCATCCTTATGCCGGTTTTCACGAGCTCCTTGATCGGGGTCGCTTTCTTCTTGATTCCGGCCTGGGATATGTTGAAAAACTGCTGTGAGGCATGTTCAACAAGATCGAAGATATCCATCGACGAGCTGTAGGCGGAGGAGGATATTTTTGCCGATATGGAAATCATACGCCGGTAGAGGTATTTTTCCTTCGAAAGGCGGGCATAATACTCGATGTTTGCCGCACTGATAACTTTACCTGAAAGCTCTGCAAGGTAATGTCTTCCTCCGACATTTTCGAGCTCGTTCATTTTCAGCAGCTCTTCGCTGACGGTAATGATGTCGATAGCCTGCCGTTTGTTGTACAGCTGCATCATCGCCTTGAAAATAATCTGGTGGCGTCTTTCGTAAAAAACCTCTTCCCTGTTGTCGCCGAATATCTGGATAACCTGTTCTATGGGATCATCCTGAAGAAGGATACATGCCAGGACTTCCTGCTCGATTTCAGTGGAGTAGGGCGGTATCCTGCTTTCCTTGCTGAAATCGATATCCTTGCTGAAATCCAGGATATCGTTTACTTGCTTGATCATCGTTCGCTTATCCTGTCTTGAATTGTGCCTGATGTACAGAGTTTGTCATAATGCCGTCTCATCAGTTGTACGTCTTCCCAGCAGCCCCTTTTCCAGCCCGGGTTGCGAAGCAAGGCGGCCGGGTGATAGGTCACAAAGCAGTCGAAATCCTTCCATCTGATTACTTTTCCTCTCATCGCACCCATGGAAAGCCGGTTGTCAAGGATGGTATTCGCTGCGACTTTTCCAAGAAGAAGAATCAGTTTCGGTCTGATTATCCTGAGCTGTTCAAGAAGCCAGGGCATACAGCAGGCAATTTCGTCCTCCATCGGATTCCGGTTCTGCGGCGGACGGCATTTGATAATATTACCTATATACACATCTTTCCGTTCAAAACTGACAGCCTGCAGGATTTTGTCGAGCAACTGTCCGGACCTGCCGACAAAAGGTCTGCCTGAGGCATCTTCTTCCGCACCAGGTGCTTCGCCTATTACAAAAACGTCTGCCTCAGGGTTACCTTCGCCAAAGACAAAATTCAACCTTGATGCGGCAAGCCTGCATTTACGGCACTCTTTTGATGTATTGAACAACCGGGCCAGTTCATCGGTGGATGATGCTGCTTTTTCTGGTGCAGCCGGTGTTCTTTCAACGGCTTCAAATAAATTTCCCTGCATGAAACGATTGTTCTTTCAGGTATCGATACTTGTTTTCCGGTAGATTGCTTCTATCATGTCAAGAAGTTTCCGGGCGGCTTCGTCCTTGTTCAACTGCGGGAGTTCGGTAATTTCACCCTCTCGATTTATCAGGGTAAGAATATTTGTATCGACTTCAAAGCCGGATGTTTTCCGGTCGAAAAAGTTGAGTGCAATCAGGTCGAGATTTTTAGATTCAAGTTTTTTTCCGGCGTTTTCCAAACCGTTTTCCTGTTCGAGTGCGAACCCGATTGCAAGCTGGCTTCCGGTTTTCCGGCTGCCGAAATCGGCAAGTATGTCGGGGTTTTTTACAAGGGTGCATTGCAGTTCGCCGCTCTCTTTTTTCATTTTACCGCCGTAATATACAGAAGGTCGGTAATCGGCAACAGCAGCTGCACCTATGAAAATGTCGCATGAACTGAAAAAGTTCACGGCCGCGGCATGCATTTCAATCGCTGATTCGATATCGATGCGTTCAACACCGGGAGGCGTCTCAAGATGGACCGGTCCTGTAATGAGTGTGACCTTTGCTTTGCGCAAGGCGGCTGCACGGGCAATGGCAAAGCCCATTTTTCCGGAAGAGTAATTGGAAATGAACCGGACATCATCAATTTTTTCCCTGGTAGGTCCAGCTGTAACAACAATGGTTTTTCCATGAAGCATGGAACGCTCGATAGAAGAAAGCATTGCTTGTTCAATATCCCGGACAATCGATTCCGGTTCCGGCATTCGTCCGGTTCCGCATTGACCCGATGCGAGATCGCCGCTTTCCGGATTTACAATTATGGCACCCTGAGCGGCGAGGGTTCTGATATTTCTTCGAACCGAAGGAGAGAGGTACATCTGTCCGTCCATTGCCGGGAAAATCAGTACCGGTTTTCCCGGCCGGAGGGTGATAAAACACGCAGTAAGCATATCATCGCAAAGACCTGAAGCAAGCTTTGCGAGTGTATTTGCTGTGGCCGGTGCGATAACAAGAGCATCGGCCCACTCTCCGAGCGAGATATGACGGGTAAAGTCCATCCCGGCCTTGTCGGTTGGAGGAAACATGGAACGGTATACCTGTTCCTGTGAAACCGTTGCCAGAGAAAGTTCACTCACAAAACGAGCACCGGCATCAGTCAGTGCAACTTTCACATTCGCACCGCTTTTTTTCAGCAGCCTGACGAGATGCGGTGTTTTATAGGCTGCAATACCTCCGCATATACCGACAATTATGTTTTTCCCTCTCAAGATGTATTCCTCGAACGGTTTATTAATAAATGGTTTACGCACGATTTAAAAATCATCGTGCATTTATTTTTTTTTGTCAGATGAAGGGATCAGACGTTTCCAGAACTGGTCCCATGTCTGGAAACGTTCTTTATAAGAGACACTTACCCCCCAGGTTTCCGCCGGCTTCTGCAGCGAACTGTTCGAGATCGCATTGTTGATCTGACCATATGATCTCGAAGCTTCTATATAAATTTTCGGTGTAACCCGGTATTCGATTTTCTGGGACATGCCGTAGCTGTCGTTCGTGACCGTTTGTCTTGAACCGATTGATGTTCCGGTTCCGATAAAACGCATTTTTCCGCTTGTGCCGGGGACCTTGAGCGCAAAATACAGGTCAAGGCCGCTGACCTCACCGCGTTTGTCAACACCCATATTGACATTGAAGCTTTCCAGTCCTGCTATATCCTCGATAGCTTTTGAAATCCTCGAAGAGAGGAGCCCTGTGCCGGCAGAGATTCCGACATTGGAAACTGCAGAGTTTGCGTACTGTGATGTACCGCCGGGCCTGATGTACCATTGTTTCGAAAACATCATGGTGATGAAGTTCAGCTCCGCATTGGGATCGATCTGGCTGGGTTGTCCGCCGATCATGTTGACGGACGCATAAGGCTGCGACTGTTCGTTCAGGTAGTATCCCATTACCACTTTCGGTTCGTTGAGCGTACCGTTGATGGCAATCAGAAGTCTGACATTGTCACGCTCACCCGTCTGAATGCTTGAGGCATTGACAAGTTTGCTCCCGAACAGGTTATCCATAACTCCGTTGCGTATATCGGCATTGTTCCAGGTTATCTTACCTCCGTCCTGCAGATCGAAACTTGAATTTGAAAACTTGTATTTGCCTCCTGTGATGTTAACCGATCCGAAAAGGCGGTATTGCTGACTGCTTTTATTGACGAGCAGCGAAAGGTTGTTGAGAGAGGTTTCAATCTGTTCCCCCCTGATCCTGTCAAAAATAATGGTGCATTTGAGCGGTTCTGCGTTTCTGAGCCTGAGGTTTTTAATCTGCAGGATATCGATTATCGAAAAGTAGAAGTCGGCCGGGCTTTCTTTCTTTTCGATAACGGGAGTGTTGGGTGCCGGATAACGGGGAGTGAATTCTATAAATTTATCGACTCCGGCATATTTTGCGCTTTCGTTTGCCCCGAAACGGTAGAGTGAGAAATTTGCCGAGTCCACACTCAATTCACCTTCGATCACCGGTGCGGAAAGTGTTCCGTGAAAAAGGATGTTATCCGTTGATCCGGTTACCGTTCCGTATGAGGTTTCATCTTTTTTGTCTTTCTTGTCGAACAGCAGAAGCTTATTGAATTTTCCGCCTAAAGAGAGTTCCTGCGGCTCCATTTTTACCAGCTTGACCATACCGCTTATTTTTCCGCTGCCGTTCTGGTTGTCGCTGACGTTTATGTTTCTGAGCTCCATTGCCTGCGGCGTTATGAGGACTTCACCGTTAAGCCTGTAAGAGACCTGTGTAGGAGCAATCGTAATTCCCGTGTTCCGCAGCGTGCTGGTCAGGTAAATATCAGGTCTGGGTGTCCTGCCTTCTATGCGGAGCGTGGTTGGAATGATGCCTTCAGCCGATTCAAAAAGGGGCAATATATACTCGAGAAACTGGGCAGAGAGGTTATCTGACCTGAACGATGCATTTATCGTCTGCTGTTCCGGTATCTTTACCGCCAGCGGATAATAATTCAGGACGAGAGGAATGGTCCCGCTTCCCTCGATGACATTCATCGGGAGAGATGTTTCGTTAGCGGCCGGTCTGCTGTGCATGTCAAACCTCAACTGGCTGCCATTATGGGTGGCATTGGCCTGCAGGCTGCCGATCTCGATTTTGTCATAACGGAGTTTCTGTCCGTTAATCTTGAGAGAGCTCGTTTTTGATCCCGGAGAACCGCTAACCGTCAATGAGGCATTGACCATGCCGGTCAGTTTATCAAGGGAGGGGTCCAGGTAGAACCGTTTCAGTTCGTTGACATCAACATTTGAAATCATGCATTGAAAGGTTCCGGGCTGCGTATTGCTGAGTTCCCCGTCGAATACCGCCTGCTGTCCCCCTTTTGCAACGGTAAAACGATAAAATTTCGCTGACGCCCTGGCCAGCGTGATATGTGATCCCGGTGAAGCCTGCCAGCTTCCAGCGGCATCTTTAATGGCAAGCTGGTTGAAAATCAGGTCATACTGGCTGCCGTTTCTTGTCGCTGCAAATTTAGTCGAAAAACTTTGTGCAGGTTTCGGGACGGTCAGTTCAAGCGAAGCGTCCAGATGTGAGGGGGTATAGTTGCCGGAAAAGACCGGGGCACCGACTTTTTTTTCAGATATGGCTACCGATGAGGCTTTGCCATAAACAGCTGCTTTCGAGATTCCGTTTCTGCTGCACTCCAGAGTGATGTCACCCGAAACGTTTTCAAGCAGAAAGTTCTTTTCTGCCTGGAACCTGGCAATATTTACCGATGAGCCGATTGCACACTGGCCGTTCCGGTAGACGGCATGTCCTTCTGCGTTACCCTGGAGACTGAATCCCTGTACAGGCAGGATCAGTGCAAGAGGCGAGATGTCTTTAACCGAGACCCGGTATTTCACGGTAAACGGTTTTCCCGGAGTGTCGGCAGGTGACCAGGGAAAAAGGGGAGTGGTATGCCAGATATTCTGTGTGTAAATTTCTTTTGAAACTCCTGAGAAGACGAATTTTCCAAGATCAAGAAGTTCCCTGAAGCTGTAGTCGCCTTCCGCCTGAATGTCAAGAAAATCGCTGGTGATACCGGCTTTCGAGGATTGAGGGGTCTGTTCGATTTGAGCTGTGATTTTAGATCTGTCTTTCAGCTGATAGCCATTGATAGTCGATGGCGAAAATTGCATGGACGCCACGATGTTGATCATGCCCGGATCAAACCCGTTTCCTTGCAGGGTGTAGATTCCGTTCAGGTCGGTTCTGAATTTTTCCTGGCCTGTAGCTTTTGATATATCGATATTGGTTGCTTTGCCCGTTGCATGATATCGGGGCGATTTGTCTTTCCAGTCGATTCCGCCTGTGAGCGTGAAACTTGAAAGTCTGTCTGTCAGTGAAACGGATGTATCGAGCATCCGGTTTTCATAATTAACGGACAGCGAACCTTCCTGTACCGGTTGGTCCAGCCAGAAGGAATTGGAGATTTTTGTATCCAGTTTCAGCAGGTACTCGCTATTTGGGGATTTATTTCCTTCAAAACTTCCTTCGGCATTCAAAAGGCTTTTTCCTTTTCCGTCGGCCAGAAGCTTGTGGAGCTGAAATTTTTTCAGGACAAAGGTTCCTTTGGTGGAAAGCCGGCGGGTCTCTTCCGCTGCGATCGATGCATCCAGCGAGGCTTCCCCGATTCCGGAAAGGAAGGTCATTTTCGATTGCACGGCGTGAAGCGACCCTTTCGCCTGGCCGATAAAGATTATATTACCGGTCCTTCTGGCAAGTTCCTTGTGGGAATTATCTTTCAGGAACGATTCGAGAAACGGTTCGGCAACCTTTGAACTGTCACATTCAAGCTGATAGGCAAGTGCTTTCGGATTCTGCAGGTTGAATACCTTTCCTTTCAGAACGACTTTGCTGTCAAGATGCGTCAATCGCGCGTCGAGTATTTCAATATTGTCCGCCTTCCCTTTCGCATTACCCTTGAGTGAATAGATGCCGGGCGGCAGGTCGAATGCAGGGTAAAAGATCCTTATATCGTCACTGTGGAGGTCAAGCTGCCGGATATTCAGGAAAGAGGTGCTCAGGTTGATTTCCTTTGTGAAAGCACTGGCTGAGAAAATATTGAAATGGTCTATAGTTGCGGAGAGCTCCGCACGGCTTTTATTACTTTCAGCTTTGAAGGCCAATACTTCTGAACGGTTTTCCGAAAACTGGAATTTTCCTGATGCCTGCCTCATTGAGAACCGGTGTCGAGGTATATTGAAGAGCAGCTTGTCAAGGGAGCCTTTCAGTTCATTTTTCTTTGCGCTGAAGGACGTAAGCGACATCGATACATCTTTCAATGCAAGATCGATGTTGGTCTCATGTTTTTTATTGCCGGTGAATGAAAGGCTGCTGCTGTCCAACTGAAGCTTTTTACAGAAAAAATGTTCTATCGGAAACCAGGTCGAATCAGGGCCTCGGGGCTTGAAAATTCGTTGAAGATTGAGTGTTCCGTTATTTTCCTCGACAATATCGATATTGAGAGAATCTGCATCGAGCCGGCGAAGGTAGAGATTTTTTATTTTCGGCTGAAGCACCGTCAGAAAATTGAATTTCATAGAAACACGGCGTGCTTCAATTGCTGGCTTTTTTTCTTTCAGGTCATAAATGCGCGGGTTTACCAGGACAACATTGTTTGGAAATTTCAGGTGCAGTTCCTCAATATCGAGCCTGCCGAAAAACTGTTCGTTGAAAAGTGAAACCACCCTGTTTTTTGCCCAGAGATCGAGAATTCCGCTGTTCAGTACCAGCAGTGAAACTAGCGAAAGAAACAGCACGAACCCTGAAAACGCTGTCAATATGATAACCGAATAATGTTTAATGCGTTTCACCGCTGATCAGGGATTGAGAATAGATACGAATGATTTTTTCTATGATGCCGCTTGTCGAGCGCCCTTCGAGCAGCGGAAGCGTAAGGACCTGCCCTCCATGTTCCAGAACAGCCCCGGCACCTGCAATCTGGTCGATATGCCAGTCGGCTCCCTTGACAAGGATATCCGGCAGCAAGGTGTTGATAAGGTTTTCCGGAGTGTCTTCGTTAAAGAGCGTTACGGCATCCACCACCTCAAGTGCTGAAAGTACCGCAGCTCTATCGGTTTCGCAGCAGACCGGCCTCTGCGGGCCCTTCAGCCTCCGGACGGATTTGTCGCTGTTGAGACCAATTACAAGTTTGTCGCCAAGCAGCCTTGCCGCCCTGAGGTACGAGACATGTCCGGCGTGCATGATATCGAAGCATCCGTTTGAAAAAACAACCTTTTGTCCTGATAACTGCCAGGAGCGGACTTTTTCAACTGTATCAGAACGTGTGAAAAGCTTGTCGGAAAAATTCATGCCCTTGCTTTTTATAAAGATTGGATCACTTTCAGGTAAAGGAGTAAATTGCCGATTATTTTTTCAATTTACCTTATCCATCTGTATCGTCCGAATTTTAATATACAGTCGATTATTTATGAAACTCACCCGGATAAAAAACGACAGGGCAGCGGAAAAAATTCTTGTCGGCATCATGTCGTTTTTTGCCATTCTGATCAGGAGCGTAAGCTTGAAAACATCTGAAGCCATTGCTTGTTTCCTTGGTGATTTTGCCTATTACATCCTGAAAACAAGACGAAAACTCGTTATTGAAAACCTGTCTATTGCTTTTCCGGAAAAGAACCACTCGGAAATAAAAGCGATTGCAAAAAAGGTCTATCGTAACCAGGCTGAAAATATCGTTGAAACGATACGTCTGCCGATGATAAAAACAGCAGAAGATGCAGCCCGTTTTCTGGAAGTCGATTCTGAAGCAATCCTCGCCAAGACGATCGATCAGAAAAAAGGAGGCGTTCTGGTTTCGGCCCATTTTGGAAACTGGGAGCTTCTGGCTTTCTGCAGCGGATTACTGATGCATTCTCATACCATAGTCGTCAAAGAACTGACCAATAAAGCGATTGACCGCAGGATGAACGAGATCAGAACAATGCGCGGCAATCAGATTGTTTACGATAACCGGGCTCTACGTGAAGGATTGAGAACCTTGCAGCAGGGAGGGATTCTGACTCTTCTTGGCGATCAGTCCGATCCGAGTGCCGGTTTTTTCACTGAATTTATGGGCCGCCGGACTTCAGTTTTTCTTGGGCCGGCTTTTTTTGCCTTGAAGGCAGGGGTGCCATTGTTTGTAGTTTTATGTCGAAGGGCAGGCAACGGCCGATATGTTGCTGATATTGAAGAAATTGATACTACAGGATTCGGATCTTCCAAAACTGATATCGAAGAAATTGCCAGGCGTTATACCAGGATAATTGAAAAAGCTCTCTATCAGTATCCTGAAGAGTGGTTTTGGCTTCATAACCGATGGAAAGTGATTGAACCAGGACCGGAAGGTTTACATGGTTGAACCCGGGTAAAATTTATTCCCGGGCTGCCTGGAAAAAAGAACGAAAGGAGTGATCAGCCGGGATCCTCCGGTGAAACGTTGAAGCGAAAGGGAATTTTTCAACGCTGCATTATGTTGATATTATGCAGACATTAACTGAATACTACTAACGGTATAATTATCAGAAATGGAGATCAGTCATGGCATTGAAACTTTATGGCAGGGACCCCATCAAAATGTTCGAAGATGTTTTCAACGACAAGGTATCTCCTTTCTTTTCTTCCATGATTACGCCGTCCTTCAGGGTGGATATCAGCGAGGATGAAAAGGCCCTCTATGTATCTGCCGATATGCCCGGCATGAAGAAAGAAGATGTCAGAGTGTCTATGGAAGACGATGTTCTTTGTATCAGTGCCGAGAGACAGCAGGAGGAGGAAGAAAAGAAAAAAGGTTACCATCGGATCGAGAGATCCTGGGGAAGTATGAGCAGAAGCTTTACGGTCGGTGAAAATGTCGATGCCGAAAACATTTCGGCTTCTTATGACAACGGGGTTCTGAAAGTCACCATTCCTAAAAAAGAAGCCGAACCGAAGAAAGGCAAGGAAATCGAGGTCAAGTGACCCGATTGCGGAAGAAGAAGCTGAAAACAGAAAAACCTCCGGAATTCCGGAGGTTTTTCTGTTTCTGTATGTTTGTAAAGCACATCAGCAGTTGCGGACGGTAGACGAGGTGCGGTCCTTGATGGTGCTTTCATCGAACGCATCCCAGTCATGTTCGTCATGCTCGCGCTGGTATCCAGCCTCTTTCAGACCGAAGCTCATGTCGGCAACCATTTCCGGTCGAAGTTCCTTGAGGTTCTTTACCTCGTCCTGTGTGAGGATCCTTGACTTGTCGAACCCGAGGTCGATTTCGATCTTGCGGTTTTTGGTCTTGACGCGATCGATGTCGTAGAAGCGCTTGGTGATCGTGGTCTGGGCAAATGCCTTCAGACAGCCGAGCATGTATTTGCGGACATAGGGGTCCTTGATCCACGGGTAGCTGAAGAAGGTCTTGCGTGCATAGAAACGCGCATAGGATTTCAGCACGCCTTTCAGCACGTCCTCTCTTTCCATGTTATCCGGCTTGATGATCGGCGAGACGAAGTTGTAGCGTGAATAGTCGCGGACTTCGACCCTGTCGCCAAGCTCCTTGAAAAGGTCGGAGAATGGCCATGGCGTATAGATGGTCCAGTTTGCCATGTCGGGATCCCAGTCCTTGCAGAGCTGATAGGTCTCCTCGATGGTTTCCATAGTTTCGTGTTCGAGACCCATGACGAACTGCGCTTCGGCCACGATGCCGTTTTTCTGGAGCAGCTTGATGGCGAACTTGTTCTCTTCGATGGTGGTTTCCTTGCGGAAACGGTTCAGGTTCATCTGGCTTGCCGCTTCGGTGCCCAAAGAGACATGCACCAGTCCGGCCTTGCGGAAGAACGGAAGCAGGTCTGCGTCGCGCATGATGTCGGTCACTCGGGTGTTGATGCCCCAGGTGACATCGAGCTTGCGATCGATAAGTTCCTGGCATAGTGCCACGAACTTCTGCTTGTTGATGGTCGGTTCCTCGTCCGCGAGAATGAAGAAACCTACATTGTATTTCTTGACCAGGATTTCAATCTCGTCCACGAAATCCTTCGGGCTGCGTGCACGGTACCTGCGCCAGAACTGCCACTGTGAACAGAAGGTGCAGGTAAAAGGGCAGCCCCTGGCAAAGTTGGGAACGGCAAGACGACAGTTGAGCGGGGTGTAGATGTATTTATCCCAGTCGTAAAGGCTCCAGTCAGGAGAAAGGGTATCGAGATCCTCTATTACCGGGTGGGCGGCGGTTGCAAAAACACTGCCGTCATTGTCGACGTAAGCGATACCGGTAATATTTCCACGGTTCTCTCTGTCGGTGCCGGCTGCAATTTCTTTTATGAGGTTGACCGTAACTTCTTCGCCTTCTCCGCGCACTACGTAATCGGTTTCAGGCGCTTCACTGAGTACCTGGGGATACATGAAGGTCGAGTGGATCCCACCCATGATTGTTCTGATTTTCGGATCTACTTTCTTGGCTAGTTTCATGATATCCTGCGCCTTGAAGATAGAAGGCGTGATATTGGTCGCCATGACCACATCCGGTTTGTTTTTCCGGATAATCTCCTCGATCTGGTCGTCGGGAAGATCGTCAGCCATAGCGTCGACAAAGCGTACCTGATCAAAACCGGCCTTTTTAAGGGCGCCTCCGATATAGGCAACCCAGCTTGGCGTCCAGTTGCCGGCAATCTCGGCTCCGCCGGAATGATAATTAGGCTGAATCATCAGAATTTTCATCGGTAACAACCCTCCAGGTATATAGTTTTACAAAACAGGGAGTGCAAAGAGGACAATGCTTTCCTTCAATTAAAAAATCCCTGAACCATTAATTTACAATTTATTTATAAAAATATCATAAGGTTTTCATACATGAACTCAGTTGTGCATGGCGCTCATCAGCATGGTATGGTAAAAGCCGAAGCTGATCTTCTCCTGCTTGCTGACCTGCATGCCGTTTGATTTCATGGCCTTGCTCATCTGTTCATCCGTGATCATCTGGATGGTTGTCCGGCGTTCTTTTTTCGGAAAATATCCTCCGATCCAGTGCTGCAAGGCAAGGATCCTGTTGTATGGGGCATATGTGAAAATGACCGGGCCTTTCGTCAGGCGGGCCAGATTGCCGAACGCCTGCGAGAACCCTTCCGCCGGATAATGTATAAGAACGTCGAAGCAGACCACCGCATCATAATTTCCGGAAACGGATTCTATGGTATTCACTTCGAATTCAATGTTTTTTTTGACTCCCTGCTGAATGGCATCGGCTTTTGCCTTGTCGACCATCTGCGAGGCTATGTCCACCGATTTGACTTTGTATCCTGCCTTCGCAAGTCTTATGCTGAACAGTCCGGTTCCGCATCCGGCATCGAGAATTGACGCCCCTTGCGGGAGGCCAAGCTGCTGCAGCCAATCAAAAGCCTTGTCCATCATAACCGCATGGCCCTGCCGGACAGTGTTTCTGACGGTTGAAAGCTTGTCGTTTCCATAAATCGACGCCCAGCGATGAAATCCCTGGCCGTTGAAATAGGATCGGAGCATTTTCTTGTGTTCTTCGGCATTGAAAGAGGTGCTGCTCATGGTATGTTTTTTACGTTGCGAGATTGACTCAATTATATTGTTTACAGGTGCTCGAGATGTGCACCTTCTATTCTTGTTTCAAGATCCGCATAGATATCCTGAAGTTTTTCGATCACTCCCTCATCAGCATCCCAGAACCCTCTGGAGTGCGCTTCAAGAAGCCGCCGCGTCATCGACATGGTGGCCTGCGGGTTGAGCGAAGCAAGGCGTTCGAGCATCGTGCTGTCCTGCAGAAAGGTCGCATTGAACTGATCGTAGGTCCATTTGTTCACTGCAGAAGCGGTAGCGCTCCATCCGTAGGTGTTGCCGAGATGGGCTTCGATTTCCCTGACGCCCTCGTACCCGTGCTCGAGCATGGATTCATACCACTTCGGGTTGAGCATTTTCGTGCGTGCCTCGAGCGATACCATTTTTTCGAGCGAACAGATCCTTTGTTTTTTTCCTGTACCGTCGATGTCGCCGACCATCACTTTCGGCTTTGCCTTGCTCAGGTGCTCCACGGTTTTTGAAACGCCTCCAAGATACTCATAATAATGATCAATATCCGAAATACCGATTTCATAACTGTCAATATTCTGGAACGTGAGGGTGACATTTTTAAGGGCGGAGCGAAGTGCCTCGGGACATTCCTCCCACTGGCCGTCTGCCCTGACGGCGAAGCTTTTACGGCTGACAAAGGCGTCTGCAAGCTGACTGTCTTCTTCCCATGAACTGCTTTCGACAAGGTGGTTCACATTTGCTCCATAACTTCCGGGAGCGTTGGAATAAACCCTGTTGGACGCCTCTTCGAACGTGCAGTTCCGTTCGAGCATCTCCTGCCTGACATGTTTGCGCAGGAAATTCATCTCTTCAGGCTCGTTTGCGGCGGCCGCTATTCTGGTTGCCTTGTCGAGCAGGCGTACCTGCAGGGTAAGAAGGTCCCTGAATATGCCGCTGACGGTCATGACGACATCGATACGCGGCCGGCCCAGTTCCTCGAGGGGGACAAGTTCGACGTCGGCGATTTTGCCGAGTTCGTCGGTTTTTGCTTTGACGCCCATCAGCGCGAGAGCCTGTGCAATTCCTTCCCCATCGCTTTTCAGGTTGTCCGTTCCCCAGAGTACGAGAGCAATTGACTCGGGCAGTTCACCGCTTTCAGCACGGTACTGATCGAGCAGTTGTTCGGCCGAAGTTTTTCCGGCCTTCTGCGCAAAAGATGATGGAATGGTGTAGGGATCGAGGCTGTGGATGTTCCGTCCTGTCGGAACGATCTCAGGGTTTCGCACCAGATCGTTTCCTGGAGAGGGTGGAATATATTTGCCGTCAAGCGCATGGAGGAGAGCCTTGAGCTCATGGTTTTCCGAGAGGTTCATGAGTACCGTGTTCAGGAAATGCCAGAAGTGCTCCAGCTCCTGATGCCTGATTCCGGTTTCGCGGTGCAGGTAGCCGGAGGCTTCGGATATCCTGACGGCACGGCTTGCCTCAAGAGTGCTGTAAACGGTCATTGCCGGGTTGTTTCGGGATGGTATCGTTCCCAGAAACTTTTTTACGGTTTCACGGCTGATTGATGTTACCCGTTTCCATTGGTGCTGAAGCTCGATATCGGTATCCATTGCGTCGATTATCCGGTTGTAATCGTAATGAAGGGCGCGAGCGATCATTTCGGGCAATGTGCGGCCATCAAGTTCGGGCCGGCTGTGTGCCGCAAGCAAGGCAAGGTGGTCGCAAAGACTTTCCGGAGCCGGCGCTTCACCCATGATATGGAGGCCGAGCGGGATCATGCGTTCCTCAACGAGGTACAGCTCGTTCAGAAGCCTCGCAAGGTACTTTTCCTCGGGTTCTTCACTTATGTCTTTGTCCAGTTCGAGGGTGGCGGCGAGCTCTTTCAGCTCCGATAAAAGCTCGTCCGAAGGCGCATTTCTGTAAGCCGTTATCATCTCTTTCAGTTTTCCGAGCCCCTTGTAGAGTCCGGCATGCTCAAGTGGCGGGGACAGGTAGCTGATGAGGGTCGCGAATCCGCGCCTTTTAGCGATCGACCCTTCACTCGGATTGTTCACGCAGTAGCAGTAGAAGTTCGGCAGGCCGCCGATCAGTTTTTTCGGCCAGCATGCGTTCGAAAGGCCGGCCTGTTTGCCAGGCATGAACTCGAGCGCTCCATGGGTGCCGAAATGCACTACGGCATCGGCATCGAAGCATGTATCGATCCATGAGTAGAAAGCCGCAAATGCATGGTTTGGTGCTGCATCCTTCGCCATGAGCAGCCGCATCGGGTCACGTTCGTATCCGAAACTGGGCTGCTGTCCGATAAAGATGTTTCCGAGAGAGCAGCCGAGGATATGGAAACGTTTGCGGTCATTGAGGATCTCTCCCGGAGCGTCGCCCCAGAAAGGTTCGATGGCAGTGTAATCAGGAAAGAATTTACGGTAATCCTCAACCTGCAGGTGAGCCTCGACGTTACCGTCGGTGCCGTAAATCAGTCGATTGCCTTCGAGCAGCAGTGTCCTGAGCTTTTCGGCATTTTCGGGGACTTCCACCCGGTATCCTTCAGCTTTCATTTCCAGAAGAAGGCGGTGAAGGCTTTCAAACACGTCGAGATAGGCCGCAGTTCCGGCATTACCGAGGTTGGGCGGAAAATTGAAAAGCACGATGGCGATTTTCCTCTCCGCTTTGGGTGTTTCCTGCATTCTTATAAATCGACGGACACGTTCGGTCACGGTCCCGAGTTCCCGTTCCAGCGGAACAGTCCGTTCAGTGCCCGTTTCTGTTCCTGCATAGACAAGCGGTTCAATGGAACCGTCGAGTTCGGGAATTGCGACGCTGAGCGCGGTCTGCATGGGAGTAAGTCCGAGACTGCTTTCACGCCATTGTTCGACCGGCTGGAAAGAAAGAGGAATAAGGTTGAAGCATGGGATGTCGAGTTTCTTCAGTGCGACGACAGCTTCAGGGGCCTTGTTTTCAGCCGGTCCGCCGACAAGTGAAAAACCTGTTGCGTTCAGGAGCAGGCGAGGCTTCATTGAACCCGGATTTTCCATACTGAGGAACTGGTCGAATGCCGGCCGGACATCGAGCCCGCCACTGTAGATGATACAGCTTTGTAAACCCGCCGATTCGAGGGAGCGTACAAGGGAGTCGAGATGTGCCGTATTTCTGCTCAGCACTGTCGAACGCATGGCAAGGATCACGACAGGGTTTCCTTTACTGCCCGGCTTGCTTTTTCTGGACCAGTCAAGGTAGCTGCCAGCGGACAGAAATGGTTCAGGCGCATCAGGATGACATATGGCACTGTCCGGGTAGAAGACAGGGTTTTCCTTTGGAAGTCTCCCTTTCCAGCCGGGGATATATCGTTCAACGAGAAGGCAGAGGAACCGTTCAAGGTTCTCCCGGGACCCGTTGAGCCAGAACTGGTGGGCGGCAATGAAGACATAGATATCACGTGCCCTTCCGGGCAGGTGTTTCATGATTTTGCTGACATTGCGGACCAGGGAAAGCTGGCGCTGGTTTTCCTGGGCATTGTGCTTCGGCTTGAGCTTTGCTGTCCATTGCTTGAAAATTCCCGATCCTTTCGCTTCTTCCCTGGCTGGTTTGCGCAGGGAAAATTTTCCAAGCTTTGTCAGGTTCACGAGGGCAGGATTGCTTGTAATCAAGCATACCGGACAAGTGAGCGGTTCGAGCAGTTTATGGAGGGGACGAACGATCTCTTCGCTGAAAAGCATCGAGCCGAAAACAAAATCAGCTTCCGGAAGGGTTTTTTCAAGCGTTTCCCAGAGCTTTCCGCTGTTGTTGAGGCCCAGACTGAAAACGGAAACTTTCAGGTCTGTATCGAACTTTCTGTTAAGCTCACCGGCAGCGGCTTTCAGCACGCTGTTGTTGGTGGCTTCCATGGTAAGAAAGACAAAATACATAAATCCAACCTGTCAATAAAAAATGTGGGTAGTGTCAGTTTTTACCTGCTCATGCTCGGCACGGTATGCATGCAATAAAAAAAGCACGTGCCGTATCTGGTTTTTTCAAGGTTGAAACCGCTAAATCAGAAGGACGGGGTTCTGTTGTAACAGATTGGCTGGTTTGAAAGGCAGAAAAAGAGACGAAATGTATTCTTTTTCAGGAAACGGGCTGTATCCGGGAAAGAAAAACTGACGCTGATCGAGTGCTTCTGAAAATGACTGGATGCCGGAAGCTGCTGAAAGTGAAAGGTTTTTATCCTGTTTGGGGCTGAAGAATCCTTTCAGACGAATCAACCCGCTGTTGAAGGTCAGTTCGTGCCTTGAAAGTTCGCACTGTGTGGCAACTTTTTCCGAGAGCGTCTTTTCCTTTGACTTGGTATTCAGGGACGTTGTCTTGAGGACATTCAAACCGACAACGGAAATCGCAAAAAAAAGAAGAATCTCAAAAGATCGCCAGATGCTGCACGCTATGTTGCATTTACTTTTGGCCATCGAAAGGATTTTGAATCAATATATCAAAAGGCTTCCTAAAAAAGAAACGGCTTTCCTGTATTACCGGAGCGTTGACGATCAGATCCCGAGTGTTATCAGGTCGTGTATATGGACAATACCCATTGGTCGTCGATCCTCTTCACAAACCAGAAGCTGGGTTATACGGTAGGTTTCAAGAATGTCGAGACATTCCCTTGCCAGAGTTGTTGTATTGACGGTTTTCGGGTTTGGAGTCATGACTTCTCCTGCGTTGAGTTTAAGGAGGTCCCCTCCCTGTTGTACCACTCTTCTCAGATCACCGTCGGTGAATATCCCGGTAAGACAACCTTCCCGGTCTATAACGGCGCTGACCCCCAAACGTTTCGATGTCATTTCAAGGATGAGCTCGGCAAGAGATGCCGTTTCTTCCACCAGAGGCAGAGCATTACCTTTTGACATGATATCGGAAGCTTTGACTGTAAGTCTTCGTCCGAGAGAACCTTTGGGGTGTGTGAGCGCGAAATCTTTCCAGGTGAAATCTTTCTGTTGCATCAGTGATATTGCCAGCGCATCCCCCATTGCGAGCATCGCGGTTGTCGAAGTGGTGGGGGCAAGGTCGTATGGACAGGCTTCCTGCTCGATGCCGGTATCGAGAACGATATCCGCATTTTCTGCAAGAAAGGAGCGACTGTTGCCTGTCATCGCGATAATCTGTACACCGATCTGTCTGAACGCAGGAATTATGAAATTCAGCTCTTCCGTAGTACCGCTTTTCGAAAGGCAGATTACAACATCATCGCGGGAAACGATGCCAAGGTCACCATGAGCGGCATCTGCAGGATGAAGGAAAACAGCTGTCGAACCGGTCGATGCCATGGTCGCGGCTATTTTCTGGGCGATGATGCCCGATTTTCCCATACCCGAAATAATGATTTTTCCATTGCAGGAAGCGAGCATATTTACGGCGCTGGTAAAATTCTGATCCAGACGCTGTGCCATGAGCCGGAGCGCATCTGCTTCTTTCAGAAGAATTTCTTTACCGGTTTCAGTAATATTTCGTTTGCGCAATGATGCATTCATTGTTCAATGCTGAATAGATGCCGGCATGGAGAAAAGATAGCCGGTTACTCTTTTTTTTTAAATGGTAATATCGGCTAAATTGAGTAATTATAAATTGCTTTCATAATTAATAATGCTACGGTTATGAGCTGGATTGTCCTTTTTGTCATATCTATTCTGCTGTTTGTTTTTCTGGTTGTAATACTAAGAAGATTTGTCGGGCATATGAAGAGAGAGCAGAACCTGGAAATAGAATCGCTTAAAAGCACGCTGATCGACAAAGACAATCCTGTCGGGCTGCAGGGGGCTGAACTTGAAAACCTCAAAAAGCAACAGGAAGAAGCCCAGAGGCATCTCAGAGAAGTGATTTCAAAAATTCCGGTTGTTCAGAAAGACGGAAGGTTCCAGATCGATCAGGAAGAGCTGAGAAAACGCAAGGCAGCATCCAATGGCAACGGAACGGTAAATAACGATTTGGCATAAGGCAGGTTGGATTAGCCCTCATGTTTTCAAAATTAAAGCTTCTTTTCAAAGATACCGTCATTTACGGAACAAGTACCATTCTTGCGCGCAGTCTCAATTATCTGCTCGTCCCTCTGTATGCAAATAAACTTTCCACTTTCGACAATGGTATACAGACCATTATCTATGCAAATATCGCACTTGCGAACGTCGTGTTTGCATACGGGCTCGAAACTTCCTATCTGAAGGTCGCTTCCGATTCCGCAGAGAGGGAGAGCGACCAAACACGGCTCTTTTCAACGGCTTTCCTCTCACTTCTTCTGACTTCCACGTTTTTCTCGCTGGCTATTGTTCTTTTTGCGCCCTTTCTTGCAGGCCTGATAGAAATATCGGTTGACGATGCCCAGTTCCTGAGATATGCAGCTCTGATTCTCTGGCTCGATACCCTGCTGGTGATACCTTTTGCCGAGCTCCGCCTTAAAAGGAAAGCGGTTCATTTTGCTGTAGCAAGGGTTGCCGGTGTCATTGCCGTCGTGATAAGTTCCATTATTCTCATTGTCCCTTTCCATGCGGGACTGCATGGTGTATTCATCGGTCAGGCGATCGGCTCCTTTGCAAGCCTTCTCCTGGTGATCCCTGTTTTCAGCAATTTCAGGTTCCTTTTTTCTTCCCGCCAGCTCCGCGAGATGCTTCGTATCGGGTTGCCTTATGTTCCTACCGGTATAGCAGGCCTGCTTATTCATCTGATCGACAGAAACATTCTTATCAGGATCCAGCCTTCGGAGATTACGAGAATTTACGGTGAGGGTTACCAGGCTTCCGACATCGTGGGTATTTATGGCAGGATAGCGGCTTTCGGTGTTATCCTGCAGCTTTTCATCCAGGTATTCCGTTTCGCATGGCAGCCGTTTTTCCTGCAGCATTCGAAAGATCCCGATGCTCCGATACTTTTCCGGCATGTGATGAACATTTCTTCTCTGTTTGTGATGTTTCTTGCACTTGCAGCTTCCTATTTCGTTCCGGATATCGTCCGGTGCCACTATGCCGGAAAATTCTATCTTCTTCCTCCCCGTTACTGGATCGGATTGGGCTTTCTGCCATGGATTTTCCTGAGCTATGTCTTCGACATGGTTTCAACCAACCTCTCGGCCGGGATTCTCATTACAGGCAATACCCGGTGCCTTCCCGTCGTGACATTTGCAGGTGCGTCAGTTACGGCAATCAGCTGCTGGCTCCTTATTCCGATCGGAGGTATGGATGGCGCGGCAATTGCGATTGTCGCCGGCACTCTGGTAATGTGCCTTGTCATGGCCTGGTATTCCCTGAAATATTATCCCTTGCAGTATGACTGGGTCAAATTGGGCCTTTTGCTCGTGACCGGTATTTTTCTTGGCTGGTTTCAGATTTTCTCGGTTTCGATGCAGATTTCTTCGTGGTCCGGGATTGCCGTAAAAGTTGTATTGCTTACCGCTTATCTGATTGCTTCTCTGCTGCTTTTCCGTGAAGAAGCGGTTCTGGTAGCCCGTAAAGTTAAAAACAGGTTTTCCCGCAGTCAGGGCTGATCTGCCGTTATTGATCCGACAACATCAGATCACAAAAAAATCCAGGATAAAGGGCTTGTCATTCTGCAATGAAGCATAACGGAATGAAGAACCCATCTTCTTACTTGACAATAATTTATGGATTCTGCTTCGCAGAGAATGACAGAAAGGGTGAGTTTTTTACCTGTTATGATTGATACTTTTATTTGCCTGAGTGATAACATAGGCAGCAGAACCATCGCCGTCCATGGTCAGTGTCAATCCTTCTTCGTAACCGGTGGAGCCCTGAAGGATCTTTCATTGTAAAAAGATAAATTTACCTGCTCTGAGTTTCCTTTACCGAGATGCTTTCTCTGAATGGAGGAAATAAACCCCAGCGTTCCGCTTTTCTGTTCGGCAGGTTGTGGGTTGAGATATGCTCAAGAATTTTTTTTAAGGAATCCCGTTGATCAGGTGTGCATATCTTGGCCAATTCATGAAAATGAGTGGCCAGTTCACGTTCCATCGTTGTCTGATGGGTACCTATACTTGAAGAAAGAGTCTCAATTTTTTTTATGTCAGGCTGATCCTTCAGGGATTCTTCAATGATAAGTTTTTTCTGTTCGTTGATCGCCTGAATTTCAGGAAGGACTTTTTCAAAGTGCTCCTTGCGCAGTTTATGGAAGCTTGCTGATTGTGAATCACTTAAAGCAAGAGGTCCGGTAAAAGAAAGCTGCCTGTTGATCTGGCGTGTTATGGTGATGTGCCGGGATTCAGTTTTTACCATGTTCTGCCACCAGAGAACGCCAAGGAGCGTGACATTGAGCAGAACAAGAAGTATGAGAGCTGTCGTTACAAATTTTTTTGAGGTCAGGAAATTCATGTTTTTTACCAGTCAGTTTACCCCGGTTTCATACAAGATGTACTGAAAGCTCCGGGGATTCGAATCTTGTGTATCGTTAAAAAAATTGCTATTCAATCATTCGTTGATAAAAATCGTTCGCTCGGTTCAGGGATTCTGATTGTTGTTGTTTTCGGTATCTGATGGAAAAGTTCCTGTCTGGTCATAGTAGGCATATGCAGGTCTTGCATAATCATAACCCTGAGAGTCGAGCATTTCACTGATGCCCGCCCTTACCGGGCTGTCGGTATGTATCAGCGAGATAAATGCAGAAGCCAGATTGATGATGATGAGCAGGGCCATGAAAGCGAATCGTAAATCGAGCTTGCCGGAAACCCGGCCAATAGCAAGTTTGTTTGTACGCTGTTCCGATTCCTGTTCTATCCTTTGCATCAGCCTGACCCTGAAAAAATGATTTACCTCGAGTGGTTTCATTTCATCAAGCAGGTGCAACGTCCTGTCGATCTCGGTCTCAATGTTTACGTTACTCATTTTCATCGTGAACTCCCGTTTATACATTTGACGACAGGTTTGAAAAAAACTTTTGTACATGAATAAAAATCAGTTGCTCGCATAATATGCATATAATTTATCGTGAAGATTTTTTTTTGCTCTGTGCACCAGAGATTCTACTGCTGAAACAGAAGTTTTGAGGATATCGGCAATTTCCTGATTACTGAAACCTTCCTGTTTGCTTAGAAGAAATGCTGTTTTCTGGCTGTCAGGCAAGGTGTCGAGAGCTTCCTGCAGAATTTTAAGCCGTTCCTGCGCGGCATACGTTTCAGCCGGTGAGTCAGAAGAAGAATCCGCAATATCTTCTCCCGGGTCTTCAGCACCGATCAATCTTTTCAATGAACCGAACCTCTTTTTTCTTTTCATGCGCCGCAAGTGATCAAGTGACTTGCTGACAGCAATCCTGTATATCCATGTTGACATTTTCGCCTCTTCCCTGAACCTGTCAAGAGAGCGGAAAACTTCAATAAATACTTCCTGGGCTAAATCTTCGGCATCTTCACGGTTAAATACAAAACGGTAACAGGTATTGATCACCATTTCCTGGTGTTCGATAACAAGGTTCCTGAACAATTCTTCCTGTGAGGTCATACCTGATTTTGCAATGCCCTTATTATTGCCCATCAGGGCACTTACTTGATGTGCAGATAAAGTCACCGTTATTGATTTTTTTTACACTATCATCGATATCATTTACTGGCACTTGCAATCCTTCTGTATCCTTCCGATCCGTCTGGTTTTCATGGGTCCAATCGTATTATGCATCAAAAACCGGAATATGCTTCCGAGTGCACTTTATCCAGACGTTTATATGACGATAAACATGATAAAATCTTGCTCTTTTATTTCAGTTAATTTTTTTGATTTATGTTAAGTTAATCGTTTAAAACATGTTACCGGTATCCGAAAAGAAGATTTTGCCTCATGAAATCATGAGGCAAAGCTCCGGATAACGTTATGATCAGGCGAGTTTTGATGCAAACGCCAGTACCTTGTCAACCTTTTCCTGGGAATCCGCTTCGCAATACAACCGCAGTATCGGTTCCGTTCCGGATGGCCGGATCAGCATCCAGCCGCCATCGAAATGATATTTGTAACCGTCAAGATCATTGAAGTCCAGAACCTTGTACCCGGCTATCGTTTCAAGGCTTCCTCCGGCAGCGCGGTCGATGATCGCCTGTTTTCTTTCATCGCTGACATGCAGGTCGAGCCTGTTATAGCAGAAGAAGCCGTACTCTTCGTAAAGCTCTTCGACCAGCTGCGACAAGGTTTTCTGGCGACGGGTCATCATTTCGAGAATGAGAAGCCCTGTATAGACGCCATCGCGTTCGGGAAGGAACGAAGTAATGCCGATACCGCCTGATTCTTCTCCACCCATCAGGATGTCGTTGGTGGTCATGAGCCTGCTGACATATTTGAACCCTACCGGAAGTTCATGCATGATGAGGTTGTTTTTATGGCAGATCTTGTCGATGATATCGGTAAGGGCGAATGTTTTTGCCACTTCGCCACTCTTGTGCTGGTGCTCGACGAGGTCTTTGAGAATAATGGCGAACAATTTATGTGAATCCACGAATTGGCCGTTTTCATCAAGCATGCCTATCCTGTCGGCATCACCGTCGTTGATGATGGCGACATCGGTTTCCACTTCCTTGAAGAATTCCACGAACTCCTCGATATACTGGGGCATCGGTTCAGGGTTGATGCCTCCGAATCCCGGATTGAGCGAACAGTGATAGCAGTTCACCATCGATTCGTCGAAAAACTTCGTGATGAGGTCCTGTCCTGCACCGTACATGGCGTTGTGGGCAATCTTTATCTGCGAGTCCCTGATAAGTTGGAGATCTATTCTGCTTTTCAGATAATTCACATAAAAAGCCTTCATATCCACCAGATCGATGAGCATTCTGTCTGCGGTAATTACCGTTCCGGGGTCCACAAGCGGAAGATTTTTTTCGATTTCGGCGATAACCTCCGGATGGGCCGGTCCACCGTAGGATGCCTTTATTTTGAAACCGTTATAAATGGCCGGGTTATGGGAAGCTGTAATGACGATACCCCCTGCAAGTTGTTTGGCTTTTGTGAACAGGGAAACAGCGGGTGTTGAAACAAAACTGTCGGAAAGAAAAACTTTCAATCCTTGTGATGAGAGCACTTCAGCGGTAAATTCAGCAAATTCTTTCGACATGAAACGGGTGTCGTAACCTATACAGACACCGTTTTCCCTGTCGGGATGACAGAGAAAGTACCGGGCCGATGCCAGGGCTGCAAGTTTCAGGTTATCGAATGTATAATCCTTTGCAATAATTGCACGCCATCCATCAGTACCGAATTTAACTTGCATTCTATGGTGATTTTGATATAATGAAAACTTACCTTCGGTAAGCTTGATAATATACTTGACAAACCCAAAAATACAGTTTCCCTGTCGTTCATCAAATTATTTCACTCTATAGATGTCAAAGAAGCTTTTCGTTCTGGCTGGAGAGGTTTCCGGGGATATGCACGCCGCCGGCGCCGTTTCTGAACTGCTGAAAGCGAGGGCCGACATAAAAGTTTTCGGCATAGGAGGTGAAAGACTGCGCTCTCTTGGTGCGGAACTGATGTACGATACCCGCCAGATGAGTATCATGGGCTTTGTCGATGTCCTCAAACATGCGGGCTTTCTGAGGAGAGTGATCCGCGACCTGAAAAAAGCGGTCAGACGTGAAAAGCCATCAGCGGCTTTTCTGGTGGATTATCCGGGCTTGAACCTGATGATGGCAAAATTTTTCCATGAACAGGGGATTCCGGTCATCTATTATGTCTCTCCGCAGGTATGGGCCTGGAAAGAGGGGCGTGTCAAGGCTATTCGCCGTTATATCGACCGGATGCTCGTTATCTTCGACTTCGAGGTGGATTTTTACCGGAAGCATCAGATCCATGCGGAATTTGTCGGCCACCCGGTTGTCGAAGAACTTGCCGCACACACTCTTCCATCGTCCGAACACTTTGCAAAAAAACATGACGTCGAACCCGGCACAAAACTGATCGGTCTTCTGCCGGGAAGCCGCAGGCAGGAACTTGCCTCTATTCTGCCTGAAATGCTGCAGGCGGCGCGTCTTATGAACGGACGCCACCGTGCGGTATTTCTTCTCGGCCGGGCACCGAATCTTCCGGGTGAATGTTTTTCGATACTTTCGGAATATCCCGAGCTTTCCATCATCGAATGTCCGGCATACGAAGTCATGCAATACAGTGATCTCGTTCTGGTGACTTCCGGTACCGCGACACTCGAATGTCTCTGTTTCGGCGCGCCGATGATTGTCGTTTACCGGACCGGATGGCTGAATTACCAGATAGCCCGGCGGCTTGTAAAACTGAAAAACATCTCGCTTGCCAATATCGTGGCCAAAGGTCTGGGAAGCAGTGAGCAGCTCGTTCCGGAGCTTCTGCAGGATAAAGCTTCCGGAGAGGAGATATTCAGGAAGGCGTCAGCGATTCTTGACGATCCTCTTCTTGCAGTAAACATGCGAAGAGAGTTGCTCGACGCGAGGGCAAGGCTTGCCGGCAGTTCCCCGTCACCGAAAATAGCCGGCATATTACAGGAATATATATGAAAATGGAGCGGTTAACATGGAACAAGCGATAAACTACCTGATCAGTCACCCTGTGCTGTTTGTGATCGCCATCATTCTTGCCGTGATGGTATTGTTTTCTTCCCTGAAAAGAATGATAAGGCTCGTTGTTGTCATCGCGGCCATTCTGGTGCTTTATGCGGCTTATCTGCATTTTACCGGGGGCGATATTCATGCAGCGTTCGTGCGGATAGAACAGTCGGTCAATGCCGTGATTCATTTTTTTTCCGGTCTCTTTACTTCACTGCTGGAGCTGCTTAAATCCTCAAAAAAGCAGTGAAGTGAACCCTTCAGGATACATCTCCGGAATATTTTAACCGGTTCAGTACACTCTTCCGTTCCGGGTTATCCGGTTATTTACGCCTTGGCTAACGCACCGGTAGGACAGCATTCGATCAGCGACTGGAAATCGAATGTCTTTCCTGCATCGAGCTGTTCGATACTGCGCACACAGATGCCGCAGTCCACACATTTTTCCCGTTCCATGCAGATATCGCTGTTTACTGCCTTGTAAAATCCTTCATGTTCCTGATGTTCGGGAGCGAAAGAGGGAAGATACCGAGAAGCAAGATCACGCAGCCTGCATTCGCCGACAGCTGTGCAGCGGCATTTGAGGCACCTGAGCGCTTCCTCGCGTGCGAGTTGTTCGGTATAGCCGGCTGAGACTTCAATGAAGCTTTTTACCCGTTCGGAAGCCGGGTGTTCGGGAACCGGGACTCTTGCCGAGAGTGTCACTTCCTTATAAAATGTTTCCGGTATATCTTTCGTCGATCCATAGGATGAATTGAAATCAGCAGCAGGAGCGGTAACGCTTTTGCCGCTTACAAAGAGATCGATGAAATGTGCTGCCTTTTTTCCCTGCTCGATTGCCCGGATCGCGATATCTGCTCCTGTAACGCAGTCCCCTCCGGCGAATACCCATGGAATTTCAGATTGCAGGGTTTGCGGGTTTACCTGTAACCTGCCGCCGGCCGCAGTTCCAAGGCCGGCGCTGCAGGCTGCCGCGGGATCGACCTCCTGACCGATTGCCGAGATGAGCGTTCCGGCTTGCAACGTGAATTCGGAGCCCTCGACCGGTACCGGCCTGCGGCGTCCGCTGCCGTCGGGTTCGCCGGGCTTCATACGGACAGCTGTTATTGCAAGGTTATCCGTTTCTTTCTTTATCGCAAGAGGCGCTGCATGTTCGACAAGAAGAATTCCTTCATCCAGGGCCTCTTCGATTTCATGCCTGTTTGCCGGCATATCCTCTTTTGAACGGCGGTAGAGAATGGTCACGTTCGATGCCCCGAGCCTCAGGGCGGTTCTTGCCGCATCTATAGCGGTATTGCCGCCGCCGGTCACCACGACCTTTTCACCAGGGCGCAGAGTCATGCCGGAAGCTGTTTTACGGAGGAAATCGATGCCGCTGATGACACCGGTCAGGTTTTCACCATCGACACCCATTGCAGCGGACTTTTGGGCTCCCACGGCGAGAAAAAGTGCATCGAAGGCGCTTTTCAGGTTTTCAGCCGTTATCTCCTTACCGAAGGCGGTGCCGAAACGGAAATTGACGCCCATATCAGCAAGGGCTGCTATGTCATGGTCAATAACCTGTTCAGGAAGTCGAAAGCTGGGTATGCCGTAACGCATCATTCCCCCGGCTTTGCTGTCTTTTTCGAAAATCGTCACGTCATGGCCTTTGCAGCGGAGGAAATAGGCTGCCGTCAGGCCTGCGGGTCCTGAACCGATCACAGCGATTTTTTTCGTGGTTTCAGCAGCGATTTCCGGCAGCAGACGTTCCTGGCGCTGCATTTCGCTGTCTGCAGCATAGCGTTTCAGGGCACAGATGGAAACCGCATTTTCAACTCCGCGTCTTCTGCATTCATCCTCGCAGGGAGCAGGGCAGATCCTTCCGAGGATGCCCGGAAGGGGAATGGTTTCCTTGATGATTCTCAGGGCTTCGCGGTCATCGTTGCGGACTATGGCGTCAATAAAATCAGGAATGTTGCACCCAGCCGGGCATGACCGTTCACATGGACCCAGACAGTCGCCGCAGTGCCTGCTTATGATACGTTCGAGGTTCTGGCGCCTCATCGCGTTCAGTTCGTCATTCTCCGTTTCAATGACCATACCGTCGGAAACTTTTGTGCTGCAGGCCGGAACAAAGCGGTTCTTACCCTTGATTTCAACGATGCATATCCAGCAGGCTCCGGTTATTTCAAGGGATTTTTCAAAACAGAGCGTCGGAATGAAAATATCAGCCGACCTTGCAGCATCAAGAATGGACATTCCAGGTTCCGCCTCGACGGCTTTTCCGTTGATGATCATTGAAAGTGGTTTCATAAGGCTAAACAGCGTTATTGTTCCTTGTTTCCGGCTTCTGGCGATTTTCCGTAGGTTGCCTCGATACAGGCAGCGACTTTTTCGAGCAGCCACATCGGTGTCGAAGTAGCGCCGCAGACACCGACACTCGTGACGGCTGTCCCGTCATTTTCTCTAAACCACCGCTCATCGAGATCACTGGTATCTTCGATGAAATAGCTTCGCGGATTTGCTTCCCTGCAGATATTGTAAAGCACCTGACCGTTCGAGCTTTTTTTGCCGGCGACAAAAACGATGCATGCATTGGCAAGGGCAAAGTCATACAGCTTCCGATTGCGGCTCGATACCTGTACGCAGATGGTATCTTTGTATACGTGAGAGGGCATGGGGCGAACGCCGGTGATTTCCGCCGTTATGTCGATGTCGCGGATTGCCATCCATGGCTTATCTCCTTCTGTTTCCGATGGGACGAACAGTTTTTCGAGATTGGCCTTGAGCTCGTAAAAACCCGGAACATCCATGGTAGTCTGGGAAATCAGCGCTGATTTTTTTGCAAGGTCCAGCGCTTTTGTTTCTTCAGGGTCCGACAGGTCGGCATGTTTGATGATAACGGCGCTGTTGCCGCATTGTCCGTTGATACCGATAACCTCCGGGTGGACCCGCTTGCCGTAAATGATGATCTGGTAACCGAGCTGATGCAGGAGCCGGACAGTGCGCTGAAGCCTCGATACGACCGGACAGGTGGTGTCTGTCACCGCCAGTCTGTTTTGTTCGGCTGTTCTGTATGTCGAAGGCGGCTCGCCGTGTGCCCTTATCAGCACGGGAGCGTTTTCCAGCTCATTGAGTTTTTCATCTTCAATGGTGATCAGGCCGAGCGACTCGAGCCTTTTCACCTCGACTTCGTTGTGGACGACATCACCGAGAGAGTACAGCACGCCATTTTCGCGCAGTTTTTCTTCTGCGACATGAATGGTTCCCTGCACACCGATGCAGAAACCCGAGGAAGTTCTGTCAAGGTTAACTTTCACAATGAACCGGTTAAAACAATAATATGTAACATGCCCGGCTGAAAAAGCCAGGGATTCTCAATTTATGGTATTACACTTCCACCAGCTCGACGTCAGGCAGTTCCGATCCGAGGAAGAGCTTGTATATCATGCTGAACTTCTGGGGAAGGTCGCTTACCATCAAGTGTGGTAAAGCATGCTCTCCCGAATTGTTCAACAGTCCGGATTCCTCGAGAAGTTCCCTTGTCCGCAGGGCAACCGCTTCGGCTGAATCGATGATGCAAATTGCCGGCCCGATCGTTTCCTCGATTATTCTTCGCAGTATTGGATAATGTGTGCAGCCGAGGACCAGCGTGTCAATATCCTGATTGATGATTCCTGCAAGGTAGTCCCTCGCAATGAGCCTTGTCGCATCATGGTCGATAAGTCCTTCCTCGGCAAGGGGAACGAAAAGCGGGCATGCCTTCGAAACCACATGTATATCGGGATCAAGCTCATTGATGGTGCATGCGTAGGCATTCGAGCATATCGTCGCCTGTGTTCCGATGACTCCGATCCGGTTATTGGAGGTTGCCTCCACAGCAAGACCCGCACCGGCTTTCAGTACTCCGATCACCGGTATGCTGCCGCATACTTTTTCAACCACATCGAGAGCGAGAGCTGAAACGGTGTTGCACGCCACAATGATCAATTTGGGCTGGTACCGCATGAGAATGGCTGTATCATCAGCCGCATATTTACGAATGGTAACCTGGGATTTAGTACCATAGGGAACTCTCGCCGTATCTCCGAAATAGATGATTTTTTCGAAAGGCAGAGCGGCCCGGATCGCTTTGACGACAGTCAGCCCACCGATACCCGAATCGAAAATACCGATGGGGTTGTCAGATGTAACTTTATGGTGCATGTCAGGCCGGTGTTAAAAAATTAAACGTTGAAACGGAAAACGATCACGTCGCCGTCCCTGACGATGTAATCCCGTCCCTCGGAGCGGAGTTTTCCCGCTTCCCTGACTTTCTGTTCGGAACCGAGATCGATCAGATCCTTGTAGAACATGACTTCGGCACGGATGAACCCTTTTTCGAAATCTGAATGTATCGCGCCTGCAGCTTCCGGTGCGGCGGCACCCTTGCGGATGGTCCATGCATGGACTTCCTTTTCACCGGCCGTGAAGTAGGTCTGCAGCCCGAGCAGGTCATAGGCCGTCTGGATCAGCCGGTCAAGTCCGGACATTTTCAGTCCGAGGCTTTCCAGAAATTCCGGACGTTCTTCTTCGGGAAGTTCTGCTATATCGGCCTCGGCTCTGGCGCTGATGATCAGCATTTTGGCACCTGATGCGGCTGCGATCTCCGCAACCTTTTCCGTATAGCTGTTGCCATCCGGCAGATCGGACTCGGCAACATTGGCTGCAAAAAGAACCGGTTTGAAAGAGAGCAGGAAAAACTGCCTTGCAGTTGCCTCTTCTTCAGGTGTCTCGACTATCCTGCGGACCGGGATGCCTTCGCTGAGGCCTTTTATTATTTTTTCAGCAAGCTCGACCTGCTGGAGCAGTTCTTTTTCCTTTCTTGCATTTTTTTTCAGCCTGTCGAGCCGGCGCTCCATGCTTTCGAGGTCGGCCAGCATGAGTTCGGTTTCGATGGTTTCAATGTCGGCGGCAGGGTTGATTTTTCCTTCGACATGTATGATATTTTCGTCATCAAAACACCGGACGACGTGAACGATTGCATCGACTTCCCTGATATGGGAGAGAAACTGGTTGCCGAGGCCTTCTCCCTTGCTTGCACCTTTGACCAGTCCGGCGATATCGACTATTTCAAGTGCAGCTGGTACCAGTGTCGGTGTTTTCACAACATCGGCGATCAGTTGCATTCTTTCGTCCGGTACAAGCACGGTTCCGACATTCGGTTCGATGGTACAGAACGGATAGTTGGCTGCTTCTGCCTGTTTTGCAGTGATGGCGTTGAAAAGCGTCGATTTCCCGACATTCGGGAGCCCGACAATCCCGCAGCGAAGAGACATAGGAAAAAGGTTTTTAATGAAGTTGATGCTTTCAATAAATTCAAGGCTAACATGTAAACAATATGTTTGGAAAAAGCAAATTATTTTTATAAAATAGCGGGCTAATGTAAAATGCACGTGGAGCAGGGTATCAGAACGAATCGTATCATTATTGCCATAGATGGCCCGGCGGCTTCCGGAAAAAGCACAACAGCCCGGAAAGTGGCCAGAATGCTGGGTTATACTTATATCGATACCGGAGCGATGTACCGCTCAGTAACCCTGAAAGCCATACGCAGGAACGTTATCGATGATTTACGGCGCTCTCCAGAGAGCGTTGTTGCTTTATTGGAGGATATCACTATCCGTTTTGACGGTGACCATGTTTACCTCGACGGCACCGATGTCACGGAAGCGATCAGGGATAATCGTGTCAGCCGTGAAGTGAGTTTTATCAGTTCGCTCAAACCGGTTCGTGACAGGCTTAGACAGATGCAGCAGGAGCTTGGAAAACTGCGCGGAGTGGTCATGGACGGAAGAGATATCGGGACCATTGTTTTTCCTGATGCCGAACTGAAGATATTTCTGGTGGCCGATGCCCGCGAAAGAGCTGAGCGGCGGTACGCGGAATTGAAGGCAAAGTCGAATGGCGCATCCGGACTTCCAGGCATCGAGGAGCTTGAAGAAGAGATAAAGGAAAGGGACCGGGCCGATGCTGAACGGGAGCATGCTCCCCTGAGGAAACATCCTGATGCCACGGAAATCGATACATCGGATCTGAGCGTTGAACAGCAGGTACGGAAAGTTTACGAACTTGCACTGGCATTACTGAAGGAAGACCGATAAACTGCAGCACGATGATCGATGTTTCAATATTTTTTTTCATTAACCACAAACCCTCCTGCTGAAATCTCTCGCGGCGGACAGGTAAATTCAAGAGAGGAAGGAAACAATTAATGGCAGAAGCATTCACACAGGACAAAAAGGTCAAGGAAAGACCTGCGAGGAAAAAAATCAAGGTTTTTGCTCTTTACGAGCCGGCCGAACTTGCGCAGATGGAGCAGCTTTACACCAGCACGCTCAATGAAATCACCGAAAACGAGATTATCAAAGGCAGGATTGTCTCGATATCCAACAAGGATGTCACGATCGATGTCGGTTTCAAGTCGGAAGGTATCGTTCCGCTCCTCGAATTCAGGGCTGATGATGAGGTAAAGGTTGGAGATGATGTTGACGTATACCTCGAGAACATCGAGGACAAGATGGGACAGCTCATTCTTTCAAAGAAGAAGGCTGATGTCCTGAGAATCTGGGACAAGATTTACGATTCGATCGAAAACGATACCATTATTACCGGCAAGATCATCAACCGCGTCAAAGGCGGTATGACCGTTTCGCTTTCCGGTGTGGAAGCCTTCCTTCCTGGATCCCAGATCGATGTCAAGCCGGTCCGTGATTTCGACGCCCTTGTCGGTCAGACCATGGATTTCAGGGTTGTCAAGATCAATCCGGTCACACAGAATATTGTCGTCAGCCATAAAGTCATTCTTGAAGAGGCTTATGCCGCACGCCGCGAGGAGATGCTCGCCAACATCAAGGTGGGTATGGTGCTCGAAGGTACCGTCAAGAACATCACCGATTTCGGTATTTTCGTCGATCTCGGCGGACTCGACGGTCTTGTTCACATTACCGATATAACCTGGGGCAGGATCAATCATCCTTCCGAGGTTGTGGAGCTCGATCAGCCTATCAAGGTTGTTGTTGTCGGGTTCGACGAGAACACCAAGAGGGTCTCTCTCGGCATGAAGCAGCTTGAATCCCATCCATGGGAAAACATCGAGATCAAGTATCCGGTCGGCTCGAAAGCCCAGGGCCGTGTCGTATCGATTACCGATTACGGCGCCTTCGTCGAGATCGAGAAAGGTATCGAAGGTCTTGTTCATATTTCCGAGATGAGCTGGACACAGCATATCAAGCATCCGGGTCAGTTCGTCACGCTCGGGCAGGAAGTCGAGTGTGTCATCCTCAACATCGACAAGGACCACACAAAGCTTTCACTTTCCATGAAGCGGGTGAACGAGGATCCATGGATCGCTTTATCCGAGAAATATGTCGAAGGCTCGCTGCATAAAGGAACCGTCAGCAATATCACCGATTTCGGCGTTTTCGTCGAGCTCGAGCCCGGTGTCGACGGACTTGTTCATATTTCCGACCTTTCATGGACAAAGAAAATCCGCCATCCGAGCGAACTGGTCAAAAAGAACCAGGAACTCGAGGTCAAGGTTCTCAAATTTGATGTTCATGCCCGCAGGATAGCACTCGGTCACAAACAGATCAATCAGGACCCGTGGGATGAATTCGAACAGAAGTATGCCGTTGGTGCTGAAACTCCCGGTCAGATCTCACAGATCATTGAAAAGGGCGTCATCGTGATTCTTCCAGGCGATGTTGATGGCTTCGTTCCTGTGTCGCACCTCCTTCAGGGCGGTGTGAAGGATATCCATTCATCGTTCAGGATCGGTGATGAACTGCCTCTTCGTGTCATCGAGTTCGACAAGGAGAACAAGCGTATCATTCTTTCCGCACTTGAATATTTCAAGGACAAGAGCAGGGAAGAGATCGAGGCGTATCTGCAGGCCCATCCAAACGAGAAAAAGGAGATCGAAGCAGCTTCAGCTGAACTGGAACCCCCATTCAAATCCTCTGACAAGAGAGGCGGGGAAAAAGCTGCCGATCGATAAATAAGCGTTTTTTTGATGTTCGAATTGTAGAAAAAGCTGCC
Organism: Chlorobiaceae bacterium; assembly: GCA_013334225.1. Lineage (GTDB taxonomy): Bacteria > Bacteroidota > Chlorobiia > Chlorobiales > Chlorobiaceae > Chlorobium. The sequence goes on from JAAXXY010000003.1 coordinate 88,178, forward strand.
CCGGATGCAAAACCGGGGCAGCTTTTTTCATTATCGGACCGATCAGACCGATCGGTCTGATTTTCCTCCAGTCCCCAGTTCCCAATCCCCAGTTCCCAATCCCCGATTCAGTATCCGTAACTTTTCAGCAGATTGTGTTTCTTTCGCCAGTCAGGACGGATTTTTACAAAAAGTTCAAGGTATACCGGCCTGCCAAGCATTTCCTCAATATCTTTTCTTGCAGCCTGACCCAGTTTTTTCAGGGCTGCGCCTTTCTGTCCGATCAGGATAAGTTTCTGGCTTTCCCGTTCAACGATAATCGAGCAGCGGATGAGGTCTTTTCTGGAAGGGTCGCTTTCATGCTGTTCCCTGAACTCGTCGACCACAACTTCGGCTGAATAGGGAACCTCCTGTCCGTAAAGGAGAAATATTTTTTCACGTATGATTTCGCTCGCAAAAAACCGTTCTGGAGCTGTACTGAGCGAATCTTCAGGATATAAGGGAGGGGAGTCCGGAAGAAAAGGCTCGATCGTTTGGACAAGAGTATCGAGATTTGTTCTTTTCAGGGCGGAAACGGAAAGGACGGCATCCGGATGCCATGTATTTCTTATGATTTCTTCAGCCTCTTTCTGCTGTTCACGGCTGACAAGATCGCTTTTATTTAGCACGGATATTACCGGTTTCCTGGCAGGTTTCAGCCAGTTATTGAAAAGTTCTTCAGCGAATTCACGGTCAAAAAGATTATTTTTTTTCGAATAAGGCAGAAGTGCAATCACGACGTCGGCCTCTTTGAGTGTTTCACGCACGATCGAGAGCATCGATTCATGCAGCTTCTGTTCCGGGTCCATTATTCCCGGAGTATCAAGAAAAATGATCTGGCAATTGTCCTTGTGGTATATTCCTGTGATTTTTTTTCTTGTGGTTTGCGGTTTTGGTGTTACTATGGAAAGCTTGTAGTCGAGCAGTTCGTTAAGCAGCGTGGATTTGCCTGCATTAGGAGGACCGGCAATAACCGCAAAGCCGCAGGAATAGGTTGTATGCTCCATATACTATTTTAAGATGTGATCAGTCTGTGTTCAGGGAACAATACTAAATTTTCATCTCTGGCGATAGCGAAAAAGAACAACGTATTGAATTCTTTGTAATGGAAAGTAAATCCGATTCAAATATTGATTATTGGCTTCTTGTGCCGATGGCTGGGCTTATCGTGATCGGCCTGATGGCGATTTTCAGTGCAACAAACGGAGCCGGCGAAACGATTCTCTTCTACCGTCAGCTTGTATGGGGACTTATCGGCGTTGTGGCAGTTGCGTTTGTCATTTTCAACGATGCCCGCTTTATCAGGGATAATTCCTATATCTTTTATGTTATCGGAATTCTCATGCTTATAGCTGTTCTGATTTTCGGAAGGAAAATTGCCGGTCAGACAAGCTGGTTTAAAATAGGCTTTTTCAGTTTTCAACCTTCGGAAATTGCAAAAATGGCGACAATCCTCGCACTTGCAAAATTTCTTTCCGATGACGATACCGATATACATTCCATACCTCATTTTCTTATAGCCCTTGCAATTGCATTGATTCCTGCAGTACTTATCATGCTGCAACCTGATATGGGTACTACGCTTACCTGTCTTTCCTTTGTTATTCCAATGATCGTCATGGCAGGTTTCGATATCTATATTCTCATGCTCGTTGCCTTTCCCCTGATTCTGGTTTTATCGGGCTTTTTCAACATTTATTTTATTATCAGCCTTGCAGTGCTGGAGTTTATTGCTCTTGTAGCCTGGAAAAGAAAGTTCCAATTCCATCAATTGTTTGTTGTTCTTTCCGGTCTTGGTGTCAGTCTACTGACAGGAACATTCGCGAGTTCAATTCTCAAACCGCATCAGATGAAAAGGATCCAGATCTTTCTTGATCCCTTGTCTGATCCGCAAGGTGCGGGCTATAATACTCTTCAGGCTAAAATTGCTATAAGTTCAGGAGGGATATTGGGAAAAGGGTTTCTTCACGGAACGCAGACGCAGCTCCGGTTCATACCGGCACAATGGACCGATTTCATATTTTGTGTTATAGCGGAAGAACTTGGTTTTATAGGTGCGGCATTATTGCTGTCCTGTTATCTTATTCTTATTCTCAGGCTCACCAATGTAATTTTTGCAATAAAAAACAAATTCGTCGAACTGACCGTTGCCGGTTTTGTTTCTCTGATGTTTGTTCACGTCGTTATCAATGTGGGCATGACAATCGGTCTCATTCCTGTTATCGGAGTGCCACTTCCGTTTGTTTCGTACGGAGGATCTTCTCTTGTTGGCAATATGATCATGGTTGGTCTTGCAATGAACTTTTACCGGAACAGACGGCTTCTCGGGTATTAAAACAAACGAGATGAATAAAAAAGCGCATCGAGATGCGCTTTTTTATTAAATGACAGAGCCTAACGAAATTGAATGCTTCCGGAACGCTTACTTTTTTATCTGGTAAACAAAACGCTTGCCATCTTTTCCTGCGGGAACTCGTTCGATTTCAGGATCCGTAGCCCCGTATTTGTTGAACCAGAGGCTGACTGTTGTTCCTTTTGTGTTGAGAGCTTCTCCGATATCCCTTGGTTTGAAGGTTTTATCAGGGTTTGAACGGAGCAGATTCTTGATTGCAGCACCAAGCTGACCACGTCCGAACTTGGAAGTGACTGTTGTTTCTGCAGGTGCAGTGCCTTCAAGTTTCGAAAGATTTGACTCGAGCTTTTTTATAATACTGTTCAGTTCATCTTCCAGTGGCTTTATTTTTTCCTGGAATTCACTTTGAGTTTCAGCTATTTTCGCCTGAAGTTTCTTTTTTTCTTCAACGAGTGTTTGAAAATGATCAATTTTTTGAATGAAAAGATCGTACTTGTCAGGGGATCCGATATCTTTTTTGAATGCGCTCATTTTGTGCACTATTAATGTTTGTTATAGTAATTTGTGTAACTAATAAAATATATAATAAATGAAGTATCTATCCAAAATAATATTGTTTGTTTGTTTTTCGCAATATTTAAAGGTCTGGAATAATATTGACGTGTGATTTCAGAGTATGAGAATCAGGTAAAAGTGTAATATGAATATAAATACAAAAACTGTAGCGGCAGTAACACTTGGCTGTAAACTCAATTATGCAGAAACATCTTCTATTCTTGACAAGTTGAGTAAACAGGGTTGGCAGATATCTTCCATAGAGGATGGGGCAGAACTTATAATTATTCATACTTGTGCGGTAACAAAACAGGCTGAACAGAAATGTCGTCAGAAAATAAGACGGATTATCAGAAAAAATCCTTCAAGCCGTATAGCGGTTATCGGTTGTTATTCACAACTGAATTCGGAAATACTTGCCCGTATTGAGGGAGTCGATGCTATTCTTGGCAATAACGAAAAGTATAATCTTGAATGGTATCATGTTACAGGTGAACATATATCAGTAGAGCCGCTTGTCAAAGTATCTCCTGCGTGTACGTTTAAAGATATTCATGAAGGATATTCATTGTATTCTGAAGAAAGCAAAGAAAGAACACGTGCTTTTTTAAAAATACAGGATGGTTGTGATTTCGGTTGTTCATATTGTACAATTCCGGCGGCAAGAGGAAAATCAAGGTCTTTGTCCGATGCACAAATTGTTGAACAGGCATGCAATCTTTCACGGAGGGGGTATCGGGAAATCGTTATAACCGGCGTTAATATAGGTGATTACCGATATAACGGAAAGGTGTTTTCCGATCTGTTGCGATTGCTTGAGAATGTGGATGTCAGCCGTCTCCGGATCAGTTCGATAGAACCGGATTTTCTTGATGATACGATGATATCGTTGGTTGGAAATTCTGAAAAAATAGTACCTCATTTTCATATTCCACTTCAAAGCGGTTCAAATGCCATACTTCAAGCGATGCAGCGACGTTATGACACTGATCTCTATCGTGAAAAGATATATAAAGCTGTTGAAAGGATTACAGATTGTGCGATAGGAACCGATGTGATGGTTGGATATCCGGGTGAAACGGAGGCTGATTTTCTTGAGATGTACCGGTTTGTTGAAGAGCTTCCTGTGGCCTATCTTCATATCTTCAGTTGTTCAGTACGTCCCGGCACTCTTCTTGCAAAACAGGTTGCTACCCGGGAACGTACCGCTGTTCATCCGGATGAGATTGCCAGGAGATACCGGGAAATTGCAAGGCTTGGAAAGGAGAAGGAAACCATCTTCAACAGCCGGTATGTCGGGAGAGTGATGGATGTTCTTTTCGAGGAATGCAGAGAGGCTGGAAACGGTGCTTTTGAGTACAGCGGGTATACCAGAAACTATCTCAGAGTGGCGGTTGAAAGTACAACGAACATTTCAGGAAGGGAGGCCCCTGTATTGATCGAGCATTCAGGAGAGGATTTGATTTTAAAAGGGAGACTGTTATCTTGATTTTCGTTTTCCCGTTATGCCTTCACAGTAACTTAACCTACTTCTTCCATGCCAATTAAATCCCGTATCCGTTCGATTCCCGACTATCCGAAAAAAGGGATTCTTTTTCGTGACATTACCACCCTCATAAAGGATCCGGTTGGGTTCAGACTGGTTATTGACAATTTTACACAGCACTATCTTCTCAACGGTGTTGATTTTGACGTGATCGTTGGTATCGAGGCCAGAGGTTTTATCATCGGAGGAGCACTGTCCTATACGCTCGGAAAAGGTTTCGTTCCTGTCAGAAAGCCCGGAAAACTTCCGGCTGATGTCGTTTCCCAGGAATACGAGCTTGAATATGGGACCGACAAAATCGAAATTCACCTCGATGCGCTTGAGCCGGGCAAGAAAGTACTGCTTGTCGATGATTTGCTCGCAACCGGCGGTACTGCACTTGCCGCTGCAGCATTGGTCGAAAAAGTCGGAGGCATAGTTTCGGAAATGGCATTTATCGTCAATCTGCCGGATATCGGCGGCGAAAGAAAAATCCGTGAAAAAGGGTACAATGTTTATGCCCTGACCGAGTTTGAAGGAGAGTAGCCAAGGCAATTGTTCATGATTATCTGATATACAGTACAGAGGCTGGTTCATGAATTGATTATGAGCCGGCCTCTTTCATTGTACCATACATGGTATCCGGATGGAAAAGAGATATCGCCAGTATTATATCGTTGTTTCCGTTGTTTTCGTTTATACCGGAATAAGGGAAGAAAAAATCAATATGACTGCAATTTTCGGAATAGTTACACCTGTACAGGAAAAAAGGGTATAAATGCGGACGAAATAACCTCTTTACCACTGAAAACGATCTGGTGCTTTTCCGTGGTAACAGTATGACATGCATGTTGTTAAACATGTTTCTTTCAGGGATCACCGGAAAGAGTTAAACCAGACAACCAGCAAATCCTTTTATCTCCAGTCCTGACGTTTACAGGCTATACGGGGGTGTATAGGTTAGTCTGTGCCGCCTTTCAGGCTTTCGCTGACGGCGTGCTTGAATTCCTTCGATATTTTAAACGTCGGGACGTTTTTAGGATCTACCGTTACTTTTTCGCCTGTTCTCGGGTTCCTTGCCTGACGCAGGTTCTTATACCTGATGTTGAATGACCCGAAACCTCTGATTTCGATTCTTTTTCCGGCTTTCAGTGAGTCAATGATGCTTTCGAACAGGCAATCAACCACAGATTCCGTTTCATTTTTTGTCAGGCCTGTTCTGTGGGCAATAACATTGACAAGATCAGCTTTTGTGGTTGTGTTTCCCATGGTGGTGTAGGCTTAGGTTGTTGTAATCTATGTATTTATTTAAACCATAAACGGAGTGCAACAATTCCTAAAAAACCGCAAAAGTTTTTTGGAGAATATTGGTTGGAAGGTGCCGTGCTATTCTTGCACCGAAAAAAGATCCCGCAACAAGTCCTGTTGCGATCAGAATTCCGTACCAGATATTTTCCAGCTGGATGTTTCCAGAGTTATAATATCCGATGATTCCTGAATGGCCGACCGGCAGAAGAGGCGTAATCAATGAAGTTCCAACGGCACTCAGCTGGTTCATGCCATAGAAGACGACAGTGATCGTTGAAAGTACCTGCAGGAGATTCATATTTCATTCTACCGGTTGACGTTATGTCGCTGCAGGTACAACAGCGACTTGCCCATTGCCTATGATTCCTTTTATTTCATCAGCATTCAGAGACTCTTTTTCGATCAGCATTTCAGCAAGTTTGCGGAGGGTATCACCATGCGTTTCGAGAATGTTTTTTGCATTTTCCATGCATGACATGATGATATTCCGCACTTCGACATCTATCTGCAATGCAGTTTCCTCACTGTATTCACGGATATGCGAGTAATCTTTTCCGAGAAAAACTTCCTTGTTCGTGTCCCCGTAGTTGATGGGCCCCAGTTTATCACTCATGCCCCACTGCCTGACCATTCTCCGGGCAATATCGGTTGCCTTTTCAATATCGTTTGCCGCGCCGGTGCTCGTTTCATGAAAAACAAGATTTTCCGCAACCCTGCCGCCGAGCGCGTACGTTATCATCGCAAGCAGATACTCCCTGTTATGGGTGTAACGATCTTCAAGGGGCAGATAAGCTGTTACCCCGAGACTTCTTCCTCTGGGAATGATCGAAACTTTATGGATTGGATCCGATCCCTTGGTATAGGAAGCAACGAGCACATGGCCTGCTTCGTGATAAGCGGTGAGTTTTTTCTGCTCGTCCGAAATGAACATACTTTTTCGTTCAGGTCCCATAAGAATTTTATCACGTGCCTGTTCGAAATTATCACTGGTTATAACCTGCTGATCACTACGGGAAGCAATCAGGGCCGCTTCATTGACCAGATTTGCAAGATCAGCACCGGAAAATCCAGGTGTGCTTTTTGCAAGAATACCGATATCGACGCTTGTATCGAGCGGTGTTTTGCGGGTATGAATTTTCAAAATGGCTTCACGTCCTCTGATGTCAGGCTTGTCTATGGTGATCTGCCTGTCGAAACGGCCCGGACGCAGCAGTGCGTTGTCGAGCACATCCGGTCTGTTTGTAGCTGCAATCAGGATGACATTCTCACTGGTAGTGAATCCGTCCATTTCAACCAGGAGCTGATTGAGGGTCTGTTCTCTTTCATCATGTCCGCCTCCAAGCCCTGCTCCGCGGCTGCGGCCAACCGCATCGATTTCATCGATAAAGACGATGCATGGCGAGTTTTTCTTTGCCTGTTCGAAAAGATCACGGACCCTTGCTGCTCCTACTCCGACAAACATTTCAACGAAATCGGCACCTGAAATGGAAAAAAAAGGTACTTTCGCTTCACCGGCAATTGCCTTGGCAAGAAGTGTCTTTCCTGTTCCCGGAGGTCCAAGCAGCAGTACTCCTTTAGGAACCTTTCCCCCTATTTTGTGAAAGCGTTCCGGATTGGTAAGGAATTCAACAGTTTCCTGAAGCTCTTCGACAGCTTCATTAACACCAGCGACGTCCTTGAATGTAACTTTGACGTCAAATTCGCTGACCATTTTAGCCCGGCTTTTGCTGAAGCTGAATATGTTTTTTGCCTGGGAACCGTTTTGCATATTTATTCGCCTGAACAGGAAGAAATATACAAAACCGAAGATAATCCAGGGGGCGAAGAGGAATAGAAAATTATTCAGATTGCCCGATCCATTTTCAACCTTGATCTGAATGCCCTTGTCGGAAAGGAGGTCAGCCTGTTCAGTGCCGAAAGATGGAATCCTGACCGTAAAATGGTCGGTTTCGATATTCGTTTTATTGACAAGATGAAGAGTTGTGACGGTTTTGAGTTTTCCGTTCAGTATTGCCGACTTGTCATCCAGACTCTTGACTGTTACCTCGCCGATCAGTCCCCTGGTAAGAACGGCTTTGTATTCATTGTAGGATATCTCAATGTTGTCAGCACCAGAAAAGAACCGTTGCAGCAGGAACAACATGAGTACTGCCGCCATGATGAAAAAGATAAAACCGGGCAGTTTGCCCTGCGAGTTTTCACTGTTACCGTTAAACCAGCCGGGAGTGCGATCATCATCTTTTACCGGCTTGAATTTATTTCGTGAATTTCCTTTTCCTGAATTTTTTACAGGATCATCAGCCATATAAAGTACTTCGTGAAGGGTTCAATTGTAAGTTACGACATTAAAAGTAATTAATTGTAACAACCGTAAGAAAAAATAAAAAGTTTACCTGATCGTATGGCTTGACCGTCAGGCAGCTCCGATTTTTAAACCTTTTTAACGGTTTTCACCATAAAGTTTTCTTCTTCTGTCTGAAAAGCAGTGAGTTTTTTTTAAATTCCATCCTCTTGTTACTCCGTATAAATTTATTTAACAGTACGATTCGCATTATGGCCGGTCAAAAGGTAAGAACCAGGTTTGCACCATCTCCAACTGGATACCTTCACGTAGGTGGTTTGAGAACTGCCTTGTACAATTACCTGTTCGCTAAAAAAATGAAAGGGGACTTCATCATCAGGATCGAAGATACCGATCAGAGCAGGAAAGTGGAGGGAGCACAGCTGAACCTGATAAAGACACTTGAATGGGCAGGGATCGTGCCTGACGAGAGTCCGGAACATGGTGGCGATTATGGTCCTTATGTGCAGTCCGAACGTCTGCACATCTATAACCAATACTGCCAGCAGCTTCTTGAAGACAAGAATGCCTATTATTGTTTCTCTACACCGGAAGAGCTTGAGGAAAACCGTCAGCTTCAAATCAAACAGGGCCTTCAGCCGAAATACAACAGGAAGTGGCTCCCCGAGGAAATGGGCGGTTCCATGCCTTCCAGCGAAATCAGAAAGAAAATGGAATCGGGCGCACCATATGTCATCCGTATGAAAGTGCCCGACTATGTTTCCGTCTGGTTCGAGGATATTATCAGGGGGCCTGTTGAATTTGATTCGTCGACGATAGATGACCAGGTGCTGATGAAATCGGATGGTTTTCCGACCTATCATTTTGCCAGTGTCATCGATGACCATCTCATGGAGTTTACGCATATCATCAGAGGTGAAGAGTGGCTCTCATCGATGCCCAAGCACCTGCTCCTCTATGAATTTTTCGGTTGGGAACCTCCTAAAGTCGCTCATCTGCCCCTGCTGTTGAACCCTGATCGTTCGAAACTCAGCAAACGTCAGGGAGATGTGGCTGTTGAGGATTATATCCGCAAAGGTTACAGCAGCGAAACGATTGTGAATTTTGTGGCTTTGCTCGGATGGAACGAAGGTGAAGGAAGCGAAAAGGAAGTCTACAGCATGGAGGAGCTTATTGAAAGGTTTTCTCTCGAGCGTGTGGGCAAAGCTGGAGCTGTTTTCAATGTCGAAAAACTCAACTGGCTTGAAAAACAGTACATCAAGAACCGTCCGGCGGAAAAGATCATGCAGGTTATCAAGCCGATTCTCCTTGCAGAGCTTGAGAAACGGACAACCCTTCAGCCACTGGAAGTAATTAAAAGTGAGGATTATCTCAGGCAGGTCATCGAGCTCATGCGTGAGCGGGTAGGGTTCGAACATGAATTTATCACGTTCTCTTCCTATTTCTTTTTCGAACCGGAAACATTCGAGGAAGAGGGTGTGAAAAAACGCTGGAATGCCGATACCAATGATCTTCTTCGTGAGTTTATCCCTGAACTTGAATCACTCGGTGAATTCAGTGCGGAAAATATCGAAACGAAACTGAAAGAATTTGTGGCACCCAAAGGGCTCAAGGCAGCGGTACTTATCCATCCGTTGAGGATTCTCACTTCCGGATTGAGTTTCGGGCCAAGCCTCTATCATATGCTGGAAGTTCTTGGAAAGGAAACGGTTATCAGGCGAATTCTGAGCGGCATTGAAAAAATCGCGATTTCTGTCTGATACCGGAAGAAATTCTTTGACTTGCAGGTATGAGTAGTTGTTAAGTTTTTCTTTTGATGTAAAAAATATTATTCCTATATTTTGCCTCAACTTCAATGGACAGATAGCTCAGTTGGTAGAGCAAAGGACTGAAAATCCTTGTGTCGGGGGTTCGATTCCCTCTCTGTCCACACCGTTCAACCCGGTTCTGCCCTGCGGCAGTAACATGTGTTTCCGCTTCCGGTTATCCTGCTTTTCCCAATACCGTTATACGCATAGTCTGCATCGCATTCGGACTTATTCCGCGGTTTGAACCACACCGAATATCTGAATGAATATCACTACCGAAAGAGATCAGGAAATCTGGCATGACATGCAGGAACCAGGTTCATACGAGTGGTGGTATTTTGATGCCGAAGATAAAGAAAGTGCATTGTCTTTCGTGATTATCTGGTTCGCCGGTTTCCCCTTTTCTCCCTATTACATGAATCATTATGAGGACTGGAAAAACCAGGTTTTAACCTCGGCCCCTGTTCCTTCGGATTATTCCGGATTCAGTTTCCAGTTGTATGAAAATGATCGTGAAACCCTGAATTTTATCAGGGAGGGTCGCAACGGCCTTTTCGAAAGCAACCCATCGAATATCGGGGCACGTTTTGAAAAAAACCGTTTCAGCTATGATGAGCAGAGGAATGAATACATCCTTGACATCGACTTTTCTTTTCCCGCACGTTTCAAAGAGGTCAAGGTATCACTGCTGTTCAAGGGTTTACGGCGCCTGGTTTACGAAAAAAAGGATCAGAATGATACCGGAGCCGGTTACAGACACCAGTGGGTGCTGAGTGTTCCAAAGGCTGATGTTGAAGGGGAGATTGAAATTTATGATCAGCAGAAAAAGAAGGTGCGTACTATCCCGGTAAAAGCTTCAGGATATCATGATCATAATTCCGGATTTGTGCCCATGCAGGACCACATTACCCGCTGGTACTGGGGGAGGGCTTTTTCCGGCCGTTTCACTCTTGTTTATTATCTGATTTTTTTCAAAAATGCGGTCAGCAAACCCCTTACTCTGGTCATACTTCAGGATAACAGCACCGGGGAAAACACTTTTCTTGACCGGGCAATACTTACCGAAAGCAATTTCAGAAGAGGACTTTTTTCCCCTCTTCACGGCAGGAAGCTTGAATTGCAGCATGAAAACATCTGCTTGAAAATCGATCATCGGCGAGTGCTTGATGCCGGCCCTTTCTATCTTCGTTTCACATCAAGCATGGTACTTGAAATGGACGGGAACAGACATGAACCAATGGAGGGGATTTCGGAATTTCTCGATCCGACGAGGCTGAACTCCCGTTTCATGCGTTTTTTTACCCAAAGCCGGATCTGGCGGGATGGGGAGCGGTCACTGATGTACGATACCTATAATAATATTAAACGTACTTTGGATTGGAAGAATAGATGAAAAAGTATAAATTATAAGTTTGTATGAGTCGGCATAAATTACGGATACCTGACGGCTTTTTCAAGGTTTACTTGAACGACTTTCAACGCTTCATGGCCGGAGAGGTCAGACAGTTGATTTTATAACAACAGCTATTAAAAAGGAGATAGATTGTAATGGCACTACAAACTAATTTCAAGAGCCCTGCGAGGATGGGCACACTTGGAGAAGGTGCTTCTGCCTCATCGTCCGGCGGTGTACGTCAGGAGTCGAAGGGCGTTGATTTCGAGCGCCGAAGTTTTCTGGGAAAAGTTGTCGGCGGTGTCGGTGCCGCAGTAGCAGCTACGACGCTTTATCCCATCGTCAGGTATATTATCCCTCCATCCAGCACAGTTAAAGAAATTAATGAAATGGTTGTGGGGAAAGCCTCAGAAGTACCTCCGAAAGGTTTCAAGATTTATCAGTTCAACAAGGACAAGGTGCTGGTTATCAACGATAATGGAAAGCTCACCGCCTGCAGTGCTGTATGCACCCATCTTGGCTGTCTTGTTCACTGGGAGAGCGCAGCGGTCGAGATTGTATGTCCCTGCCATGGCGCCAAATACAAACAGACCGGTGAAATCATTTCCGGCCCTCAGCCTCTGCCATTGAAAATATTCAATGTGAAGGTTGACGGTGAAAATCTCGTTATCTCAAAAGCTTAACATCAAATTCTTGAAAACCAACGGAGTCAGGAAACATGGCTGAAAACAATAAAATTGCTGCGGCAGGAACTGCTCCTGCCAAGCCAAAACCCGCTGCCCCTGCTGCTGCCAAGCCGGCCCCAGCTAAACCGGCGCCAGCAAAGCCGACGGCATCAACCCCGGCGGTATCTCCAGGCGGGGTCTATAAACCACCTGTGGAACGTCCGGATACCAACCCATACAAGGATTCAAAGGTCAGCGATCTGGCCGCATGGTTCCAGGAACGTTTTTACGTACTTGTCCCTGTTATCGATTACCTGAAGAAAAAAGAGGTTCCGAAACATCGTCTCTCTTTCTGGTATTATTTTGGCGGTCTTGCCCTTTTCTTCTTCATTATCCAGATCGTTACCGGTCTTCTGCTTCTCCAGTACTACAAGCCGACAGAAGCGGAAGCCTTCGCTTCTTTCGTCTTCATTCAGCAGCAGGTGCCCTTCGGCTGGCTTATCCGCCAGGTCCATGCCTGGTCGGCCAACCTCATGGTTCTCATGGCCTTCATCCACATGTTCAGCACGTTTTTCATGAAATCCTACCGGAAACCACGTGAACTCATGTGGGTCAGCGGTTTCCTTCTTCTTGTGCTCAGCCTCGGGTTCGGCTTTACCGGTTACCTTCTGCCATGGAACGAGCTGGCTTTCTTCGCTACCCAGGTTGGTACCGAAGTTCCGAAGGTTGCTCCCGGCGGTGCATTCCTCGTAAGTATCCTGCGCGGCGGTGAAGAAGTTACCGGTGAAACCCTCACCCGCATGTTCTCGCTGCACGTCGTTCTGCTTCCGGGTCTTCTCATGCTTGTACTTTCAGCACACCTCATGCTTGTCCAGGTTCTCGGCACTTCTTCTCCTATCGGTTACAAGGACACCGGAATGATCAGAGGGTACGAGAAGTTTTTCCCGACCTTCCTTGCAAAGGACGGAATCGGCTGGATGATCGGTTTCGCCCTGCTCATTTACCTTGCCTGGGCATTCCCCTGGCATATAGGTGTAAAAGCGGATCCGCTTACCCCGGCACCACTCGGTATCAAACCGGAATGGTATTTCTGGGCACAGTTCCAGATGCTCAAGGACCTCAAGTTCGAAGGTGGTGAACTGCTCGCTATCATTTCGCTGACTGTCGGTGGTCTTGTCTGGATGCTTGTACCGTTCTTCGATCGCCAGGCTTCTAAGGAACAGAAGAGCCCTGTATTCACGATTTTTGGTCTTTTTGTTCTGGCTTTTCTCCTGATCAACACCTTCCGTGTCTATCTCGATTACGGCTGGTAAGCGTATCGTATAAATAGCATCAAGCAAAAAAGCTGCCTCTGTTTGTTACCGAGGCAGCTTTTTGTTTTTATCGTTCCGATCGGACTGATCGGACATATCACATATCAGCCCTGTTTCCCGAAAAATTCCCCTGTTTCATAACCGGCAAGAAACGCTTTCATTTCGATATTTCCGATAGCTTCGATCCATGTTCCGGTAACAGATGTATCGGAAGCTTCCTTCTGTTTGCCGGAGGGTATCTGCCGGGATTCGATGAGCAGATAGAGGGCGATCCAGGAGACAAGCACCGTAAAAGGATGCTCGCGGAACCAGGTCCTGCCGTGGCGTTCGTCAAACTGAAGCAGGCTCTGCATACGTATACGGTTATCCCGGAGGAGATGTTCAAGGTTTGCAAGGATCTTTTCCTCGGGAGAGCCCATGAGCGGTGATGGTCTCAGCGAGAGCATGCAGGCGATAAGGTCCGGGATCTTTCCGGCGCGTATTCCTACAATGCCTTTTTCAGGATAGCATGTTGCAAGAGCGTCATGGAGGAGACAGTCGTCGATGATGTTCGAGTTGAGCGCTTCGGAGCCTGCAAGCAGTTCCTGAAGGGAACCGAGCAGGATCCAGTGCATGAGCAGCTGAGGTAATTCCTTGCCGTCTGTTGCGGTTAATCCGAGCGCGGCAAGTAATTTTCGGCTTTCGGGCTGCTGCGAGAAAGCAAGAGCGGCCGAAGCGGCTTTCTTAAGCATCGAAGGTGCGCGTGCCACCAGTTCAGAAGTGACTTCAAGAGGTTTTTCGATGAATTCACCGAGTTGAAGAGATGCCTTTTCGAGCAGGGAAGCGACCGATTCCCCGAAAGCGTTCATGGTATCCTCTTCCTGCAGTGCGGCGATTCTCTTTACCTGTGGAAGGTTTCCAAGTGCTGTGACAACGCTCTGGTGAAAAGGCGCAAAACTCATTTCAAGGGCAGCCCGTTCGATCGATGCAGTCCCGCTGCCGTTCAATTCATGGCATAGCCGGTCGTAAGGTCTGAACCTGGAGGGTTGAACGGTGCGGAAGTCGAGAAAAACGTTGTACTTGTAACCTTCGAGGGCTACGAGAAGGCCTTTTTCATGGATCACCCTTACCGGACGGATAAACTCGAGGCCGCTCGCGTGGTCTCTGAAAATGACGAAGGAGTTATCGCCGTTGTCCAGATTCAGGCCTTCGCCGAGTGAGCACTGCATAATCCTGCCGTCATGCAGGTAACCGACCGATGTTCTGATCCAGCCCAGAGCTCGTTCAAAAGAGTTGTTGAACACAACGAGGGCGGTTTCATGTTCACGACGGTTGGAATAGGCGAAAATGTTTTCATTGACCGCCCCTTCAGGAGAAAAGACGTCGTAGAGGAAGAAATTGTGGACTTCGGCAAAAAGCGGGCGTTTTTTCAGGATCGGGAAGATCTCATGGTAGTGCCTTTCGACAAGGTGTTCGTCGGGTTGCTCGTCATAATAGGCTTTGGCATATTCCATGCCGTATTTTTCGGTGAACCCCTCCACCTGGCCGTGGCCGAACATCGGCAGGCCGGGCATGGTGATCATCATCATGCAGACCCCGAAATATTTGTCACCACGTCCGAACTGCGCGATCGCGGTATCCTCGTCAGGGTTGTTCATGAAATTCACATACCTCTTGAGGATTTCCGGATCGAATTCGAGAGTGTTCTTGATCAGGTAGCGGTAGCCGGTGTTGTCCTCTTTCTTCAGCATGTGCATGAACGCGCTGTTGTAGACACGATGCATGCCGAGCGTTCTTACGAAATAGCCTTCGAGCATCCAGAATGCCTCCGCGAGCAGAAGGGTATCGGGAACCTCTTTCTGGATGCGATCAACAACTTCCCTCCAGAACTCTTCCGGTATCGCGGCATCGAAATCAGACATGCTCATGGCATAACCGGAGCGTGAAGGCACAGCTGCACTGTGCCCGGGGAGCGGGAACCAGAGGCGCTGGATATGCCGTTTTGCAAGGACCATTGCCGCATCGAAGCGAATCACGGGAAACATCCTTGCGACATGCAGTATCTGCTGGATTACCCCTTCCCTGACTTCGGCACTCAGAAAGTTCAACTGTGCCGTATCGTTCCAGGGCATGTTTGTTCCATCGTTTCCGTGGTAGATATAACGGGTGTCACCGTTCATGTAATCGACACGTTTGAAAGTGACGGCTGCGTCTGAACGGTTCCAGTAGCCATCCTCGAGGAAAATCCCGTAACGCGGGTCGTTGCTGAGGTTGGGACCGGTATAGGAGTAATTGAAGTAAGGTGGTTCCCAGGCTGACAGAAACCAGTCAGGCTTGTTCCTCACCAGCTCCGAGTCCATTCCCGTGTGATTCGGCACCATATCGCTCGCGAGCCTGATCCCGCGGAGCCTGGCACGGTTCCTGAGGTTCTCGTATCCTTCATATCCGCCGATATCATCCGAGATATCATATTTTTCAAGCGAGTAGGCCGAAGCTTTCGCTTCAGGGTTTCCATGCATCTGCTTGATTTTCTGAGAAGCTGTACTTCTTTGCCAGAGGCCGATCAGCCAGAGGGCCGTAAATCCGCGGTCGGCCATAAGGTCGAGTTCCTCGTCCGGAATATCCTGCAACCGGTTTACCGCTTTCCGGTATCGCTTGCTGAGCTGGTCGAGCCAGACATAGGTGCTTTTTGCAAGCATGACAACTTCAGGCATCCACGAAGAGTCAAGCGAATAGTGAGCCGGTGCATTATCGTAATCGAGTGAGGTGTAATCCGGTATCTGGGCTTTCTTCTCAAACCATTGGCCTTCCTGCCGGACTTCTTCTTCAAGGGTGATCTTTTCAAAAAACAGGTATTTATCTTCGTCTTCGATAAATTCTATGGCTCCCGCGAGCTGAACCCAGAAAGGCGAATCCTTGAGAATGTCTCCCCAGTTCAACCTGATATAGCGCAACTGTTCAAGAACCGATGACGGGGCATGCCTGATCGGTCTGAAGAGGAGCTCCACGAGATCGGCATCGCCAGGGCCGACAGGTCCCATCGCATGCATCGCGTTCTGCAAGTTCCTGATCAATTTACCGAACGCTTCGGCATGCATTATTTCGCTATCGGACAGAAAATCGGAAAACTGTTCAAGCGCAGGGTTCTGGTTGTTGAGCCAGACCAGAAATGATTCTTCTATGACATCGGTCCGGCTTTTATCACGCTGCAGCCAGTTTTCAGGAGATACTTTTTCCTGAAAGACATTCAGGGGAGGGAAAGCCGTGAGAAATTTTTTCAGGTATTCCGAAGACTTTTCATCTGAAAGGTCCCGGTTCATCATGCTGTTGACACGGTCAAGAAGATCGGGCTGCTTTGCAGAGAGCGATTTCGATAAAATATAATGGAACAGCTCATGCAGCAGTTTCATGCCGTGAAGCTGGGCCGGAAGAACAGGTTTTGCATCAGTTCCTTTCTGTTTTTTCAGGAAATCGTTGATGATGGAGGCCTGTTTTTCCGTCTTTAAAAAGCTTTCCTGTGCGGACAGGGGCAAGGCAAGGAAATCGGGATCTGTCAGATGAAAAAGCTCTCTGGCGCTGCGGTTGACATAAAAATGTTCTTTATTCTGAAACACTGGATGGTTTTGCTTGATTTTCATAGAGGGAACGCGAAACAGGGTTTCGAAGCATTTAGTATCGCCTGAATCTGTTCCCCGGTTTTGCGGAAACTTTTTAAAAACGTCGGTAAAGAACAGAAATGATCGACTTTACGCCCTTCCGAAAATCGACTGGATTCAGGAAAGGAAAGATCGGCGTTGGCTTTGTTTTCCTGTAAAGTCAATGTTTTTCAGACTGTTCCGGTTTCCTGAACTTGTTTTCCAGATATTGCTGAAGGTACCCGAAACCTATATCCTTCAGAGAGTGAAATACATCGAGTCCCACTGTGTAAAGCACGCTTTTGCGCTGTGATGAGACCGGTTGCGGCAGGACCTTTGTTTCCGGTTTGTCGACCGGGCTGCGTTTTTTACGTCCGCCGATCGTTTTTGTAAGGATCAGACCAGCTGTGAAGGTTGTTCCGGCAGCAAGGAACGGATGTTTTCTGATTATTTCCTCGGGAGAGAGTTCTTCTGCGATATCTTCTTTCAGATGGCGCGTTCTGGCTTTTATCTGTTTTTCTTTTTCAGCAATGGTGTTCTGCAGCTCTTCAATCCTTGCGTGAATGCTGTGCAAAGAATCATTTTTTGTAGTCATGGACCGATAAGAGAATGTTCTGGATCAGATTTTTAAGAAGAAATGGTTTGAATTTCGTGAAAAACGTAAAACATGCAAGAAAAACGAGACTGACAAGCAGATACCCGAGGAACGGATGTCCGAGAAGTTCGCCAGCCAGGAGAGCGATAGTGGTTATAAAGTATGCGAGTCCGATAATGAGGATAACGCCGAGAATGACAATGACGGATACCTGTGCTATCTTTTCGGTCAGTTCAATTTTAAGCAACTCGATTCTTGCTTCAATAATAGCAGTTATATCAGCATAAGTCGATGTCACGGAATCTTCAAGAAGCTGATGAATCCCCTGCCTTTTCTGTTTCTGCACCGGCGCCTGGTTGTCTACTTTTTGTTTGTCCATACTGTTATTCCGGGTCGAAACCTTTTAACGTCTTTTTCTCATGAGGAGACCTAACAGTGCACCTGCACCAAGCGAATAAAGCATTGCCTGTGCCGGTTTTTTCCTGATATAATCCTTGGCCTGCTCAATGGCTTTTTCAATCTGTTCGTAAGATTCGCTTTCCCTGAAAGAAGATACTACCTCGGAAAGTGTCTCGCCGATCTCCTTTATCTGTTCGGGAATTCGAGTTTCCTGCTGCGGCTCCTGTGTCGGTTCTTTTTTTTCGCCGCTGTGTATGATAACCGGGACTTCCTGTTCCATAGTAGAATGAACGGTATGTATTGGTTTGGTAAGCCTGCACGATATATAATATATGAAAACAATATCGATCTTTACATTGAACTCTCTCGCGTCATACAGGTCTTGATGTAAGGTTTATTGAAGAAGCCTTCCTCCGTCGACATTGATAACCTGTCCGGTGATATAATCGTTTTCGAGGAGAAAGATGATGGTTCTGATGATGTCGAGAGGGTCTCCATACCTTCTTAGCGGAATTTTACCGATCATCTCATCTTCAGCATCAACCTCTTTGTCTGGATTGATAGTGAAGGTTCCGGGAGCTATCGAATTGACCAGGATACCCGGCGCATACTTTTTGGCAAAAATTCTTGTCAGGTGCTGGACACCTGCTTTTGAAACCGTATAGGGAGCAAAATTCTGCCAGACAAGGCCTGCCGATATATCGCTCATGGTGATGATCCGGGAAAGAAATGACTGGTGCCGCATGATTTTTACAGCTTCCTGCATTGTAAAGAAGGTCCCTTTGAGATTGGTGTCGACCAGGCTGTCCCACTCCTCTTCCGATACATCGGGAAGAGTTGTTTTGTAAAAATTGGAAGCACTGGCTACAAGCAGGTCAAGACGGTCATACAAACCCCTGAAAACAGCGAAAGCGTTCAGGATTTCACCGGTTTTCGAAACATTGCATTGTATCATCGATGATTCTGGACTGATCCAGCGGATTTTTTCAAGGAGCAGTGATGCTTTTTCTTCCGAAGAGTGCCATGTGAAACAGACGGAATATCCCTGTCCGGCTATGGAAAGGGCTATTTCGCTGCCGAGTTTTCCCGATGCGCCTGTCATAAAGCAAACTTTTCTGCCTGAAGGTTTCATCGATGAACCGTTTAATTTATTGTCCCGTAGCTTTTTATTGAACAACAGAACCCGATAAAAAGTTGACAGGTGCTTTCAGAGCTGTAACATGTCTCAAGGTTCTGAAATCTCTCTGATTTTCAATTACGAAAGCCTTCTGAATGAAGAGGCTTTGATCGCGGCATAAACAATCGATCCGACTGCGATTTCCAGTTCTTCAGCTGCAGCGGGGACTATTTCCGCTACAAGTTTTTCATCTCCTGTCGAGAGTTCCACGCCGATACGATCTTCCGAATGGAATATTTCAGATACCCTGCATTCCAGCAGGTTTCTTGCACTGATCGCTTCCGGATGTTGTTTGAAAAGGATAATCTCACGTGAAGAGAGCTCAAAAAGCGACTCTCCATCTGACACTCCATTCGAAACGAAAAGGGTTTGATCGCCCCATTTACAGGAGAACATGCCTTTCATTTGCCGAGGGCAGGAAAGCTGCATCAGGTTCAGATAACCGTCTTTGTTTCTTGACATTCTTTTTCGCGCAAGCTGGTCCGGAGTGGTTGTTTCAATGAGACTCCCATTTTCAAAAACATATATCCGGTCGGTCATCAACTGCATCTCGATGAGCGAATGCGAAATAAAAATATAGGGAATGCCGAACCTTTCGCTGACGCTTTTAAGGTAGGGTATGATCTGGAAGCGAAGGGTGTCGTCGAGTGCCGAAAGCGGCTCATCCATAAGAAGAAGGCGGGGGTTGGCCAGAACTGCCCGGGCAAGTGCCACTCGCTGTTTTTCTCCTCCGGAAAGCTTCTCGACCCCGCGCTGAAGCAGCGGTTGCAATTTGAGAAGTGCGAGCAGTTCGTCAGGATTGATGAGCCTGTTTTCCGGACGGCATCTGTTGTAGCCGTAAAAAATATTCGCTTTGACGCTCATATGGGGAAACAGCGTCGCCTGCTGGAAAACAATTGCTATCCGGCGTTTTTCAGGAGCAATGGCAACATTCCTCGTGCTGCTGAAGAGGCATTCGTCATCAAGGCTGATTTCCCCCCTGTCGGGAGCCATTATACCTGAGAGGATATGGACCAGTGTCGATTTTCCGCTGCCGGAAGCTCCGAATATGCCGGTTTGCTCGCCCGAGATATCGGTTTTGAAGCGCAACGTGAAGTTTCCGAGCTTTTTTTCAATATCGATGCTGAGTTTCACAGGCTATTCCTCCGGTCAAGTTTTCCTGTGATCAGTTCATGCAGGGAAAGGACAGCGACGGAAATAATGATGGATATGATGCACAGTGACAGAGCCATCGCTGTGCTCGACGGCGAACTTGCATAATCATAGATGGCAAGAGGAATGGTTTGCGTTATCCCCGGAATGTTGCCGGCAACGATGATTGTCGCTCCGAATTCGCCGAGGCTGCGGGCAAACATAAGGGATGACCCGGCGAAAATTCCTCTCATGGAGAGGGGAAGGATGATCGTGATGAGGGTATCGTGCCAGGAAGCGCCAAGACTGCGGGATGCTTCGATAAGGCGAAAATCTATTGCCTCCATACCGAGCCTTATCGATCTTACCAGCAACGGAAAGCCGACGAAAGCCGATGCTATCACGGCGGCTTTCCAGGTGAAAATGACCGGTAAACCGATTTCCTGAAGCAGTTTCCCTACCCAGCCGTTACGGCCGAGAAGCAGAAGAAGGAAATAACCGATCACAACAGGAGGCAGTGTCAACGGCAGATTGACAAGAACTTCCAGCAGAACTTTCCCCCTGAAAATTTTAAAGACCATCAGCCACGCAACGGTAAATCCCAACGGCAGGGACACTGCCGTAGCGGTCAGGGCCACTTTCATGGAAAGGCCTATAGCCGAAAGGTCTTCCGGAGTCAGTGGCAGCATGTCAAAATGGCGAGGTTCATGGTTTCGTAGATATTTTCCTTTTCAGTGTGATTGAACCGGTATCAGCAAAACACCGATATCCGAAGGTTTACCGAAATACACCGATGAGAGTACGATGATGTCCACCCCGGTTTCGGCATATGCGGCAGCATTTTCTCTGTTGATGCCTCCGGCAGCCGATACAGCGATGCCGGGAAATTCCTTTTTTAATTTCTTTACAAGGTCGTTCAGTTCTTCGGGCCCGAGCTTGTCGACCTGAACGATATCGACCCCGGCAGCGGCGATATTCATTGCCTCGACTGCCGAGTCCGCTTCTGCAATAATTTTATGTTCCGGCGAACTTTTTTTCAACATTCCGACGGTTTGCGATAAACTGCCGTTGCTATCGAGAAAACGGGTATGTTCCTTGAACACAAGGATGGTTTCCGACAACCCAAGCCTGTGGGGGAGGGCACCTCCGGCCATTATTGCTTTAAGGGCAATTTTTTTTGTACCTGGAAATGATTTGCGGGTTGTGACAACGGCAATGCCTGGGTTGATTTCTTTTGCCCTTGAAACGGTTTCCTTCGTACGCGTAGCGATGCCGGAAGCATATTCAAGCAGGTTCAATGCCACTTTCCAGCCCGAATGCAGGCTTTGGGCTGTTCCTTTCGCGGAAAGGATGGTTTCTCCCGGGTTGACGGGCGTACCGCTTTTCAGGAGGAACGTTACTGATGCACCGCATTGCTCGAGAACGAGCGCGGCTTCTTCCGTACAGCATACAACCGTATTTTCCCGGGATCTGAAAAGAATTTCAGCATCACGGTCACCGATACCGAGCAATGTTGTAGTAAGATCTCCAAAGGGAACATCTTCTTCGATCAATCGGTCAATTTCTGTTGCAGAGAGTCGGTAGAACATCGTTAAGGGTTTTTCCTGTTTGTTGTTATTACTCCGGTTATTAAAACTATCAATCCTTGTCAGCAATAATAGCACCGATCTTGTCATTCCGGGCAAAGCGAAGAATCCATAAATTATTGAATAATAACAAAATGGATTCTTCATTCCGCTACGCTTCATTGCGGAATGACAGACCCGTTGAATGGATTTTCCTGCGACTTATTGCTGCCGGAGCAATAATCTTTTTTCAGATAGTTCAATATGGTATTATAAGAAAAATACCTTAATAATTAAGGGTAGCGGCTTTATAATTTAATTATTTTAGTGTTCCTTTTTGCATGGTTGTGTCAATGCCAGCCTTGGACTGAAAAATATGAAGTTTTCGGCCGTTGGGAAGAGAGCGGATAGCCTGGCTTGCAGATGGGAATAAAACAGGAAGGAACGCAAGAAAATCAACTCTCCGGAACCGTATTCCTGTTTGAAGCTGGTTCCGGAGCTGGCAATTGACGCTTATTTGCTCTGCTGTTCCCACTTTTCCTGGTTTGATGTCTTCTGATGGTTCGATGTTTTAAGAAAGCTGGATGTTTTGTGCTGGCTTGAAATTTTGTGCTGGGTCGAGAGCTTGCCCTGGGTGGTGAGTTTGTGATTGTTTGACAGTATTTCCTCTGCTCCCTGCTGACCGGTCTGATCGACAGCAGCCTGGGATTCAAGTGCGCCGACGCCGAGCGAAGTGCCGAGAGAAGCTACAGCCGCAGCGAGAGCAACAGCCTGTTTTGTCTTTTTATTCATGTGCAGATCCTCCTTTTATGATGGGTTTGTCCATAACAGCAGCGCATCGAGGTGCATGCGCATTTTTTCCTCAATACTCGACGGAACAACCGATCGGATTTCCATGCAATATTTTTTTACAGCCGCATCCATATCCGTCCATACGATGTTTTCATCCGGGCTGTTTGCTAAGGTACCCTTTTCATCGGGATTGTCAGGGTTGTCTTCGGAATACCCGGATTTTTCGAGAACATGCATCATTTCCCAGAGCAGTTTCAGGTAACGGTTTGCCGCCGCTATATAATCTCCGGTGTCCTGTTCATCGAGATATTCTTGTATTGTTGTCGCCGTTCCGCATAAGCCCCTGCATTCACTTTCCCGTTCCATTTCCGAGAACCATTCGATCTCCCTGTCGTTCACATGTCTTGCCAGAGGGTAAAGCCTGCATACAAGAGGGCGGTCAGGATGGATGGTACAGCCTTCCCGGCCAAGGAAGAGGCAGGTATCGGTTTCATCGAATTTCAGGAATGAGCCGTTTTCAACCGTGTATTTTTGTATGCAATCGGTTGTCGAAATGCCGAAGTTTCCTGCAATACGCGCAATTTCGTAGGGATTGACCTGGATTTTTTTTGCACGGCAGCACTGCAGGCAGCGATTGCAGGAGAAAGAAAATATGTCCTTCCGTTCAAGATCGGACCTTACAAAAGGAATCAACATTGTTTATCCTTTTAATAACAAGACAGGAACCTTGCGGCATGTTACATGAAAGTACACGTTTTTTCCGATGGAACATTGTTTTTCAACTGTATTTCATTTTCGTTTTCTGATTTTTATCCAAGGATTATCCCTGAGGGTTTTTGCGAATCCCATATCCGGAGATAACGCTCCCGGTTTAACGGCTTTTTTCTTATTATAAACCATTGCCGTTTCATGATCTTCCAAATGATGTTTATTGGATGGCTTTTTTGCAACAGGTTTCAGGCTTCTGATGGCAGACACGATTCTCAAACTCGAAAATATCCGCAGAGAACTTGAACTGTCAAGGGATGTCATCCAGACAATCATTCCTAACCTTTCTTTTGAAGTTAAAGCGGGTGAATTTGTTTCGATCACCGGACCGTCCGGTTCCGGAAAGTCGACACTGCTTTATATAATGGGCGGGCTCGACAAACCGACGTTCGGCAAGGTATGGATCGACGGGGAGGAGATTACGGAAAAAAGCGAGTCGGAAATGACCAGGATCCGCAACGAGAAAATTGGTTTTATTTATCAGTTTCATTTTCTTCTGCCAGAATTCAGCGCAGTTGAAAACGTCAGTATGCCGATGATGATCAATGGTTCGCGCAGCAGAAAGGAGATCAGGGAAAGAGCCATGCTGCTGCTCGATACGGTTGGAATGTCAAATAAATATACAAACAAGCCGAGCCAGCTTTCAGGAGGGCAGCAGCAAAGGGTGGCTATCGCTCGGGCACTTGCCAATGAACCAAAAGTGCTGCTTGGCGACGAACCAACGGGAAATCTTGATTCGAAATCGGCCGGCAATGTTTATGAGCTGTTCGACAAGCTTAATCGTGAAAAAAATCAGACAATTATCATTGTCACGCATGATGAGGATTTTGCCAACAGGGCAGGCCGGAGAATTCATCTTGTCGACGGAACAATCGAAAGTGACATCACTCTCCGGAATGAGGCCGTACAGCGTTTCTGATATAAAAAATACAGGTCGGGGATCACCATTTACTCCTTTCCACAGATATGTCCTTACTTCTCGAAAACATCAAAGAGTCACATCCTTACCTTTACAGCGCCTTTTCATCTGTTGAACAGGGGCAGCTCCATCTCGATCATATCTGTGAGCTCGACCAGTACTGGTCGGTATTGAAAAAACCTGTTCGCAAAGTAATATTTCCAGCCGCCGATCTTCCTGCGGAAGCGAACATCGTCGGCGACTACGATCTTATTTATGCGGGCGGAACACTGAGTTTTCTCCACGCAGGCGTTATGTCAGGCAAATACGGGCATAACGTTCTGGTCGTCGACCGTCATGAGCCGGCAAAATCAACCCGGGACTGGAATATTTCAAGAAACGAGCTTCTGAACCTTTCCGCAACAGGACTATTTACCGAGAATGAGATCGACTCCGTTATCGGACGGCGTTACAGAGGCGGCTGGGTTGCTTTTTACAAGCCCGACGGCAGCCAGAAGAAACTCTTCATGGAGAACGTGCTCGACTGCGCCGTGGATGCGGACCGGTTGCTCGGCATGGCAAAGGAGAAAGTGCTTGCCACTCCGGGAAGCAAAGTACTTGCCGGGACCTCTTTTGTATGCTGCTACCAGTTTTCCGATCATATAATTGTCAAGGTTTCCGACCGTAGCGGATCGGTTTTCTATTACAAGACCAGGGTGCTGGTTGATGTCATGGGAATTCTTTCCCCCATAGCCATGCAGCTCAATGAGGGTGTTCCCCAGACCCATGTCTGTCCGACAGTCGGTACCACATCGAGCGGTTTTGACGATGTCGATTTCGACACAGGTGAAATTCTGGTATCGACAGGTCCTGCAGATACCGCTTCCGGAAGGGGTCGCCAGCTTATATGGGAAGGGTTCCCGGCGAGCGGCTCGCAATATATCACCTATCTCTTTTTCTATGACGAGGTGGATTCTCCGAACGACAAGTCGCTGCTCGGCCTGTTCGAGACCTATTTCAGGATTCTTCCTGACTATAAAAAACCGGGGAAAGATTTTGTCATACACCGCCCGGTCTACGGTATTATTCCCGCCTATTTTCATGACGGTTTCAACCGTACAAGGGAAATCGCCGACGACCATATCATTCTGTTCGGTGATGCAGCTTCGCTCGGATCGCCCCTTACATTCTGCGGTTTCGGTTCGATGGTCCGCAACCTGCCGCACCTGACGGCCGACCTTGACCGGGCTATCAGGGAAAACAGCCTTTCGAAAGCAAATCTCGAGAAGATCAGCGCATATGAGCCCAATGTCGCTTCCATGGCGAATCTCATGAAATATATGTGCTACAACTCTGCGACCGACGAGCCCAATTTCGTCAACGACCTGATGAATGAAGTGATGATCGTTCTCGATGATCTTCCCCCCCGTTATCGGCAGGCGATGTTCCGGGATGAGATGAAGATCGAGGAACTGATGAGCATAATGCTTCGAGTTGCCTGGCGTTATCCGAGGGTGCTGAGGGCGACATTTGAAAAACTTGGTTTTCCGGGCTCCATCGGTTTTGTAAAAAACCTTGCCGGCTGGGCTTTTTCTCTCCTGAGATAACCTTTCTGCAACGATGGCTGATATAAACAGCGTAAAAGAGACGATCGAAAAACTTCGCCAGGAGATAGAGCGTCATAACCGTCTCTACTATATCGAGGCAAAACCGGAGATTTCCGATTACGATTTCGACCGTCTCCTTGAAAAGCTGATTGCACTTGAAAAGCAACATCCCGAACTTGTTACTCCCGACAGCCCTTCCCAACGTGTCGGAGGGACCATCACAAGAATTTTTCCCGCTGTACGGCATAGCGAACCGATGCTTAGCCTTGCCAATACCTATTCTCCGGCAGAGGTGGAAGATTTCTACAACCGGGTCACGAAACTGCTTGCCCTCGAAGGTGTTTACGAGCAGGAAATTGTCGCGGAGCTCAAGTTTGACGGAGTGGCCGTCAGCCTGCTCTACAGGGATGGTCTGCTCGTTCGGGGAGCCACCCGGGGCGACGGTTTCCAGGGAGATGATATAACGGCAAATATCCGAACGATCGCTACTGTACCTCTGCGCCTTCAGGGTAAAGACCGATCCGTATCGGAGCAGGCGGGAAAAACGGTCGAAGTTCGTGGTGAGGTTTTCATGCGGAAGGACGATTTTGAGCGGCTGAACGAATCGAGGCCTGAAGAGGACAGATTTGCAAATCCACGGAACGCGACGGCCGGGACCCTCAAACTGCAGGACTCTTCCGAAGTGGCGAACCGGCGGATGTATTTTGTCGCTTACTGGCTGAAAGGTCTCGGTGACGAATCAACTGAACAGGCAGAACGGCTTGAGCTTCTCGAAAAGCTTGGTTTTTATACCGGCGGAAATTACAGGTTGTGCCGTACCCTCGATGATATCGGCAGATTTATAGACCAATGGTCTGAAAAACGCTGGAAGCTTCCTTTTGAAACGGATGGCGTTGTGCTGAAACTGAATGATGTCCGCCAGTGGGAGAAGCTCGGGGCCACGGCTAAGAGCCCGAGATGGGCCATCGCTTACAAATATCCTGCCCAGCAGGCTGAAACGGTACTTCGCGACGTTGTTTTCCAGGTGGGCCGGCTCGGCACCATCACTCCCGTCGCGGAACTTGAACCGGTCAGGCTCGCCGGGTCCACCGTTTCGCGTTCTACCCTGCATAATTTCGATGAGATAGAGCGTCTCGCTGTCATGCTGCACGACCGGGTCATCATTGAAAAGTCTGGAGAGGTGATTCCCAAGGTTATCCGTGTAGTGCGTGACAGACGTCCTGCAGATGCCAGGCCGATCGATATCCCCGGGACCTGCCCGGAGTGCGCCACACCGCTGGTGAAACCGGAGAACGAAGTTCACTGGTATTGTCCCAATGAACAGGATTGCCCTGCTCAGATTCGCGGGAGGATACTGCATTTTGCATCCCGGGATGCAATGGATATCAAAACTCTCGGAAAGGCGCTGGTTGATCAGCTTGTCGATGTCGGAATCGTCAGGGATGTAAGCGATCTCTATTTTCTTCAGGAACCGCAGCTTGAGCGTCTCGAGCGGATGGGACGCAAATCGGCACAGAACCTGCTGCGGGCACTCGATGAGAGCCGGGAAAAAAGTTATGACCGGCTGCTCTACGCTCTCGGTATCAGGCATGTCGGCCGCGCGACAGCCCGTGAGCTTGCAAAGACCTATTCTTCCCTCGATGAACTGATGCATGCCAGTGAAGAGGACCTTTCAATGGTCCCCGATATCGGGCCGGCAATTGCAAAGAGCGTTCATGACTATTTTTCCCGTTCTTCAGTGGCGAAATTTCTCGAAAAACTCAGGGATGCCGGTTTGAAACTGAGCGTTTCGGAAAAGAGCGCGCCGGTTAACCGGAATTTTGAGGGTATCAGTGTTATATTTACCGGTACGCTCGAACGTTACGGGCGCGACAGGGCATCGGAAATGGTGGTGGAAAGGGGCGGAAGGATTGTCGGTTCCGTCAGTAAAAAAACGGGACTGATTGTCGCGGGAAAAGAGCCGGGCAGTAAACTTGAAAAAGCACGCAAACTCGGGGTCAGGGTAATTTCAGAAGAGGAGTTCGAAGCGATGCTCTGAAAGCGGGCATAATCAGAAAACATCAGGCTGAAACAGGATGGATCTTCATTACAGAGTAGCGATATTCGGATCTGCACGCCTGCAGGAAGGCGATGCAGACTACCGTCATGTCTTCACTATCGCCAAAGGGCTGGCTGAATACGGATTCGATATCGTGACCGGCGGCGGGCCCGGACTGATGCAGGCTGCCAACTCCGGTACACAAAAGGCAAAATCGCGAAGCCGTTCAATCGGCCTGAACATCAAGCTGCCCAAAGAACAGGAGCCCAACCCTTTTCTCGATATCAAAGAGGAGTTTTCACTTTTCAGCAGCCGTCTCGATACGTTCATGGCGCTTTCCGATGCGGTCGTTGTCGCCCCGGGCGGGATAGGCACCCTGCTCGAACTTTTTTATGCGTGGCAGCTTGTACAGGTCGAACACATCTGTGAAACTCCCATCATTCTTTTCGGTGAAATCTGGACAAGCCTTCTTCTCTGGCTCGAAACGGAAGTGATGCCCAGACAGCTTTTCAGCAAAGGAGACATGCATATGATTTTTCATGTCATGGAACCGGAACAGGTTGTCGGGCTCATCAAGAAAATCCATGACGACCGTCTGCAGCAGGAGCATGCCTGCAGGAATTTTTCGAAATACCGGATAGCACTGCAGAATGAGCAGGACCGAAAGCATTCGGCAAATTCTTCACTGAAGTGAAACATACCAAACGGCTTCTTGCAATCGAAGCACGCCTGCTGTTGTTTCTTTCGGTTATTTATATCAATATCAGGTCATTGGCCCCAGGCATCTGCGAATACGGGTTTACCTGGCCGGACAAGATCGAGCATTTGTTTGCGTTCCTGGTCCTCTCGCTGCTGCTCGATTTCGCTTTTCCAGAACGGCCTTTCAGTCTGCATAAAATATCCCTGCTGCTCCTTTACGGCGCAGGGATCGAACTTGCCCAGCACTTCATTCACTTCAGGGATTGCGACATTGTCGATTTCATCGCCGACGTGCTTGGCATTATACTCTATCAGTTTTTCATACCGATCCTGATCAGGATGCCGGTATTGAAATTCCGGTGGAACAGGGAGGCGTGAAAGAGAGTATCAGGAACAATGCCTCATTTTCCGGCGACGTACAGAATCGAGGTTTCAAACGTCATCGGGTAATATACAGCCGTTTTGAATCCGTTTTTTTTCAGGATCGCGCTGAAAGCTTCCGCCTGGGGGAACTGCTCAACCGAATGCGGCAGATAATCGTAGGCAAAAGTGGACTTGCTGAACAATCCCGCGATTTTCGGAAGAACTTTTTTAAAGTACACCAGATAGAGTTTTTTCATCAATGGATTTCGCGGTATCATCGGTTCGATGATGATCGCATGGCCTCCCGGTTTCAGTACACGATTAAATTCGCGCATTCCTTTGGCGAGCTCTTCGAAGTTCCGGACGCCGAAACCTGCGCTGACAATATCGAAACTTGCATTGTCGAAGGGCAGATTTTCGGCATATCCTTCGAGAAATCTGATGTCAGGGTATTTTTTCCTTGCGATGGCAAGCATTTCCGGCGACAAGTCGAGGCCTGTAACCTTTGCGCCGGGTATTTTCGCCATCGAAGCAGCAAGGTCGCCGGTACCGGTTGCGACATCGAGGATCCGCGGGGCAGGATTGTTTCCTGTCAACTTCTTTGCCATATGTGTAGCCCTTGCCCGCCAGTAATTGTCGATCCCGAGGCTGAGCAGATGGTTCAGGAAATCATAGGTAGGTGCGACATCGTCAAACATCGAGCGTATCGATGAGCGCGATTTCGTCTGGTTCAGAGACTCGGCACTTTTCCTGGAAGGGCTTGCCGCGATATTATCATTTTTTGCCATAGACCTCTTCCGGATTGAACATCAGGGTGTCGCAGATTTCCATCGAAAGATCGTCATTGACTTTCCGGTAAAAACAGGAGTGATAACCTGCATGGCATGCGCCTCCTTTCTGTGAAACTTTCAGGAGAAGGGTGTCGCCGTCGCAATCGATCATGATATCGTGCACATCCTGCATATTGCCTGAAGATTCACCTTTCAGCCAGAGCTCCTTTCGACTTCTGCTCCAGTAACAGGCTTTCTTTTTCTGCAGTGTCATCTGGAGACTTTCGCGGTTCATCCATGCCATCATGAGCACCTTGCCTGTTTCATTGTCCTGGACTATTGCAGGAACAAGCCCGTTTGCATCGAATTTTACTGTTTCAAGAAAGCTTTTGGAAGTATCTTGCTTATCGCCCATCGTTGGTATAGATTAACAGTCTTTTGGTGTGATCATGCAGGTCCAGGGACCGCATGAAAGAAAAATGAATCTAAAGATTGATAAAAATATGGAAATACCAAGCTTTGAATGGAGAAAAAGTTCAAAACTTGTAACTTCCATGTGACGAATTAATAACGATTGCAATAATGAAATCCCTTCAGAAATTTCTTCCGAAATATTCCATCGCACTTGCTCTTGTTTTTCTTGCAACTGTCCTGTTTCTGATTTTCAAAGGCAATACAGTCGATATCGCTGCAGGGGAGGTTACCAGCTCCGAACTTGTCCAGGCTATTTACGCTTCAGGATTTGTCGAAGCTGATGGAACAGCCAACCTCAGTGCCGAATTTTCGGGGACCGTAAAATATGTCGGTGCTCTTGAGGGCCAGAAAGTAAGCGCCGGTCAGAAAATTCTTGAATTCGACAGCCCTCGTCCAGAGCTTTCCGTTCGGGAAGCAAGAGCGGCATATATGGAACAGCAGGCCTTTGCCGATAACAACAGGCGCATGTATATCAGAAAGGGAAACCTGTTCAGGGAAGGAGCCATTTCCCGGCAGGAACTCGATGATGCACAAAAAAACAGTATCCAGTCTGAAGAATTGCTCCAGCAGAAGTCAATGCAGGTGAAGCTTCGGGAAGAGGACCTGAAAAAACTTTCGGTAAAGGCCCCTTTTTCCGGGATCCTTACCATGCAGAGTGTCAAGAAAGGCGATTATGTGCAGGCAAATACGGTTGTTGCAACCGTTGTCGATCCGTCAAATTACAACGTCTGTGTCGAGGTCGATGAGCTCGATATTCCGCGTATCCGCATCGGCCAGCCTGCAACTGTGGCGCTGGATGCCTACCCCCAGCAGCGGCTGTCTGCAACGGTAACCCGTATCGTTCCCAGAACCGACAAGGTGACTAAAACTTCGAAAATATATCTCACCCTTGTCAATCCGGCAGCCGATATCCAGGCAGGCATGACGGCTACTGCAAATATTATCTACAATACAAGGACGAATGCAATTCTTGTCAGGAAAAGCTCGGTGTTCGAAGAAAACCACCAGAGCTATGTCTGGAAAATCGACAATGGCCGGCTGAAAAAACAGCTTATCCGCCCGGGTGCCAATGATATGACTTTTATCGAGGTGGTTTCCGGGTTGAGGAAAGGTGAAAAGGTTGTGCTTGTTCCCAGGGAGAATCTCCATGAGGGTATGGATGTTAGGATTGTCAAAACAGGAAAGTCCTGATACAGTCGGAGGCCGTTTTGCCGGTAAAAAGAAAGATCGCAGTCATTCTCGCAGCACACGGCGAAGCCGAAACAACAGGTATTCTTGAAAATTACCGGGTAACCATGCAGACACTGGGCCATGCTTCCCTGGTCATGCCTATTCCACTGCCGTTACAGCGTTTTATCGCCGTTACATCCTCGATCAGAAAACGGGTCCGTTCGCTCACGAATGCCCAGGCATCACCCCATAACAGAATCACCCGCGAACAGGGTGACGCATTATGCCGCCAACTGAATTCATCATTCCTTTCCGGTCAGTACGATTTTGAGGTTCACGCGGCTTTTTCAGCCTCGGAACCATATGTCGAAAAGGTAATCGAAAAAACACGTTGTTCGGACGCTCAGGTGATCGTTTCAATGTCCCCCGTCGACAGCACACTTTCATGCGGTATGCTCTGCAGCTATCTTGCATCGGCGTTCAGTGGACAGGAACTTTCAAAAGTAAAGGTGCTCAGTCGCTTCTGGAGCGATGAACAGCTTCATTTCGTAATCCTCGATCATCTCCTTCAAAACAGTCGCTTCAGCAAAACATCAGGGGAAGAAAAGCGGATGCTTCTTCTTCTTCTGCATGGAACCCTGGTGACCGACAAAACAGGAAATACACCGAAATTCCGTACCGGTCTTGAAGAGACCATGATTTTTGCCGACCGGCTTCGGAACATGATCGTCGCACACCCGGCTAATCCATACAGATCGGTGAGAACGGTTTATCTCAACCATAATGTCGGCGGTGAGTGGACAAAGCCTTCATTTGAAGAAATATGCATCGATCTGCAGAAGGAACAGGCCGAATCTGTCGATATTTTCGCATGCGGATATTTTGCCGATGGAAACGAAACGATCCATCGTGCCTCGGAACTTGAGGCTGCAGTGCCGGTCAGTTCGGTTTACACCATTCCCTGTCTGAATAATTCGCAGCTCTTCACCTCTTTCCTCGCGTCCAAAGTTATCTGCGTTGTCGAACAGATCCATTGTCTCAGCAATGAGGGCGGTGGGTAGTGGGGAATGGGGAATGGGGAGTGGAAAGAGGGAGTACTGAGTACTGAGTGCTGAGTGCTGAGGACTAAGGACTGAACCCAATGAATATATAATGTATTGGCCCCGGGGCTTACGCCCTCGGCTACCGATATGTCGCTCCTCCGGAGCTGAACCCAATGTTTTTATTTACTTCTTTTCCAGGGGCTTCACCCCTGGCTACCAATATTCCGCTCCTCCGGAGCTCAAACACCCATTACCCATTCCCCACTATCCCTTCCCCGGGGCTTACGCCCTCGGCTACCGATATGTCGCTCCTCCGGAGCTGAACCCAATGTTTTTATTTACTTCTTTTCCAGGGGCTTCACCCCTGGCTACCAATATTCCGCTCCTCCGGAGCTCAAACACCCATTACCTATTACCCAGTTCCCCACTATCCCTTCCCCGGGGCTTACGCCCTCGGCTACCGATATGCCGCTCCTCCGGAGCTGAACCCAATTCTTTTATTTATTCCTTTTCCAGGGGCTTCACCCCTGGCTACCAATATTCCGCTCCTCCGGAGCTCAAACACCCATTCCCCATTTCCCACTACCTCTGTATTAATGTCGTGGCTTGTCAGCCAAATATTTTCAGGCTGAGTGGTGCGACATACGTAAAAATTATGATATGAACGTTTGGTTATTTATTGTTTGTTATTCTTTCAAAGACAGTTTTTGAAACTTGTCTTACTGAACGGAAAAAGATGAACAGTTACAAGACCGAAGAAGAGAAAAAAAAACAAGCGGCGATTTTCATTGATGGGGCGAACCTTTTTTTTACGCAGCGCCATCTGGGATGGCAGATAGATTTTTCGCGCCTCATGTCATATTTTCTTTCTGCATATGCATCGGTGCAGGCTAATTACTATGTTCCTGCATCGGAACCTGTTTCAGAGGAAAATGCGGCCTTTACCAGGGTTCTTAAAGCCCATGGCTTCAGCATTACATCGAAGCCTGTCAAAAAAATTGTCAATAAGGGGACGGGCGAAGTCATCATGAAAGGAAACCTTGACGTCGAGCTCGTAGTCGATGCGTTGTGCGCGGTGGACGACTATGATACCTTTATCCTGTTCAGCGGTGACAGTGATTTTCTTCCTCTCCTGAGGGCATTGAAGGAGAAAAATAAAGAGGTGATTGTCTATTCGACCCAGGGCTTGAGCGCGAGGGAACTCCTTTCCGAGCCGGGTATCGCTTTTATTGACCTTGCCGGATTCCGTGAACGGATAGGTCAGGTCAGGCCGGGTGAATCCGTACGAACATCAGCTGTCATGGGCAGCAGCGGGGAGGATCATCCTGTGCGTCTGCCCGATATCGGGGAGATGTTCACCGGGACAGTGCTTAAAGTTGCTCCATACGGTATTTTTCTGAGCAATCCCTATCATGCGAAATGCCTTTTACCCTTGAGTTTTCTTGGTATTACAAAATATGTAAGCGATCTGACGGCGATAGTCAGGATGACCGATGTTTTCGATGTGGTTGTTTTTCAGGTCAACACTTCACGGGACATTGCAGAAATTACGGTTAAGCTTGCAGACAGAAAAATGTCGGAAGATCTTGCCTCAAGGATATCAGGATAATGAATGCATCCCTACATTCCCTGCAGCCGAAGCGGCAGTTCCAGATTGTTCGATTCCAGGAGATCGCGCTGTGAGAGTATCTGCCTTGCCGGCCCTTCTGCCGCAATACGACCTTTGTTCATTATACAGACATGCTCGCAGGTGTCCCATATAAAATCAAGATCATGAGAGACCGTAATCCTTGTTTTATGCAGGGACCTGACAAGATTTATCAGTTTTCTCCGGTTTTTCGGATCGAGGTCTGAAGTCGGCTCGTCCATGACGATCACCTGCGGATCCATAACCAGTATCGTTGCAAAAGCGGCGAACCGTTTCTGTCCCTGAGAAAGGTGGGACGGGGATTTATCTTTAAGCTCCCAGAGGTTCAGATCAAGGAGGGTTTCCTCTGCCAGCGTTTTAATTTCGCCGGGATTCATTCCAAGGTTTTCCGGGCCGAAAGCGATATCGTCATACAGCCTTGTCATGAAAAGCTGATCATCAGGGTTCTGAAAGAGAAGGCCGACCTGTTGATGAATGCGGTCGAGATTGTTTTTACAGAAGTTCATTCCATCGATCGAAACAGATCCTTCCATCGGGAGGAAGTACCCGTTGAGGTGGTTTACAAGGGTGGATTTCCCTGCACCGTTTGCCCCGATTATACCGGTTGACGAACCATCCTCGAAATTGAGCGAAATATTGTCGAGAGCCCTGGTGCCGTCAGGGTAGGTGAATCCGAGCCTTTCGATTCTTATCATGGAGTCTCTTTAAAACAGTATGCGCAGAGTGATGAAACCTGCTGTCCACAGGGAAGTGACAATAAGATCCGAAGCGGTCAGTTTTTCTTTCAGCCTGCCGCTCATGTTGCCCTGGAAGCCGCGTGCGATCATTGCACGATAGATCCGTTCCGCCCGCCCGGTGCTTCTCAGCAGCAGTGACCCTATCAGGGGAGCTGTGGCGCGGATGCTTCTGCCTTTTCCCCTGAAAGAGCGCAAATCCCTCGCTTTCTGCATTGACCGGGCTTCCTCCTGCAGTACCGTGCCGTAGCGGTAAACAAGCATAAGCTGGGTAACCAGCACTTCCGGGACATGGAACGAAAGCAGTGCCCGGCATATCCTGTGGAAAGGAATTGCGGAAGTAAGTGTGAGAAGAGCGGCTGCAGATATGAACGTTTTTGCAACAATCACTCCTGCTGACAGCATTCCGCCGGTAACTCCGAACCCCAGGATCGAAAGAGCTGCAATACGGTCGAAAAAAAGATTGGCAGATGCCATAAACAAGATGAAAGGAGAAAGCTTCAGAAGTTGCCTGATGATCAGCCTGGCGGGAAGCTTTGCAGCGCCGGTGAGAAACAGGGGGTAAGAAGCGAATGGCAAAACTTCGAAAAACCGGTATTTGGGTACTGTCAGGACACAGAGAATAAAAGAAACTGTAACCAGAAGTGCTGAACGGTCACTGCCAAGAAGAGCCGAAATCATTGAATGCCGTCCCTGTAAGTCCGGAAGGGATCCGTAGGCATTGTCGAAGGTACTTGTCATGCAGTTTCACCGGACCTTCGCTTTCTTCCCAGAACCGCTCCAGTGAGACCGGCCACGGCAAGAACGGATAGCGAACCAACGATACCGGAGACGCTTGTGCCCGTATTGACAGGCGAACCGGTTGCAGAAGATGCTTCCGTTGCGGATTTGAAGCTGTAATCAGGAAGAAATGCGGTTTTTTCCTGAAGTCCCTCGAAGAATTCCTTGACAGTGTCCTTTTTCCCGGTAAACGCTTCGTCTCCGGTTGTTTTTGCCATCGACCATTCGAGGCCGTCAGGGTCCGCCGATGCAAACCAGCTGATAATTCCGCCGGTAAGCAGTGCTGTGAGGGTAAATACCGCAATGGTCAGGCGCGGAAATGCTGCCGGTTTTGCAGAAAGAAGCAGGGCTGGTTCCGTTTTTTGAACAAACGCAAGCACTCCCCAGGTTACAAGCCCTTCGACAATACCGATTGCAAGGTGGATGGGGAGCATGAAAAGAACAAACGTGGTGAATGGCAGTTCCGTTATTCCTGAAAGGAGCGTCTGGATGACGACGGAAAATGCGCCCATAAGCAGACCTGCGCCTGCCGCGCTGAGACTTGCGACGCCGAGTTTGAAGGGGTTCTGCCTGTCTCCGGCAATTTTTGAAAAGATGATCGGGTATGCAATGAAAGCCGAATAAAAAGCGAGGTTGAAGATATTGCAGCCGAGGGCCAGGAGTCCGCCGTCTGCAAAAAACAGGCACTGGATGATAAGAATCGAGGCCATCGTGATGAAGGCACGGTAAGGACCGAGCAGTACGGCGAGCAGCAGGCCACCTCCAAGGTGTCCGCTCGAACCGGTGCCCGGAATGGAGAAGTTGATCATCTGTGCAGCAAAAATGAATGCCCCCATGACACCCATGAGAGGGGTTTTAAGCTGATCATTTTCGGTGGCGATTTTTTTTGCTGAAATAGCAATGAGTGAACCGCCTGCAATCCAGAAAGCACCCCCGACAACCGGCGATAACAATGCGTCTGACATGTGCATGATGACCTCTCCTCTGTTCTGAATTTCTCGACCTCCGATAACGGCCGGTTGTGCTATAATAATAATATATGTGTTACCGGTATGCAATCACCTTGTGCATTTCCGGTCGGATTTTTCTTTAAAACCTTGAGGTAAACCCTGCGAGGAACGCTTTGCCGGTTTCAGCATCGTTGAGCCCGCATTTCACGCCAAGATCGATTTCCATGTCTTCGTTGATGTTGTAGATCACCCCACCGATGAGGTATGCCGGGTGGGTATACGATACATAGTCACCGTTTGATTCGATGCCGATGTCGGCAACCGCCCGGAGTGATTCTGTCACGTTCAGCTCACCGGCAAGCGATGCGTGCCAGATATTTTTCCTCGAAGCGTTTTCGTTCTCTTCCAGGCCGTATGATACCCGGCTGTAGCCCAGATTGCCGTGCAGGGCACCAAGCTTGCCGGTATGGGTCGCAATCAGCATCACTCCGCCTGAAACCGCCCCGGTTCCGAACCCTTTTTCTTCGTTGCCCGAAGGTATCGATATGCCTGGTTTCAGAGCAAGGCTTGTACCCTCGTCCCCGGTATCCAGGAACCGCCATTTGATTTCCACACTCATGTCGCCGATCCCGTTGTCTTCGGCCATCCTGATGCCCGATTCCTTCACGGTGTACCACTGGTAGGGCATACCGACGACCAGATCGATTGTATCCGTCAATCCGTATGTCAGTGTTGCGGCAATTTCACCCGCTGTTTCTTTTACCGTTGTTCCTCCTTCTGTTTCCTCATTGCTCGAGAACTCGCTTGTGAGCTCGATCTGAAATTTTCCGGTGCCCTGGGTTCCCGTATCGTCGGTGATGAGAGGGTGTGCTGCATAGGCATTTCCTGAAACGAGCAGTACGATAGCGAGTCCCGTGATTTTTTTCAGCATTGCATTCATTGCGGATCAGATGATAATGTTGTTGCTTTTAGTAGCACTAAAATAAATATTGTGCTACTATTTTGCAAGAAATCCAGGCATCGGCAATATTTCGTTTGCTGCCGGTTGATTGAGATCGGAAGTTATTTTGTTAAAATATTTTTCAGGTAAAAGAAAAATGTTGTTTTTTATTTGATAAAATCCTTTATTTACCTAATAAATTAAGGTGTTCGGTCGGGCATCAATTTATATTAATACACTTTCGAATTTTTTGAAAAAGGAGATAAGATGGCTGGTAATACACTGCAAACCTGGGAAAAAGTTCTCGAATATGCTTCTGTACCGCTGCATGGGACGATGTCGAGAAAAATCAGGAAAGGGGTTAAACTTCAGATTAACGAGGGGAAAATTTACGAAGAAGCTGTCCTGTTCATCAGCGATCTTTTTCTCAGGGTTACCGAAGACGACGGTGGGGTTTCGATAAACACCTATTACGATATCGATTCGATAGCGAGTATTCGTACCTACAGCAACAAAGAATAAGTTTTTTCATGATGCACCGCCGTGCGTTTTTTGTTTTCTGCCGTTTCTCAATGCTGGAACGCACGGCATTTTTCCATGAAATACCGGTTCTTTTCTTCTCAGGGTTGGCCTGTGTTTGTTACGAACTTATGCGTTTCTCATTCATTTGATGAAGTGATGCTCAGATTGAGATGTTTGACGCCAACCTGGACTTTGAGTGTCGTCGCAAGTTTTTCGACATCGGCAGCTTTTCCTTTCACTGCAAGGATTTCAAGGCAGTGGTGATGATCGAGGTGAACGTGCTGCGTTGAAATGATGGTTTCCTGGTAATCATGCTGGATGTCGAGGAGCAGATTGACCAGCTCGCGTTTGTGATGATCATAGGTCATCACGATCGCTCCTGCTACAGTACCTCCTTCAATCCATTGTTTTCTTACCAGTTCCTCGCGTATCAGGTCCCTGATTGCCTCAGACCGGGTTTTGTAATGCTGGGCATTGATGTGCCGATCAAAAGCCTCGATCAGCTGTTTTTCAAGAGAAACGCCGAAACGGTAAAGGTCGCTCATGATGCTGTATGCATGATAATAAATAAAGAAAAGGGCGAAAACCGGCTCGCCCTTCAATACCGAAAAAATCCATCAATCTCCTGAATGTCACGGTTTGACTGTTACCACTCCTCGAAACCGTGAGATTTACCCATCAGTTTCTCATGGATTGCTTTTGCTGCGGTCCGGCCGGCACCCATTGCAAGAATGACCGTCGCTCCGCCGGTAACGATATCGCCTCCTGCATAGACGTTCTCCTTGGACGTTGCCATGGTATTGATATCGACAACGATTGTATCTTTCCTGCTGACCTCGATATCCGGGGTTGTCTGCTTGATGAGCGGGTTGGAACCGTTACCGATCGAGATGACTGCCATGTCGATCGGCAGAATGAACTCCGAGCCGGGTACCGGAACAGGTTTGCGCCGTCCTGAATCGTCGGGTTCGCCAAGTTCCATCCTCAGGAGCTTCACGCCGGTGAGCCACTGCTGATCGTTTCCGATGAACTCGACCGGGTTCATGAGGAGCATGAACTCGATTCCTTCCTTCTGTGCATGGTGGATTTCTTCCTCCCTGGCAGGCATTTCAGCTAACGATCTGCGGTAAACGATATAGGCATGTTCAGCGCCAAGCCTTTTTGCCGTGCGTACCGCATCCATTGCCGTGTTTCCACCGCCGAAAACTGCAACGTTCTTTCCCTTGCAGTTGAATACCGGCGTGTCATGCACGGGGAAGTCATATGATTTCATCAGGTTGACCCTTGTCAGGAACTCATTCGCTGAGTAAACCCCGAGGAGGTTTTCACCCGCAATGCCCATGAACCATGGCAGACCTGCACCAACGCCGATGAAAACGGCATCGAAATCCTCTTCTTCAAAAAGTTCGTCTACTGTTACCGATCGGCCTACAACGGAATTGGTGACAAACTGTACACCCAGTTTTTTCAGCCCTTCGAGTTCGGCCCTGACAATTTCCTTTGGAAGCCGGAACTCCGGAATGCCGTACATGAGAACGCCGCCGAGCTCGTGCAATGCCTCGAAAACCGTGACCGCATGGCCCAGCTGGATCAGGTCGTTTGCGCAGCTCAGTCCTGCCGGTCCGCTGCCGATCACGGCAACTTTCTTTCCTGTTGAGGGTTTGACCAGCGGCAGTTCGACATTGCCGGTTTCGCGTTCGTAATCCGCGGCAAACCGCTCGAGGTTGCCGATAGCGACCGGCGTGTATTTTTTGGTGAGAACGCATGTCTTTTCACACTGGTCTTCCTGGGGACAGACCCTGCCGCATATTGCGGGAAGCACATTGTCTTCCTTGATTTTTCGGGCAGCGCCGAGGAAATCGCCTTCAGCGATCAGCTTGATGAACTGGTCGATCTTGATGTTGACCGGACATCCCTTGATACAGACAGGGTCTTTGCACTGAATACAGCGCATCGCTTCCAACTGCGCAGTTTCAGGCGAATATCCGAGATGAACTTCATTGAAGTTGTGAATACGCTCCGCCGGGTTCTGGGCAGGCATTTCCTGACGGGGTATGGCAAGGCGTTCTTTGGCCGTGATTTTTTTTTCGCTCATATGCTGTTGTACTTGAAAAGTGTTTGTTCCTGCAAAAAAGCCATCAGGAGAGAAATGGTCCGGCAGTTAACCTGATGGCCCGGTGCCCGAAATCCGGTATCAACTCCTGTCGCCAAGCCGGCAACGGTGCGAAAATGTTTCGCTCGACTGCTTTTCTTCAGTCAGGTAAAGCTTGTTTCTGTCCGAAAGGTTCCTGAAGTCGACCTGATGGGCATCGAACTCAGGTCCGTCGACACAGGCGAATCTGGTTTCTCCGCCAACAGTGACCCTGCATCCGCCGCACATTCCGGTGCCGTCTATCATGATAGGGTTAAGGCTGACCACAGTCCTGATGCCATAAGGACGGGTGACTTCAGCAACAGCTTTCATCATGGGGATAGGACCGATAGCGAGCACGAAATCGATCTTTTTTCCGGAATCTATCAGCTCCTGCAGCTTCTGAGTCACGAACCCGTGAAATCCGTATGATCCGTCATCAGTTGTGATATAAGCTTCATTGCTGACGGCTTTCATCTCGTTTTCAAGTATCACGAGGTCTTTTGTCCTGGCTCCGTTGATGGTAATGACATAATTGCCGGCTTCCTTCAGTGCCACGGCAGTCGGGTATGCGATAGCCGTACCGACGCCACCGCCGATACTGACAGCTGTGCCGAAGTTTTCGATGTGTGAAGGAGTTCCGAGCGGGCCTACAATATCGCTGATCGTATCGCCGGCGTCTTTGCTGTTCAGCTCTCTTGTCGTTTTTCCCATTCCCTGTACAATGATGGAAATGGTCCCTTTTTCAGGATCGGAACCGGCTATGGTGAGCGGTACCCGTTCCCCGTTTTCGTTGACCCTTATCATGACAAACTGACCGGCCTTTCTTTTTTTTGCGATCCTCGGGGCCTCTATTTCAATTTTTTTGATATTTTCAGCTAAAAAAATTGCAGAAACAATTTTATACATTGGTTCTTCGTTTTCGTATGATAATGGAGATCTGCCGGTTTCAGGTAAGGCTAAAAAGTATTTATGATAGCTATTTTATTTCAATAAAAAAAAACATTTGAAAACCGGGAATCGAACTTTCCGTAATGTTTTGCGGAACATTACATGCATTTTAAAATAATTTTTCATGGTTTTTATTGCTGATTACGGTGCCGGAAATCTTCGTTCGGTTGTCAAGGCATTTGAATATCTTGGGATCAGGACTGTTGTCAGCAGCGATCCATCGAAACTTACAGGACATGGCAAAGTATTGCTTCCCGGTGTGGGAGCTTTCGGACAGGCGATTGCTTCCCTCAATGCATCCGGCTTTTCCGAAGCGTTGCTCGAGTTTATCGATAAAGGCGGACAACTTTTCGGGATCTGCCTCGGTATGCAGCTGCTTCTGACTGAAAGCGAGGAAATGGGTGATAACAAAGGTTTGAACCTTATACCCGGAAAAGTGCTCCGTTTCAGGAGCGAAACCGTTAAAATTCCCCAGATAGGCTGGAACTCTGTCGACCAGCAGAAAGAGAGTGTGCTTTTCAGAGGGGTTCCTGATCATTCCTTTTTCTATTTCGTGCATTCATACTACTGTTTACCGGATTCACCGGATTACATTGCTGCAACCACC
The DNA here is from genome assembly GCA_013334225.1 of Chlorobiaceae bacterium. Taxonomy (GTDB): domain Bacteria; phylum Bacteroidota; class Chlorobiia; order Chlorobiales; family Chlorobiaceae; genus Chlorobium. The sequence goes on from JAAXXY010000003.1 coordinate 129,784, forward strand.
CGTTTTGCAGGAAAAAACTTTTGTTCAGCCATTGAAAAAAATGGTATTTTTGCTGTGCAGTTTCACCCTGAGAAGAGTTCGGACGCAGGATTGCAGGTCCTGAAAAATTTTGCAGGGTGCTGAAAACGTTTTTCTGTTATTCCATATGTTGATTATTCCAGCTATAGATATAAAGGACGGGAAGTGCGTAAGGCTGACCCGTGGAGATTTCTCCCAGGAGAAAATATATCTCGACAATCCCCGGGACATGGCGATTATCTGGCGCAAACAGAATGCCAAGATGCTCCATATAGTCGATCTCGATGCCGCCCTGACAGGGGAGATGGTGAATTTCGATAAAATCAGGGGTATTGTCGATGAACTCGATATTCCGGTACAGGTCGGAGGAGGTATCCGTACAGCAGATGCCGTGAAACGCTACCTCGATATCGGCGTAGGGCGTGTCGTTATCGGTTCGGCTGCCGTCACGAACCCGAAACTTGTTGAAGAAGTCCTGAAGATATACCGGTCATCCCAGATCGTGGTCGGAATCGATGCCGAAAACGGTGTTCCGAAAATCAAGGGATGGACTGAAAGCAGCGGTATGAAAGATTACGATCTTGCCCTGCAGATGAAGGAAATGGGGGTGGAACGTATTGTTTATACCGACATCAGCCGGGATGGAATGCTTCAGGGTATCGGCTATGAGAGCACAAAAAAATTTGCGGAAAAAGCACGTATGAAAGTTACCGCGTCCGGAGGTGTCACCAGTTTCGAAGATCTCATGAAACTGGAATCCCTGAGACCGTTTGGTGTCGATTCCGTGATTATCGGCAAGGCTTTTTACGAGTGCAACTTTCCCTGCCAGAAGCTGTGGTACCATTATGAGCCAGGCATCTGCATCGACCATAATTATTCGACTGCCCGCAAAAAGTAGTGCAATCACCCGAAAACCTGGCGGAAAACGTGCCGAAGGAAGATTTACCTTTGCCGCATCAGATCGAGGCGATCATTTTTGCTTCCGAGGAAGCGGTGACTCTCCAGACCATCAGGCAGGTTACAGGCAGGGATCTCGATTCCGGAGAGCTGCACGAGATTGTTGAAAAGCTGAACGCCGAATATGAGGAGACAGGAAGAAGCTTCCGTATTCATCGTATTGCGGAAGGGTACCGGTTTCTTTCCTGTCCCGAGTTCGCCGATCTCCTGAAAAAACTTCTGGCTCCGAAAATACGGAGAAGGCTCTCCCGTTCGGTTCTTGAAGTACTGTCTGTCGTCGCATACAATCAGCCGGTTACAAGAGGCGAAATCCAGCAGATCCGGGGTGTGAGCCCTGAATACGCCCTCGAAAAACTTCTCAACCGCGGTTTCATCGAAGTGTGCGGAAGAGCGGATTCTCCGGGCAAGCCTCTTCAGTATAGCACGACAAAGGATTTCCTCGACCTTTTCCATCTGACCTCCCTGAAGGATCTTCCGAAACTTCGCGAGATAAAGGAGATCATGCAGGAGCAGGAAGATAAACCAGCCACTTCCTCTCAGGACACCGGGCCGCAACTGCTATTCTAAGCAATGTCAGCAATCGTATTACTCCTGAAACAACAGGTCTCAAAGAGAGATAGGAAAATTAACTGTCATTCTGAATAAAGCGTAGCGGAATGAAGAATCCATCTTTCTACAGAAAAATAAGTTATGGATCCTTCGCCCGGTTGCACCGGACTCGGCTTGACAGGGAACGGAACAGAGTGGCCATATACAAATGATACTTTTAATTGCCGAAGCAATAATCAATGAAAAGCACCGATAAAAATGACCAGGTAAGGATCAACCGTTTCCTTGCATTGTGCGGCATAGCCTCACGGAGGGCGGCCGACGAGCTTGTCCTTCAGGGAAGGGTGATGGTGAACGGCAAGGTGATAACCACTCCCGGTTTTAAAATCGATCCTGCCCATGACGAAGTTATCGTCGACGGCAAGGAGTTTGCGCGTCCTGAAAAACGGAAAGTCTACATTCTGCTCAACAAACCGAGAAATGTCATCACTACCAGCAGTGATGAAAGGAACCGTGAAACGGTGCTCGATTGCATCGAAACCGAAGAGAGGGTTTTTTCGGTCGGCAGGCTGGACAGAAAAACAACCGGAGTTCTTCTGCTGACCAATGACGGAATTCTTGCGAATAAACTTACCCATCCTTCATCAAATGTAAAAAAAGAGTATATTGCTTTGCTTGACGAAAAATTTACGCAAAAACATCTGCAGCAATTGACAGGTGGAATGCGTTTGAAAGACACCGGGGAAAAAGTCAGTCCCTGCAGGGCAAAAATCCTTGACGACGGCATGCAGGTGCTGCTGAGCATTCATGAAGGTAAAAATCACCAGGTAAGGAGAATGTTCGAAACCCTCGGTTTCACCGTAAAAAGGCTTGAAAGGGTTGCTTATGCAGGTCTTCAGGCTGGAGAACTCCGGCGGGGCGAATGGCGGTATCTTAGCCGTAACGAAGTAAGGGAACTCTATAAACTCGTAGAAAACTCCTGAGCCCTGATCCGGTTTTTTGCCAACAAAAAACCATCACGGCCATGGATCATCCTCTGTATTTTCTGAAACGTCATGCCATGAGAGCGGCCATGACGTTTGTTTTTTTTGTTCCCGCAGTATCTGTTTGCCCTGTATTATCTTCAGCCGGGGAATCGATCGAGGAACTTGTTGACAAAGGCGAGATAACAGGGAACGTCGACAAGCTCTTCGAGGATCTGGAAGAATTGAAACAGAAGCCGCTCAGGATCAACAGTGCCGATCCTGATGAATTGCGACTGTTGCCGTGGCTTGGCAGCAGTGATATTTATGAGTTGGTCAGCAGAAGAAAAAAGCGAACGATCGATTCAATTGACCAGCTTGCCGAAATCATAGGCCGGCGAAAAGCCGAGAGTATAGCGCCATATATAAGCTTCGCTGCGGAACCGGATGTTCGTGAAGCGAAATCCCTCGATGAATTCAGCGGGAGCCTCTACAGCAGGGTTCTGTGGGAAACACCACCACGGAAAGGCATTGTCAGCGGAAATTATGCCGGGGATAATTATAAGACATATAACCGTCTGCAGCTTGCCTTTTCAAACTGGAAGCTCAGTATTGTCGATGAAAAAGATATTGGAGAACCCGAATTTTCCGATTTCATCTCGATGAGCGTGAGCGCTACCGATCTCGGAATCGTTAAAAACCTTGTTGCCGGCAATTACGAGTTGAACTTCGGTCAAGGTCTGATTATCGGCCAGGGACGTTATTATACCTGTGGTTCAGACCTCTCCGGCAATATCAGGCTTTCCTCGAAACGTCTCTCTGCTTATGCATCGAGTTCGGAGTATGGTTTTTTCCAGGGTGCTGCAGCTGCGATAGAATTGAAGCCGTTTGCATTGACGGCGTTCTGTTCGGCGAACCTCGTCGATGCGATAATCAATAAAACCAGCGGCATCATAACCAGTTTCGATGAATCGGGATATCATCGGACCCTGACGGAAAGGAACAGAAAGGATAATGTGACTGAGAAAGTTTACGGATGCAATCTGCTCTACAATCTTGAGTCATCATCGATAAACGGAAAAATAGGGGGGACCTGGCTTCACTACGATTACGGAACAGCACTGAAATTTCTTGGAGGTATCGATTCATCAGCCTCCCTTGGCGGAGTTGAAGCAGATCTTTCCATAGGAAAACTCGGCATTTTCGGCGAAGCGGCGTGGAATGACAAACCCGGATCTGACCGGTCATGGGAAATCGGTGCCGACTATGAAGTGATGCATGGTGTTAAAACCCTGGTCGCTCTCAGGGATTATGGTACAGGCTACTATTCACCCTTCGCATCCGCATTCGCAGAAAGAGGCGATCATGCGGACAATGAAAAAGGAGTGTATGCCGGATTGAATGTCAGGCTGGCTGAAAACCTTTCGATAGGCGGTTATTACGACTGGTTCAGCTTTCCGGTGCTCGATGATCACTGTCAGTTCTCTTCGGCCGGGCATGATTCGAGAATTTTTCTTACATGGAAACCCTCCCGCAAAGTGGCCTGGGATTTGCAGGTGCAGCATAAATACAAGGAGGAGCAGAAAAATCAGGGAACAACGAAATATCCATTATGGACAGCCCTTCCGAAAATTACCGATCGATGCCGGCTGGATTGTGATATCGATATCTCCCGATATCTTCATCTGAGAGCGTTCGGGGAAATAAAAAGAGCTGTCAGAAAATATCTTGCAGGGGATCAGGAATTTTACGGAAAACTGATCTATGCTCAGGCAGCTTTTAAAAGGGGGATCATGGACATGAAAGCCCGCTTTACCGTGTTCAACGTCGAGGATTATGACGCCGCTGTCTATGTATACGAGGATGACCTGCCGCTGTCGTTCAATATGGGCATGTACAACGGCAGAGGAAGAGCACTTATTCTGCTGGCCGCGTTGAAGCCATGGAAAAAGCTTACACTCGCGGCAAGATTTGAGAAGGTATGGTACAGCGACAGGGAGACGTATGGAGACGGTAACGACCTTCGTCTGACCAGTTCACCGGCTTCATTCCATCTCGGAGCGATGCTCAAGTTCTGAGGGGCTGATTGGGTAATGGGGATTGGGAGGACTGAGTGCTGAGGACTGATTGCGCCACGAGCGCTAACGATATTTAGCGCGAAGCTGCGAAAGAGATGAGGGTAGCCCCCTCGGAATCGTTGTACAGGCAAAGGTTTC